>DATMBN010000083.1:0-94574 GCA_035559275.1 Burkholderiaceae bacterium
ATGCCGCGGCCGAAGACCGCCGCGAACGCGAAGATCAGCAGGATGCCAGGCACCGAGGTGAAGACGTTGTAGACCCACTCGAGCAGGTCGCCCACGCGGCCACCGAAGAAGCCGGCCAGCGCGCCCAGCAGCGTCCCGAGCGTGGTCGCGACGACGGCCGCGGCGACCCCGACGAAGATCGACACCTGGGCGCCCTGCACGGCCTTGGCCAGCACATCGCGCCCCATGCGGTCGGCCCCCAGCGGCAGCGTCGTGCGCCGTTCGGGCTGCGTCGTCTGCAGTTGCGCGGCGCGCCGCTGCCATTCCTCGTAGCGCGGGGCGAGCGGGTCGATGTCGGACAGGTCGATGGGGCGGGCCTCGGGCGAGCCCGCCGCGACCTGCGCGGGCAGGGGGTCGGCCGGGGCGGGCCCGACGAAGTGCGGAGGGGCGTGGGGCACGGCCACCTCGCGCTGCCAATCGCCGGCCACCCATCCCGTCGCGCTGGCCAGCACCAGCGCGAGGAAGGCGAGCACGACGACGAGCGCGGCCATGCCGACGCGGTCGCCGCGGAAGCGTCGCCACGCCAGCTGCCACACGCCCTCGCCGCGGCGGTGCTCGTCGCCCGCGGGCAGGGCAACGGCGGCTGCGGCCGTGTCCTGCTGCGCGCTCACTTGAGCACCACCCGCGGGTCCACCGCTTTGTAGAGCAGGTCGGTCAGCAGATTGATCAGCATCGTCAGCACGGCGATGTAGATCGTGAACGCCTGGATCACCGGGTAGTCGCTGCGGTTGACCGCCAGCAGCACCTCGCGCCCCAGGCCCGGGATGGAGAAGAACACCTCGATCAGGAAAGAGCCGACGAACACGCCGGGCAGCCCCGCGCCGATGTTGGTGAGAATGGGGATCATCGCGTTGCGCAGCACGTGCTTGAGCAGCACCGTGCGCTCGGCCAGGCCCTTGGCGCGGGCGGTGCGCACATAGTCCTGCCCGATCTCGTCGAGGAAGAAGCTGCGGTACAGGCGCGTCTGCGGCGCGAGCGAGACCGCGACCGCGAGCAGCACCGGCAGCGGCGCATAGCGCAGCAGGTTGGTCCACACGGAGTCGCTCCAGCCCTGCACCGGGAACCAGCCGAGCCGGAAGGCGAACAACCATTGCCCGACGATCACGTAGACGAGGAAGGAGATCGACAGCGCCACCGTGGTCAGGATCATCAGGGCGCGGTCGGTCAGGCTACCGCGCACGGCGGCAACCGCCAGCGCGATCGGGATGCTCAGCACCACCTCGAGCACCAGGATGGGCAGCATCACGGTGAGCGTCGCCGGCAGCCGGCTCGCGAAGAGCGAGGTCACCGACTCGCCGGTGGCCCAGCTGCGACCCCAGTCCAGCGTGATGATCTGCTTGACGAAGATGCCGAACTGGACGTGCCAGGGTCGGTCCAGCCCCAGCTCCTGGCGGATCGCGGCGATCTGCTCGGGCGTGGCGTTGAGCCCGGCGAGGATTTCGGCCGGATCGCCGCCGAATCCCTTGAACAGCACGAACACCAGCAGCACGACGCCTGCCAGCGTCGGGATCATTTGCCAGAGTCGTCGCAGGAGGTAGGCCATGCGGTCGCGTCGGGGTCGGGCGGCTGGTGGAGGGAGTGTAGGGCCACCGGGGCGGGGCGAGTTCCGTGCCCGGCGCGCAGGGGGCCCGGGCCATGGGGCGGCATGCGACGGACGGGTGCGGGCCAGGGCAAGGCGTCCGGCACGCCGCCGGAGCGCAGGTTGCCAAGGGTCCTTCCGAGGGCCGCGTGCGGCCCGGCAGCTTCTACACTCAGCCCGTGACCGAGGACGACCTGCCCCCACTTTCGCGCCGTGCGTTGCATCGCGCAGGGCTGGCGCTTGCGCTCGCCTGTCTGCCCTTGGCGCTGACGGCCCCGCCCGCGCAGGCGCAAAGCGCTCCCCGCAAGGTGCTGCGCTATGCCTTCAACGTGGCGGAGAGCACCTTCGACCCGGCCCAGATCTCGGACCTTTATTCACGCGTCATCGCCGGGCACATCTTCGAAGCCCCGCTGGCCTACGACTACCTGGCCCGGCCGGCGCTGCTGGTGCCGCGCACCGCCGCCGCGCTGCCCGAGGTGTCAGACGATTTCCGCACGTTCACCTTCCGCCTCCGCCCAGGCATCCACTTCGCCGACGATCCGGCCTTCGGCGGGCGGCCGAGGGAGCTGACGGCGCACGACTACGTCTACTCGATCAAGCGCCACTACGACCCTCGCTGGAAGAGCCCGTCGTTGTACGTGCTGGAGAACGCGCAGATCATCGGCATGGACCGGGTGCGGCGTGCGGCGCTCGAGGGCAGGACGCCGTTCGACTACGACCGGGAGGTGGAGGGCCTGCGGGCCCTGGACCGCTACACGTTCCGCATCCGCCTGGCCAAGCCGGCGCCGCGTTTCGTCCACCTCTTCGCAGACCATGCCACGATGGGCGCCCTGGCGCGCGAGGTCGTCGAGGCGCACGGCGACCGGGTCGGCGAACACCCGGTGGGCACCGGCCCCTTCCGCCTCGTGCAGTGGCGCCGCTCCTCCTTCATGGCGCTGGAGCGCAACCCGCGCTTTCGGGAGATCACCTTCGACGCCCGTCCGGCCCCCGACGACGCCGAGGGCCAGGCGCTGCTGCGCCGGCTGCGAGGCAAGCGCCTGCCGCTCCTGGACCGGGTGGAGGTGTCGATCATTCAGGAGTCGCAGCCGCGCTGGCTCGCCTTCCTGAATGGCGAGATCGACCTGGTGGATGTGCCGCTGGAGTTCGCGCAGATCGCGGTGCCCCACGGACGGCTCGCGCCACACCTGGCCAAGCGCGGCATCCGCATGACGCGCGACGTGGCGCCCGACATCACCGTCACCTACTTCCAGATGGAACATCCGGTGGTGGGGGGCTACACGCCCGAGAAGGTGGCCCTGCGGCGGGCGATCTCGCTGGCCTATGACGTGGACGAGGAGATCCGGCAGTTGCGCCGTGGGCAGGCCGTGCCCGCGCAAGGCCCCATCCCGCCGCTGACCTTCGGCTACGACCCGGACATGGTCAGCGAGATGAGCGAGTTCAGCCGCGCGAAGGCGCGCGCGCTGCTCGACATGTACGGCTACGTGGACCGCAACGGCGACGGGTGGCGCGAACAGCCCGATGGCCAGCCCCTGGTGCTGGAGCTGGCTTCGGGATCGGACCTGCAGGCCCGGCAGTTTCAGGAGCTGTGGAAGAAGCACATGGACGCGATCGGCGTGCAGATGCGCTTTCGCATCGCGCAGTGGCCGGAGCAGCTGAAGCTGTCGCGCGCGGGCAAGCTGATGATGTGGGGCGTGGGGTACTCGGCGACCACCCCGGACGGCGAGGACATGCTCTCGATGGCCTACGGGCCCAACAAGGGCAGCGCCAACCATGCGCGCTTCGAGCTGGCCCAGTTCGATCGCCTGTACGAGCGCATCCAGGTGCTGCCCGACGGCGAGGAACGGGCCCGTCTGATGCGAGAGGCCAGCCGGCTGATGATCGCCTACATGCCGTACAAGGTGCACACCCACCGCATCCGCACCGCCCTTGCGCAGCCGTGGGTGCACGGCTACCGCCCGCACCCCTTCGCCCGCGACTTCTGGCAGTACGTCGACGTCACCGCGCGTGACGCGCCGCACGGCCCGGATGCCCCCGAGGCGGCGAAGTGATCGGCGGCCGGGGAATAATGGGGGTCTCCCTCAGTCCTGCCCATCGTGACGCCTCCCCGCCGCGCGGCCGCGCCCTCGTTCTCGTCCCTGCAGTTCCGCCAGGCGCTTGGCATGTTCGCCACCGGCGTGACGGTGGTGACCGCGCGCGACGCCGACGGGCGGCTGATCGGGCTCACGGCCAACTCGTTCAACTCCGTCTCCCTCGAGCCGCCGCTGGTGCTGTGGAGCCTGTCGCTGCGGGCTGGCTCGATGCCGGTGTTCGCCCGCGGCTCGCACTACGCGATCAACATTCTCGCCGCCGATCAGGTCGAGCTGGCCGAGCGCTTCGCGACCAAGGACGTCGACCGCTTCGCCGGGGTGCCGTGGCGTCCGGGACTGGCCGGCGCTCCGGTGCTCGAAGGCTGCGCCGCGGTGTTCGAGTGCTTCAACCGCAGCCGGTACGAGGAAGGTGACCACGTCATCTTCGTCGGCGAGGTCGAGCATTGCAGCCGCCGGGAGGACGCCTCGCCGCTCATCTTCCATGGCGGGCGCTACTACACCGAGCTGCCCCTTTCGATGGACTGAGCAGGGCCTCGCTGGCAGGTGCGATGAAAACGCCCGCCGGCGCGAAGGACCGGCGGGCGAAGAAAGGTGCGGCCCGGCAGCGCATCCACAGCGTTCCCACCACGCTGTCCACCCCAAGACGACGAGGAGTGATGTCGTCCTTTCGGGATGCACGCCAGGCCGCAAAACCTGCCGGGCACGCCGCGCGTGCCCGGGTCTCGTCAGCTCACCACCAGGTCTCCAACTGGGCCCCGACCGAGGAGCCGCTCTTGCGGTCGCCGTACACTTGGCTGAGGCGCCGGGAGCCCAGGTTGTTGGCCGCATCGGCATTGATCGCTTCGCGGGCCGCGTCGTTCCAACGGGCGTAGGTGTAGAACAGACGGATCGTCGGCCTCGAGCTGGGCTCGCGGCCGGCGGAAACCGCCCCGGCGAGGGTGAGTTTTGTCATGTTACGGGTGTCGCCGTTCTCGGGCTTGATCACGTCATGCCCCAGCTCGACGAGGAATCGGAACGGACCGGCGATGTGGGTGTCGGTCCGCCCGCCGATGGAGTACCACTTCTCGTCCACCCCGCTCACCCGCTTGTTCCGGTACTCGGCCACGAAGTCCCATCCGGTGCGCATGGCCGTCAGCATGCCGGTCTGGTAGACGACGGCACGCCACTGGCGGAAGTCGTCCCCCTTCTCGATCTTGGTGCCGAGGAAGGTCGAGCCGCCCAGCGTGCCCTTGGTCACGTGGTACAGGCCCAGGCGGGTGCGCGAGTTCTTCTCGGCTTCCGGCGTGCCCGTGATCCGGTTCTCGGTGGTCGTCGTGTTGGCGTAGCCGAAATACACCGCCAGTTCGCTGTCGGCGATCGTCTTGATGCCCGTGTAGCGGAACGCGTGCTCGTAGTCGTTCTTGATCGTCTGATCGGTGGCGGTCGAGCTGGGCGTACCCACGCGCGGGTTCATCAGGAACGCGTAGCTGAACTTACCGACCCCCAGTTCCATGTCCTCGATGCCGGCGCCGTCGCCGTCGTGGTTCTCGAGGAAGTGGTCGTTGATGCCCAGCTGCACGCGGTCATAGAACCGGCGCCCGGCCCAGACCTTGCCGTTGGCCAGCTGCGGGATGCCCTTGCCATAGCCGTAGATCTGGCCGAAGCGGGCCGTCAACTCGTTGGTGCCGGCCTCCTCGTCGCCCCAGGCCCGGTAGACCGAGGGCATCACGTGCAGGTACCAGGTGCCGCCGTCCTCGACCTCGGCCAGCCGCGCGACGAAGCTGGGCTCGATCACGTAGTCGCACTCGTTGCCCAGGCGGTACTTGGTGTCCGCGCCGGGCAGCTGGTAGCACACCATGGTGCCGCCGCGTGTGCTGATGCCGGTGCCGGCCCGCACATAACCATTGAACTCGAGCGGCACATTCAGGCTGCCTTGCGCCTGGGCGGCGGCAGCCCCCAGCGCCAGGACAGCCGCGGGCACTGCGCGCCGCAGGCCGAAATGGGAACGGCCGTGGGCCGGTGGTTGAACAAGATGTCTCACAGGTCTTCTCCTCGGTACATGGCGGCCATCTGCGGGCCGTGGAAATGCCGGTCGCCCGGCTGAAAACGTTTACATCGTTGGCACGGGTTTACCTTCACCTCGTCGGCCTCTCAGCGGCCGGTCAGAGCCGTTCCTGCGTCTGCGCGTCGAACACCGACACCGCGCCCGCGTCCGCCGCGAAACCGACGGCCGCGCCCGTGCTCCACGGCACGTCGCCCGTCACTTCGATGGCGATCGAAACGCCCGCCGCATCCACCCACACCACGTGGTGGGCACCCATGGGTTCGATCAGCGACACGCGGCCGCGGCCGGCAGCTCCCGGCGCGTCGTGCGCGACGAGCCGCAGGTGCTCGGGCCGCACGCCCAGCACCACGCGCTGCCCGGCCGCCGGGAAGCGGGCGACGCCCCCGGGCGCGAGGTCGAGCTGCATGGCATCGGCCTTGAAGCGCAGGCGGTCGCCAGCCTGCTCGGCGGTGCCCTCGATGAAGTTCATGCCCGGCGCGCCGAGGAAGCCCGCGACGAACATGTTGGCCGGCCGGTGGTAGACGCCGGCGGGCGTGTCGATCTGCTGGATGCGCCCGTCACGCATCACGGCGATGCGCGAGGCCAGCGTCATCGCCTCGACCTGGTCGTGGGTGACGTAGATCATCGTCGAGCCCAGCTCCTGGTGCAGCTGCTTGAGCTCGCGGCGCAGCTCGGTGCGCAGCTTGGCGTCCAGGTTGGACAGCGGTTCGTCGAAGAGGAACACCGCCGCCTCGCGCACCAGCGCGCGGCCGATCGCCACCCGTTGCCGCTGGCCGCCCGACAACTGCGCGGGCTTGCGATCCAGCAGCCGGTCGAGCTGCAGCATCTGGGAGGCCTTCTTGACCCGGCGCTCGATCTCTGCCTTGGGCACGCCGCTGACGCGCAGCCCGAAGGACATGTTGCGCTCCACCGTCATGGTGGGATAGAGCGCGTAGGACTGGAACACCATGCCGATGGAGCGGTCCTTCGGGTCGGCCCAGGTCACGTCCTGTCCGGCGATCTCGATGCGCCCGTCGTGCACGTCGAGCAACCCGGCGATCGAATGCAGCAGCGTGGACTTGCCGCAGCCCGAGGGGCCGAGCAGCACGAGGAACTCGCCCTCGCGCACTTCCAGGTTCAGGTTCTCGAGGATGGAGGCGTGGCCCATGCGCACTTGCAGGCCTTCGATGCGGACGCCGGACATGTTCTTCAACCTTTCACGCCGCCGGCGGTGATGCCACGCACGAACCAACGGCCGGAAACCAGATAGACGACCAGCGGCACCAGCGACGTGAGGATGGTCGCGGCCATGTTCACGTTGTAGAGGCGCTCGCCGGTGGTGGTGTTGATGATGTTGTTGAGCTGGACCGTCATGGGCAGGTTCTCGCGCCCGGCGAAGACCAGGCCGAGGATGAAGTCGTTCCAGATTGCGGTGACCTGCATGATCACGGCCACGATCACCATGGGCGTGGACATCGGCAGCATCAGCTGGAAGAAGATGCGCCAGAAGCCGCCGCCATCGATGCGCGCCGCGTGGAAGAGCTCCATCGGCAGGCTCGCGTAGTAGTTGCGGAACAGCAGCGTCATGATCGGCATGCCGAAGGCCGTGTGGATCAGGACGATGCCGGGCAGCGATCCGAAGAGGGACAGCGTCGCCAGCCCCCGCACGAGCGGGAACATCAGCACCTGGTAGGGCACGAAGGCGGCGATCATCAGCGTGCCGAACAGCCACTTGCCCACGCGCGGCCGCCAGAACGACAGCGCGTAGCCGTTGATCGCGCCGAGCAGGATGGACAGGATCACGCTGGGTACGACGATGCGTACCGAGTTCCAGAAGCCCACGCGGATGCCCTCGCATTGCAACCCGGTGCACGCGGCGGACCAGGCCTGCACCCAGGGCTCGACCGTGGGGTGGGACGGCGGCGAGAACAGGTTGCCCAGCCGGATCTCCTCCATCGGCTTGATGGAGGTGATCAGCATCACGTACAGCGGCAGCAGGAAGAAGACCGCGGCCGTGAGCAGGAAGGCGTACAGACCGAGCCGCGCGGGGCTGAACAGCCGGCGCGGGCGCGCACGGGTCCGGGCGGACGCGGGAGCCACGGTGACGGGGGGCACGGCGGTGCTCATGTCAGTGCGCTCCCTGGGCTTGCAGGCGCTGCGCCGCGCGTGAGCGGGCATACCACCACGGCGCGATCAGCACGATCACGGTGAGCAGCATCACGGTGGAGGCCGCCGATGCGAGGCCGATGTTGGCCCGCTGGAAGAGGTAGTCCATGATGAACTTGGCCGGGACCTCGCTGGCGGTGCCGGGGCCGCCCAGCGTCATCGCCACGACGAGGTCGAACACCTTGATGACCCCCACCGCCAGCAGCACGAAGGCACTGGCGAACGACGGTCCGAGCATGGGCACGACGATGCTCAGGTACACGCGCCACTTCGGGATGCCGTCGATGCGCGAGGCCTTCCAGATGCTGTCGTCGATGCCGCGCAGCCCGGCGAGCATCAGCGCCATCACCAGCCCCGAGGCCTGCCACACCGCGGCGATGACGACGGTGTAGATCACGCGGTCCTGCCGGACGATCCAGTCGAAGGTTGCATCCTCGAAGCCCAGGCCGCGCAAGGTGGCCTGCAGTCCGAGCTCGGGGTTGAGCATCCATTGCCACACGAGCCCCGTGGCGACGAAGGACATCGCATACGGGTACAGGAAGATCGTGCGCAGCGCCCCTTCGGCCATCACCTTCTGGTCGATGAAGACCGCCAGCAGGAAGCCGAGCACGAGGCACGCCAGGATGAACAGCACGCCGAAGATCGCCAGGTTGTGCAGCGAGACGATCCAACGCTCGGTCTCGAACAGGCGCACGTACTGCGCCAGGCCGACGAAGGTGCTGGTGGGCAGCGAACGGGAGCTGGTCATGGAGATCCAGATGGACCAGCCGACCGTGGCCAGGTAGACGAACAGGACGGTGGCGGCCATCGGGACGAGCGCCGCGTACACGGGCCAGTGTCGCAACGGCGAAGGGCGTTGCCTCGCGGTCATGGAACCTCCGGTGGGTGAGGCCGGCGCGGCCCCGCGGGGGCGCGCGCCTTACTGCTTCAGGTCGTTGGGACGAAGGGACTCAGCTCTTGAGCGCCGCGGCGAAAGCCTTGACCGCGTCATCGACCGACTGGTTGTTGTTCCAGAACTTGGTGACCACGTCCTGCAGCGCGCCGTTCACGTCCGGGGTCACCAGCATCTCGGCGTTGGGCAGGTGACGCGACGGGTCCTTCATGATCTCCAGTCCCATCTTCGCGCACACGTCCATTGAGCTGGCGTCCACGTCGGTGCGGATCGGGATGGAGCCCTTCTTGTTGTTGAAGGCCACCTGCGTGGCTGGCGAGGTCATCGTGGCGGCAAGCAGGCGCTGCGCGCGCTGGGCGTTGGCGTCGCGCGTCTTGGGGAAGACGAACACGTCGCCCGTGATGATGTAGGGCGACTTCGGGCCCAGGCCCGGGAAGCAGCCATACTCCTTGCCCGGCGACTGTCCCGCGGCGCTGAACTCGCCCTTGGCCCAGTCGCCCATGATCTGCACACCGGCCTTGCCGCTGATGACCATGGAGGTCGCGTCGTTCCAGTTGCGGCCCGGCGAGCCCGGATCGACGTAGTTCTTCAGACGCTTGAAGGTCGCGAGCACCCGCTTGAAAGCCTCGGAGTTGAGCGCTGCCATGTCGCGGTCTCGGTAGACCTTGAGGAACAGTTCCGAGCCGCCGACGTTGGCGAGGATGGCGTCGAAGGTGATCTTCTCCTGCCACGACTGCCCGCCCAGGGCCAGAGGCACGAGGCCGGCGGCCTTGAGCTTGTCCAGCGCGGCAAAGAGCTCATCGACCGTCCTGGGCTCCTGGGCGATGCCCGCCTTCTGGAAGGCCGCCTTCGAGTACCAGAACCAGCCGATCGCATGGATGTTGACCGGGACGGCGTAGTAGCGGCCCTTGACCTTGACGGTGTTGAGGATTGGTGCCGGCAGCAGCTTGTCCCAACCCTCCTTCTTGGCCACCTCGTCCATGTCGTTGAGCATGCCCTCTTCGACCAGGTCGAGGAACTGCTTGGAGATGTTGAACTGCGCCGCCGTCGAGGGGTTGCCGCCGACGATGCGGTTGACCGCCGCCGAGCGGGCCGGCTCGGCACCGGCGATGGCGGTGTCGACCCAGACGCCGCCGGCCTTGTTGTAGGCGTTGGCGAACTCCTTGACGGCGGCGGCCTCGCCGCCGGAGGTCCACCAGTGGATCACTTCGGCCTTCAGGCCCTGGGCGTGCGCGCTGCCGGCGAGGCCGGCGGCCAGCACGGCGGCCTGGACGAGGGGCTTGAACAAGAGGCGTTTCATGGTTGTCTCCTCGGTGTGCGAGCTTAAGGGGTGCCAGCTCTGTGCTTGGGTTAGGAAAGATGGGGAGGCGGCGCCGCCCCTGCTCATGCTTGGCGCCTGCGCGCGGCCAGGAAGTCGCGCAGCGTCAGCCCGCTGTCCTTCAGCGTGCGCTGCTGTGTCGCGTAGTCGACGTGGACAAGCCCGAAGCGCCGCTCGTAGCCGAACGCCCACTCGAAGTTGTCCATCAGCGACCAGACGAAGTAGCCGCGCACGTCCACGCCTTCGCGCAGGGCGCCGTCGACCGCAGCGAGGTGGCGGTCTATGTAGTCGATGCGCGAGGGATCGCGCACGCGCCCCGCCTCGAGCCGGTCGTCGGCGGCGGCCCCGTTCTCGGTGATGTAGATGGGCGGCAGCCGGCGGTACGTGCGCTTGAAATCGATCAGCAGGCGCTGCAGGCTCTGCGGGTGCACCTCCCAACCCATCGGCGTGCGCTCCAGGCCCTCGAGTTCCACCGGGGTGTAGCCGCCGCGGCCGTCGCTCCTGACGTGCACGCGGTAGTAGTAGTTGATCCCGAGGAAGTCCAGCGGCCGCGACATCACGTCCAGGTCGCCGGGCAGCACCAGGGGTTCGGTGCCGGGCCACAGGCGGAACAGGTCCGACGGATAGCGGCCCTCGAGCAACGGGTCGAGGATCCATGCGTTGTGCTGGACCTCGTAGAGGCGGGCTGCCTCGCGGTCCTCGGGCGTGTCGGTCAGCGGTTGCGCCGCGCCCACGTTGGCCACGACGCCGGCGGGCACGCCGGGGTCGTTGGAACGGATCAGCGGCAGCGCCAGGCCATGGCCGAGCAGCAGGTGGTGCAGGGCCTGCGTGGCGTAGCGGTGCGAAGCCAGGCCCGGCGCGTGGTGGCCGTTTCCGTAGCCCAGGAAGGCCGAGCACCACGGCTCGTTGAGCGTGGCCCAGGACGACACGCGGCCGGCCAGTTCGCGGCTCACGAGGTCGGCGTAGTCGGCGAAGCGGTAGGCCGTCTCCCGGTTGAGCCAGCCGCCGCGGTCCTCCATCCACTGCGGCAGATCCCAGTGGTACAGCGTCACGTAGCGCTGGATGCCCTTTTCCTGCAGGCGGTCGAGCAGGCGCTTGTAGAAGTCCAGGCCCTTGTGGTTGGGTTGACCCTCGGCCGTCATCACCCGCGGCCAGGCGAGCGAGAGCCGGTAGGCGTCGACGCCGAGGCCCGCAATGAGCTCGACGTCCTGCTCCCAGCGGTGGTAGTGGTCGCACGCCACCGCGCCCGTGTCGCCGTGCAGCACCTTGCCGGGCGTCTTAGAGAAGGTGTCCCAGATCGAGGGCAGGCGGCCGTCGGCCTCGGCCGCGCCCTCGATCTGATAGGCCGAAGTCGCCACGCCGAAGAGAAAGTCGGGGCGGCGGATCGGCGAGTCGGCGGGCAGATGCACCAGCCCGGGCCGGTCGCCGGTCGTGTCCATGTACACGTGGATCTCCTTGGGTTGTGCGGGCAACGGCGCCCGCGGTCCGTGCGAAAAGTCCTGGTGAAATCGTTTTCATGCGGATTGGAACGGTGGAGCGCGGACCATGTCAACGATGCGGCTCTTGGGAGTAACCCTAGAATCGAGTGTTCATGCGGTTTCGGCTTGGTTACGAACCGCGGCGCTGGCGACCCGGCAGGCAACTAAGGTAGGATGATTTCCGTGAAAACGATTAGCAAACCGGGGCGGGAGAGCGCCTCTGCCACCTTGCTGGAGGTGGCCCGGGAAGCAGGGGTCTCGGCAGCGACGGTCTCCCGCATCCTCAACGGCAGTTCGCGCGTCTCGGCCGAGAAGCGCCAGGCCGTCGAGCGGGCGATCAAGGCACTGAACTTCAAGCCCAACCTGCTGGCCCAGAGCCTCAAGCGCGGCCGCTCGATGACCGTGGGGGTGCTGACGCAGGACATCGGCAGCCCGTTTTTCGCCGAGGCGCTGCTGGGCATCGAGGCGGCGCTCGAGCACACCGACTACGAGCCGCTGATCGCCAGCGGCCACTGGAACCCGGGGGAGGAAGCCGACCGGATCCGCCGGCTGGTGGCACGCCAGGTGGACGGCGTCATCGTGCTGTTCGGCCATCTGGCGGACGACGCGCTCGCGCAGTTCGCCGAGCATGTGCCCATCATCGCCACCGGCCACCAGTTCACCTCGCCGCGGGCCATCTCGTTCCGACTCGACAGCCACCGCGGCGGGTACCTCGCCACGCGCCATCTGCTGGATTTGGGGCATCGCGACATCGCGCACATCGCGGGGCCCTCGGACCACGCGGACGCGGTCGAGCGTCTGACCGGCTACCGGCAGGCGCTGGACGAGGCGGGCGTGCGCTACGACGAGCGGCTGGTGGTCGAGGGCAACTTCAAGGAACCAGGGGGCGTGATCGCGGCCAACCGGCTGCTCGACAGCGGCGTTCCGTTCACCGCGATCTTCGCCGCCAACGACCAGACGGCCTTCGGGGCGCGCCTGGCCTTGTACCGGCGCGGCATCCGGGTGCCGGAAGACGTCTCGCTGATCGGCTTCGACGACCTGCCCAGCGCGCTCTACACCACCCCGCCGCTGACCACGGTGCGCCAGCCGATGTTCGAGGTGGGCCAGCAGGCCGCGGCTGCGCTGCTCAAGCTGATCGAGGGCGAACCGGCCCGGGTCGAGGTGCCCGAACTCACCCTCGTCGTGCGCGAGACGACCCGGCGGCTGCGCTGAAGGCCTGCGGGGCACCGGTCGCGGCACCCGCGCAGGGGACCACTCCCCCCTGGCCGAGCGCGTGGGGCACCGGTGCTCAGCGTGGCGTGGCGTCGATGTAGCGCCGCTCCTGGGTCAGGCCGGCATAGCCGTAGCCATCGCCGTCGACCTCGTGCACGAGCACGTAGCTCGCCTCGTGCACAGGGCCCAGCAGCTCGGCCACGCGCGCGTACACCTCGCGGATGTAGGCCGCCTTCTCGTCCTTGGTGTTGGTGCCGCGCGTGACCGAGACGACCCAGTGGAATGTCGCCCGGGTGCCGCCGGCGACCGGGTCGCCCGCCACGAACCACCGCGCGGCGTCGACTGGCTCGGCCAGCACGGCCGTCACCTCGGCGCGCTTGCCGAGCAGGCGCGAGGTCAGGTCCGTCGCGAGCGCGGCCAGCGCGGCAGGGTCCCCCTCCAGGGAGGCGTGAGGGGTGGGACGGGTGTAGCGAACGTGGATGAAAGGCATGTGCGTCTCCGGTTGTGGGGCCCGCATCAATAGCGGGGCAGGTCGTCGAGCCCGTGCCAGCCCTGCGCCTGCCAGCGGCGCTGCATGCGCTCGGCCCAGGCCTCGAACAGGCGATCGAAGAGCCCGGGCCGCACGTCCGGCCAGGACGCGGCGCTCTCGGGCGGCACGGCGCACGGGGATTCAGCGACCACGCGCAGCGGCTGGGTGGAAGGGGCGGTAGGAAGGGGGGGCATGGTGGGCTCTCCTGGGGGTCCTGGACCGGGTGTCCAGCGGTGAAATCACTCTAGGTGCGCGCGCTCGCACAAACAACGATGAAGATGGCACACTGACTGTGCGATTACGCACACCAGGAGGACGCCGTGCCCGACATTGCCGACCTGCCCCGAAGCTCCCGCATCGACTGGGATGACCTGCGCCACGTCTGGGCCCTCGCGGAGGGCCGCTCGCTGAGCCAGGCCGCGGCCTTGCTCGGCGTGCGGCACACGACGGTGCTGCGCCGCGTCGCCGCGCTCGAGCAGCGGCTGGGCGCCCGGCTCTTCGACCGCAGCCGCCACGGCTACACGCCGACGGAGGCGGGGGAGCTGATGGCGGAGCAGGCCCGGCGCATGCAGCCGGTCGTGCTGGAGCTGGAGCGCCGCATCCTCGGTCGCGACCTGCAACTGACCGGCACCGTGCGGTTCAACACCTCCTACATCACGATGCTCTACCTGCTGCCGGAGCCGCTCGCCGCCTTCGCGCGCAGCCACCCGGGCATCGAGGTGGAGGTGATCGAGGCGATGGCGCTGGTGGACCTGTCGCGGCGTGATGCGGATGTCGCGTTGCGCATCAGCAAGCAGGTGCCCCAGCACCTGGTCGGCCGGAGGGTGGGCGACGTGCGCATGCGCGTCTATGCGCGCCGGGGCGCGGTCGGATTGCCGCAATCGATCGAACCGCTGCCCGCGCTCGTCGGGCAGGCGCCTTGGATCGGCTTCCAGGACGACCGCTCGGCCACCTTCTTCGAGCGCTGGATGCGGGCGCATGTCCCGCCGCAGCAGGTGCGGCTGCGGGTCGATCTCTTCCACTCCATGGCGGTGATGCTGCGCACGGGGCTGGGAGTCGGCCTGCTGCCGACCTTCGTCGGCGAGGCGGAGCCGGAGCTGGTGGCCGTCTCGGACGAACTGGAAGACATCCGCACGCCGATGTGGCTGCTCACGCACCCCGACCTGCGTCACGCCGCCCGCGTCCGCACCTTCATGCAGGAGGTCGGCGAGGCGGTGGCCGGGCGGCTGGCCGGCTGAAGCGCCCGGACGGCCACGCCTGCAAATCCCTCCCGGCCCGTGCACAATTCATCGGATGACTGACCGCCACGCCCACCTCGACTCCCGCGCCGTCCTGTTGCTGCTCGGCTGCTGCCTGCTCTGGGGCCTGCAGCAGATCGTCGCCAAGGCCACGCTGCCGATGATGCCGCCGATGGCGCAAGCCGCAGTGCGGTCGATGGTCGCGGCGCTGGCGGTGTGGGCCTGGGCGGCGTCGCGTGGGATCCCGCTGTTCGCCCGCGACGGCACGTGGTGGGGCGGCCTGCTGGCAGGACTCCTCTTCGCGGCAGAGTTCGTCTGCATCTATGTCGGCCTCGGCCACACGACCGCCTCGCGGCTGGTCGTACTGCTGTACCTGTCTCCCTTCGTCGTCGCAGCCGGCATGCCTTTCATCAGCCGCGCGGAGCGGCTGGCGCCGGCGCAAATCGCGGGGCTGGCGCTCGGCTTCGGTGCGGTGGTGCTGGCCTTCAGCGAGGGGCTCACGGGCGGGGCCGCGGGCACCGGAGGCGGCACGCGCTGGGTGGGTGACCTGCTCGCGGTGCTGGCCGCGCTCCTGTGGGGGGCCACCACGCTCGTGATCCGTGCCAGCCGGCTGGCCACCGCTTCGGCCGAAAAGACGCTCTTCTACCAGCTCGCGGTCTCGGCCGTGGCGCTGGGCATCGCCTCCGCGCTGGCCGGCGAGGCGTGGCCCGCCCACTGGGGCATCGCCCTGCTGGGCTCGCTCTTCTTCCAGTCCATCGTCGTCGCCTTCGCCAGCTACCTGGTGTGGTTCTGGCTGATCCGCCACTACCCGGCGACACGGCTCGCGTCGTTCACCTTCCTCACACCGCTCTTCGGCCTGCTGTTCGGCTGGGTGCTGCTGGGCGAGGCGATCACGCCCCAGCTGGTGCTGGCGCTGGTCGGCGTGGCAGCAGGGATCTGGCTGGTCAACCGCAAGCCGCGGGCCGCGGGCCGCTGAGACGGGGCCTGCTCCCGAGCCGCCGCGACCGGCTCGCGTGGAGCGTCAGGGGCCGTGCTCCAGGCCTTCCTAGAATGCGCGCATGCCCGAGACCACCCCTGCCGCCGCGCCCCTGACGCCGGCCTACCGCCGCAAGCTCTTCTGGGTCGCGCTGCTGTACTTCTCCGAAGGCCTGCCGCTCGGCGTCTTCTACGACATCTTCCCGGTCTACTTCCGTCAGCAAGGCGTCAACCTCGCCGACATCGGCCTCTTGAGCCTGCTGGGCCTGGCGTGGACGCTCAAGTTCCTCTGGGCGCCCGCGGTGGACTGGGCGCGGCGGCACCGCTGGTGGATCGCCGGTGCCAACCTCGGCATGGCCGTGGTCATGTGGGCGTTCGCCGGCCACTTCGGCTTCGGACCCTGGGTCTGGGTGGCGATCGGCTGCTTCACGATGCTGTCGGCCACCAACGACATCGCCACCGACGGCTACACGATCGAGTTGCTGGACAAGCGCGAGTACGGCCTGGCCAACGGGTTCCGCATCGGCTTTTACCGGGTGGGCATGCTGACCGCCGGGGTCGTGCTGATGGTCTCCGGCTGGTTCGGCTGGTCGCTCGCCTACCTGCTCGGCGGAGCCGTCTTCGTGATGAACGCCTGCCTGGTCCTGCTCGCCCCCCGCGAGCAGGCCCGCCCGGGTGCGCCGCCGGGCAGCGTGGGGCAGGAACTGCGCCTCCTGAGGGAGCAGCCGCTGTGGATCGTCGCGCTGGCACTGGTGCTGCTGGGGCTGGTGTGGCCGGCGCTGCCGCCGCTGGCGCGCACCTTCGGCTGGCAGGGGCTGAACGCCTGGGGCGGCACCTGGTGGTTCCGGGGCGCGATCCCGGTGGGCCTCATGTTCGCCGGCGCCGCGCTGATGGTGCGTGCCGCCCATGGCCCACGGGCCCACCAGTTGCGCGAGGGGCCGGTCTTCGGCGCCTGGGTCGAACTGCTGACCCGCCCCGGGATGATCGGCGTGATCGTCTTCATCCTGCTGTTCAAGCTGGGCGACGCCGCGATGGGCTTCATGGTCAAACCGTTCTGGGTCGACTCGGGCTTCTCCAATGAGAAGATCGGCCTGGTGAGCGTGAACCTGGGCCTGGCGTTCTCGATCGCCGGGGGGCTCGTGGGCGGTTGGTATGTCGACCGCGTCGGCATCTTCCGCGGTCTGTGGGTGCTGGGGCTGTGGCAGGCCTTGTCCAACCTGGGCTACGCCGCCGCCGCGTGGTATGTGCCGCGGGTACTGCCCGGCGCCGACGGCATCGTGCAGCCGGTGGACGTCGCCTTGCACCACCAGTTCGCGGTGTACGCCGCCAGCGCCCTGGAAAGTTTCACCGGCGGCCTGGGAACCGGCGCCTTCCTCGCCTTCCTGATGGGGATCACCCACCGTGCACGGGCGACCACCGAGTATGCAATCCTGTCGTCCATCTTCGCGTTCTCGCGCGCGGTGGCGGGCTGGGCGGGCGGGCTGGGCGCTCAGGAAATGGGTTACGCCGCATACTTCTTCCTCACCTTCTGGCTGTCGTTCCCGGCGTACCTGCTGTTGCCCCTGGTACGGCGCATGCTGGAACCGCGCGGCCCGGAAGGGGTCTGATCCGCAGCAACGGCTCCGAGCCCATGACCACATGAACCGCTACGTCCATCACTGCCCGATGTGCGCGCAGCTGGCTGCGCTCTGCGCGATCGCCGACCCGGCGTCGGCCGACCCGGGCGAGGCCTCTCGCCCGTCCGCAGCGCCTCGACAGCCCGGCCGGCGCCTGTTCACGGGCGCGCTGCTGGCCGCCGGTGCGGCCGCCGCCGTGCCGGCCCTGGCGCAGGACGGCATCAACGTCGGCAAGGAATCGGCCTTCACGCGACTGGTGCCTGCCGAGCAGGTCGAAGCGGCAGCCCAGCAGCAGTACGCGCAAATGATGGCGCAGGCCCGGGCGCAGAACGCCCTCGCGCCGCGCGACCATCCCCAGGTGGTGCGGCTGCACTACGTGGCCAATCGCCTGATCCCGCTCAGCTACACCTGGAACCCCCGGGCCCGGGAGTGGCGCTGGGAGGTCAACCTCATCGGCTCCAAGCAGATCAACGCCTTCTGCATGCCGGGCGGCAAGATCGCCTTCTACACCGGCATCCTCGAGCAGCTGCAGCTCAACGACGACGAGGTCGCGCAGATCATGGGGCACGAGGTGGCCCACGCGCTGCGCGAGCACGCGCGCGAGCGCATGGGCAAGACGGCCGCCACCCGCATCGGCGCGGGCCTGCTGTCCAGCCTGCTGGGCCTGGGCAATACGGGAGATGCCCTGCTCAACATGGGCGGGCAGCTGCTCACGCTCAAGTTCAGCCGCGAGGACGAGTCCGAGGCCGACCTGGTCGGGATGGACCTGGCCGCGCGCGCCGGGTACCACCCCGAGGCGGGCGTGACGCTGTGGCAGAAGATGATCAAGGTCTCCGGCAGCGGAGGACCGCAGTTCCTGTCCACCCACCCGGCGGGCCAGACCCGCATCCGTGACCTGCAGGCCCACCTGCCCAAGGTGATGCCGCTGTACCAGCGCGCGGGCAAGCCGGACCGGCGGTTCGATCGCGGCTGAGCCGGCCCGGGGACCGCTGGCGCACCAGCCGCGTCTCCGGCGCCTGCTCAGGTACCGCCCACGAACGGATTCGTCCTGCGCTCGCGTCCGAAGGTGCTCTCCGGCCCGTGGCCGGGAATGAACACCGTGTCGTCGCCCATCGGCCAAAGGCGCTGCGTGATGGAATCGATCAGCGTCTGGTGGTCGCCGCCCGGAAAGTCCGTGCGGCCGATGCTGCCGGCGAAGAGTACGTCGCCGACGAACGCTCGGCGCGCGTCGGGTGAGTGGAACACCACGTGACCCGGCGTGTGGCCCGGGCAATGGCGGACCTGCAGCGTGCAGTTGCCGACCCGCACGGTGTCTCCGTCCTGCAGCCAGCGGTCGGGCTCGAATGCCGCGCTCGGCGGAAAACCGAACATCGCGCCTTGCTGCGGCAGCGCCTCGATCCAGAAGCGGTCGCCCTCGTGCGGGCCGATGATGGGCAGTTGCCGCTCCTTCGCCAGCTGGGCGGTCGCGCCGGCGTGGTCGATGTGGGCATGGGTGAGCCAGATCTGCTCGAGCTGCAGGCCCCGTCGCTCGACCTCCTCGAGTAGACGAGGCAGTTCGCCGCCCGGGTCGATGATGGCGGCGCGCATCGTCTCGTCGCACCAGACGATGGAGCAGTTCTGCTGGAAGGGAGTGACGGGAACGGTCAGGTAGCGCAGCATGGCGGTCGTCGGAACATCCGGACCCCATTCTCGGACATCCGGCCGCCTCCCGCGCCTTCGGGGACTGCAGCGCGCGATCTCCACCCGGGGAACGCCGCAGGGCCTGGCCCGTCCACACACAGCCCAGTCACATTTGTCAGGTTGCCCCCCGACCGGCACGTGGATTGCTGCTCGCCGCCTGCGCGCGGGGGCTTACCCGCCCCCGTGCGGCCGAGTGAGCAACAACGAGGAGGCACCCGATGAGGAAGGGTTGGATCCGCGCCGTCGCCACGGTTGCGGTGGCTTGGGGCGCCGCGCACGGCACGGCTGGCGCGGCATCGATCAAGATCTCCTGCGGCTCGGTGGGCCAGGAACTGGAGCTGTGCCGGCAGGCGGCCGAGGCCTGGGCGAAGAAGACCGGCCATCAGGTCGAAGTGATCGCGACCCCGCAGGACGCGAGCGAACGCCTGGCGCTGTACCAGCAGGTGCTCAGCTCGCGCTCGGACCGCATCGACGTGTTCCAGGTCGACGTCGTCTGGCCCGGCATGCTCGCCACGCACCTGCTGGACCTCACGCCGCACAGCAAGGGCGTCGAGAAGACGCACTTCCCCACCCTGGTGGCCAACGCGAAGGTGGGACAGCAACTGGTCGCCATGCCGTGGTTCACCGACGCGGGTCTGCTCTACTACCGGCGCGACCTGCTCGACAAGTACGGCGCCAAGCCGCCGACGACCTGGGAGGAACTGACGGCCACGGCCAAGAAAATCCAGGACGCCGAGCGCGCCGCCGGCAACGACAGGCTCTGGGGCTACGTGTTCCAGGGCCGCGCCTACGAGGGCTTGACCTGCAACGCGCTCGAATGGGTGGCGAGCCATGGCGGCGGCACCGTGATCGACGCGGACGGCAAGGTCACGGTACGCAATCCGAATGCCGTCAAGGCCGTGGAGATGGCGGCCCACTGGGTCGGCACCATCGCGCCGCCGGCCGTCCTCAACTACGCCGAGGAAGAGGCGCGCGGCGTGTTCCAGGCCGGGCACGCGGTCTTCATGCGCAACTGGCCGTACGCCTGGGCGCTCGCCCAGGGCGAGGGTAGCGCAGTCAAGGGCAAGGTGGGGGTGACGATGCTGCCCAAGGGCAGCGGCGCGCAGGGCCGACACGCGGCGGCGCTCGGGGGCCAGTTGCTCGCCGTCTCGAAGTACTCCAAGAACGCGGCGGTCGCGGCCGACCTCGTGATGTACATGACGAGCGAAGCGGTGCAAAAGGAACGCGCGCTCAAGGGCTCGTTCAACCCCACGATCCCGGCGCTCTACAAGGACGCCGAGATCCTGAAGGCCAACCCCTTCATGGGCGAGTTGCTGGACACCTTCCTGAACGCGGTCGCGCGCCCGGCGACGGTCACCGGCACGCGCTACAACCAGGTCAGCAACCAGTTCTGGAACGCGGTGCACGACGTGATGTCGGGCCGTGTCCGGGCGGACGCATCGCTGCAGCGTCTGGACGACTCGCTGCAGCGCATCGGGCGCGGCGGCCGCTGGCGCTGAGGACGCACCGGGCTCCGCGGACGATGGCGATGGCCCACACCGACCTCGGGGAGACCGCGTCGCGGGCAAGCACCTCCCCGCCTCACCGCCGTCGGTCGACGTTGCAATCTCACCGCATACGCCGGGCCTGGTGGCTGATCACGCCAATGCTGGTCGTGCTGCTGCTGGTCGCCGGGTGGCCGCTCGCGCGCACCGTGTGGTTCAGCTTCACCGACGCGCAGCTGTCCACGCTGCGCGAGTACCAGTGGGTGGGGCTCGAGAACTACTTCGGCGAGTACGGGCTGCTGCGCGATCCGGCGTGGTGGAACGCGGTGTGGAACACGGTGGTCTTCGCGGTGCTCTCCGTCAGCCTGGAGACCGTGCTCGGGCTCGGGGTGGCGCTGCTGCTCCACCATCCCTCGCCCATGCGCACCTTGCTGCGCGCCGGCATGCTCGTGCCGTGGGCGATCCCCACGGTGGTGTCGGCCAAGATGTGGGCGTGGATGCTGCACGACCAGTTCGGCGTGATCAACCACTACCTGGTGCAGTGGGGCCTGCTCGCCGCCCCGCTCGCGTGGACGGCGGACCCGCAGCTGTCGCTGCTGAGCGTGGTGATGGTCGACGTGTGGAAGACCACCCCCTTCATGGCCCTGCTGATCCTGGCCGCGCTGCAGATGGTGCCGGCCGACTGCTACGAAGCGGCCCGCGTCGACGGCGTGCCAGCCTTCACCGTGTTCCGCAAGATCACGCTGCCGCTCATCCTGCCCGGCATCGCGGTGGCGGTCGTGTTCCGCCTGCTCGACGCGCTGCGCGTGTTCGACCTGATCTACGTGATGACGTCCAACAGCCGCTCCACCCAGAGCATGTCGGTCTTCGTGCGCGAGCAGTTGATCGACTTCCAGCAGGTGGGCTACGGCTCGGCCGCGGCGACGCTGGTGTTCTTCACCATCGCGCTGCTGGTGATCCTCTACATGGCGCTGCTGCGCCCCGCCTTGCAGAAGGTCGAAGCATGAAAGCGACTTCGCTCGCGCGCCGCCTGGGCTACGCGCTCGCCTGCGCGGCGCTGCTGGTCTTCTCGCTGTTCCCCCTGGTGTATGCGATCTCCAGCTCGCTCAAAGGCCGCGAGGGCCTGTTCTCGCCGGAGCTGATCCCCAACGCGCCGACCCTGGACAACTACGTCTCGCTCTTTCGCGAGCAACCGTTCGCGCACAACCTGATGAACTCGGTGCTCGTCGCCACCGGCGTGGTCGTCCTCTCGCTGGGGCTCAGTCTGCTGGCCGCCTGGTCGCTGGGGCGCGTGCAGTTCCGCGGGCGGGGCGTGCTGCTGGCGACCATCCTGTCGGCCTCGATGTTCCCGCAGGTCGCGGTGCTGTCGGGCATGTTCGAGCTGGTGCAGCGCGCCGGCCTGTACGACCGGCTCGGCTCGCTGCTGATTGCCGACCTGCTGCTCACGCTGCCCTTCACGACCTGGGTGCTCGTGACCTTCATGCGGCAGCTGCCCAAGGAACTGGAAGAGGCCGCGGCGATGGACGGCGTGGGAGTGCTGACCCTCGTGTTCCGCATCTTCCTGCCGCTCCTGTGGCCGGCGGTGATCGCGACCGGGCTGCTCGCCTTCATCGCGGCATGGAACGAGTTCCTGTTCGCGCTGACCTTCACGCTGTCGACCGAGCAGCGCACGGTGCCTGTGGCGATCGCGCTCATCAGCGGGCCGAGCGGCTACGAGTTGCCGTGGGGCGGGATCATGGCGGCGTCGGTGATCGTGACGCTGCCGCTCGTGCTGCTGGTGCTGCTCTTCCAGCGGCTGATCGTCTCGGGCCTGACGGCCGGCGCGGTCAAGGGCTGAACGATGCTTCCAGGAGTGATTGCATGAGCCGCATCCAACTGCGCGATGTCGCCAAGCGCTTCGGCGACGCGTGGGTCCTGCAGCACGTGGACCTGACGGTCGAGCCGGGCGAGTTCTGTGTCTTCATCGGCCCGTCAGGCTGCGGCAAGTCCACGCTGCTCAGGCTCATCGCGGGTCTGGACGACCCGAGCAGCGGCGAGATCGAGATCGACGGCCGCGTCGTCAACGACCTGCCGCCGGCCGAGCGCCAGGTGGCGATGGTGTTCCAGAGCTACGCCCTCTACCCGCACATGAGCGTGTACGAGAACATGGCCTTCGGCCTGCGCCACCAGAAGCTGCCCAAAGGCGAGATCGACCGCCGCGTGCGCGAGGCCTCGCGCATCCTGAAGCTCGACGAGCTGCTGGAGCGCAAGCCGCGGCAGCTGTCGGGCGGGCAGCGCCAGCGCGTGGCGATCGGGCGCGCGATCGTGCGCCAGCCGCGCGTCTTCCTGTTCGACGAACCGCTGTCCAACCTCGACGCCGCCCTGCGCGTGGCCACCCGCATCGAGATCGCCAGGCTCCATCGCGACCTCGGTTCGGCGAGCATGATCTACGTGACGCACGACCAGGTCGAGGCCATGACACTGGCCACGCGCATCGTGCTGCTGCGGCCCAACCCTGGCGCGCATGGCGGGCGAAGCATCGCGCAGCAGGGGCCACCGCTGCAGCTGTACCACCACCCGGCCAACCGTTTCGTCGCCGGTTTCATCGGCTCGCCGTCGATGAACTTCCTGCCCGCCACCGTGGAACGGGTCGGCGACCGGCGTGTCGAGTTGCGCTGGGCGGGGGCGCCGGTCGCCGCTTGTGTCGAGGGCCGGGTGGCGGCGGGCACCGCCGTGACGCTGGGCGTGCGGCCGGAGCACGTGCTGGTGGGCGACGGGCCGCACCGGGCGCCGGTGACGCACGTGGAGCGGCTGGGCGAGCACAGCTACGTCTACCTCGACGTGGGACACGACACGCCGCTGCTGGCGAAGACGCCGGACGAGCGGGCGCAGGTGGGGGACGTGCTGAGCTTCGCGCTGCCGGCGCAGTCGCTGCACGTGTTCCTGGAGGACGGCACCGCGTTGAGGCGGACGGCGTGAACCGGGCAGGTCCGCCGCCGGCCCTCACGCGGGCGAGGACCTCAACCCGTAGGCCTTGCCGTCGACGAAGAGGTATTCGGCCCGCAGCACCGGCTCGCCCTTTTCCTCGGGGAAGGTGAAGCCGATGACGGCAAGCTCGGTGCCGGGCTTGATCTCGTCGACCTTCCACGCCTGCATGCGGGTAAGCGGCGCGAGCTCGATGGTCCAGCGCGCATCGCGGCGGCGAGGCAGCTGCGTGGCGGCCAGCAGCGCCGCGCGATCCACCGACGCGGACTGCTCCGGCAGCTGCCGCTGCTTGAGGTCGGCCGGCAGCTTGAGGTCGCGCGCGACCTCCAGTTCCAGCTCGACATGCGGGTTGCGCCACTGCACGCGGCTGGCGCGTCCTTCGAGGTAGAGCGGCCGGCCCTGGTCGAAGCTGCTCCAGCCGTGGTGGGCGCGCACCGGCGCCGCGATCCAGGGCAGCACGAGCGCGGCGCCCAGCACGGTGCGGCGGGTCACGGGCATGTCCATGCGTCCTCCTTGGAAGTCGGGGTCAGATGTAGGCGATCCAACGCCCGCAGATGATGACAGCCGCCCAAATCCCCAGCGAGAGCACGGTCTGGGCCCGGGCAACGGCGTCGGCCCGACGCACACCGCCCCGCGCGTGGAAGAGCGCGGCATTCGTGCCGGCCAGCATCAAGAGGCCCATCTTGACGACGAACGCGCGGTTGGCGAGCAGTTCGCCCGGCTGGCTCGCGAACATCAGGAGACCCGTCGCTGCCGCGAGGCCAAAACCGGCCAGGCTCGTGCCCAGCGCAAGCCGCGCGAGCGCGGGCGTGGGCAGTTCGGTGCCCAGGCCCCACACACGCAACTCGAAGACGACCAGACTGCCCACCACGAGCGCGATCGCAATGATGTGGGCGGACTCGAGGGCCGGATAGGCCCAGGGGTGGCTGGTCAGCCACGCCAGGGGTTGCAGGGCATCAGGCGTGAAGCTCGCGGACATGGCGCGCACCGTAGCAGAAATCCCCTGCGGTGTGACACCTGCAGGGGTGCCGGGCGCGCATGCCGCACAACGCCGCCCGCAGGCTCAGCGCGACGTCGCGGCGAGCGTCGAGGCCTGAGCAATGCCGCGTGCGCGGGCGCCCTTGAGCAGCATCGCGCAATAGATCAGCACGGACAGCCCGACGACGACCGAGCCTGCGCCGATGACGGGTTCCACGGCGGTCACGCCTTTGATGCGCAGCGCCAGCGCCAGGAGCATCACGGGCACGCCCAGGTTGTAGGCCCAGAAGTGCACACGCGCCGCACGCCCGGCGACGAGGTCGGGGCGCACGGCCGCGATGAGACCGAACAGCGCCATGGACACCCACCCGAGCAGGTTGATGTGCGCGTGCACCGGCAGCAGGGTGTGGTCGCCGGAGCCGCCCATCACCACGCCCATCCAGACGCCGACGGCGAAGTACACGGATGCAAGGCGAAACCAGACTTGCGAAGCGTTCATGAGGAAGCTCCTTGGCCATTCGCGGCGGCGGGCGCCGGCGGATTGAGTTGCTGCAAGATGGAAGGAAAGTCGATCCACACGTTCTCGCGCCGGATCCTGCCGTCCGGCGCGAGGTCGAACACGTGCAGCAACCGGAAGCTCAGCTTCCTGCCATGGCCAGGGATGCCGAATGGCGCGCCCGGGGCGGTTCCCTCCCACACGCTTTCATCCACGACGAAGTCGGGGCCGTAATAGCGGCGCACGCTGGTCACCTTCTCTCCGCACAGGTCGGAGAACAGGGATTCGTAGAAGCCGCGGGCCGCCTCGCGCCCGCGGGTGGGTCCGCCGGGCGAGCCGACGACGTCGTGTTCGAGATCCTCGGCCATCGTGCCGAGCACGCCTTCGACATCGTCCTCCACCTCGTAGCGGAAGTGCTCGTCGATGAGTCGATCCATTTGCTCTCGTGTCAGGGTATCCACAGGTCCTCCGGTCGTTGTCGTCCCACGCCTATAATGAGACATCAGTTTGTTCATGAGACATGTGTCTCATTATTCTTCGATGGATGACGCCACGTCAAGGCAGGCTCATGCTTCGCCTCGTCGCCTGAATCAGCGACAGCGCACGCGCAAGGCATTGATGGATGCGGCCCTCGCGCTGTGCGACGAGGGACGGCAGCCGACGTTCGCGGAGATCGCGCAGCGGGCGCTGGTCTCGCGGGCCACGGCCTACCGGTACTTTTCCTCGGTCGAGGCGCTGGTGAGCGAGGCGCTGTTCGAGCGCTCCGTGCCTGCGCCGGAACAGGCCTTCCGCCCCGGCGACTCGCCGGTCGAGGCCATCGGGCGCATCGCACGGGACTTCAACGCGCTGCTGCTCGACGACGAAGTGGCACTGCACGTGATGGAGCGTTCTTTCATGACGGTGTGGCTGGACAACGAACCCGATGCGCGGCCTCCGAGGCCGGCGCGCCGCCTGCAGTACATCGGTCCGGTGCTCGAAGCGGTGAAGAAGGAGCTTGCGCCGGCTGCGCGCAAGCGCCTCGCTCATGCGCTGGCCATGGTGATGGGACCGGAGGCCGTGCTCGCGCTGCGCGACGTGGCGGGTGCCAGTCCCCAGGAAGCCCTGGCTGCCACGGAATGGGCGGCGTCCACCCTGTTGCGGCAGGCCCTCTGCGAAGCGGCGCGGGCGCCGGCGCGCCAAGCGCCGGCGGCCCAGGCACAATCGCCCAAGACAAGGGGCCGCAAGGGCGCCTGACAGGGAGCGTCGCAGGGGCCGGACGGCCCACGCACCGCAGCACGAGGCCACCGACCGCGGGAAGGCGTCAGGGAGCCGCGTATGCACGCCCCGCTCCCCCGTGGCCCAGTGTGGCGGAGGGTCTCTCGATGCGTGCACTCGGATGGTCGGCCGTGGCGCTCACGGCATTGGCAATGCTGGCCTTCGCCGGCAACTCGTTGTTGTGCCGGATGGCGCTCAAGCACACGAACATCGACCCGGCGACCTTCACGTCGGTGCGGCTCGCTGCGGGCGTTGTCGTGCTGTGGCTCGCGGCCTGCTGGCGGCGCCGCGACGGCGCGGCCCGCCCGCCGGGAGACTGGCGTTCGGCCTTCGCGCTGTTCGTCTATGCCGCGGCCTTCTCGTACGCCTATGTGGGCCTGACGGCCGCCACCGGCGCGCTCGTCCTCTTCGGTGCGGTGCAGATGACGATGATGGGCACCGGGCTGCTGCGGGGCGAACGCTTGCAGCCGCTGCAGTGGGCCGGCTTCGCGCTGGCCGTCGGCGGGCTGGTGTACCTCCTGCTGCCAGGCATCGCGGCCCCCTCGCCGCTGCACGCGGCGTTGATGGTGGCTGCCGGCGTCGCATGGGGCGTCTACTCGCTGCGCGGCAAGGGCGCCACCGATCCCGTGACGCTCACGGCCGGCAACTTCCTGCGCGCGCTCGCACCGGCGCTGCTGCTAAGCGTCTGGATGTGGCGCAGCGCCTCCGCCGACGCGACGGGCCTGGCCTATGCAGTGGCCTCCGGCGCCCTGGCGTCGGGCGCCGGATATGTCGTCTGGTACACCGTGTTGCCGCGCTTGCGGTCGACCCAGGCGGCCACCGTGCAGCTGAGCGTGCCGGTGATCGCGGCCGTGGCCGCCGTCTTCCTGCTCGGCGAGGCGCCCGGCTGGCGACTCGTGGTGGCCTCGGTGGCGGTGCTCGGAGGCGTGGCGCTCGCATTGCGCACGCAGCGCTCGTGAAGCCGGGCTTCGTTCGCCCCTTCGCTCAGCTGCCCAGCGTGGCCAGGCGGTCGGGCTGGACGATCTCGATCCAGTAGCCGTCCGGGTCCTTGATGAAGGCCACGTTGCGCATCTTGCCCTGCTCGGGCCGCTTCACGTAGGGCACCTGGTGCTGGTCGAACCACGCGATCGCGGCATCGAGATCCGGTACGCAGATGCAGATGTGGCCGAAGCCCTGCGGCTGGGCATTGCCGTCGTGGTACCTGAAGTCCGGGTCGGCCTCGGTGCCCCAGTTGTGCGTGAGCTCGAGCACCCCGCGCTGCGCGAAGGTCCAGGACGTGCGGGCGGTCACCTCCTCGGGCGCCTCGCCCTCGGCCACGTGCGCGAGGAAGTACAGCGAGAACTTCATCTCCGCAAAGTCGAGCTTGCGCAGCACGCGCATGCCCAGGATGCCCGTGTAGAAGGCCAGCGAGACGGTCGGATCCTTGACGCGCAGCATCGAATGGTTGAAGACGAAGCCGCGGGTCTGCGGGGGCGGCGTGTCGACCACGCCGGGGTGTCGTTCGGTCGAGAAGCTCATCGTGGAACTCAGGTGCGCGATGCCAGAAGGGTCGGCATTCTCGCCGCTCGCGAGCATCCCTGAGGCGGGCTGGAGATTCAGGCTTTCGTCAGTTGCGGAAGTTCTGCGTCACGATGAGACCGTGTCGCCCGCCGTCGAGCACTCCGACGCCCAGCCGGCCGAAGGTGGGGCGCAGGATGTTCTCGCGATGTCCGGGCGAGTTCATGAGGCCGGTGTGCGCGGTGGTCAGCGTGCGCGCGAGCGCCAGGTTCTCCCCCGCCGCCAGGTAGCGCACGCCGTCCTCGCGCAGGCGGTCGAACGGCGTCTTGCCCTCGGGGCTCACGTGCGAGAAGTAGCCGCGGGCGAACATGTCGCGCGCATGCCTGCGCGCGACCTCGGTGAGTTGCGGGTCGGCCTGCAGCGGCCGCAGCCCCTGCGCGCGCCGCTCCTCGTTGACCATCACCAGCATCTGCGCCTCCAGGTCAGGGCGGGGCACAGGGTCCTGCACGGTGAACGGCAGCTCGATGCGCTCTTCGGACTGAGGCTGGACGGTCAGGCGCGTGAGGGTGCGCTGCACCGCGTCCCCGAACACGAGCGCCAGTCTCGACTCGGCCCACTCGGCCGGCACGGCCAGACGCTCGGCCACGGCACTGCCGCGCACCTGGCCCGCGAGCCGGTCCGACATCGGCACCGCCAGCAGGATCGCGGCGACGATGGTGGCGTTGACGAGGCCGTTCACTGCGCCGGGCAGCAGCCCCAACGCGCGGTTGACCCTATGCCCGTGCGCAGGCGACGGTGCCTTGCCGACGAGGCGGTGCGCCAGCTCGCCGAGCACGGCCCACAGCAGGGCATACAGGACCAGAAAGGCAAGCGGCTGGGCCCAGACCTCCATGCCGGGCACGAGGCGCTGCAGCCATGCGGCCGCGGCCCGGTAGCCGAGGAAGGCACCCACCAGCGCCGCGACGAAAGCGAACAGCGAGGCCGTGGCGCGCAGGAAGCCGCGCTGCCAGCCGGCGACGGCACCGAGGATGACCAGCACGGCCAGCAACACGTCGACCAGGTTCAGGTGCATGGCGGGAGCCTCCTTCTTGAATGCGCCGTGGGGAAACGCGGTTGGCGGGCGGGTCACGGCGGCTGGGCTCATCGCGGCCCCACGTGGACGGACAGGCACGCAGAATGCCTGGGTTGCGCCGCGCCGTCCGGAGGACCGAAATGACACCAGAACGCCCTTCCCCGCCCGCCGCGCCCGGGCAGCGGCTCGCGTGGCTGCCGCTCGTGCTCGGACCGTCGCTCGCGCTGGTCCCCTGGATCTCCGACGCGCCGGGCGGGCTGTCCGAACCGGCCTGGCGGCTCGTGGGCCTGACGGCGTGGATGGTGACCTGGTGGCTGTCCGAGGCGGTGCCCCTGGCCGCCACCGCGCTGCTGCCCCTGCCGCTGATGCCGGCCCTGGGCATCGCCGAACAGGGCCCCACGGCCGCAAGCTACGGCGACCCGTTGATCTTCCTCTTCCTCGGCGGGTTCCTGATCGCCGCGGCGATGCGGCGGTGGCAGCTGCACACGCGCATCGCGCTCAACATCGTCAGGGCCATCGGCACCAGCCCGGCGGGCATCGTCGGCGGCTTCATGCTGGCCAGCGCCTTTCTCTCGATGTGGATCAGCAACACCGCGACCGCGGTGATGATGTTCGCCGTGGGCCTGAGCCTGGTGGACTACGTGAAGGGGACGGGCCTGCCCGCCGAGCAACTGCGCCGCTTCGGCGTGGCGCTGATGCTGGGCATCGCCTACGCCGCCAGCATCGGCGGGGTCGCCACGCTGATCGGCACACCGCCCAATGCCCTGCTCGCGGCGTACGTGCAGCGCGAATTCGGCTTGGTCATCGACATGGCGCGCTGGATGATGATCGGCGTGCCGTTCATGCTCGTCATGCTCGCGGTTGCCTGGCTGTGGCTCACCCTGGTGGTCGGGCGGCTGGGTGGCATGCGCTTGGAGGGCAGTCGGCAGGTGCTGCAGCGCGAGCTCGACAGGCTCGGCCCCCTGCGCGGGGGCGAGCGGCGGGTGCTGGTGGTGTTCCTGCTCGCGGCGCTGGCCTGGGTGTTCCGGCCCCAGCTCGCCTCGTTGCTGGACGTGCCGATCAGCGACACGACCGTCGCCTTGCTCGCCGCCGTCGCGCTCTTCGTGGTGCCCGGCGAAAGCGGCAAAGGGCGGCTGCTGTCCTGGGAGGAGGCCGAACGCATACCCTGGGGCGTGCTCCTGCTGTTCGGCGGCGGCCTCGCGCTGGCGGGCGCCTTCGGCTCGACCGGCCTGGCCAAGGCCATTGGCCAATCGGTGGCAGGGCTGTCGGGCGTGAGCATCTGGTGGGTGGTGCTGCTGGTGACCGCCCTCATCGTGTTCCTGACCGAGCTGACCAGCAACACGGCGACGGCCGCGACCTTCCTGCCCATCATGGGCGCGGTCGCGCTGGGGCTGGGAGAACACCCGCTGCTGCTGGCGATCCCCGTCGCGATCGCCACCTCGGCCGCCTTCATGATGCCGGTGGCCACGCCGCCCAACGCCATCGTCTTCGCCTACCAGGATCTGCACATCCGCGACATGGCCCGCGCCGGCTTCGTGCTGAACCTGACGACCATCGCCACGGTGTTCGCGCTCGTCTACCTGCTGGCGGGGCCCCTGTTCGGGGTCGAGGCGGGACAGCCGCTGCGCCGCTGAGGCCCGCGGCGGGCCTGTGCGCGCCGGACAAAGGTGTCGCGACCGGCACGAGGATGCAGCGGACCGGGCACCCTCCTATAGTGCCCGGCATGGACCGCATCACCGGCGTGCAGCTCTTCATCCGCGTCGTCGAGACGGGCAGCTTCACGCGCGCGGCGGCGGAGGTGGGCATCACGCAGCCGACGGCGACGAAGGCGGTGGCCGCGATGGAGCAGCGCCTGGGCGCCCGGCTGCTGCACCGCTCCACGCGGGGCGTCACGCCCACCGAGGTGGGTCAGCTGTACTACGCACGCTGCAAGACGATCGCGCGCGAGCTGGAGGAGGCCGACAACCTCGCATCGCTGCTGCAAGGGGGCGTGGCCGGCACGCTGCGGGTGAGCAGCTCGGTCGCCTTCGGACGGCGCGTGCTGGTGCCGCTGGTGCTGCGCTACATGCGGGCACATCCGGAAGTCACCGTCGACCTCAGCTTCGACGACCGGTACGTCAACCTGGTGGAACAGGGGCTGGACCTGGCGGTGCGCATGGGCCGGCTGGCCGATTCCTCGCTCGGGGCCCGCTGGCTGGGCAGCAACCCCTGGGTGATGGTCGCCGGGCCGCGCTATCTGGCGCAGCACGGTGTCCCGGTGGAACCGGCCGACCTTGCCCGCCACGCCTGCCTCGTCTACAGCAGTGTGCAGGGCGACGACCGCTGGACACTGACGGGCCACGACGGGCGCGAGCACGTGGTGCCGGTGCGTGGGCCGCTGCGCTCGAACAACCTCTCGGCGGTGCTCGCCGCCGCCTGCGACGGCTTCGGCGTCGCGGTGCTGCCCTGGTACGTCGCACGCACGGCGGTGACGCAGGGGTTGCTGCAGCCGATCCTGCAGGATTGCCGCTTGCCGGCGCAGGAGGTGCACGCGGTGTTCCCCTCGCCCAAGCTCGTGCCGGCCAAGGTCACCAGTTTCATCGCCTTCCTGCAGCAAGCCCTGACCGAGGAACGCTGGCTGGACGCGCCGCCGCCCTGAGCCGGCCCCATCCACCTCGCGGCCGTTGCCGGCCCCCCCCTAGTGCGCCTCGGCGGTCTTGGCGGCCTCCACCGCGCAGCGCGGGTCCTCCTTCGCGCCGTTGAAATAGAGGTTGAGCACGACCGCGGCGATCGAGGTGAGCAGGATGCCGGACTCCAGCAGCGGATGCAGCCCGTGCACCATCTGCTGGGTCCAGCGAGGCGCGACGAGGGGGATGAGGCCGAAGCCGATGGACAGCGCCACGATGTAGAGGTTGTTGCGGTTGCCCTTGAAGTCGACGGTCGAGAGGATGCGGATCCCGGTGGCCGTCACCATGCCGAACATCACCAGCCCCGCGCCGCCCAGCACGAAGGTGGGGATGGATTCGACGAAGGCAGCCATCTTGGGCAGCATGCCCAGCACCAGCATGATGAGCCCGGCGGCGACGCACACCCAGCGGCTGCGCACGCCCGTCACGCCGACCAGGCCCACGTTCTGCGAGAAGCTGGTGTACGGAAAGGTGTTGAAGATTCCGCCAATCAGCGTGCCCAGCCCGTCGGTGCGCAGCCCCGCGGCGAGGTCGCTCTGCCGCAGCGGCTTGCCGGTGAGGTCGGACAGCGCGAGGAACATGCCGGTCGATTCGATCATCACGACGATCATGACCAGCGTCATCGTGAGGATCATCACCGGGTCGAAAGTGGGCATCCCGAAGGCCAAGGGCGTGACCACGTCGAACCAGTCGGCCTTGGCCACCTTGTCGAAGTGCATCTTGCCCAGCGCCACCGCGGCGACGCAGCCGACGACGATGCCCAGCAGCACCGAGATGTTGGCCACGAACCCCCGCGCGTACTTGGCCAACAGCAGGATGACCACCAGCACGAAGCCGGCGATCGCCAGATGGTCCAGCGCGCCGTAGTGCGGGTTGTCGACCATGGGAATGGGCCCGGGCAGCCGGATCGCGGCAGCCGGCGCGCCGTCCGGCGCGGATGCCGTGGCCTCGGCCTTGGCACGGTCCACCATCTCGACCAGGCGCGGCACATCCACCGACTGCGCGGCCGGTGCCGGCCCGCCCATGGCCCAGCCCACCGCCACCCGCATGAGGCTGATGCCAATGATGGCGATGATGGTGCCGGTGACCACGGGCGGGAAGAACCGCAGCAGCTTGCTCACCACCGGCGCGATCAGCATCGCGATGGCCCCCGCGCCGATGATGGCACCAAAGATCGCGCGAGCGCCCTCGACGCCGGGCGTCGCCTGGGCGAAGGCGACCATGGGGCCGACGGCGGCGAAGGTCACTCCCATCATGACCGGCAGGCGGATGCCGAACCAGTGCGTCATGCCCATGGACTGGATCAGCGTGACCAGGCCGCAGCAGAAGAGGTCCGCCGAGATCAGCAGCGCGACCTGCTCCGGCGTGAGCTGCAGGGCGCGCCCGACGATGAGCGGCACGGCCACCGCGCCGGCGTACATCACCAGCACGTGTTGCAGGCCCAGCGCGGCCAGGCGGCCGGGGGGCAGCTTCTCGTCCACCGGGTGGACGCCTCGTTCGATGGACATCGTTTGTCTCCTCTTGGAGGGCCGCGCGATCTGCCGCCGCGTCGACCCCGGATTGGAACGGGACTCAGTTCACCGGGGCACCCCCGTCGAACCAGCGCTTGATGAGCGCGCGCTCGTCCTCGGTCATCTGTGTCGCGTTGTTCAGGGGCATGAGCTTGAGCACGGACACCTGCTGGTACACCGCCTGCGCGTGCTGCTTGACGAGCTCGGGCGTGTGCAGCGCGACGTTCTTCTGCGCGAGCTGGGCGTTGTGGCACATGGCGCAGCGCTGCTCGATCACCGTGCGCACCTGGGCGAAGCTCGCGGGCGCGGCGGCGGTGTCGGGGGCCGCCGGGCGTGGCGGGGGCGCGAGCCACAGCGCCAACCCCACGAGCACGACGGTGCCGGCGACCGCATGCTCCCACGGCGCGCGCTTGCCCAGCACCTGTGCCTTGTGGCGCGCGACGAAGCTGTGACGGATCAGCGCGCCGGCCAGCATCAGCAGCACCAGCACCATCCAGTTGTGCGGGCCGCTGTACAGCCAACCGTAGTGGTTGGACAGCATCGCGATCAGCACTGGCAGCGTGAAGTAGGTGTTGTGCACGCTGCGCTGCTTGCCGCGCCTGCCGTGGATCGGGTCGGGCTGCTCGCCCGCGCGCAAGGCCGCGACCACCTTGCGCTGGCCGGGGATGATCCAGAAGAACACGTTGGCGCTCATCGCGGTGGCGAGCATCGCGCCGACGAGCAGGAAGGCCGCGCGCCCGGCGAAGAGCTGGCATGCCAGCCACGACGCGAAGACGACGAAGGCGAACACGAGCAGTCCGACGACGAGGTCGCCGTGGGGTCGCTGTCCGAGCGTGCGGCAGATCGCGTCGTAGACCAGCCAGAACGCCACCAGGAAGCCCAGCGAGGTCGCGATGGCCGCGGCAGGCGACCAGTCGAACACGCTCTTGTCCACGAGGAAGGTGCCGGCGTTGAAGAGATACAGCACCGTGAAGAGGCCGAAGCCCGTGAGCCAGGTGGAGTAGCTCTCCCAGTACGACCAGTGGAGCTTCTCGGGCAGGGGCAGCCAGCGCGGCGCCACCATGTACTTGTTCGAGTGGTAGAAGCCGCCGCCATGGACCGCCCACATCTCCCCGTCCACGCCCTTGGTCTTCAGGTCGTCGTGCGTCGGGGGCGTGAGGCTGTTGTCCAGCATCACGAAGTAGAACGAGGCGCCGATCCAGGCGATCGCGGTGATGACATGGGCCCAGCGCAGCAGCAGGTTGGCCCAGTCGAGGAGGTAGGCGGTGTCCATCGCGTCGGACTCGACAGTCAGGGGATGCTCCGGCCCGGCGGCCGGCGCCTCCCCTCACCACAGCGGGCTCTGTGAGGAGCGATGGTCGCGACTCCGGGGCCTCGTCGCCGGCAGCGACAGGCCGCGGGGCTCCGCGGCGACGTCAGGAAGCAGTCTTGCGCTGCCTCAAAGTGTATACAGTTCGGCGTGCAATACAACCCCCGGCTCAGGATCCGCGGTAGGTGCTGTAGCTCCAGGGGCTGACCAGCAGCGGCACGTGGTAGTGGCCCTGCGCATCGGCGATGCCGAAATCCAGCGTCACCGTGTCGATGAACGCGGGCTCGGGCAGGGTGACGCCGCGCGCCCGGAAGTAGGGCGCGACCTCGAACAGCAGCCGCCAGCGGCCGGCCGCCATCTCGTGCGCTGCGAGCAGCGGCCCGCCGTCGGTGCGGCCGTCACTGTTGAGCGTCACGGCCTTCACGGTCTCGGCCCGTCCGTCGGCGGCGACCTTCTGCAGCGTGACCTTCATGCCGGCGGCGGGGCAGCCGTGCGCCGTGTCCAGCACATGCGTGCTCAAGTGACCCATGCGTGTCTCCTTGCGTTTCGAGAGAGGAACGACGAAGCCGCAAGCATAGACGCTGGCTTCGGATCAAGCCGGCTGGGCAACCTCATGCGGTCGCCACCCGCAGCAGGTGGGTGGTGCCGGGGGTGGCGAACGGCAGGCCGGCGATCGCGACGAGGACCTCGCCAGGCTTGGCGAAGCCTTCGTGTCGCGCCATCGCAGCGGCCGCCTGCGTCACTGCTCGACACTGCCCACATCGTCGACGTGTACCGGATGCACGCTCCAGGCCGCAGCGAGGCGGCGCGCGGTCGCGAGCCGTGGTGCATGAGAACTCCTAGGCCGCGGGCGGCTCGATCAGCAGCGCGCGGAAGTCGTTGACGTTGGTGAGTGTTGGTCCTGTCACGAACGAGTCGCCCAGTGCCTGGAAGAACCCATGGCCGTCCTGGCCGTCCAGCGCATTCCGGGGCGTAAGGCCGCGCGCCCACGCGGCCGCGAGCGTGTGCGGGCCGATCCACGCCCCCGCGATCTCGGCCGTGCCGTCGATGCCGTCCGTGTCGGCCATCAAACCATGGACCCGCGGATGGCCCTCCAGCGCGAGCGCCGCCGCGAGCAGGCACTCCACGTTGCGCCCGCCGCGGCCGCCGCCGCGCAAGGTCACCGTGGTCTCGCCGCCGGACAGCAGTACGCAGGGGGCCCGGAAGGGCTGGCCGCGCGCGGCCACCTGGCGAGCGATACCGGCCAGCACCTTGCCCACTTCGCGCGCCTCGCCTTCGATCGCGTCCCCGAGGATGTGCGCGGCATACCCAGCGCGGCGCGCGACCTCGGCGGCCGCCTGCAGCGCGTGCTGCGGCGCGGCGATCACGCGCACTTCGGCACGGGCCAGCCGCGGGGCATCGGGCTTGACCGATTCGCCCCGGCCGCTTTCGAGCAGGTCCCATGCGTGGGGTGGTAGGTCGATCGCGTAGCGACGCGCGATCGCCAGCGCGTCGGCGCAGGTCGTGGGGTCGCCCACCGTCGGGCCGGAGGCGATGTCGGCCGGCGCATCGCCGGGCACGTCGGAGATCACCAGCGTGAGCACGCGCGCCGGGTGACACGCCGCGGCCAGCCGGCCACCCTTGATGGCGGACAGGTGCCGTCGCACGCAGTTCATCTCGGAGATGCCCGCCCCGCAGCCGAGCAGTGCGTGGTGCAAGGCCTGCTCGTCCGCCAGGGTGAGTCCCGGCGCCGGCAACGGCAGCAGCGACGAGCCGCCCCCGGAGATCAGGCACAGCACCCAGTCGTCCTGGGAAAGGCCGCGGACCTTGTGCATCATGCGCTGTGCCGCCGCCAGCCCTGCCGCGTCCGGCACCGGGTGGGCCGCCTCGACGATCTCGATGCGCTCGCACGGCACGGCATGCCCGTAGCGCGTCGTGACCAGCCCTTCGAGCGGGCCCGGCCAGTGGCGCTCGACCGCCTGCGCCATCGCCGCCGACGCCTTGCCGGCGCCGAGAACGATCAGGCGGCCGCGCACCGTGCCGGGAGCCGGCAGGTGCGGTGGCACGCAATGGGCCGGCTGGGCCGAGGAGACCGCCGCCTCGTACATGCGGCGCAACAGGTCGCGCCGGGGATCGCCGCCCCCCACATTCACGCCCGGCTCTCCGGGAGGGATGCGCCCGCGCTTGCGGGCGTGCCGGGCGGGTGCACCCCGCCCTGGCCGACCTCGACGCCCGCCAGGCGCTCGAGCGCGCGCACCAGCGCGCTGTGGTCCCACCCCGCGCCGCCTTGCGCGATGCAGGCGCTGAAGAACTGCTGTGCCTGCGCCGTGGCCGGCAGGGGCAGTCCCAGCTCACGCGCCGCGGTGAGCGCCAGGTTGAGGTCCTTCTGGTGCAACCCGATGCGGAAGCCGGGCTCGAAGCTGCGCTTGATCATGCGTTCGCCCAGCACCTCCAGGACGCGCGAGGTCGCCAGGCCTCCGAGCAGCGCCTGTCGCACCTTGGCGGGGTCGGCGCCCGCCTTGGCGGCGAACAGCAGGCCCTCGGCCACCGCGTGGATGGTGAGGGCGACCACGATCTGGTTCGCCACCTTGCAGGTCTGGCCGTCCCCGGTGCCGCCGACCAGCGTGATGTTCCTGCCCAAGAGCTCGAACACCGGGCGCACGCGCGCGAAGGTGGCCTCGTCACCGCCCACCATGATGGACAGGGTGCCGTTGCGCGCGCCCACGTCGCCGCCGCTCACGGGCGCGTCCAGGTACTCGCAGCCCAGCGCCCGGATGCGCTCGGCATATCGTTTGGTCTCCACCGGCGAGATGGACGACATGTCCACCACCACCTTGCCCGACGCGAGCCCCTCGGCCACGCCACCCTCGCCGAAGAGCACGGCACCGACATCGGGCGTGTCCGGCACCATCAGGATGACGATGTCCGCCTGCCTGGCCACGTCGCGCCCGCTCGCGCACACGGTGGCCGCGCCGGCGATTTCCGCCGGCACCCCGCTGCGGCTGTGCACGTAGAGACGGTGGCCACCGCGGATCAGGTGGCCCGCCATCGGGGTGCCCATGATGCCCAGTCCGATGAATCCGATGTGCATGGGGGTGTTCATGTGTTCTCCTTGCGTGGTGTTTCCGTCGAGCAGCCCCGCGGTGCCGTGTCCTGCACTCATCGACCGGACAAGCGGGTCAGCCACCCCAGCCCCGCTTCGGTCGTGGTCCGGGGCTTGTATTCGCACCCCACCCACCCGCGGTATCCCAGCCGGTCCAGCTGAGCGAAGAGGAAGGGGTAGTGGATCTCGCCCGTGCCCGGCTCGTGGCGCCCCGGGTTGTCGGCGACCTGCAAGTGGCCGATGCGCGGGAGATGCCGCTCCAGGGTCGCGGCCAGATCCCCTTCCATCCGCTGCGCGTGGTAGACGTCGTACTGCAGCCGCAGGTGGTCGGCGCCGACTTCGTCGAGGACGGCCAGGGTCTGCGCCGTGCGCGTGAGGAAGAAGCCCGGAACGTCGCGGTCGTTGATCGGCTCGACGAGCAGCGTGAGTCCGGCCTTGCCGAGCTCGTCCGCGGCATAGTGCAGGTTCTCCACCAGCGTCTCGTGCGCACGCGCTGCCGACACGTCCTGCGGCGCCTTGCCCGCCAGGCAGTTGAGCTGGCCCACGCCGAGCGCGGCCGCGTACTCGATCGCCTGCCGCACGCCGGCCCGGAACTCTTCCTTGCGGTGAGGATGACAGGCGATGCCCCGCTCACCGGCCTCCCAGTCGCCGGCCGGCAGGTTGTGCAGCACGAGCTGCAGGCCGTTGGCCTGCAGTCGCGCCCGGATCTCGTGTGCCGGAAAGGCATACGGAAAGAGGAACTCCACCGCCTCGAACCCGGCGCGCGCGGCGCGCTCGAACCGATCGAGGAAGGGAGCCTCGGTGAACATCATCGTGAGATTGGCGGCGAAACGCGGCATCTCGTACTCCTTGCAACGGACATGCGGATCGGCGCCCGGCCTTGCTCGTGCGGCCCGGGCTCGTGCGTGGCGCCGGCTCAGTCGAGCAGCGCCAGCGCGGTGGGCGCGTCGGCGGGCGCGGCGGCCAGGTCCTCGAACTCCACGATCTGGTCGATCTCGGTCCCCATGGCGATGTTGGTCACGCGCTCGACGATGACCTCGACGACCACCGGCACCTGCAGCTCGGCCATCCAACGCTCGGCCAGTGCGAGCGCGGGCTCGAGTTCGTCCGGCCGGTGCACGCGGATCGCCTTGCATCCCAGGCCCTCGGCCACCTTGACGTGGTCCACGCCGTAGCCGTGGGCCGGCTCGTCCGCGGGCATGTTGATGTTGTCGAACGAAAGCTGCACGCTGTAGTCCATCGAGAACCCGCGCTGGGCCTGCCGGATGAGCCCCAGGTAGCTGTTGTTGATGAGGATGTGCAGGTAGGGCAGCTTGAACTGCGCGCCCACGGCCAGCTCCTCGATCATGAACTGGAAGTCGTAGTCGCCCGACAGCGCGACGACGCGCCGCCTGGGGTCGGCCGCGCGCACGCCCAGCGCCGCCGGCACCGTCCAGCCCAGCGGGCCGGCCTGACCGCAGTTGATCCACTGCCGGGGACCGTACACATGCAGGAACTGAGCCCCGGCGATCTGGCTGAGGCCGATGGTCGAGACATAGGTGGTGTCGCGCCCGAAGGCCCGGTTCATGCCCTCGTAGACGCGCTGCGGCTTCATCGGCACCTCGTCGTAGTGCGTCTTGCGCAGGTTCGCGACATCGCGCTTGCGTTCACGGCAGGCGCGCGCCCAGCGTGACCAGTCGGGCAGGCGGCCCGCCGCACGCCTGGCACGCGCGACCTCCACGAAGAGCTCCAGCGCCGCCTTCGCGTCGGAGACGATGCCGTAGTCCGGCGCGAACACGCGGCCGATCTGGGTCGGCTCGATGTCCACGTGCACGAAGCGCCGGCCGCGGCAATAGACCTCCGGGGAGCCGGTGTGCCGGTTGGCCCAGCGGTTACCGATGCCCAGCACGAAGTCCGAGGCCAGCAGCGTGGCGTTGCCGTAGCGGTGGCTGGTCTGCAAGCCCACCATACCTGCCATCAAGGGATGGTCGTCCGGGATCGCGCCCCAGCCCATCAGCGTCGGGATCACCGGGATGCCGGTCAGCTCCGCGAACTCCACCAGCAGGTCGGCCGCATCCGCATTGATCACGCCGCCGCCGGCGACGAGAAGCGGCCGCTCGGCGGTGGCGAGCAGGTCCATCGCCTTTTCGACCTGGGCGCGGGTGGCCGCGGGTTTGTAGACCGGCAACGGTTCGTACGTGTCGATGTCGAACTCGATCTCGGCCATCTGCACGTCGAAGGGCAGGTCGATCAGCACCGGGCCGGGACGACCGGAGCGCATCAGGTGAAACGCCTGCTGGAATACGCGCGGCACCTGGGCCGGCTCGAGCACCGTGGTGGCCATCTTGGTGACCGGCTTCGCGATGGAGGCGATGTCGACCGCCTGGAAGTCCTCCTTGTGCAGCCGCGCGCGCGGGGCCTGCCCGGTGATGCAAAGGATGGGGATGGAGTCGGCCTGGGCCGAGTAGAGCCCGGTGATCATGTCGGTGCCGGCCGGCCCGCTGGTGCCGATGCACACCCCGATGTGGCCGGCCCGCGCCCGCGTGTAGCCCTCGGCCATGTGGGCGGCACCCTCCACGTGGCGCGCCAGCACGTGGGCGATGGTCTGCCGCTCCCGCAGTTGCGCGTACAGGGGGTTGATCGCCGCGCCAGGCACGCCGAAGGCCTGGGTGATGCCTTCCTTTTCCATCACGAGCACGGCGGCCATCGCCGCTTTCATCTTTGCCATTCGAGCCTCCTGGGGAAGAACGCGAGGCCATGGTGCCGGGCAGGTGGGCCGGCGCGAAGCGCAACGCCGTCATATGTCCTATTCCGACGCGGAATGGAGGGCCCGGGCACCGCGCCCCTGCGCCATCGACGGGTGATCGGGGCATGTCCGCGCGCGGTCGGTGGACCGGAGGCTTGCAGTGTGCGCCGGACTGTATACACTTTCGCATTCAATACGTATCGCCATGCCCCGAGCCACCGCCACGCCCCCTGCCAAGGCCTCTTCGAGGGCTGCGCCCGCTTCCGCAACCGCCGGCGGGCGCAAGCCCGGCAATGCCGGTCACCTGCGCCTGGCCGTGCCCGGGGCCCAAGGGGCGCCCGCCGGCAGCGCGACCGACCGCATCGTCGAGGCGGTGACCACGGCCATCGTCGAGCGGCGGCTGATGCCGGGCACCAAGCTGGTCGAGCAGCAGATCGCGGACATCTTCGCCGTCTCGCGCACCGTCGTGCGGCAGGCGCTCAACCAGTTGAGCCGCGACCGGCTGGTGACGCTGGAGCCGGCCCGCGGCGCCTTCGTCGCGATGCCCAGCGTGGAAGAGGCGCGCCAGGTCTTCGAGGTGCGCCGGATGGTCGAGGGCGCGATGGTGCGGCAGCTGGCCGCGCGCATCACCGACGCCCAGATCGCGCAGTTGCGCCAGCACCTGAAGGACGAGCGCGCGGCGGTCAGCCGCATCGACGTGCCCGGCCGCACGCGGCTGCTGGCGGACTTTCACGTGGTGCTCGCGCGACTGCTGGGCAACGACGTGCTCGCCGACCTGCTGGCCGACCTGCTCAAGCGCTCGTCGCTGATCTCGCTGATGTACCAGTCCTCGCACTCGGCCGAGCATTCGCAGCAGGAGCACGTCGAGATCGTCGACGCGCTGGAGCGGCGCGACGCCCGCGCGGCCGTGCGGCTGATGGAACAACACCTCGCCAGCGTCGAGCGCAACCTGCGGCTCGACCCGCGCGTGCCCGACCTCGCCGCGGTGCTCAAGCCGCGCTGAGGGACACCCTGATGCACCCACGCCACCGATGAACACCCCCCGCTATCCGCGCGACCTCAAGGGTTACGGTCGCAACCCGCCCCACCCGCACTGGCCAGGCAACGCCCGCGTCGCGGTGCAGTTCGTCCTCAACTACGAGGAGGGTGGCGAGAACAGCGTGCTGCACGGCGACGCCGGCAGCGAGCAGTTCCTCTCCGAGATGTTCAACCCCGCCGCCTACCCGGCTCGGCACCTGAGCATGGAGAGCATCTACGAGTACGGCTCGCGCGTGGGCGTGTGGCGGCTGCTGCGCGAGTTCGAGCGGCGCGGCCTTCCGCTCACCGTGTTCGGCGTGTCGATGGCGCTGGAGCGCTGCCCCGAGGTGACGGCGGCCTTCGTCGAGCTGGGTCATGAGATCGCCTGCCACGGCTGGCGCTGGATCCACTACCAGACGATCGACGAGGCCACCGAGCGCGAGCACATGGCGCGTGGCATGGAGATCATCGAGCGGTTGACCGGCGAACGCCGCGATCACCCGGGCGCCGTACACGGCGTGGGCTGGTACACCGGCCGCGACAGCCCCAACACCCGGCGCCTCGTGGCCGACTACGGCGGCTTCGAGTACGACAGCGACTACTACGGCGACGACCTGCCGTTTTGGCTGCAGGTACGCCGCAGCGACGGGCAGGTCGTCCCGCACCTGGTGGTGCCCTACACGCTGGACTGCAACGACATGCGCTTCGCGCTGCCGCAGGGCTTCTCTCACGGCGACCCGTTCTTCCAGTACCTGCGCGACGCCTTCGACGTGCTGTGGGCCGAAGGCGACGAGCGTCCGGCGATGATGAGCGTCGGCATGCACTGCCGCCTGCTCGGCCGCCCCGGCCGCATGCGCGCGCTGCAGCGCTTCCTCGACCACATCCAGTCGCACGACCGCGTGTGGATCACGCGGCGCATCGACATCGCACGGCACTGGAAGCAGGTGCACCCCTTCGATGCGGCCACGGCCTTCCTCTGGGAGTGACCATGCTCACGCTCGACCGACTCAACGAGGCCTCGCAGCCGGACTTCGTCGCGCTGCTGGACGGCATCTACGAACATTCGCCCTGGGTCGCCGAGGGCGCCTGCGCCCAGCGCCCCTTCAGGACGCTCGCGCAGCTCAAGCGCGCGCTGACCGAGGCCGTGCGGGCGGCGGGACGCGAGCGCCAGCTGGCGCTGATCCGCGCCCACCCCGAGCTCGCGGGCAAGGCGGCGATCGCCGGGCGGCTGACCGCCGAATCCACCGGTGAGCAGTCGCGCGCCGGGTTGACCCACTGCACCCCGGAGGAGTTCGCGAAGTTGCAGCGCCTCAATGCCGACTACAACGCCCGGTTCGGCTTCCCGTTCATCCTCGCGGTGCGCGGCCCGCGGGGCCTGGGGCTCGCGCGGCAGGAGATCATCGCGACTTTCGAACGGCGCCTGGCCAACCATCCGGATTTCGAGTTCGCCGAGGCGCTGCGCAACATCCACCGCATCGCCGAGATCCGGCTCAACGACAAGTTCGGCTTCGTGCCGGCGCTCGGCGAGCAGGTGTGGGACTGGGCCGAGCAGCTTGCGCGGCACACCGACCCGGGCCACGAGGCACTCGGGCAGCTGACCGTCACGTACCTGACCGAGGCGCACCGCGCCTGCGCCGCGCAACTTGCCGGGTGGATGCGCGAGATCGGCTTCGACGAGGTCGGCATCGACGCGGTCGGCAACGTGGTCGGCCGCTACCACGGCACCGACCCGGGGGCTCGCGCGCTCTTGACTGGCAGCCACTACGACACGGTGCGCAACGGCGGCAAGTACGACGGGCGCCTGGGCATCTTCGTGCCGATGGCCTGCGTCTGGGCCCTGCACCGCGCAGGCCGCCGACTGCCTTTCGGGATCGAGGTGGTCGGCTTCGCGGAGGAGGAAGGCCAGCGCTACAAGGCCACTTTCCTCGGCTCCAGCGCCCTGACCGGCCAGTTCGACGCGGCCTGGCTGGACCAGGTCGATGCCGAGGGGATCACGATGCGAGAGGCGATGCGGCAGGCGGGCCTCGCGATCGACGAGATCCCGAACCTCAGGCGCGACCCGGCCCGGTACCTGGGCTTCCTCGAGGTGCACATCGAGCAGGGGCCGGTGCTCCACGAGCTGGACCTGCCGCTGGGCGTGGTCACCTCCATCAACGGCAGCGTGCGCTACCTGGGCGAAGTCGTCGGCGTGGCCAGCCATGCCGGCACGACGCCGATGGACCGGCGACGCGACGCGGCCGCCGCGGTCGCGGAACTGGCGCTCTACGTCGAACGCCGCGCGGCCGCCGATGGCGATTCCGTCGGCACGATAGGGATGCTGCAGGTGCCGAACGGCTCGATCAACGTCGTGCCGGGGCGGTGCCTCTTCAGCCTGGACCTGCGCGCGCCGAACGATGCGCAACGTGACCGGCTGGTGCGCGACGTGCTGGACGAGCTGGCCCGCATCTGCGCGCGCCGGGGCGTGCACCACCGCGTGGAAGAGACGATGCGCGCGGCCGCCGCCCCCAGCGCGCCGGCTTGGCAGGCGCGCTGGGAGCGCGCCGTCGAAGCCCTGGGCCTGCCCGTGCACCGCATGCCCAGCGGGGCCGGCCACGACGCGATGAAGCTGCACGAGGTGATGCCTCAGGCCATGCTCTTCGTGCGTGGCGGCAATTCGGGCATCAGCCACAACCCGCTGGAAACCATCACCGCCGACGACGCGCAACTCGCCGTCGAGGCCTTCTCGCACCTGCTCGGACAACTCGCCGCGGAGCACGCATGACCCCCCCTGCCGTCCCATCCGCCGACCTCTACCTCGCGCTCGACGCCTGGATCGACGCCCACTTCGACGAGGAGGTGCGCTTCCTGCAGGAGCTGGTGCGCGTGCCTACCGACACGCCGCCCGGCAACAACGCCCCGCATGCCGAGCGCACGGCCGAGCTGCTCGCCGGCTTCGGCCTGCCCGCCGAGAAGCACCCCGTGCCCGCTGAAGCGGTGCACGCCTACGGCCTGCAGTCGATCACCAACCTGATCGTGCGCCGCCGCTATGCCGAGGGCGGCCCGGTGGTCGCGCTCAACGCCCATGGAGACGTCGTGCCGCCCGGCGAGGGCTGGACGCACGACCCCTATGGCGGCGAGGTGGCGGACGGCAAGCTCTACGGGCGCGCGGCGGCCGTCAGCAAGAGCGACTTCGCCACCTACACCTTCGCGCTGCGCGCGCTCGAAGCGCTGGGCGCACCGCTTGCGGGCGGCGTGGAGCTGCTCTTCACCTACGACGAGGAGTTCGGTGGCGAGCTGGGACCCGGCTGGCTGCTGCGGCAGGGCCTGACCCGACCCGACTACCTGCTGGCCGCGGGTTTCAGCTACCAGGTCGTGACCGCGCACAACGGCTGCTTGCAGATGGAGGTGACGGTGCACGGCGTGATGGCGCACGCCGCCATCCCCGACACCGGCGTCGACGCGCTGCAGGGGGCGGTGCGCATCCTCGATGCCTTGTACGCCCAGAACGAGCGGTACAAGGCCGTGCGCTCGCAGGTGCCCGGCATCAACCACCCCTACCTCAACGTCGGCCGCATCGAGGGCGGCACCAATACCAATGTCGTGCCCGGCAAGGTGGTGCTCAAGCTCGACCGGCGCATGATCCCCGAGGAGGACCCGGCCGAGGTCGAGGCCGACATCCGCCGCGTGATCGGCGAGGCGGCCGCCGGCTTCCCGGGCATCACGGTCGAGATCCGGCGACTGCTGCTGGCCGAATCATGGAAGCCCGACGCGCGCAACGCGCCGCTGGTGCAGGCCCTGCGACGGCACGGGCAGGAGGTCTTCGGCGAACCCATCCCGACCTCCGGCACGCCGCTGTACACCGACGTGCGCCTCTTCGGCGCCCACGGCATCCCGGCGGCGATCTACGGCGCCGGCCCGCGCACCGTGCGCGAGAGCAACGCCAAGCGCGCCGACGAACACCTCGTGCTCGAGGACCTGCGTCGCGCGACCAAGGTGGTGGCGCGGACGCTGCTGGATGTGCTGAAGGGCTGAGCAGGGTCAGCGGCGCGCGCCCGTGCCCGGGGCGCCGCGGTGATGGTGAACGCGAACGCGCTCACTGCGGCTGGAAGCCGCTCTTGCGGATGATCTCGGCCCAGGTCTTCGCGTAGGCGCGCTCGCGCGCGGCGAGCTGGGCGGAGGTCATGAATTCCACCGTCAGGCCCAGCTCGGTCAGCCGGGAGCGCACATCGGGCAGGGCGATGACCTTGGACAGCGCCTGCGAGAACTCGTCGATCGCGGCCTTGGGTGTGCCCGCCGGCGCGAAGACGCCGTAGTACGGCAGGTCCTCGAAGCCCGCGATGCCCAGTTCGGCCAGCGTCGGCACCTCCGGCAGGATGGCCTGGCGCTTGGGGCCGAGCACGGCGGCCACGCGCAGCCGGCCGGCCTTGTGGTGCTCGATGAAGTCCGGCACGGAGCCGGTGCCGGCGGCGATCTGGTTGCCCAACATGTCGCCGATCATCGGCGCGCTGCCGCGGTAGGGCACGGGCACCAGGTCCAGGCCGTAGCGCTCGCCCAGCACCTTGACGAGGAACTCGGGCGTCGACGCAGGCGCGGGCACGCCTATCGTCCCCTTGCCACCGCCCGGGCCCTTCACCCAGTTCACGTAGTCCGGCAGCGACTTGGCCGGCGTGCCGCTCGAGATCGCGAACGCGTTGACGAAGCTGGCGAAGCCGGCCACCGGCACGAAGTCCCGCGCCGAGTCGTAGCCAGGGTTCTTCACCACGAGCGGCAGGATGGAGATCGTGTGGTCGTGGGAGAGGAAGTAGGTGCTGCCGTCCGGTGGCGAGGCTTTGAGCGTCTGCGCGGCCAGCTGCCCACCCGCACCCGGCTTGTTCTCGACGATGACCGGACGCCCCAGCTCGTCCTTCAGCCGCTCGGCCAGCGTGCGTGCGATCGCGTCGGTGCCCCCGCCGGCCGGAAAACCGACCAGCAGGCGCACCGGCCGGGCCTCCGCCCACGCGCCACCGGCCGCGGCCATCGAGGCGGCGAGCAGGGCACCGAGAAAGACGCGGCGGGTGGGATGTGTCATGGCGGTCTCCAGCGGGTGTGGCGAGGGCTCTACTGTAGTGGGGTTCCGCAGGGCGCCGAACGGGCCGTCATCGCCCGCAGCCCGGACACCAGCCGGTCGAGTTCTTCGCGGCTGGTGTAGATCGCCGGCGTCACCCTCACGACCTCGCCCCGCTCGGGGCCGTTGCGTCGGACCGTGAACACTCCGTGCACATCCCGCAGCTCGGCGACGATGCGGTCGTTGTCGAGCGCGCTCGTGCGGCCCGCGATGCGAAACGCCGTCATGCCGGCAGACATTCCGTCGTGGTCGGGGGTCAGGATCTCCATGCCTGGCAGTTGGCGCGCCTGTCGCACCCAGTGGTCGCGTAGGCTGCGCAGCCGGACCGCCTTGGCTCCGGCACTGATGCGCTGATGCAACTCCAGCGCGGCGGGGATGGTCAGCCACGCCGCGAAGTTGGGCGAGCCGGTGTGAATGCGCGAACGGATGTCCGTGTCCGGGAAGTCGCGATCACCAAAGTAGGGGTCGATCGCGCCGAGCCGTTCCTTGCCGATGTAGAGGCACCCACACCCCAGGGGTGCGCCGACCCACTTGTGCAGGTTGAACGCGGCGAAGGCAGCGCCCAGATCCGGCGCATGGAAATCGAGCTGTCCCCACGAGTGGGCCGCATCGACGATGGTGTCTGCGCCGGCCTGCTGCGCCAAGGCCGTCAGTTCGCGCACCGGCATCACGAGGCCCGTTGCGTGCGACACGTGCGTCAACAGCACCAGGCGGGTGTCAGGGTGCCGGCGCAAGGCCTCGGCATAAGTCTTCAGCACGTTCTCCCGGGTCGCCGGCTCTGGAATCGCTAGACGCCGGGGCACGACACCGCGCCGCTCCCTCAGCCATTCCATGGCATGCCGCATCGCGGGATAGTCAAGGTCGGCATACAGCACCGTCTCTCCTGGACGCAAGCGTGAATAGCCGCCGATCAGTGCGAACATGGCCTCCGTGGCCCCGCGCGTGAGCGCGATCTCGTCGGGTCCGCACCCCAACGCCGCTGCGACCTTGCGGGTGAGCTGCTCGAGCGCCTGCGGCCAGTGGTCACGGATGAGCAGCGTGTTCTCGCAGTTGACCCGCTCGGTCCAGTGGCGATAGACCTCCTTCACCGGCTCGGCCATGATGCCCCAGTACCCGTTCTCCAGATTGATCCTCGCGGAGGACCTGCGGTACAGCGCGGACACCGCAGTCCAGAACGATTCGTCCTCGGCGGGGTCATCGACCGGAGTGGGGGGCAGCTGCGAGAGTGTGGCTTGGAAGGACGCGAGCGGGTGGTCGAGGTCGTGCATGAGCTGGGCGAGCAGTGCCGGGTTGGGATCATTCTAGGCATGGCCTTCGGACCGGCCGTCTGGCACGGCGATCGCCGGCGCTGCATCTCCTCGGCCCGGAGCCCGTCTCGACTCCAGCGCAGGAGCGATTCAGGGCAGACGGCTCAGAGCGCCGGTATCGCCCCCAATTTGTCCGGATTGCGCACCACGCAGATCGCCGCGATGCGCTGGCCGTCGGTCACGTAGGCTTGCGCCGATTCGAGTCGGCCGTCCACGTAGCGCAGCACGCCGGGCTCGCCGTTGACGAGGGCGAGGCGGTAGACCACCGAGTCGCCCATCTTGCGGGAGTTCGCGAAGAGGCGGGCGATCGTCTCGGGTCGGGTGAGGATGTGCTTGAACGAGGGCACTTTGCCGCCGCCGTCGCTGACGAGCTGCACGTCCTCACGCAGCAGGGACTGCAGGGCCTGCACGTCGCCTGATTGCGCGGCGGCGACGAAGCGCTCGAGCACCTGTCGGTGCAGCGAGGGCGGCACCTGGAAGCGCGGGCGCTCCTGCTGCACGCGTTCGCAGGCACGGTGCACCAGCTGACGGCAGGCCGCCTCGCTCTTGCCGAGCAGCGCCGCGATCTCGCCATAGTCGCGGTCGAACACCTGCCGCATCAGGAAGGCCGCGCGCTCCTCCGGGGCCAGTCGCTCCAGGACCCACATCATCGCCATCGACAGGTCGCTGGCCCGCTCGGCGGCGGCCTCGGGCGTGTCCTCGTGCAAAGGCTCGACCACCGGCTCGGGCAGCCAGAACCCCACGTAGGCCTCGCGCTCGGTCTTGGCCGCCCGCAGGCGATCCAGCGCCAGGCGGGTCACCACGGTCACCAGCCAGGCCTCGTCCGATTGCAAGGCGCCGCGGTCGGTGCGGTGCCAGCGCAGCCAGGCGTCCTGCACGACGTCCTCCGCGTCGGCGCGCACGCCCAGCATGCGGTAGGCGAGCGAGAACAGCCGCGGGCGCAGCGCGTCGAAAGGGTCGGCGATGGGGTCGGTGGAGGTGTTCATGGCCGGCGCCGGGTGTGGTCGGGAGGATGACACGGTCTAGACGCGCGAGAGGGCGCGGTTGTGACAGTGTCCGGTCCGGGGCGGTCACGCGCCCGGCGGCCCCATGCGCCCCACGAGCTGCTCGCAGAGGAACTCGACCACCGCCCGCACGCCCGGCAGCACGCTGCGCCGGTCGGGCATCAGCAGCGTGGTGGTGATGCGGCCGGCGGTCCATCCGGGCAGCAGGTGCACGAGCCGTCCGTCGTCCAGCGCGTCGCGGCAGAAGTCCTCCGGCAGGCAGGCCACGCCCAGCCCGGCGAGGGTCGCCTCCCGCAGCACCGAGACCTCGTCGGCCACCATCCGGGGCCGGGGCGTGACTTCCGCCATGGCCGCGCCGGGCCCCTCCAGCCGCCAGGTGACGTCCGCCGGGCCCGCGAGCAGCGCGTGGTGGAGGGCGAGGTCCTGCGGTTGCTCCGGGGTGCCGTGCTCGCGCACGTAGGACCGGGCGGCGACGAGCAGGATCGGGTCCACCCGCACGCGGCGCTGCACCAGGGCCGAATCGGGCAGAGGCCGCAGGTGGCTGCGCACCGCAACGTCGTAGCCTTCCTGCACGATGTCGACGAAGCGGTCGGTCGCATGCAGGTGCACGCACAGCCGCGGGTAGGCGCGCGCCAGTTGCGGCATGCAAGGCGCGAGCACGCGCTGCGCGACCGACACCGCCGCCGTCACCCGCACCGTGCCCACGGGCTGGCCCACGCGGCGGCGCACCGCCTCCTCGGCCGCCTGGGCCTCGATGATCGCGGCGCGGGCATGGTCGAAGTAGTCGCGGCCCACGTCGGTGAGCGACACGCTGCGCGAGGTGCGGAACAGCAGCCGCGCGCCCAGCGCCTCCTCCAGCGCGCCCACGCGCTTGCTGAGCGTGGACTTGGGCACGTCGAGCGCGCGCGAGGCGGCCGCGAAACCGCCGTGCTCCACGACCGCGACGAAAAGATGCAGGTCCTGGAGGTTCATCCGCGCCCCGGCCGTCGTTCACGGGCGTGGACGCTGCGTTCGCCCTGGACGGCTTGGTCGAGGCCGCAGCCCCCCCTACAGTGCCAGCACGCCGGCGAGAGCTCGTTCTTCATCTTCCCTCCGATCACGAACCCACCGAAAGGAGAGTTCCATGTCCCCGATTCTGTTCTACGGCGTCCCCGAGGGATGCTCGTTCGGCTCCATCGTCGCGCTCGAGTGGATCGGCCGCCCGTACCGACTGTGCCGCGTTCAGATGCCGGAAGTCGTCGCCAGCGACGCCTACGCCCGCATCAACCCGGCCCGCGAGACCCCCACGCTGCGCACGGCCGACGGCCGTTTCGTCAGCGAGAGCATGGCCATCCTGCAGCACCTGGCGCCGCTCGCGGTCGAGCAGGGCCTGGCCTTCCGCCAGGGCACGGCGGACTTCGACCGGCTCAACCAGGCGCTGGCCTACCTCAACACCAGCTACTTCAATGCGTATGCGCCGCTGTGGTACGCCCTCGAACACGAGGCGGACGGTGCCCAGGGCGACATGCTGCGCGAGTACGGCCGGGCGCTGGTGGGCAAGGCCCACGCGCACCTGGAACGCCGGTTGGCCGACGGCCCCTGGCTGCTCGGGCCTGCCAAGACCTTCGCGGACGCCTACTTCGCCGGCATCGCGCGCTGGGCGGACTTCCACGGGGTGGCGGACTGGAGCCGCTACCCGCGCCTGGCCGCCCTGCGCGCGCGGCTCGCGGACGATCCGGCCGTGCAGTACGCCTGGGCGGTGGAGCACGAAGAGGCGCATCCGGGCAGCGGCGCGTGCGAGGGCCACGTGAGCCTCGACGAGATGCTGCGCGAGCTGGGCGCGCAGCGGTGACGAAAGGGCCGCGCGGACCTTGTATCTAGCCTGCCCCGGGGCTTGCGCCCCACCCCCCATGGGGGTTGCGGCCCGGCTTCGGGCGGCCGGGCCTCAGACCGCCACAGGTCGCACGGCCCGGCGGGCCGTGCGGCGCGCCAGCAGCAACGCCGTTCCCAGCGCGAGCGCCAGGGCCATCACGATCGTGCCGGCGTAGCCCACCTGCGCCACCCCCCAGCGGTCGATGACCTCGCCGCCGACGATCGCGCCCAGGCCGATGCCCAGGTTGGCCCCCGAGATGTTGAGCGAGGCACCGAACGCCGGGGCGGAGGGCGCCGACTGCATCACCCGCACGTGGCACACCAGCAGCAGCGCCGCCTGCGACAGGCCCCACAGCGCGAGCATGACGACGAGGCCCGCCCGCGACGCGATGAACGGCACGACCAAGGCCATCCCCACCGCCACGGTGAGGCCGAACATCAGCGTGCCGCCCAGCGGGTCGCGGTCGGCGATGCGGCCGGCCAGCGAGTTGCCGACGAGGCCCACCGCGCCGAAAGCCATCAGCGTCCAGCCCACCCAGCGCCCGTCGAAGCCCGCCACGCGCTCGAGCAGGTCGGCCAGGTAGGTGTAGGGCGTGAACATGCCGGTGAAGACCAGCACCGACAGCAGCACCTGCAGCACCAGCACCGGGTCGCGCAGCAGGGCGAACTGCTCACGCAGCTTCTGGCGGCCGCGCGGTGCCGGGCGGGCGGGCAGGAACGCCGCCAGCATCGCCGCCTTGGCCACGGCCAGCACGGCGAGCACGCCGAAGGCCGCGCGCCAGCCGAAGGCATCGCCGATCAGCGTGCCCACCGGGATGCCGAAGATGGTCGCGCAGATGATGCCGAACGTGAGGATGGAGATGCCCCGCCCGGCCCGCTCCGGCCCCATCAGGTCGGCGGCGGTCTCGCTGGCCAGCGACCAGAACACCGGCAAGGCCAGCGCCGGCACGAAGCGCGCCACGGCCATCGTGCCGATGTCGGGCGCGATGGCCGCCAGTGTGTTGGCAGCGGCGAAGAGCAGCAGCGTGCCGATGAAGAGGCGCTTGCGATCGAAGCGCGAGAAGTACGCCGTCAGGAACGGCCCCGTGGCGGCCACCGTGAAGGCGAACAGCGTCACCAGCAGGCCCGCCTGCGACACGCTGACTCCCAGGTCGCGCGCCAGCGGCGGCAGCAGGCCGACGATGATGAATTCCGTCGTCAGCACCGTGAACCCGGCGGCCGACAGCATGAGGATGGGCAAGATCATGATGACTCCCTGGATGCGATGACAGCGGGCACCACCGCCGGGCGATGCCCGGGAACACGAGGCCCACGGGCCGGGCGGGCCCGGGGCACGACGACGGGACGCCGGGGCGCCGCCGGTCAGCGGGCGGCCGTCGTCACCGGCTCGGGCGTGGGCGCCGGCGCACCGGAAAGCCGCGTGTCCGTCCCCCAGTCGCCGCCCAGCGCCCGGATGAGGCCGACGGTCGCCTGGTACTGCGCCGCCTGCACCTGCACCGCCTGGCGCCGGTTGCGCAGTTCGCTGCGCTGCGCGTCCAACAGCTCCAGCTGGCTCACGAGACCATTGCGGTAGCGCGAGCCGGACAGCACCGTCGCCCGTGAGGCCGCCTGCACCGCGCGGTCCTGCGCGGCACGCTGCTCGTCCAGCAGGCGCAGCGCGGCGAGCTGGTCCTCGACCTCGCGGAACACCTGCAGCAACTGCTGGCGGTACTGGGCGAGCGCGGCGTCCAGCTCGGCCTGCGCGCCCTCGATGCCCGCGCGGCGGCGGCCGCCGTCGAAGATCGGCAGCGACAGCAGCGCGCCCACGCTCCAGGCGCGGGCCGACCACCTGAAGAGGTCGCCCAGCTCGGTGGAGGCATGGCCGCCCTGGGCCGTCAGCGACAGCGACGGGAACCAGGCGGCCTGCGCGACGCCGACGCGGGCCTGCGCGGCCAGCAGCGCGCGCTGCGCCGCCGCCACGTCGGGCCGGCGGGCGAGCACCGTGCTCGGCACGCCGGCGGGCACCACCGGCAGTGCGGCGAGCGTGTTGGCCGGCTCCAGGCGGAAGTTCGACGCCGGCTCGCCGACCAGCACCGCGAGGGCATGCTCCAGCTCGGCCCGACGGCGGTCCAGCGCGATCGCGTCCGCCTCGGTCGCCGCGACCTCGCTGCGCACCCGTTCGACGTCCAGCTCGGCCACGTCGCCCAGCGCATGGCGGCGCTCGGTCAGGCGCAGCGTGTCGCGGTAGGCGGCGATGGTCTCGCGCACCAACCGGCGCTCGGCATCGAGCGCGCGCAGGGTCAGATAGTGCTGCGCCACCTCCGCCTGCACCAGCAGCAGCGTGCTGCGTAGCAGCGCCTCGCGCTGCTCGACGTCCAGCGCCGCCGCGCGGCTGGCCAGCGAGATGCGGCCGAACAGATCGACCTCGTACGAGGCCGCCGCGCCGGCGGTGACGAGCGTCTGGGCCGCGCCGCGTGCCAGCGGCTCGGCACCGCGGCTGGCGCCGGCGGACAACCCCACGGTGGGCAGCCGCTCGGCGTTCGCGGCGCGGGCGAAGGCGCGGGCCTGCGCGAGGCGCGCGGCGGCCACCTGCAAATCGGTGTTGCGCCCGGCGGCGCGCGCGACCAGGTCGTCGAGCACCGGATCCTGGAAGGCGCGCCACCAGGCGCCGCGCGGTTGCGCCTCGGCCGGCTCGGCCACGGTCCAGCGGCCCTCGGGGGTCGTGGCCTCCTTGAAGGCGCTGGGCGTGTCGGGCAGCGCGCGGGTGTCGATGTCCACGGGGCTCGCGCAGCCGGCGAGCACCAGGGCGGCGAACAGCGCCGCCAGCGCGGGCCGGGCGCGGACGACACGGGAAGCAGGGTACTTGTCGTTGTCGTTCATGGCAGGCTCCTCATCCGCCGTGCGGGTGGTCGAACGGCGCGGCCGGCAGCGGCCGGGCGGACCCACCGCCAGCGGGCAGGGGGACGTCGTGGGAATGGGCCTCGTGGTGGGGCACCTGGCCGTGGTAGCGCAGCGGCCGGTTGCCGGCGAGCTGGCGCAACAGCACGTAGAACACCGGCGTGAGGAAGAGGCCGAAGGCCGTCACCCCGATCATCCCGGCGAACACCGCCACGCCCATGGCCTGGCGCATCTCCGAGCCCGCGCCGCTGGACAACACCAGCGGCAGCACGCCCATGATGAAGGCCACCGAGGTCATCAGGATGGGCCGCAGGCGCAGCCGGCTCGCCTCGATCGCGGCCTGCACCGGCGTGCGCCCGGCGAACTCCAGCTCGCGTGCGAACTCGACGATCAGGATCGCGTTCTTGGCCGACAGCCCCACCAGCACCACCAGGCCAATCTGCGTGAAGACGTTGTTGTCGCTGCCGTCCAGCCACACGCCGGTCATCGCCGCCAGCAGCCCCATCGGCACGATCAGGATGATCGCGAGCGGCAGCGTCAGGCTCTCGTACTGCGCGGCCAGCACCAGGAACACCAGCAGCACCGCGAGCGGGAAGACCCACACCGCGGAGTTGCCCGCCAGGATCTCCTGGTAGGTGAGCTCGGTCCACTCGAAGCCGATGCCGGGCGGCAGCGTCTCGGCCGCGATGCGCTCGACCGCCTCGCGCGCCTGGCCCGACGAATAGCCCGGCGCGGGCGCGCCGTTGACGTCGGCCGAGAGGAACCCGTTGTAGCGCATCGCGCGCTCGGGACCGAAGCTGGGCTGCACCTTCATCAGCGCCGCAAGCGGCACCATCTCGCCCGAGGACGATCGCACCCGCAGCTGGCCGATGTCCTCGGCGCGCGCACGGAAGGGCGCGTCCGCCTGCACGCGCACCGAGTACGTGCGGCCGAACTTGTTGAAGTCGTTGACGTAGAGGCTGCCGAGGTAGATCTGCATGGTCTCGAACACGTCGGTCACCGCCACGCCCAGCTGCCGCGCCTTGGTGCGGTCGATCTGCGCATACAGCTGCGGCACGTTGACCTGGTAGCTCGAGAACATGCCGGTCAGCTCGGGTGTCTCCGCGGCCTTGGCCATGAAGGCCTTGAGGGCGGCGTCCATCGCGTCGTAGCCGAGCGAGGCGCGGTCCTCCAGTTGCAGCTTGAAGCCGCCCGTGGTGCCCAGGCCCGAGACCGGCGGGGGCGTGAACATCACGATGAAGGCGTCCTCGATCTTCGCGAACTCGGCGTTGAGCCGCGCGGCGATTGCCTGCGCGCTCAGCTCGGGCGTCGTGCGCTCCTCGAAAGGCTTGAGCATGGCGAAGGCGATGCCCGAGTTGGAGCTGTTGGTGAAACCGTTGATCGACAGGCCCGGGAAGGAGAGCGTGCCCTCGATGCCAGGCGTCTGCTTCATGATGTCGCCCATGCGGCGGATCACCTCGTCGGTGCGGTCCAGCGTGGCGCCGTCGGGCAGCTGCGCGAAGCCGATCAGGTACTGCTTGTCCTGAGAGGGCACGAAGCCGTTGGGTACCGACTTGAAGAGCATCCCCGTCACGCCGATCAGCGCGGCGTAGACCAGCATCGCCGCGGCCTTGTGCGAGATCACGCGCCGCACCCCGCCGCCGTAGGCTTGGGACCCCCGGCCGAAGGCGCGGTTGAAGCCGCGGAAGAGCCAGCCCAGCCAGCGGTCCATGGCCCGCGTGAGCGCGTCCTTGGGTTCGTCATGGCCCTTGAGCAGCAGCGCCGCGAGCGCGGGCGAGAGCGTCAGCGAGTTGATCGCCGAGATCACGGTGGAAATCGCGATCGTGACGGCGAACTGCTTGTAGAACTGGCCCGACAGCCCCGTGATGAAGGCCAGCGGCACGAACACCGCGACCAGCACCAGCGCGATCGCGATGATGGGGCCCGAGACCTCGCGCATCGCGCGGTACGTCGCCTCGCGTGGCGTCAGCCCCGCGGCGATGTTGCGCTCCACGTTCTCGACGACGACGATGGCGTCGTCCACCACGATGCCGATCGCCAGCACCAGCCCGAACAGGCTCAGCGCGTTGATCGACAGGCCCAGCAGGTGCAGCACCGCGAAGGTGCCGACGATGGATACCGGCACCGCCAGCAGCGGAATGATGGACGCGCGCCAGGTCTGCAGGAACAGGATCACGACCAGCACGACCAGCGCCACCGCCTCCAGCAGCGTGTGGATCACCGACTTGATCGACGCGCGCACGAACTGCGTCGGGTCGTAGGCGATGCGGTACTCCACGCCCTCGGGCATGTAGGGCTTGAGCTCCTCCATCGTCTTGCGCACCGCGTCGGAGATCGCCAGCGCGTTGGAGCCAGGTGCCTGGAACACGCCCGTGCCCACGGCCGGCGCGTTGTCCAACAGCGAGCGCAGCGAATAGTCCGCCGCGCCCAGCTCGATGCGGGCGACATCGCGCAGGCGCGTGACCGCGCCGTTGGCCTCGGTCTTGACGATGATGTCGCCGAACTCCTCCTCGGTCTGCAGGCGCCCCTGCGCGTTGATCGACAGCTGCAGGTCCACGCCCTCGGGGGCGGGCGAGGCGCCGACGACGCCGGCCGCCGCCTGCACGTTCTGCTCGCGGATCGCGCGCACCACGTCGCTGGCGGACAGGCCGTGCTCGGCGACCTTCTGCGGGTCCAGCCACACGCGCATCGCGTACTCGCCGCCGCCCCAGGTCTGCACGTGGCCCACGCCCTCGATGCGCGCCAGCCGGTCGCGCACGTGCAGCAGCGTGTAGTTGCGCAGGTAGTCCATGTCGTAGCGCCCGCTGGGCGAGACGAGGTGGACGACCATCGTGAGGTCCGGCGAGCTCTTGACGGTGGTGATGCCCAGGCGTCGCACCTCTTCGGGCAGGCGCGGTTCGGCCTGCGAGACGCGGTTCTGCACGAGCTGCTGCGCCTTGTCGGGGTCGGTACCGAGGCGGAAGGTCACGGTCAGCGTCAGCAGGCCGTCGGTCGTCGCCTGGCTGCTCATGTAGAGCATGCCTTCGACGCCGTTGATGGCCTCCTCCAGCGGCGTCGCCACGGTCTCGGCGATCACCTTGGGGTTGGCGCCAGGGTAGTTGGCGCGCACGACGACCGAAGGCGGCACGACCTCGGGGTACTCGGAAATCGGCAGCGCCTTCATCGCGAGCAGGCCCGCGATGAAGATGAGCAGCGACAGCACCCCGGCGAAGATCGGCCGGTCGATGAAGAACTTGGAGAGGTTCACGTCCGTCTCCCGGAAATCAAGACTGCTTGGACGGCGTGGTGGCCGCCGTCTTCTGCGCGGCGTTGCCGCGCGCGTCCATCGCCACCATCTGCGGCTCGACCAGAGAGCCGGGGCGCACGCGCTGCAGGCCGTTGACGACGATGCGCTCGCCGCCCTTGAGCCCGCTCGTGACCACGCGCAGGCCGTCGACCACCGGCCCCAGCGTGATCTCGCGGTACGCGACCTTGCGGTCTTCCCCGACGACGAGCACGAACTTCTTGTCCTGGTCGGTGCCGACGGCGCGCTCGTTGATCAGCACGGCGGGCACGGCCTTGGGCTGGCCCATCTGCAGGCGCACGAACTGGCCGGGGATCAGCTGGCCGTCGGCGTTGTCGAAGATGGCACGCACGCGCACGGTGCCGCTGCGCGCGTCGACCTGGTTGTCGACGAGCTGCAGGTGGCCCTGGAGCGCCTCGCCGGTGCCCAGCGCGGTGGTCATCCGCACCGGCACGCGCTCGAGCCGGCCGCGCGCCACCGCCTCGGGCGGCAGATCCTTCAACGCGCGCAGCACCACCTCCTCGTCGGCGTCGAAGGCGGCGTAGATCGGGCTCACCGAGACCAGCGTGGTCAGCACCGGGGCCCCAGGACCGGCGGCCACGAGATTCCCCACCGTCACCTCCAGCTTGCCGACGCGGCCGGCGACCGGCGCGCGCACCTGCGTGTAGCCCAGGTTCAGCTTGGCGGACTGCAACGCCGCCTCGGCCGCGCGCAGGTCCGCCTCGGCCTGGCGGCGCGCGTGCGTGCGTTCGTCCAGCTCGCGCTGCGAGATCGCGCGCTCTTCCCACAGGCGTTCGGCACGCTGCAGCTCGCTGGTCGCGTAAGCCAGCCGCGCGCGGGCGGCCACGACCTGCGCGTCGGCGCGATCCACCTCGGCCGCATAGGGCTCGGGGTCGATCGTCACCAGCAGGTCACCCTGGCGCACGAGGGCTCCTTCGCGGAAGTGCACCGCGCGCACGGTGCCGGCCACGCGCGAGCGCACCTCGACGCGCTCGACCGCCTCCAGCCGCCCGGAGAACTCGTTCCAGGTGGTCACCTCGCGCTCGATCACCTGGGCCACCGAGACCGGCGTGGCCGCTGGTGCCGCGGGCGCGGCCGGCTCGCTCTGCGCGTCGGCAGAGGAGCAGGCGCTCACTGCGAGGGCGGAAGCCGCCGCGGCGGCGAGGGTGGCGACCAGCATCAGACGCCGCTTGTGGTTGTTGTTCGGCAGGGACATGGGTTTCTCCTGGAGGAAAAAGAAGGCCCGCCCGCCGTACCCCGGGGGTGCTCGGCGAGCTTGCTGCAATGCAGCGAAAGATAGGGGTGAACCCGAGTTGGATAAATCGGTTGCGCGTGGCCGGTATGTTTCCGGTCCACGAACAATGACGGGGCGGTGACGCCCCGGCGCCCCGATCAGCGTGCGGCGTCGACCTCGCGCGCCTGGCGCAGGGCCTCGCCCCACCACGCGAGCTGGTCCAACATCGCCGTGCGGCTCTCGTTCAGGTAGGCGTAGTCGCCGAGGCGGCTGGTTCCCTGGCTGACCGCCAGCATCGGCTCCATGCCGATGTGCACGGCGTTGCGGATGGGCGCCAGCTGCAGCTCGATCGCGATCAGGCGCAGCTGCTCGACCGCGCGCGCCCCGCCCACGCCCCCGTAGCCGACGAAGGCCACCGGCTTGCGGTTCCATTCCTTGTAGGCGGAATCGAGCGCGTTCTTGAGCACGGCGCTGGGGCCGTGGTTGTATTCGGCGGCGGTCATCACGTAGCCGTCGTACGAGGCGACCAGCCGCTTCCATCCGGCCACGGCCTGGGCGCCGCCCGCCTGCTCCTCGCCCAACAAGGGCAGGGGGTAGTCGCGCAGGTCCACCAGTTCGAGGCGCATGTCCTGGCGCTCGCGCGCGCCGTCCAGCAACCACTGGGCGACGTGGTCCGCGAAGCGTTGGGCTCGGGTCGTGCCGACGATGAGGGCGATGTGCAGCATGGGCTACTCCTTGTATCGATGTCGAAGGTTGGCGTGGTGCCGGCGAGGCACTGCAGGCCGGCGAGGTGCGTAACCTAGGACCTCAACCAAAGTTGAGGTCAAGGGGCCCGGCGCGATGCCCCTCGCGCATCCGGGGCCGAACGCCACCGGGCCAGGCGCGGCGGCCGGCCAAGCGGCACACTCGCGCCTGCGCGCGCAGGCGCGGCAGACTGGACGGACGTGCCCCGCAGGGGCCGAATGCAAGGAGCGCAGATGGGAACCGACGTCGCGACGAAAGAGCTGCCGGTGGAGCTCAGCGTGGGCGAGGTCGCGGCCCGCAGCGGCATCGCGGTCTCGACCGTCCACTTCTACGAGCGCAAGGGGCTCATCTCCAGCCGCCGCAGCTCCGGCAACCAGCGCCGCTACGCGCGCGACGTGCTGCGCCGCATCGCCATCATCCGCGTCGCCCAGCTCGTGGGCGTGCCACTGGCCGAGGTGGCCGAGATGTTCGCGACCCTGCCGCAGGGCCGCACGCCCACGCGGGCCGACTGGGCGCGGCTGTCCAGCCGCTGGCGCGAAGGGCTGGACGCGCGCATCGCGCAGCTCGAACGCCTGCGCGATTCGCTCACGGACTGCATCGGCTGCGGGTGCCTCTCGATCCAGCGTTGCAAGCTGCGCAATCCGGGCGACCTGGCCAGCCGCTACGGCCCGGGGCCGCAAGGGCTGCTCGTGATGAAACCGCGGCGATGCGCGTCGCGTTCCGCCCACGGGCGCGAACACTGCTGACAGCCCCTGTCATGAGCCCGTGCGACAGTAGGGTTGTTGCGTTGCAGCGAAGATATCCGGCCATCGGGCTGGAGGGAAGTCGCGCTGCGTCACCGGTTCGTTTCCGGCTCACCAACAATTCAGGGCCCTGGCCGGGGCCACCGTCATCGAGGGACAGGACATGGATCTGATCACCGCCATGCGGGCCTACGTGCGTGTCGTGGAGGCCGGCAGCTTCACCAAGGCTGCCGATTCCCTGCTGATGCAGAAGGCCTCGGTCACCAAACTGGTCCAGCAGCTGGAAGCGCACCTGCGCACGCGGCTGCTCCACCGCACCACGCGGAAGGTGACGGTCACCGACGACGGTGCCTCCTACTACGAGCGGGCCGTGCGACTGCTGCAGGAGCTGGAAGACATGGAGTCCAGCATCTCCAGCTCCAACGCCACGCCGCGCGGGCGCTTGCGCATCGATGTCTCGACCGCGGTGGGCGCGCTGGTGCTCGCCCCCCGGCTGCCGGAGTTCTTCGCACGCTACCCGGAAATCCAGATCGACCTGGGCGTGAGCGACCGGCCGGTGGACCTGGTGGCGGAAAACGTCGACTGCGTGATCCGCGGCGGGGAGATCCTGGACCAGTCGCTCGTGGCCCGGCGCATCGGCATGTTCGACTTCCTCACCTGCGCGAGTCCCGCCTACCTGGCCACGCACGGCACGCCGAAACACCCGCGCGAGCTGGAGTCACCCCAGCACTCGCTGGTGCATTACTTCTCCTCGCGCACCGGCCGCCCCTTCCCGGTCGATTTCAGCCGCGACGGCGAACGCCACGAGATCCAGGGCCACTACCAGCTGTCGGTGAACGACGGCAACGCCTACCTGGCGGCGGGCCTGGCGGGCCTGGGCATCATCCAGGCGCCGACCTTCATGCTGCTCAAGCACTTGCGCACCGGCCAGTTGCAGCGCATCCTGCCCGACTGGAACACCGACCCGCTGCCCGTCTGGGTGGTGTACCCGCCCAACCGCCACGTGAGCGCCCGTCTGCGGGTGTTCGTGGACTGGGTGGTCGAGATCTTCTCGGAATGCCACCTGCAACGCTGCCGCGCCGAGATCGCCAAGTGGACGGCGCCGGCGCTGCCCGAGCCGCTGGAAGAGGAAGAGGCGCTCCAGCCTGCCACCCTGGCGACGCAACCTCCGGCGCCGGCCAAGCCCCAGCCCGTGCTCGCCTGAACCCGGGGGAGGGGCCCGTATCCCGCACGTCCCGGTGCACCGGTGACCGCACGCGGGGCGGCCCGGCCCTCAGCGGACTGCGCGGGCCACGGCGCCAGGGGCGCGATCGGCACCTGCAGGCGCTTGTTCGCGAGGATGAACACCGCTTCGCAGACCACCGCCGCAACCACGAGCGCGATGCCGGCCAGACGCAGGGACCCGCCCCCGCTGTCCGTCGGCGCGAGGGCGACGATGGCGACGCAGACCGTGGCGAGCACTCGGCTCTGGTGGACGGGCGCGGCCTTCATGCGACCCGATCATGACAGAGACGGCCGCGCGCGGCGAGAGGCGCCCCCTGCGGGACCGGGCTCGCCGCGCAAGGGGTCGTTCGCGCGCAGATGCCGTTCCCACGGCGGCACCTCGCCCAGGTGCTCCACCAGGAAATCGACGAAGGCGCGCACGCGCGGAGGCACCAGCCGGCGTTGCGGCATCACCGCATAGATGCCGGACTCGGCGACCCGCCAGTCGGGCAGCACCACCTGCAGCCGGCCGCTTTGCAGGTCATGGCACACGTGCCAGGTCGAATGCAGCGCGATGCCCAGCCCCGCGAGCGCCGCATCGCGCAGCGGCTCGCCCTGGTTGCACTCGACGCGGCCATTGACATGCACCGTCTCCGTGCGGCCTTGTGCGTCAGTAAAGCTCCACACGTCGCGCCGCCCATGGCGGCTGCCGAGCACGAGGCATTCGTGGTGGACCAGGTCGGCCGGCGTGCGCGGCGCGCCATGGCGACGCAGGTATTCGGGCGAGGCGCACAGCACGCGCCGGTTGACGGCGAGCTGCCGCGCCACGAGGCTGGAATCGACCAGCTCGCCGATGCGGATCGCAAGATCGAAGCCCTCGCTCACCAGGTCCAGGACCTGGTCGTTGAAGTCCACGCTGATCTTGACCTCGGGGTAGCGGGCCAGGAAGCCGGGCAGCAGCGGCGAGATGTACAACCGCCCGAAGGTCGACGAAGTGGTCAGCCGCAGCAGCCCGGTGACCGAGGTGGCGGCGCGCTTGAGCCCCGAGGTGAGCGCATCCAGGTCCTCGATCAGCGCACGCCCGCGTTCGGCCAGGGCCGCGCCTTCGGGCGTCGGGTGCAGTCGGCGGGTGCTGCGGTGGAGCAGCCGCACCCCCAGCTCGCGCTCCAGGCGCTTGAGGCGCTGGCTCGCGAGCGCAACCGAGATGTCCAGGCTGCGCGCGGCGCCGCTGATGGAGCCGATGTCGAGCACGCGCAGGAAAAGCTGGAGGTCGTCGAGCCGCTGCATTTTCAATGATTCGTTGAAAGCCTTTCCCCATCTTGCCCGTTTCATCTGCGAATCGCGCTGCGTACCCTTGGCGACCCTGCACACAAGGAGGAATGCAATGAACCCGACCCGTACGGCGAGCCGCGCCCTGCCGCCCGCCCTGTACGCGCTGACCGCCGGTGCGTTTGGCATCGGCACGACCGAATTCGTCATCATGGGCCTGCTGCTGCAGGTCGCGCAGGACCTGCGCGTGAGCATCGCGTCGGCGGGCCTCTTGATCTCGGGCTACGCCCTGGGCGTCTTCGTCGGCGCGCCGCTGCTGACCATCGCCACCGCCCGCATGCCGCGCAAGAAGGCGCTGATCGCGCTGATGCTCATCTTCACGCTCGGCAACCTGGCCTGCGCGGTCGCGCCGAGCTACGGCCTCCTGATGGTCGCGCGCGTCATCACCTCGCTCGCGCACGGCACCTTCTTCGGCGTCGGCGCGGTCGTGGCGACCAGCCTGGTGCCGCAGGACCGCAAGGCCTCGGCGATCTCCATCATGTTCACGGGCCTCACGGTCGCGACGCTGCTGGGCGTGCCGGCCGGTGCGTGGATCGGGCTGCACCTGGGCTGGCGGGCTACGTTCTGGGCGGTGACGGGCATCGGCATCGTGGCGACACTGGTCATCGCGGCGCTCGTGCCGGCCGACCGCGCGGCCGACCGCCAGGGCATCGCGCTGCGCGACGAGGTGCGGGCGCTGGCACGCCCGCAGGTGCTGCTGGGTTTGCTGGCCACCGTCGTCGGCTTTGCCGGCGTGTTCGCGGTGTTCACGTACATCCAGCCCCTGCTGACGCGCGTGACGGGCTTTTCCGATGCCGCCGTCTCGGCCATCCTGCTCGTCTTCGGCGTCGGCATGATCGCGGGCAACTTCCTCGGCGGCCGCTGGGCCGACCGGCGGCTGGCGCCGGCACTGCTCGGCTCGCTGGCCCTGCTCGCGGCGGTGCTGGGCCTGATGAGCCTGGCCATCCACCATCAGGTGGCCGCGGTCGTCTTCACCGGCCTGCTCGGCGCCGCGGCCTTCGCGACCGTCTCGCCGTTGCAGCTGTGGGTGCTGCAGCGCGCCGAGGGGGCGGGACAGAGCCTGGCGTCCAGCCTCAACATCGCCGCCTTCAATCTCGGCAACGCGGCCGGCGCCTGGCTGGGAGGCGTGGTGATCGACCGCGGGCCCGGGCTGGAGGCGATCGCCTGGGTCGCGGCACTGGTCACCGTGGCCGGGTGGGGCGTCGCGGGCCTGGGGGTCGGACTCCACCGGGCCGCCCCGGGGAGGGCGAGTGCCGGCGGGGCGGCGACCTGCCCGCAGCGCGCGTGAGGGTCGCCGCAGCCGGCTCGGGCGGCCGGGCCTTCAAGCCGCGACGAGCCGGCGGTTCGCCGCGCCGGGCAGCACCTTGAGGCTCTTGCCCAGGCTCAGCTGGTAGTTGCGCTCGGTGATGGTGTCGACGAAATGCCAGTCGGCGCGGCACTCGCTCGGCGTCGCGGTCACGACCATGAAGCCGCGGCGGCTGGTCTCGGCGTATTGCAGCGGGCCGATCAGCGCTTGCAGGGCCGAGGCGAGCACCGAGGGCTCGACGTTGGGCAGGTAGGCCTCGAAGCCCGGCGAGCTGACCGACGAGGTCGCGAACTCCACGCCGACGGCGGCTCCGCCTGGCGTCGCCAGGTCGCTGGCCCAGGCGTTGTGGGTGTCGCCGGCCAGCACGACGAGGTTCTTGTCGGCCTGCCGCGCCATCTCGAGCACCGCTTCGCGCTGCGCCGGATAGCCGTCCCAGGCGTCGAGGTTGTAGGGCAGGGCCGGCTGCGCCAGGATGGCGAGCTCCTGCGGGGTGAGCGTGTCAGGCGCGGACTGCTGCTTGGCCAGCAGCGCGAAGTAGGTCTGCAGCGGCACGCCCATCTGTCCGCCGGTCAGCAGGTTGAAGAGCACCGGCGCGGGCGCGCTCATGCGCCCCATCAGCACCTGTTGGCCCAGCACCTGCCACGTGGCCGTCGAGGCTTGCAGGCGCTGCTGCAGCCAGGCGGCCTGCTCGGCCCCCAGCAGCTGGCGGTCAGCGGCGCCCACCTCGGCCTGGAAGCGCGCGATGTCGAAGCTGCCGTTCGCCCCCACATAGCTGGTGATGTCGTGCTGCCGGTCACGGCCGATGAGCCGCGTGTCCAGCATGTGCAGCGACAGCAGGGTGCCGAAGTCGAAGGACCGGTAGATGCGCAGCGGATCGTTCGGATTGGGCTGGCGCACCGGCATCCATTCGTAGTAGGCCTGCAGCGCGGCCCGGCGACGCTGGACGAAATCGCGCTCGGTCTCGGGCTGGTGGTTCTCCGCGCCCTCCTTCCAGGTGTCGTTGGTGACCTCGTGGTCGTCCCACACCGCGATCATCGGCACCGCGGCGTGCAGCGCCTGCAAGTCCGGGTCGGTCTTGTACTGCGCGTGGCGCGCGCGGTAGTCGGCCAGCGTCACGATTTCGGTGGCCGGCTGCGACTCCCGACCCAGTTGCGCGGCCTGCTGGTCGGCATAGCCGCCACGCTCGTATTCGTAGATGTAGTCGCCCAGATGCACGGCGACATCGAGGTCGCCCATCTGAGCCGCGGCGGCATAGACGTTGAAGTAGCCGGCCGGGTAGTTGGAGCAGGAGAACACGGCCATGCGCACGCGCTCGACCGCGCCGGTCGGCAGGGTGCGTGTGCGCCCGACGGGAGAGATGGTCTGGTCGTGGCGGAAGCGATAGAAGTACGAGCGCCCCGGCTGCAGTCCGGTGGCGTCCACCTTCACCGTGTAGTCGGCGTCCGCGCTGGTCGTCGCCTCGCCGCTGGCCACGATCTGGGAGAAACCCGTGTCCGACGCCACTTCCCAGCGCACGCGCAAGGTCTCATCGCTCGAAGGTGTCGCCCGGGTCCACAGGATCACGCGATCCGCGAGCGGATCGCCGCTGGCGACGCCGTGGGCGAAGCTGACGGTGGCCGACGGGCGGCCGTCATCGTCGTCGCCGCCGCCGCATCCGGCCAGACCCAGGCCGCTGCCCACGGCAACACCGCCGACGGCCAGGTCACGGATGAAGCGACGCCGGGAGGCGTCGGCGAGAAAAGGGTTCGGTCGCTTGCGCATGGGGTGTGTCCGCGGTGGAAAAAAAACCGCGCCAGCCTAGGGCGTGACCGTGAAGGCCCTGTGACGGAAGGCCGTCACCGCGCCGCGCCGCGCGCCTCCTCCTCGATCCAGCGTGCGACCCGCGCGACGTCGTGCCGGGGAGCGGCCTCCCCGACGATGAGCCAGTAGGCGTACTCGTGCTCGAGCGCCGGAGCCCAGGGCAGTACCTCGAGCCGCCCCTTGAGCAGGTGCGAGGCCACCAACGCCCGCCGCCCGAGCGCGATGCCCTGCCCCGCGGCAGCGGCGTGGATCACCTGCTCGTACTGGTTGAAGCGCAGCACCCCGCGTGGCTTGACCCGCCCGAGGCCCAGCGACTGCAGCGTGTCGGCCCATTGCAGCCATGGGCGCTTCGGATCGTCGAACTCCAGCAGCACGTGACGCTCGACCGCCTCGCGCGCCGGCACGCCGGCCAGTGCGAGCGACGGATGCGCGACCGGCACCACCTGCTCGCCGAAAAGACGCACGGCCCCCTCGGGCGCGGCATGGGCCGGGCAATAGCGGATCGCCAGGTCCACGTCCTCCGTCCGCAGATCCATCAGCCGGTTGTTCGCGGCGATGCGCACGTCGAGGTCCGGATGCGCCGCATGCAGCGCGCCCAGGCGGGGCAACAACCACAGGCCCGCCACACCGGTGCTCGCCGTGATCGTCACCGGCCGCTTCTCGCGGTGTCGGTCCAGCGTTTCCCAGACGTCCTGCAGCTGCTGCAATGCGGCGTCGGCCACTCGAAAGAAGCGCTCGCCCTCGGCGGTGAAGCTGATCGATCGATGCCCTCGCACCAGAAGCTTGACGCCCAGCGTCTCTTCTAGCGCGGCCACCTGGCGGCTGACCGCCGATTGCGTGAGGCACAGCTCCTCGGCCGCCTGCGTGATGCTCATGCGTCGCCCGACGGCGACGAAGCCGCGCACGAGATCGAGGGAGTGAAGGCGAACCAGCGGGGTGGGCATGACCAGCGCACGATCGGGACCGCAAGCCTCATCCATCGCCAGGGGACTGTCAAGGCGGGTCCCCCACGCCCTGCGTGCGCCGTTCATCCAGCTGCGACACCAGCTCGCCGGCAAGCGCCCAGGCGACATACCGTTCGGCCTCGTCCAGGTCGCCTGCCCGGGCCAGGCGGTCGCACAGCGTCTTCAGCGCGAGCGCGAGCCGGTAGCTGCGTTCCAGCGCCGCGTCACCGGTGCACCGCCGGGGCGCATGGCTCATCACGTCCACCATCCCCGCCCGAGGGTCACCGCGCCCATCAACACGAACATGACGAACAGCGCGCGGCGGAACGATTCCACCGGCAGGCTTCGGCGTACGCGAGCGCCCGCCGCCAGCCCCGCGCACGCCGCGGCAAGGGACACGAGGGCGGGCAGACTCGCCGCCGATCCGGCGGCCCCGGGCCCCAGGCTCATCCAGAGCACCGCGGTGCACACCGTGAAGGTCAGCCCCAGCGCCTGCACCATCTCGTCCTTCGCAAGCGCCAGCGACTGCAGGAAGGGCACCATCGGCAGCACGAAGACGCCCGTCGCGACGGTGAGCAGGCCCGTGGCACCGCCCGTGGCCACGGCCCACACGCGCTCGTGCCTGCCGGGCGGGGGCAGGCGCGCGCCGAGCAGCCCCCAGGCACCATAGACCATGAGCACGCACCCGAGGACCAGCCGCATCCCACCCCCCTCGTCGCCGACGCGCAAGGGGCTGACCCCTGCCCCGACCGCAATGCCCGCCCACAGCGGCCATAGTCTGCGGGTCAGGACGAGCGCCTGGGGTCCGACGCACTGGGCGATGTTGGTGGCGATGGAAGGCAGCACCAGCAGCGCCGCCGCCACCTGGGGGGCCAGGAACAGGGACAGCAAGCCCATCGCGACGGTCGGCAGCCCCATGCCGGTGACGCCCTTGACGACGCCGGCCAGCGCGAAGACCACCGCGGTCAGCGTAAGCTCGTGTGCATCCATCCCCAGGATCATCGAGCCCGGGTCGCCGTGGCGTCCATCGGGATGCGACAGAATCATCCTTCGGCATTCCCGAAGGAAGAGGGAGGACCCTTGCCCAGCTACCGCATCGACCCTTTCGACCTGAGCCTGTTCGCCGCCGTGGTCGAGCACGGCAGCATCACTGCCGGGGCGAAGGCGGTGCACTTGTCGCTGGCGGCGGCGAGCGAGCGCCTGCAGTCGCTGGAGCATGCGCTGGGCGCGCAGCTGCTGCGCCGCTCGCGTCGCGGCGCACGTCCCACCGACGCGGGCCTGGCGCTGCAGCGCTATGCCGGCCGGGTGCTGCGCGAGCTGGATTCGCTCTACTCGGAGATGGCCCCCTTCGCGCGCGGGGTGCGGGGCACGGTACGACTGCTCGCCAACACCGCGGCCATCTCCGAGTACCTGCCCGAAGTGCTGGGCGCCTTCCTGGCGCGGCACCCGGACGTCGACGTGGACCTGCGCGAGCGGTGGAGTCACGAGATCCTGGAGCTGTTGCGCGAGGGCAAGGCCGACGTGGGGGTGCTGGCCGACAGCGTCGACACGACGGGCCTGGCGGTGCAGCCGTTCCGCGAGGATGAACTCGTGCTCGTCGCGCCCCGCGGGCGGGTACGCCGTCGCGCGGTGAGCTTCGTCGACGTGCTCGGGCAACCCTTCGTCGGCCTGACCGATGACAGCGGGCTCAGCCGTTTCCTGCAGGAGCAGGCGGTGCGCTGCGGCACGCCGATGCACCACAGGACGCGGGTCAAGGGCTTCGATGCGGTGATCACGCTGGTCGCCCAAGGCGCGGGCTGCGCCATCGTGCCGCGCGCGGCGACCGAACGTCACGCGCACCTGGGCGTCGAGGTCGTGCGACTCCGGGACCCCTGGGCACGTCGCCGGCTGCTGCTGTGCATGCCTGCCGGCGAACCCCGCCCCTACGTGCGCGAGTTCGTCCAGGCCCTGCTTGCGCCCGCCCGCAGTGCCCTATGAGCAGCCGGCCAGGCCCGGCAGGCGGGGCACCGGCAGTGCCCACACGCCGGGCATGGCGCGCACGCTGCGCAGGCCCCGGGGCGTGTCGACGTGCAGCATGACCACGCGCTGCCCGAGGTACACATGGAGCAGCCTCACCTCGGGGTGGCCGAGCACGGCGGAAAGAGGCGCGCGCGCCAGCACGAGATAGCCGCCTTGCGCCGGGCGCGGCGAGACGAGGGCCGCCACCGACCAGGACGCGGCCCACAGGAGCGCCGCCGCGACCGCGGCGAGGAGGTGGCGCATCACCGGGCGACGCCGGCCGCCAGCGCGGCCGACGCGAAGCGTGGCGCCAAGCGCTCGCGTATGGGCAGGTTCATGCCCCCGGCCACGACGGCGAGCACCGCGCAGGTCCACCAGACCACCTCGTACGAGCCGGTGCGCTCGAAGAGATACCCGCCCATCCACACGCCGAGGAAGGAGCCGATCTGGTGGCTGAGGAAGACGAAGCCGAACAGCGTCGCCATGTAGCGCGTCCCGAAGAAGGTGGCGACCAGCCCCGAGGTGAGCGGCGCGGTGGACAGCCACAGCACGCCCATGGCCGCGCCGAAGAGCAGCACCGAGGCCACCGTCACCGGCGTGGTGATGAAGAGCACGGTCACCACCGCCCGGGCGAAGTAGACGGCGGCCAGCAGGTTCTTCTTGCTGTACCGCCCGCCCCAGGCGCCTGCGAGATAGGCCCCCAGCACGTTGAACAGCCCGACCAGCGCGATGGCCCAGGAAGCCACCTCGGCCCTCAGACCCAGGTCGGCGAGGTAGGGCGGAAAGTGCGTGGTGATGAAGGCGAGCTGGAAGCCGCAGACGAAGAAGCCGCCCACCAGCAGCAGGTAGCTGGGGTGCCTCGCCGCCGCCAGCAGCACCTCGGCCAGCCCCTCCTGCGTCGCCTCGGCGGACGCAGGCCGATCCGCCCGGTCGCCGCGGATCAGCCACGCGGCCGGCAGCACCAGCGCCACCGCCCCAGCCAGGAACCACACGCCCGCATGCCAGCCCTGCGCGTCGATGACGGCCTGCGCGAGCGGCACGATCACGAACTGCCCGAGCGAGCCGGCCGCGGTGCCGAGGCCAAGAGCCCAGGACCGATGGCTCTCAGGCATGGCCCGCCCCAGCGCGGCCAGCACCGTGATGTAGGAGGCGCCGCCCATGCCCAGGCCCACCAGCACACCGGCCGACAGGTACAGCTCGACGGGGCTGGCCGCCACGGTCATCCACGCCACGCCGACGGCGTAGAGCACCGCACCCATCACCAGCACCCGGCGGGCGCCGAGGCGGTCCGAGATGACGCCCGCGACGGGCTGCGCCAGGCCCCAGAAGAGGTTCTGCAGCGCGATCGCGATCGAATACACCTCGCGGCTCGTGCCGAGTTCGCGCGAGACGGGGTCGGTCAGCAGCCCGAAGGCGCTGCGCACGCCGAACGACAGCAGCGAGATCAGGCAGGCGGCCACAAGGACGATGGCCAGGGCCGGCGTGAGCCGGGCGCGGGATGCGGTCATGAGGAACTCCGAACGGGCCGACACGACGGCCCCTCGCATCGAGTTTGCGGCCCGCGCCCCTGCGCCTCAAACGAAATTGCCGGCCGCTCGCATTCCGCGCGGGAATGCGAGCCTCACGCGGCCCCTGCCGCGGGTGCCGGCAACCGGCCTTGTATCTTTGCCCCCGGGGCTTGCGCCCCACCCCCCGCGGGGGTTGCGGCCCGGCTTCGGGCGGCCGGGCGCCGGGCCTGCATGTCGACCCCCGGGGCTGCGCCCCACCCCCCACGGGGGTTGCGGCCCGGCTTCGGGCGGCCGGGCGCCGGGCCTTACGCCCGCAACGACTCTGCCAGGCAGCGGCGCACAAGGGGCGGCTCCGGGCCCAGGTGGAACGCGAGCCGGCGCTCTCGCAGGGCGACCTCGGACGCGGTCACCCGGTCGAAGCGCCGCAGGTGCTCGACCCAGGACTCGTCGACGAAGTGCTCGATGTAGCGGCTCGGGTCGGCGGTGTCCCGGAACAGCTCCCACGCCAGCGCCCCATGTCGCAACCGACTGCGGCGCGTTTCCTCCATCACGGCCCGGAACTCGGCCGCGCGCGCCGGGTCGATGCGGTACTCGATCATCACGAGCACCGGCCCCGCTCCGGGCTCGATCGGCTCGGCCGTCGTCGGCGCCTTCCATTTCGGCGGGGCGGGCGTCAGGTCTTCCTCCGCGCCGCCCTCCACCTGCAGTCGCCGTGTCGCGGCGAGAGCGACCATGCCGGTGGCCGCCGCCAGCACGAGGCTGGTGCGTAGATCCGTCCAGCCGGCAACCTTGCCCCACAGAGCGGCACCGGCGGCGCTGCCGCCCATGAGCGCCATCTGGTAGATCGCCATGCCGCGCGCCCGCACCCAGTCCGGCAGCGCGAGCTGGGCGGAGACGGTCAGCGAATTGGCCACCGAGATCCACGCCATGCCGGCCACGAGCATCGCGGGCGCGGCCAGGTAGACGTTGGGCGAAAGGGCCACCGCGACCATGGCCACGGCTTGCACGACGGCCCCGTAGGTGACGAGCTGGTCGCGATTGATGCGCTGGCGCAGCCACTGCATCTGCGCGGCGGCGAAGACGGCGCCGATGCCGAGGCAGGCCAGCAGCAGCGTGTACGTTCTCGCGCCCCCGCCCATGCCCTTGGCCACGAGCGGCAGCAAGGCCAGCAGCGCGGTCGATTGCAGGAAGAACAGCGCCACGCGCAGCAGCACGGCGTGCATGCGGCGCGATTGCCGCACGTACTGCACGCCCACGCGGATGGCGCCGAGGAAGCGCTCGCCCGGCAGCGCGCTGACGGCGACCTCCCGCTTCCAGCGAGAGATCAGCATGGCCGCGCCCACTGACAGCAGCGCGTTGAGCACGAATACGTAGACGCTGCCCAGCGACGCGATCAACGCGCCGGCGATGACCGGCCCGATCACGCGTGAGGCGTTCATCGCGATGCCGTTGAGCGCAAGCGCCGCCGGCAGTTCGCGCCGGGGGACGAGTTCAGGCACGATGGCCGCGAAGACCGGCCAGCGCATCGCCAGGCCGATGCCGTTCGCGAACGTGAGCAGCAACAGCAGCGACGCGCTCATCTCGCCGGCCAGGATCACGGCGCAGGTGAGCAGTGCCACCGCAGCCACCCAGACCTGCGTGGACATGAAGTAGCGCCGCCGATCGAGGATGTCGGCCAGTGCGCCGCTGGGCAACCCGAGCAGGAACATGGGCAGGGTCGAGGCCGCCTGCACCAGAGCGACCATCGTCGGCGAGGTCGTCAGTGTGGTCATCAGCCAGGCCGCTGCCACGTCGTTCATCCACATGCAGGCGTTGGCGGCCAGCCAGGCCACCCACAGCATGCGGAAGGTGGGATGCTGCAGCGGCGCGAAAGCAGAGACCGGGGCGGCGGCAGGCGGGGGCGTGGCGGGCATCGAAGCGGTCAAACGTCACTCCATGGGCGAGCGGGCGAGCGGCACGCCTCGCGTGCGGCATCAGCACGCAATGCGGGGCCGGCGCCGCAGCATAGGCGATACTTTTACCTTGTTTCTGCCGTCCAAGACCTGAGTGGCCCGGGGCCGCTCCCCGACAAGCATGCGCCGCGCCCGTGGCGGCGGACTTTCAGGAAATGACCGAGGACACCATACCGGCGGACCTGCGCGACTTCGCGCTGCGCCAGATCGACTCGATCGCCCACCTCGAGGCCTTGTTGCTGCTGTGGCGCGAGCCGGAGGCGCTCTGGCAGACGGCCGATGCCGCCGCACGTCTGTACATCCCGCCGACGCAAGCCCAGAACGTGCTGGACCGGCTCGCCTCGCTGGGGTTGGTCGTCCGGACGGAGGCGGGCCAATTCCGCTACGAGCCCCGCGATCCGGCCCAGCACGCGTTGCTGGAACGGCTGGCGGACTACTACTCCAAGCACCTCATCGCAATGACCCACCTGATCCACGGCAAGCGCGAACGCCGCATCCAGGAGTTCGCGGACGCGTTCCGGCTGCGCAAGGGGGAATGAGATGGCGGCACTGATCTACACGCTGTGCGCGCTGACCTCCGTGGTGTGCGCCACCTTGCTGCTCGCGGCTTTCCGGCGCAGCGGCTACCGGCTCCTGCTGTGGAGCGGGCTGTGCTTCGTCGGCCTGGCGCTCAACAACCTGCTGCTGGTGATCGACAAGCTCGTCGTGCGTGACGTGGACATGAGCCTGCCCCGCACGCTGGTGGCAGTCGTCGCGATGGTCGTGCTGCTGTACGGCCTCGTGATGGACTCGGAGTGAGGCGATGTACCCACTGCTGATCGGCATGGTCGCGATGGCTTCGGCCATCGCGTCCCTCTTCTTCCTGAAGTTCTGGCGTCAGACGCGCGACCGCTTCTTCCTGCTCTTCGCGTTGGCTTTCGCGCTCGATTGCGTGAGCCGCATCACGTTGGGAGTGGGGGCGGCTGCGACCGAGCACGAGCCGCTCTTCTATGCGATCCGCCTCGTGAGCTTCGTGCTCATCATCATCGCCATCGTCGACAAAAACCTGCGCGGGCGCTGACGGGAGCCGGTCGGCGGGCCGCCCGCGCGCGCTCAGGCCGCGCCCTGGCGGTCATCCGCGCCCCCGCGCTGGCGGCGCTCGGCATGCTCATCGATGAGGCGCGAGATCTCCTGGGGCGAGGCGGGCTTGACCAAGTGGGCGTCGAAACCGGCCGCCCGCGCCAGTTCGCGGTCCTCGGCCTGACCGTAGCCGGTCAGCGCGACCAGCAGGCAGCTCCGCAGCTCCGGCATGGCCCGCAGCAGCCGGGCCACTTCGTAGCCATCCAGGCCCGGCAGCCCGATGTCCAGCAGCACCACTTCGGGCAGGAACACCGGGGCACAGGCCACCGCCTGAGGTCCGTCGCCCACCGTCTTGACCTCGTGACCGTCCAGCGAGAGCATCACCGCCACGCTCTCGGCTGCATCCAGGTTGTCGTCGACGATGAGCACGCGCAGCCCGGCACGCCCGGCCGTCAGGCCAGGTGCCTCGGCCTCGCCCTCGGCTTCCTGGACGGCGTTCAGGCAAGGCAGGAAGACCCGGAACTCCGCGCCCGCGCCGCGCCCGGCGCTCCACGCTTCGACGCGGCCCTGGTGCATCTCGACCAGGCGCTGCACCAGGGTCAGCCCGACGCCCAGCCCGCCCTGGCTGCGGTCGAGCGAGCGCTCGCCCTGCTCGAACAGCTCGAAGATGCGAGGCATCAGTGCCGGTTCGATGCCGATGCCGTTGTCGCGCACGCGGATCTCCGCCTGGCCGTCGCAGGCCGAGGCGCTCAGCTCGATGCGGCCTCCCTCCTCGGTGTACTTGGCCGCGTTGTTGAGCAGATTGGCGATGATCTGGGTCAACCTCGCCATGTCGCCCTGCAACCACACGGGCCGTGCCGGCAACTGCACCTCCAGCGTGTGGCGGCGTGCGTCGATCAGCGGCCGCGCCGTCTCGATCGCCTGCTGCACGACGGACGCGAGCTCCAGCCGCTCCTTGTTCAGCACGATCTTGCCCTGGTTGATGCGCGCCACGTCCAGCAGTTCCTCGACCAGCCGCGTCAGGTGCTTGACCTGCCGGTCCATGACTTCGCCCGCCCACGCGATGCGCTGGTCGGGCGGGGCCACGCGACGCACCACCTCCAGCGCATTGCGGATCGGCGCCAGCGGATTGCGCAACTCGTGGGACAGCATCGCGAGGAACTCGTCCTTGCGTCGGTTGGACTCCTGCAGGCGCTCCTCCGCCTGGCGCCGTTCGACGATCTCGGCCTGCAGGCTGCGGTAGAGCAAGGCGTTGTGCAGGGCGATCGCAGCGCGGCCCGCCAGCTCCTCCAGCGGCGCGAACGCGCGGGCCGTGGCCACGGGCTGCGGCAGCGGCCCGGCCACGAGGAGCGCGGCCAGAGGCTGCGTTCCGCTGGCCAGTGGAACGGCCGCCGCCGCGAGGGGGCCTTCCAGATCGCTGGGCCAGAAGCCCGTGGGCCCGGTGTCGAAATCGGGTTGCAATGCCGGCTGGTCGACCCGCGCGTGCAGCTCCAGTGCACGCTCGACCAGCTCGCGCGCGTCGCGCGGCACATCGTGCCAGCGGTCGAGCGCGAAGGGCTCCGCGTCGCCCGCACGTTGTACCAGGGCCGCACCCGGGCGCCCCTCGCCGTCGAGCAGCGCGAGCAGTGCCACGGGAGCCATCTCGCCGACGACCAGGCGCAGCAGCTCGCGCGTGGCGATGCTCCAGTCCAGCGAACCACTGAGGACGCGGCTGGCCTGCGAGAGGAAATTGGACCGGCGCGTGTTCTCCTCGGCCGCAGCGCGGGCGGCCTCGGCCGCCGCCAGGGCGATCCGCTCGTCGGCCCAGCGGCGCACGCGCTGCTGCATCGCCCACAGATCGACGAACACCTTGACCTTGCTGCGCAATACCTCCGGCATCACCGGCGCGAGGATGTAGTCGACTGCGCCGAGCGAGTAGCCGCGGGCCGTCTGCATCTCGTCGGCGTAGGCCGTGACGAAGATGATGGGCGTGTGCGCCGAGCGCTTGTAGGTGCGGATCAGGGCAGCCGTCTCGAAGCCGTCGATGTCCGGCATGTTGACGTCCAGCAGGATCACCGCAAACTCGCGTTGCAGCACCTCGCGCAGGGCCTCGCTGCCGGAGCGCACGAACACCAGGTTCTGGCCCAGGTCCTCGAGGACCGAGCGCATCACGAGGAGCTTTTCCGGCAGGTCGTCGACGATCAGGATATTGCCCCTGGGCAGACCCTCGTCCAGCGCGCCGTAGCCGGACTCCGGTTCGCTTGCATCTTTGCGCCCTGCGCTGACGCCCACCGCCCCGGGGGCTTGCGGCCCGGCTTCGGGCCTCAGCGACACAGCCATCCCCTCAGCACCGACAGCAGGTGCGCCGTGTCGACCGGCTTGGAGAGGTAGTCCCACGCTCCGGCCTCGATGCACTTCTCCCGGTCGCCCTTCATGGCCTTGGCCGTCACGGCGACGATGGGCAGCTCGCGCCCGACCGGCAGCTTGCGGATCTCCTGCATCGTCGCGATACCGTCCATCTCCGGCATCATGATGTCCATCAGCACGATGTCGATTTCGGGGTCTTCCTGGATGAGGGAGATCGCCTGCCGTCCGTTGTCGGCCGAGATGATGTTCATGCCCTGGTCATCGAGCACGGTGGCCAGCGCGAAGATGTTGCGCATGTCGTCGTCGACGATGAGCACCTTCTTGCCAGCAAGCACGCGCCGCGACTGCTGCAGCGCCTCGATGTGACGCCGCTCCGGGTCCTGCATGGAAGCGAAGCTGCGGTGCAGGAAGAAGGCCGAGTGGTCGAGCAGCTCGGCCAGCGTCGTAGCAGTGCGCCACACCACGCCCGGCAGCCGCTCCAGCCGCATCGGCCGGTCGGTGCCGTAGACGACCACCGGCAGCGGCCGCAGGGCCGCTTCGCCCTCGGGCCACTGGGACTGGGCCGCTTCCAGCATGTCGCGCAGCTCCGGCACGAGGGCGACGTCCACCACCAGCAGCTCCGGCTGGCCGGAAGCGAGCGCGACCTGCAGCGAGCGCGCGTCGGTGACCACGTCCAGCGCGACATCGGCCGGCTGACAGGCGAGAAAGTCGAACTTCAACGGCGCATCCGGCAGGGCCAGGATCAGGCGCCGGGTCGCCGCCTGCAGCCGCTCGCGCAGCTGCGCCAACGCCCGGTCCACCAGGTCCTTGCTCTGCAGCGGCTTGGCCAGGAAGGCGATTGCCCCTGCCTCCAGCGCGCGGTCCCGGGCATCGTCGGTAGAGACCACGACGACGGGCATGTGGCGGGTGGACAGGTCGCTCTTGAGCCGGTCGAGGATGCGCCAGCCCTGCATGTCAGGCAGGAAGATGTCCAGCGTGATCGCCGTGGGCTGGTACTGCTGTGCCATCGCGAGCGCCTGGGCCCCGCTCAAGGCCACCAGGCCGCGGAAGCCTTGCTCGCGCGCCGACTCGAGCAGCACCTTGGCGAAGCCCAGGTCGTTCTCGACGATGAGCAGCACCGGATGCCCCGGGGCCAGGTCATCGCGGTCGTCACCGGTGGGGTTCTCGAAGCCCCCGAGTTCACCTTCGGGCACGGCAGGCTCCTCGGCCGTCGGCTCGACGAGCACATGCGACCGAGAGGGCGGTTCGCCCAGGCCGGGCAGGCGCATGGACTCGACGGCCGCGCCTTCCTGCGCCTGTCGGGCGCCACGCGCGTTGCGCGGGGGGCTGTAGCTTTGCGGCAGGTACAGCGTGAAGGCGCTGCCCTTGCCCGGCGCGCTGACCAGCCGGATCTCGCCGCCCAGCAGCTTGGACAGCTCCCGGCTGATCGCCAGGCCCAGGCCCGTGCCCCCGTACTTGCGGCTGGTGGATCCGTCGGCCTGCTGGAAGGCCTCGAAGATGATCTGCTGCTTGTCCGGGGAGATGCCGATGCCGGTGTCCGCCACCGTGAACGCGATGACCTGCGAGGCGCGGTTCAGCTCCTCGTTGTCGGGCGACCACCCGCCTTCCACGGCGGACAGGGAGAAGCGCACGTGTCCGCGGTGTGTGAACTTGAAGGCGTTGGACAGCAGGTTCTTGATGATCTGCTGCAGCCGCTTGACGTCGGTGACGATGGTCTTGGGCAGGGGCGACTCGACGTGCACGAAGAAGTCGAGCTGCTTGGACTCGGCGAAGTGGCGGAAGCTGCGCTCCACGTAGCGCTGCAGGTCGTCCAGCCGCAGCTCGCTGACGTCCACCGCCACGGTGCCCGACTCGATCTTGGACAGGTCCAGGATGTCGTTGATGAGCATCAAGAGGTCGTTGCCCGACGAATGGATCGTCTTGGCGAACTCGACCTGCTTGGGCGTGAGGTTCCCCTCGGCGTTCTTGCACAGCTGGTCCGACAGGATCAACAGCGAGTTGAGCGGGGTGCGCAACTCGTGCGACATGTTGGCCAGGAACTCGGACTTGTACTTGGAGGTGAGCGCGAGCTGCTCCGCTTTCTCCTCCAGCGCCTGACGGGCCTGCTCGACCTCGCGGTTCTTGCGTTCGACCTCCTGGTTCTGGTGCGCGAGCAGGCGCGCCTTCTCCTGCAGTTCCTGGTTGGTCTGCTGCAGCTCCTGCTGGCGGCTCTGCAGTTCCTCGGCCAGCGACTGGGACTGGCGCAGCAGGTCCTCCGTGCGGGTGTTGGCCTCGATCGTGTTGATCACGATGCCGATCGACTCGGTGAGCTGGTCGAGGAAGGCCTGGTGCACCGGGTTGAAGCGCTCGAGCGAGGCCAGCTCCAGCACGCCCCGCACCTGGCCTTCGAAGACGATGGGCAGCACCAGCACGTCCATCGCCGCGGTCTCGGACAGCCCGGAAGCCACACGGAACGCCTGCGAGGGCACGTTGGTGAGCAGAATCTTCTGCTTGTCCAGCGCGCACTGGCCGACCAGGCCCTGGCCGAGATCGACCTCCTTGCCATGCATCTGCTGGCCTCCGGAGGCATAGCTGGCGAAAAGCTTCAGCCGCTGGCTGCCGTCGCCGCCGGTGTTCATCACGTAGAACTCGGCCTGCTGCGCCCCGACCACCGGGGCCAGCTCCGACAGGATCATCTGGCCCACCTGCACCAGGTCGCGCTGGCCTTGCAGCATGCGCGAGAACTTGGCAAGGTTGGTCTTGAGCCAGTCCTGCTCGGTGTTCTTGCGGGTGGTGTCGCGCAGGTTGCGGATCATCTCGTTGATCGTGTCCTTGAGTGCCGCCACCTCGCCCTGTGCCTCCACGGTGATCGAGCGCGTCAGGTCGCCCTGGGTCACCGCGGTGGCCACCTCGGCGATCGCGCGCACCTGCGTCGTCAGATTCGCCGCGAGCTGGTTCACGTTCTCGGTCAGGCCCTTCCAGGTGCCCGATGCGCCGGGCACCTTGGCCTGGCCGCCGAGCTTGCCTTCGACGCCCACTTCGCGCGCCACGGTCGTCACCTGGTCGGCGAAGGTCGCGAGCGTGTCGGTCATCGAGTTGATCGTCTCGGCCAGCGCCGCGATCTCGCCCTTGGCCTCCACGGTGAGCTTCTGCTTGAGGTCGCCGTTGGCCACCGCTGTCACGACCTTGGCAATGCCACGCACCTGGGATGTCAGGTTACCCGCCATGAAGTTGACGTTGTCGGTCAGATCCTTCCAGGTGCCCGAAACGCCCTTGACCTGCGCCTGGCCGCCGAGCTTGCCCTCGGTGCCCACCTCCCGCGCCACGCGGGTCACTTCGGCCGCGAAGGACGAGAGCTGGTCCACCATCGTGTTGATCACGTTCTTGATCTGCAGGATCTCCCCGCTCACGTCCACCGTGATCTTCTGCGTGAGGTCACCCATCGCGATGGCGGTCGCGACCTTGGACACGTCGCGCAGTTGCACCGTGAGGTTCGACGCCATCAGGTTCACCGAGTCGGTCAGGTCCTTCCACGTGCCGGCCACGCCCTGCACGTCGGCCTGGCCGCCGAGCTTGCCCTCGGTGCCCACCTCCCGCGCCACGCGCGTGACCTCCGCCGCGAAGGACGAGAGCTGGTCCACCATGGTGTTGATGGTGTTCTTCAGCTCCAGGATCTCGCCCTTGACGTCCACCGTGATCTTCTTCGACAGGTCCCCCGCCGCCACCGCGGTCGTCACCTCGGCGATGTTGCGCACCTGGGCGGTGAGGTTGCCTGCCATGGAGTTGACCGAGTCGGTCAGGTCCTTCCAGGTGCCCGAGACGCCCTGCACGTCGGCCTGGCCGCCGAGCTTGCCCTCGGTGCCCACCTCCCGCGCCACCCGCGTGACCTCCGCAGCGAACGACCGCAGCTGGTCCACCATCGTGTTCACGGTGTTCTTCAGCTCCAGGATCTCGCCCTTGACGTCCACCGTGATCTTCTTCGACAGGTCCCCCGCCGCCACCGCCTTGGTCACGTCCGCGATGTTGCGCACCTGGGACGTGAGGTTCGACGCCATCGAGTTCACCGACTCGGTCAGGTCCTTCCACGTGCCCGACACGCCTTCCACGCGCGCCTGGCCGCCCAGGATGCCCTCGGTGCCCACCTCGCGCGCCACGCGGGTCACCTCGGAGGCGAAGGAGCGCAGCTGATCCACCATCGTGTTGATGGTGTTCTTGAGCGTCAGGAACTCGCCCTTGACGTCGACCTCGATCTTCTTGGACAGGTCACCCTTGGCCACCGCGGTGGTCACCTCCGCGATGTTGCGCACCTGCGCGGTCAGGTTGCCGGCCATGGAGTTCACTGAATCAGTGAGGTCCTTCCACGTGCCGGCCACGCCCTTGACCTTGGCCTGTCCACCCAGCTTGCCTTCCGTGCCCACCTCGCGGGCCACCCGCGTGACCTCGGCGGAGAAGTTGGCGAGCTGGTCGACCATCTTGTTGATGGTCTTGGCCGTGCTCAGGAACTCGCCTTCCAGCGGCCGCCCATCGACCTCCAGTTCCATGCTCTTGGACAGGTCCCCCTGCGCGACCGCGCCGATGACCCGCGCCACCTCGCTCGTCGGATAGACGAGGTCGTCGATGAGCGAATTGACACAATCGATGGATTCGCCCCAGAAGCCGCGCGCCCCGGGCAGCGAGGCACGTTGCCGCAGCTTGCCCTCCTTGCCTACGACCTGGCGCAAACGCGCGAACTCGCGCGCCATCTCGACGTTCTGCTCCACGAGCGCGTTGAAGGCCTCGGCGAGCTTGCCCGACAGCCCGGTCCAGTGCAGCGGCAGCTTTGCGTCCGGGTCGCCTCGTCGCAGCCGGTTGAGCGCTTCCAGGAGCTGCACGAGTTCGGGCGCCTCGTCGAGCAGCACGGCGGTCTCGGGTGCGTTCATGTCCACTCTCCTGTCTGTGCGCGGGGGGCTTCGCGCTGCTTTTTCATACTTTCTGCCCCCTCGGTACCCACGGTGTAAGTCCCCGTGTCGCCCGCATGGTGGAACGGGGCCCTGCGGCCCCGTGGTGTCAGCCCTCCCTGAGCTGATCGTTGTGCAAGACGGTGTGCCGTCAGTTCATCTGAGCGCGGCGGCGCCGCTCGTGGCGCCCCGGAAGAGGCCGAGGCGCTGAGCCTCCAGGGCCGCCTCGGCCCGCGAGGACACATTGAGCTTGCGGTAGATGTTCTTGACGTAGTCGGAGATCGTATGGCGCGACAACCCCAGCTGGACGGCGATCTCCGGCAGGGTATAGCCCTTGGCGACCCGCAGCAGCACGTCGTGCTCGCGCTCGGTCAGCCGCACTTCGGGCAGGACCTCCGCGCCGGCCCGCTCGGCGCGCACGGCACCGGGCTTGAAGTGCGCGATCACCCGCCGGGCCACCGAAGGCGAGAGCGGGGGCTCGCCCTGCGTGATGCGGTGCAGCTGCTCGGCCAGCTGCTCCATCGGCTGGTCCTTGAGCACGTAGCCGAAGGCCCCGGCCTGCAGTGCCGGGAAGAGGTGCCCGTCATCGTCGTGGATGGTCACCACGACCGAGCGGGCCTGGGGCTGCGAGTCGTTCAGCGCCTCGATGACCTCGGTGCCGGAGCCGTCGGGCAGGCCCAGGTCCACCAGCGCCAAGTGGAAGCGCATCGCCGAGACGTAGGCCAGCGCGTCGTGCACGGTGGCGGCCTCGGTGATGAAGGCCTTGGGGAACAACTGCGACGTCAGCGTGCGCAGCCACTGGCGCACCGCCGGGATGTCCTCGACCAGCAGGATCTCGGTGATCGGCGGGAACACGTGGCGGCCGCTGGTCCCCAGGCCGCCCGACAGGGAGAAGTCATCCATGGAAGGGGTCCCGGATGTGGGGGCGGAATTCCTCGCGGCGCGGCTCGGCGGCCTGCCGCGGGTCCTGGTCCGGACGCTTGACGGCGTCGATCGCCAGCTGGAGCACGACGAGCACCGCCGTCACCGCCATGATCGTGTGCAGCGCCGCCGCACTCGGGGTTTCGCTGCACGCCTCCGGAATGAGGACGCACAGCCCGAATGCCGCCCACGACATCGGGCGGTTCTCGCGCCAGGCGAGCACGCCCAGCAGCGCCAGGATGAGCAGCAAGCCCAGGGTCACCGTGACTTCGAGTTCTCTCAGGTCCATGTGAAAGTTCTCCATCGGGGGAGTCCAGGCCCCGCCTCAATGCAAGGTCGATGCCTGAGCAGGCACGGGATTTGTAAGTGAGGCTCTACTCGCGCGCTGCGCCTTGTGTCTGCGTGGGAAAGGGACACAGACACACTTCTTTCATGAACGTACAACGGCTTCGCTGACCCGGGGGTCCGGTAAATTCGCGTGTCCGAGGCTGCAAAAAGCATCGGGGCCCGCGCGCCGGCCCGCGGCGCGGGCACAAGGAGAGGATGGGGCGGCCGGCAGCGTTCAGCCGCCCAGCCGGCCGTAGAGTTCGGCGTACTTGGCCGCGCTGGCCGCCCAGCCGCAGTCCTGTGCCATGCCGCGGCGCTGCATCGCTCGCCAGCCGGCCGGTTCGCGGTAGAGCGCAAGTGCGCGACCGATCGCCGCCCGCAGCGCCGCCGGCTCGTCACCGGTGAAGCAGAACCCGGTCTCGCCTTCCGCGACGGTGTCGGCCAGGCCGCCCGTCGCCCGCACGATGGGCACGGTCCCGTAGGCCAGACTGTAGAGCTGGTTCAGGCCGCACGGCTCGAAACGGGAGGGCATCAGGAAGGCGTCGCTACCTGCCTCGATCAGGTGGGCCAGGGGTTCGTCGAAGCCGAGATGGACGGCCACGTGCCCCGCCCGGCGCTGTGCGAGCGACTCCAGCGCCGCCTCGTGGGCCGGGTCGCCCTGCCCCAGTACGACGAGCTGGGCCCCCTGCTCCACCAGCCAGGGAGCGACGGCCAGGACCAGGTCGATGCCCTTTTGATGCGTGAGTCGGCCGACGAGGCCGAAGAGCGGCACGCCGGCCACCGGCGCCAGCCCCATCCGCTCCTGCAGCGCCCGCTTGTTCAGCTCCTTGCCGTGCAGCGACGAGGCGTCATAGCGGGCAGGCAGGTGCCGGTCGGACGAGGGATCCCAGACCTGCCGGTCCACGCCGTTGAGGATGCCCACCAGACGGTCCTTCCGCTGCCGCAGGATCCCGTCGAACCCGCAGCCCTGCTCGGGCTCCAGGATCTCGCGCGCATACGTGGGACTGACGGTCGTGAGCGCGTCGGCGAACTGCACACCGGCCTTCAGGAACGACACCTGGTGCCAGAACTCGATGCCCTCCGGGTGCAGCCATTCGGCGGGCAGTTCCAGCTCGTGGGCCAGGTGCAGAGGGAAGTTGCCCTGGAAGGCCAGGTTGTGGATGGTGAGCACCGAGACCGCGTGCGGCGGCGGTTGCCGGCGCAGATAGGCCGGGGCGAGCGCGGCGGGCCAGTCGTGCACGTGCAGCACCTGCGGCCGCCAGTCGGACCAGGGAGAGTCGCCGCCGGCCAACCGCGCGGCCAGGTGGCAGAAGGCGGCGAAGCGGCGGGCATTGTCGCCCAGGGCATCCTCGTACGGCCCCCCGGGACGGTCGAAGAGTGCCGGACAGTCGTAGAGGAGCAGGTCCACGCCCCGATGGGAGCCTGCATGCACCAGTCGTCCGGCGGGCCACGTCCCCCGGGCCGGCCATTCCGCCAGGGGGCGTCCGGCGCCCAGGAGCGGCTGCAGCGCGGGGTAGGCGGGCAGCAGGAGCTTGACGTCATGCCCCAGTCCGGCGAGCGCGGCGGGCAAAGCGGCCGTCACATCACCCAGGCCGCCCGTCTTCACCCACGGCGCGCACTCGGGACTCACGTGCAGGATGCGCAGCCGCTCGGTCATCCGCCTTCCTCCCCTGCTCCCGGTGCCTCCTCGCGCATCAGCACGGCTGCGGGCAAGGCCACCAGCAATTCGCGCAGCCGCAGGCGCCGCCCCTCGTCGCCCACGGTCCACACCCGGCCGGTGTACAGCTCGCGCCATCGCCCGGCGGAGGGCAGCGTGAGGGCGGTCTCGTCCCACGCCGCCGGCCAGCGCGCGAAATCGCCCCCGGTCAGGGTCCAGGGCAACCGGGCCACGACCGTCACCAGACACTGCCCCTCGGCGCCCCGGGCGTAGGCCACGACATGCTCGGCCCGCTCCCCCTCGGCCGGCAGCGGCTGGTAGCTGCCATGGCGGAACAGCGCCTCGCGCTCGCGGCGCAACTGCAGCAGCCGCCAGGTGACGAGCATCTTCAGCCGCCCGTCGTGCAGGCCCGCCCACAGGTCCCTCCAGTCGTCGGGCGCCGGTGCGCCCAGCGCATAGAGCTCGCGCACCTGCGCGAGGCGTCGCTGCAGGCGGTCGAAGTCCACCGGGCGGCGGTTGTCGGGGTCCACCAGGCTCAGGTTCCAGTCTTCGCAGCCCTGGTAGATGTCCGGCACGCCGGGGCAAGTGCCCTTGAGCGTGACCATGGCCAGGCTGTTGGCGGCGCCGAAGGGGGCGATCTCGCGCACGAACTGGCGGATCTCGCCAAGCACCGGGTTGGGCTCGAGCTGGGACAGCAGGCTCTCGACGTAGTGCGCGAGGCCCGACTCATACGTGTCGTCCGGGTGGGTCCAGCTGGTGCGCTCCTTGGCTTCGCGCACCGCCTTCAGCATGTAGGCCTGTACCCGCTCGCGCAGCGCCGCCAGCGCCCGTTCATCGAAAGAGCCATCCTCGAACGGCCAGGCGCCGACCAGCGTCTGGTAGAGCAGGTACTCGTCGTTCGGATGAGGCAGTGCGGCGGCCGGCTCGAGCGCGCGGGCGTGCCGGCGCTGCAACTCGGCCCAGCGCCCCACGCGCTCGGCCCAGCGCTGCGGCATCTCGGACAGCACGGCCAGGCGCATGCGCACGTCTTCGCCGCGCTTGGTGTCGTGCGTCGAGCTGCCGAGCAGAGTGTGCGGAAGAAAGCGCAGGCGCTGCTGGTTGGCGGCATGGAAGGCCGACACCGACATCCCGAAGTTCCGCGGATCGGCCCCCACCTCATTGAGCGCCACCAGACGCAGGTAGCGATAGAAGACCGTGTCCTCCATGGCCTTGGCCATGACCGGGGCGGTGAACTGCTGGAATCGCCGCACGAAGCCGAGCTTGCGCTCGCGCAGCGCTGCATCGGGCTCGCCGGCCGCCTGCAGCATCAGTTGCCTCAGGTGCTCGACGACGGCCGCGTCGCACCGGCGCGCGGCCTTGGCGCACGCCCAGTCCAGGTGCTGGCGGTCCACTTCGCCGGCGCCCTGCTCGCCGATGTAGGTGCGGTAGACGGGGAAGGCCGCCGCGATCTCCGCGATCGCCGTGCGCAAGCCGTTGCGGGTGTGGTCGCGTGTGCGGCGGTCGGCCTGTGCCAGCCGCCACGCGGACTCGGCCAGGAGCGTGAGGTCGGCAGCGAGCGCGGTCGCCATGATGTGGTGCTTGGCCTCGTACAGCAGCTCGTCCACCGAGCGGGACTGGCCGGTGAATTCGCGGTACAGCGCGTCGAAGGCAGCCTCCTGCCGCGAGTCGACGAAGAGGCCCGTGGACTGCGCGGCGAATCGGTAGCCCGTGTCGCCGTGCACGGGCCAGGTGCCCGGCCAGTGCTCATGCTCGCCGAGGATCTTCTCGATCACGAGGTACAGCGCGCGCGGCTCCAGCGAGGCCGCCCGCAGGGCGGCGGCATGGCGTGCCTGCAGGCGCCGGAAGTAGCCGGGCGGATCGCTGAGTCCGTCCGGATGGTCGATGCGCAGCCCATGGATCTTGCCGTCCTGCAGCCAGCGCAGCAGCGTGCGATGCGTCGCTTCGAACACCGGCTCGCGCTCCATCCGCACCGCCGCCAGCGTGTTGATGTCGAAGAAGCGCCGGTAGTTGACCTCGTCGCCCGCGACGCGCCACCAGGCCAGGCGCCAGGCCTGCCGCTGGATCAGCGCGTCCAGTGCGTCGGTGCGCCGCGCATCGCCGCTGCTGGCATCGAAGGCCCGCACGCAGGTCTCGACCCAGGTCAGAACCCAGGGGTGCTGTGCCGCCAGCCGCGCGAGCTCGCGCTTGAGCAGGGCTTGGTCGCGCAGGCGGCGCGTGCGGCAGCCGGGCCGGTCGTCGTCGCGGCTGGGCAGCGCCTCGAAGGCATCGGCCAGCTGCTGGACCCGGGCGGCAACGTCCTGCGATCCGCCGGCGAGCACCGGCATGGGCGCGGCGTGCAGCACCTCGGCATAGTCCCGGGGGTCGATCGGCAGGCGGTGGTCGTAGTAAGCCACATGGAAGCTGCCCGCCTCGGCGTCGAAGGCCAGCTTCAGTTCGCCGCGCTCCAGCACCTCCCCGTAGCTCCCCCCGAGCAGCGGGACGAGCACCTTGCCCGGGGAGCCGGCGGCGGGGGACTCCCAATCGATGTCGAAGGTCTGCGCATGCGGCGAGGCGGGGCCGTGCTCCAGCACATCGAGCCACCAGGCGTTGTCCGAGCCGAGCACACCCATGTGGTTCGGCACGATGTCGAGGAGCTGCGCCAGCCCGACCCCTTCGAGGGTGGTGCACAGCCGGTCAAACTCGGCCTCGTCGCCCAGTTCGGGGTTGAGCGCGTTGTGGTCGACCACGTCGTACCCGTGCGTGCTTCCCGCGCGCGCCTTGAGATAGGGCGAGGCATAGACGTGGCTGACGCCGAGCTCGGCCAGGTAGGGGGCGATGCGCTCGGCGTCCGCGAAGCGGAAGCCGGCGTGGAACTGGAGGCGGTAGGTGGCGCGGGGAACCCGCGCGGTCTCCAGGGCGGGCCAGGCCTCCAGCGCGGGTTGGGCCGCGACGGGGCGCGCACGGGCGAGCGCCTGGGCGATCGCATGCAGGCGCGGCTCCGCGGGCAGTTCCTCCAACGCCAGGGGCAGCTTGAGGCGCCAGTTGGGCCGCTCATCGGTCGTACCCGGCACGTTGACGGGCTCGAGCTGCAGGCACACGTCCTCCAACTGCACACCCACCAGCCAGGCCCGGGTGCGCCCGAGGTATTCGTGCACCGCACAGGCCAGCTCCGGGCCCATCTCCGCGGGCGGCGGCGCCGCCGCGGCGCCTGCTGGCCACAATCCTTCCCGCTCGAGCGCGAGCAGCAGATGGGCGCGGTCGGCGGCACGCTCCAGCGCCTGAGACTCGGCCATCTCGGGCTCGGGGTAGAGGAAGAGCTCGCGCCTCGTCTTGAGGTCCTGCCCCGACCAGAAGCCGGCCAACGTGGCCAGATCGTGCGTGCCGATCACCGCGAGCGCGGCCTCGGGCCAGTCCTGCGGCGCGCGGAAGCGCCCTTGCCCGTCGCGTTCGAAGTAGAGCGGACAATACGAGAGCACGCCGTGCTCTTGCATCGCCTCGCGCACTTCGGGCGGCACGGTGCCCAGATCCTCGCCGATCACCAGGCACTGCTGCCGCTGGCTCTCCAGGGCGAGCACCGCGAACAGGTCGCGCATCGGATAGTGGACATAGGCGCCGGACCGGCACCCCAGTCCCGGCGGCACCCAGAACAACCGCATCAGCGCCATCGCGTGGTCGATGCGCAGGGCTCCGGCATGGCGCATGTTGGCGCGCAGCATCTGGACGAAAGGCTTGTACGCGCGCTCGCGCAGGGCCTGCGGCTTCCAGGGCGGCAGCCCCCAATCCTGGCCCGCGGGGTTCAGCACGTCCGGGGGCGCGCCGACGTGCACGTCCAGCGCATGCAGGTCCTGCCCAGCCCAGGTGTCCGAGCCGCCGATGCTCGGCCCGACGGCCAGGTCCCGATACAGCCCGATCGCCATGCCCAGCGACTCGGCCCGCTCGCGCACCGCCTGCAGCTGCTCGTCGGCGACCCACTGCAGGTACTCCTGGTATTCGACCTCGTCGGCATGCTCGTGCACGAAACGGCGCACGGCTTCGCCCTCGGGGTCGCGATAGGGCTCGGGCCACACGGGCCAGCCCCAGATGTCCGGGTCCTGCGCCTGCAGGCGCGCCTGCAAGGCGGCGAAGACCGCGTGGGGACGCAGCACCGGCTCGCGGCTGCGCTGGAACTGGCGGAAGGCCCTTGCGCGGTGCGTGTCCCGCGCCAGGTGCCGCTCGCGGAAACAGCGATACAGCGCCCGCAGCACCGGCAGCTTGACGTTCGCCACGCCGGTGTAGTCCACCAGGGACGCCTCCCTGAGCGCGCGCAGGCGCTGCTGGAAGACATCGTCGCGCCACTGGGCCTGCGCCGCTTCGCACTCGGCGAAGTCCGGCACGGCCTCCACGTCGATGTACAGCACGTTGAGCGCGCCGCGGCTCGCCGGGCTGTAGGGGCTGGCCTGCTCGGGGTGCTCTGGAAAGAGCGCGTGCAGCGGGTTGAGCCCGACGAAGGCCGCGCCCAGGCGGGCCATGGCCTCGACCAGGTGACGCAGGTCGGTGAAGTCGCCGATACCCCACTGACGTGCCGAGCGCAGGGCATAAAGCTGCACCGTGGGGCCCCAGCAGCGCCGGCCTTCGGCGAGCGCCGGCGGCAGGTAACACCGGGCGGGACACACGATGAGCTCGGTATGGGCCAGCTCGACGCCCTCGCGATCCAGCAGCAGGAGACGGTGGTAGCCCAGCGGCAATGTCGGCGGCAGCGGCAGCTCGCCGTCCTCGATGCGGCCCTCGCCGACGGAGCCGGTCTCGCACTGCAAACGCCACCGCACCGGCGCCTCGCCGCGCCCGCCGCCGAGCGTCAACACCCGCGTCTCGCCCTGTCGAAGCACGACGACCGGCGGCAGCCAGCGCGCGCGTTCGGCAGCTTCGGCTCGCGCGAGGCTGCGCTCGGCCTCGGCGTCGTCCTGCGCCGCCCAGCCCAGCGCCTCGAGCAGGGCGCGCAGTCCGGCCTCGGGCACCTCCCGTTCGCGCCCTAGCGCATCGGTGTAGCGGGTGGCCAAGCCGGTGCGCTCGCACAACCGGGCGAGCGCCGACGTCGCCGGCATCTCCATCAGTGTGCCCCTCGCGCCAGTCCCCGCCGCTGCGGCTGGCGCCCCAGGTGCCAGCGCCCGGCCCATGGGCCCAGGCCCCCGGCCGCCCCCCCTCCCACGCTGTAGATCAGCTGCGTCTCCTCCAGCGCCGGCGCCTCGCCGAGGGCATCGCCGGGCAGCGGCTGCGGCCCCAGGTTGGCGAGCATCTCCACCACGCTGCCGTCATCGAAATGCCAGCGCACCTGCAGTCCGCTCGCACCCATTCGGCGCGCCTCGTGCCCTTCGCTCCTCAGGTGCGGCAGCCTGGGCACCAAGTGACGATGGCGGGCCGCGAGCAGTTCGGCATGCAGGCGGCGCCACTCGCGATGCGCGACGGCGCTGGCGCTGCCCCAGTCGAGCTTGCAGCGCTGGAAGGTCTCCTCGCTGCAAGGGTCGGGCAGTTCCCCGCGGACGGCCGCCTCGGCATAGCGAGGGAAGTGCGAGAACTCCCTGCGGCGGCCCTCGCGCACCGCCTCGCGCAGGTCCCCGCTCCAGTCGGCGAAGTACAGGAACGGCGTGGTCGCACCGAACTCCTCGCCCATGAAGAGCATGGGAATGCCCGGCGAGAGCAGCAGGATGGCGGAAGCGAGCTGCAGGCTCGCGTCGTCGGCCAGCTGTCGCAAGCGCTCGCCGAACGCCCGGTTGCCGATCTGGTCGTGGTTCTGGAGGAAGTTGACGGTGCACAGCGGCGTCACCGGGCGCGTGGCGTCGCGCCGCGGAGCCGCCCCCTCGACCACGTGCGGCTCGCCCTCGCGGGCGAAGCCGGCCACGAGACAACGCGCCAGCTGGTCCATCGGGCGGTCGTACTCGGCGTAGTACCCGTCGCGCTCCCCGGTCAGCACCACGTGCAAGGTGTGATGGAAGTCCCCGTTCCATTGCCCCTCGAAGCGCCCGGGCGTCGCGGGAGCCGCGAGCCGGTCGACGTCGTTGCTGTCGTTCTCCAGCATCAGGTGCACGTGACGGTCGCCGCAGCACTCGCGCACCGCCTGCGAAATCGCCTCCATGATGTCGGGCGAGCCGTCGTCCTTCATCGCGTGCACGGCGTCGAAGCGCAGGCCGTCGAACCGGTACTCCTCCAGCCAATAGAGCGCGTTGTGGATGAAGAATTGCCGCACGACGTCGCTGCCCTCGGCATCGAAGTTCACCGCGGGACCCCAGGCGGTCTGGTGGCGCGGGTTGAAGAACTGTGGCGCATAGGCGTGCAGGTAGTTGCCGTCGGGCCCGAAATGGTTGTAGACGACGTCGAGGAACACCATGAGGCCCTGCCGATGGCAGGCCTGGACGAAGCGCTTGAGGTCCTGCGGCGAACCGTAGGCGGCGTGCGGTGCGTAGGGCAACACGCCGTCGTAGCCCCAACCGAAACGCCCAGGAAAGGCAGCCAGCGGCATCAGCTCGATCGCCGTGACGCCGGACTCGGCGAGCGCCGGCAGCTGGGCCTCGGCGGCGGCGTAGGTGCCCGCCGGCGTGAACGTGCCCACGTGCATCTCGTAGATCACGGTCTCATGCCAGGGCCGGCCTTTCCAGCCGGTGGACCATTCGAACTTGCGCGGATCGACCACCTGGCTGGGCCCGTGCGGCCCCAGCGGGTTGAAACGGGACGCGGGATCCGGTACCCGCTGCCGTGCATCGATCTCCCACAGGTACAGCGTGCCGGGGCCGGCCTCGTCGACGACGACGCGGCACCACCCGTCATCGTCGCGGCGCGCCTCGATCGCGCGCTCCTCGTCGCGGCCGGGTTGCAGCACGAGACGGACCTCGCGGGCACCGGGCGCCCACAGGCGGAAATGAACCCCTCGTTCGGCCAGCGCCGCACCGAAGGGCATGTCATGGACGTGTTGCATGAGCGTCCTCTTCAGGAAGATGGTTGTGTGAGGACCGCGATCGATCGGCCGGCGACGACGTACTGCCCCTGCGTGGGCTGGCCTTCGGTGGCCGGCACGCCCGTGGGCGTGCGGGTGTCGATGCGCGGCGTCCAGGAGCTGCCGCGCAGCGGCGGCAGCACGAATGTCACGGGGTCGAGCTGCTCGTTGATGAGGATCAGCACCGAGTCGCCGGGGATGCCGTCCTCGGCCGCGGGGCCCTGGGCGTCGGTCCGGTCCTCCTCGGGTCCGGGCTCGTGCACGGGGCCCACTTTCCAGCCGCAGACCATCGCCGCCAGCGCGCCCAGGGTGGGCTGCTGCCAGTGCTCGGAGCGCATCTCCTCGCCCTGCGGCGTCAGCCACGTGATGTCCTTGTGTCCGTGCCGGTCGGCCTCGCCCTCGAAGAAGCAAGTGCGGCGCAGTGCCGGCTGCGACTTGCGGAAGGCGATCAAGCGCCGCACGAAGTCGCCCAGCAGTTGCTCCTGCAGGGAGAGCGGCTCCCACCGCACCCAGCTGACCTCGTTGTCCTGGCAGTACGCGTTGTTGTTGCCGTGCTGGGTGCGGCCGAGCTCGTCGCCAGCCAACAGCATCGGGGTGCCCTGCGACAGGAACAGCGTGGCAAGCAGGTTGCGCTTTTGCCGCTCGCGCAGCGCGCGCACGACCTCGTCGTCGGTCGGCCCTTCGGCCCCGCAGTTCCAGCTGCGGTTGTGGTTCTCGCCGTCGCGGTTGTCCTCCCCGTTGGCTTCGTTGTGCTTGTCGTTGTAGCTGACCAGGTCGTGCAGCGTGAAGCCGTCGTGCGCCGTGACGAAGTTGATGCTGTCGGTGGGCAAGCGCCCGGAGTGCCGGTACAGATCGCTGGAGCCGCACAGGCGTTCGGAGAGCGCCGCCAGATGCCCCTGCTGCCCGCACCAGAAACCGCGCACGGTGTCGCGATACTGCCCGTTCCACTCCGCCCAGCCCGCCGGGAAGCCGCCCACCTGGTACCCGCCTTCGCCGAGATCCCAGGGCTCGGCGATCAGCTTGACCTGCGAGAGCACAGGGTCCTGCGCAATCGCGTTGAACAAGGCGCAATGCGGGTCGAATCGCCCGCGCTGGCGCCCCAGGGCGCTGGCGAGATCGAAGCGGAAGCCGTCGACGTGCATCTGCGTGACCCAGTAGCGCAGGCTGTCCATGATGAGGCGCACCACTGCGGGGTGGTGAGCGTCGACCGTGTTGCCGCAGCCTGTCACGTCCGCGTAGCGCGAGGACTGCTCGGGGTGCAGGCGATAGTAGGTCGGGTTGTCCAGACCCTTGAAGGAAAAGGTGGGCCCACGGTGGTCGCCCTCGGCCGTGTGGTTGTAGACGACGTCGAGGATGACCTCGATGCCGGCCTCGTGCAGCGTCTTGACCATCTGCTTGAACTCGCGCACGGGGTCCTCGACCGCGTAGCGGGGCTCGGGAGCGAAGTAGCCAATGGGGTTGTAGCCCCAGTAGTTGCGCAACCCCATCTCCACCAGGCGCTGGTCGTCGACGAAGGCGTGCACCGGCATCAGCTCGACGGCCGTCACGCCGAGCCGCTTCAAATGATCGACCACGGGCGGACAGGCGAGTCCCAGGTAGGTGCCGCGCAGGTGGGGCGGCACCTCGGGATGCAGTTGCGTGTACCCCTTGACGTGCAGCTCATAGAGGACGGTGTCGCGCCACGGCGTGCGCGGCGGGCGGTCGTGTCCCCAGTCGAAGCGGTCGTCGACGACCTGGCACTTCGGCAGCACGCCTGCGTTGTCCTCGATGCTGCAGGCCGTGCTGCCTTCGTCGGCATCCGGAACGAAACCATAGTGCGCGCCGGACCATGTGAGCGGGCCCACGAGCGCGCGGGCATACGGGTCGAGCAGCAGCTTGCGGGGGTTGCACAAGTGCCCGCGCTCGGGGGCCCAGGGACCGTGCACACGCAAGCCGTAGAGCGCACCGGGCTTGAGCCCCGGCACGTAGCCGTACCAGACGTGATAACGGCGGTGCGTCAGCTCGACGCGGCGGCATTCGGGTGCCTCCGGCGCCTCGAACAGGCACACTTCCACCGCCCGGGCGAGGCTGGAGTAGACCGCGAAGTTCACCCCCTTGCCGTCCCATGTCGCGCCCAGCGGATACGGACGCCCGATACGCCGCTTCGGCATCACGCCCGTTCGTCAGCCCACCATCGCCAGCTCGCGGTCCTGCAGGCGCGCGCTGGAGGTGACCGCCGGGAACGCGCACTTGGGCACTACGACGATGCCCCCCTCGCTGACGTGGAACCGCTGCCGGTCGCGCTCCAGGTCGTAGCCGACCGTCTCCCCCGGCGGGATGTGGTTGTCCTGGTCGATGATGGCACGGCGGATCCTGGCGCCGCGGCCGATCACCGAGCGCTCCATCACGATGCAATGCTCCAGCGCCGCACCCTCGTCCACGTGCACCGATCGGCGCAGCATCGCATGGTCCAGCCGCCCGCCGTTGATGATGCTGCCCGACCCGATCGTCGAATGGTGGATGGTGCCGTCCTCGATCTGCGCCGACTCGGCCTGGTCGGGGCTCGCGTAGATCGGCCAGTAGCGGTTGGTCATGCGAAAGCGCGGCCGCGCGCCCAAGGTGTCGAAGTGCGCCTCGAAGTACGCGTCTATCGTGCCCACGTCGCGCCAGTAGCCATGCTCCTCGTACGGATGCACGCCCGGGATCACGTTGTCGTGGAAGTCGTAGGCCATCAGCCGGTGGCTCTTGACCATGCGGGGCAGGATGTGCCTGCCGAAGTCGCTCTCGCCCGTCTCGTGCGCCCGCCGCAACTCGCGCAGCAGCACCTCGGCGCTGAAGATGTAGTTGCCCATCGAGGCCAGGGCATACCCCGGCTTGCCGGGCATCGACCGGGCGATCGGCGGCTTCTCCACGAACTCGCGGATGCGCTGACGATCGTCCACGTTGGCGATGCCGAAAGACGAGCTTTGCGCCACCGGCACCGGCAGGGTGGCCACCGTCACGTCCGCCTGGTTGCGCACGTGGAACTGGATCATCTGCCGCACGTCCATGCGGTAAATGTGGTCCGCACCGAACACGGCGACCAGGTCGGGCTGGAAGGTCTCCATCAGGTGCAGGTTCTGGTAGACGGCGTCGGCCGTGCCCTGGAACCATTGCTGCCCGTTGATCATCTGGGGGGGCACGACGGTCACGAAGTGGTGCGGGATGAACCGGGTCATCGTCCAGGACTGCCGCACGTGCTCGATGAGCGACTGCGACTTGTACTGCACGAGGAGGTAGATCGAGTAGATCTCGGAATTGACCAGGTTGCTGAGCACGAAGTCGACGATGCGATGCTTGCCGTTGAAGGGAACGGAAGGCTTGCACCGGTCAGCGGTCAGCGGGTGAAGGCGCGAGCCTTCGCCCCCGGCCATCACGAAGGCGAGGACGTTCTTGCCGGCGATCATGCAGGGCTCCAAAGCGGCGGACGAAGGGACACGGGTGGCGCCGGCCGACCGCTGAGCGGCCGGACACCGTGGCGGCGGCAGGGCATGGGTGCGGGCGCGCGGAACCACCGGGTTCCCGGTAGTCCTTGGGGGCGGCCGCCTGGAATTCGTACCGACCCACGAAGACCACCCCGCGCGGCGCCTGCATACGGAGTCGCGCCAGGCCCGGGAAGGTCCTCCGGTTCCGGTGATGACACCGCTGTTTGCACCCTTCACCTTTCAGCAATCGCCTGCAAAGAGGGCAAACACTGTGCCCGGCACCCGGTCCGCCGCAGGTGCGTGGGCAGCTTTCACATGGGCGCCGAGGTCGCCCGGTGAACCCAAGGGCACGGCCGTTGCAAGTGAGCACTTGCAGCAAGCCACCCGAGGAGGAGAACCAAGATGACCCAGGTGCAAGTCTCGAAACTGCGATGGATCCAGCGCTGCGCCGAACGATTCCTCGAAGGCCACCCGGCCCTCGAGCCGGAAGATGCGATCGAGCTGGCCGCCCAGCTGTGGGTGGACTGCGACGGCATCGAGAACCCGGAGGCCGCCGCCGAGATCGAGATGGCCTTGTGGGAGGCCGACGGTTCGGCCCCGGTCGCGCCGCCCACGCTCCACTGATGCGGCCGGAGGTCCGATTGACGACGAAGCACACCCGGCTGACCGCCCGTGCCGTCGCGGCCTGCGTCACGCTGTGCATCGCCGCGGCCTCCGCGCTCGCGCAGCTGTCGCGGCCCGAGGAGTCCTTCCTCAAGAGTGCGGCCCACCACGGCCACGCCGAGGTGCAAGCCAGCGAGGTCGCGCTGAAGAAGTCGCGGCACCCGCAGGTGCAGCGCTACGCGCGCGAGGTGCTCGAAGCGCATCGCGCCTCGCATGCCGAGCTTAAGGCCCTGGCCGCGCGCAAGGGCGGGGAGCTGCCTGACGGGCCCTCCCCGCTACAGCGGGCGCGCATCCGCATGCTCGGCACGCTGGACCCCAGCCGTTTCGACACTCGCTACCTGGACGAATGGGGGGTCGCCGCGCACGAGGAAGCCATCGCGCTCTACCAGCGCGCCGCGCGCGAGGCGCGGGACCCGGAGGTCAAGGTGCTGGCGGAGCGGCAGTTGCCGGTGCTGCGCGAGCACCTGGCGGCGGCGCAGGCATTGAAGGGACGGCTCGCCCCCTCCGGCGAGGTCCCGGCGGACGCCGCGAGCCCCCCGGCGTCGCGCTGAGCCGAGGACAAGGGCCGCGCGGTCCTTCAGGGAAGGTCAGGGAACGGGTCTGAGCAGGTCCTGCAACGCCTGCAAGGCCGGGGTGCGCTCGCCCGTGCGCCAGATGAGCGGCGTGACGATGCGGGCATGCACGCGCGGCAGCGCATGTCGCCGCACCGGCAGGTCGGGCATCGTGGCGAGCACCGACTCCGGCATCACCGCCACTCCGGCCCCGGAGGCCACGCACGCGACGATGGCATGGTAGGAGCCGACCTCCATCACCCGCACGGTGGGCAGTCTTCGGTCCCCCAGCCAGCGCAGCAGCACCCGTCGATAGGCGCAGCCGTTGGGGAATGCCACGACTGAGTCCCCCTCGACGTCGGCGGGCGTCCTGATGGGCCGGTGGTCTGCCGGGGAAATCAGGACGAGTTCCTCCTCGAACAGCGCTTGATGCTCGAACTCGCGTGATGAGGGCCGTTCGGCGACGAAGGCGGCGTCCAGCCGGCGCTGCGCGACCGCAGCGGTCAGCGCGTCGTTGGTACCCGTCGTCAGGCGCACCTGCACCTCCGGATACGCGCGATGGAAGGCCGCAAGGACCTGCGGCAGCCGGCTGGCGCTGGTGGCCTCGAGCGAGCCCAAGCGCAGCACGCCCCGGGGCGGGGTGCGGCTGACCGCTTGGCGGGCCTCCTCGGCCAGGTTCAGCAGGCGATCGGCGT
>DATMBN010000084.1:0-7689 GCA_035559275.1 Burkholderiaceae bacterium
AGGTCGATGAACCGGCACCGCCATGCCTGCGCCCACGCGCGCGCCTCGGTCAGGCTCATCCAGGGATCCGAGCCACTGGCCACCATGCAGGAGTCCAGGGGCAGCGGGCGGGACGGCAGGAGACCGTCCAGGCCGAACTTCGAGGGCGAGGCGGGCGCGACCAGCAGGGCCGCTTGCACGGGGTTGGCCGCCGCGTTCTGCACGAGGTGCCGCGCCAGGGCCAGACAGCCGAAGCTGTGCGCCACGGCCACCCAGGGGCCAGGACCGGCACGCGCCAGCGTCTCGTCGATGCGCGCTGCCCAGGCGTCGAGGTCGGGCCGCGTCCAGTCGTGCTGCTGCACGCGCACCGCCCCCCGCCAGCGTTGCTGCAGCCAAGTTTGCCAGTGAGCGGGTCCGCTGTCGTGCAGGCCAGGGATCACCAGCACCCGCACGCCGTTGTCGCGTCGGTTCATGAGCCAGCCTTCCCCGAGGCTCACAGCGTGGCCAGCGACACTTCGGTCGACTTCACCAGCGCGATCACTTCCTTGCCCACGGCAAGGCCCAGCTCGTGCACCGAACGGGTCGTGATGACCGACGTGACCACGAGGCCCGAAGGCGTCTCCACGTCGATCTCGGAGACCACCGGCCCCTCGATGATCTCCTTGACCTTGCCTCGGAACTGGTTGCGCACGTTGATGGCGGTGATGCTCATGGATCAACTCCTGTTGCTGTGGTTCGATCGATTCAAAGCGCGTATCGCCACGCCGTGGCGGGGGCGGGATCTGGGGCCTCCGCAGGGGCGATGTGTTCGGTGGTGGGGCGGCGCAGCACGCGCCGCAGGATGTCGTCCTCGGCCTGCGCAAAGGCCGGCGCGCCTCGCGACCGCGGTCTTTCCAGGTCCAGCCGGCGATCGAGGGCGACGGCGCCGTCTTCGATGAGGAGCACGCGGTCAGCCAGCGCGACCGCCTCGGACACGTCGTGCGTGACGAGCAAGGCGGTGAACCGGTGTTCGCGCCATAACCGCTCGATGAGCGATTGCATCTCGATGCGGGTGAGCGCGTCCAGCGCCCCCAGCGGCTCGTCGAGCAGCAGGAGCCGTGGCCGGTGCACGAGGGCGCGCGCCAGGGCCACGCGCTGCTTCTGGCCTCCGGACAACACGGCCGGCCACTCGTGCGCCCGGTCGGCCAGGCCGACCTGCTCCAACGCTTCCAGCGCGCGCCGGCGTCCCTCGCCCCCCTCCAGCCCCAACGCGATGTTGTCGATCACGCGCTTCCAGGGCAACAGGCGTGCATCCTGGAACATGATGCGCACCTCGTCGCGATGACCCTCAGAGGCAGCGTCGAGCAGGATGCGTCCCGCCCCGGTCTGCTCGAGTCCCGCCACCAGCCGCAGCAGCGTGCTCTTGCCGCAACCGCTGCGGCCGACGATGGCGACGAATTCGCCCGGCGCGATGCGCAGGTCCAGCTGCTGAAGCACGGGGCGACCACCGTAGGCCTTGCCCACGCCGTCCAGCTCGATCCCCAGTCCCCGTGCGCTTTGGCGGTCCGGGGGGGTGGCCAGGGCTTGGCGGCGAGCCGCCGGGGCGTGCAGGGGAATGTCCATTTCAGTCAGGAACATGGCGTCTCCTCGGGTTCAGGCCTTCGCGCCCGCCTGGTAGCCGGGGTGCCAGCGCAGCCACCAACGTTCCAGCGCCTTGGCCAGCAGGTCGGCCCCCTTGCCCAGCAGGGCGTAGAGGAGGATGCCCACGACCACGACGTCGGTTTGCAGGAACTCGCGTGCGTTCATCGTCATGTAGCCGATGCCCTCCTGCGCGGAGATGGTCTCGGCCACGATCAGCAGCACCCACGTCAGGCCAAGAGAGAAACGCAGGCCCACCAGGATGGAAGGCAGCGCGCCGGGCAGGATCACCTGCCGGTACAGCGACCAGCCCGTCAGGCCGTAGCTGCGCGCCATCTCGATCAGCCCCTTGTCCACCGACCGGATGCCGTGGAAGGTGTTGAGGTAGATCGGGAAGAACACCCCGACCGCCACCAGGAACAGCTTGGCCGACTCGTCGATGCCGAACCACAGGATCACCAGCGGGATGAGCGCCAGCGCCGGGATGTTGCGCACCATTTGGAAGGTCGAGTCGAGCAGCGTCTCGGCGGCGCGGAAGGTGCCTGTGAGCACGCCCAGCACCAGGCCCAGCCCTCCGCCGATGAGCAGGCCTAGTCCCGCCCGGCGCGCGCTGACCGCCACGTGGTGCGACAGATCTCCGGACGAAGCGAGCGACCAGAAGGCGCTGAAAACGGCGAGCGGCTCGGGCAACACACGGCTGGACAGCCAGCCGGTGCGCGCCGAGACCTCCCACAAGAGGAGCACGGTCACCGGCAGGGCCCAGGGCGCCAGACGCTCCGGCCACGAGGACGCATGCAACACGTGCGCGGCGCGCCGCTCAGATCGAGAGGTGGAGTTCGCGGACATGGTGTGTGCTCCTGGCATCGAATGAACCTTCGGGCGGCTCGATCAGCTCCAGCCGGTTGCCGAACGGATCCTCCACGTAGACGCGTCCTTCCGTGAACGCCGAGTAGTCGACCGGGTGGCCTGCCGCTTCCAAAGCCCGCGCGATGCGAGGCACGTCGCGCACACGCAGTGCCAAATGGGCCTGCGGCGCGCTGCCCACGTAGCGGCCCTCGCTCAGGTCCAGCCGCTGCCAGCCCAGCGAGTAGCGCAGCACGCCGGGCCGGTCGAGCAAGGGATCGCGCACTTCGCGTAGGCCCAGGCGGCCGCCGTAGAAGGCGCGCGCCGCGGGCGACCCGCCGATGGGGATCGGAAGCTGGACATGGTCGACGCTGTGGACCTTCGTCATCGCCGCCCCTTCAGCTCGCGCTTGCCTGCGCCGCGGCAGGCGATTGCCCCGGCGGTACGTAGCTGTTGGCCACGATCTCGCCGAACGGCCCGGTCAACGTACGCCCCGCCGGCGGGTGCCTGCGCTCCAGCGGCAGCAACGGGAACAGCAGTTCCGCCACGCGGTGCGCCTCCTCCAGATGCGGATAGCCGGAGAGGACGAAGTACTCCAGCCCCAGGTCGGCATACTCCTTCAGACGCGCGGCGACCTGCTGAGCACTGCCGACGAGGGCCGTGCCCGCCCCGCCTCGCACCAGCCCCACCCCCGCCCACAAATTGGGCGAGATCTCCAACCCCTTGCGTATGTCCCTTGGGTCGTAGCGCCCGCCATGCAACTGGGCCATGCGGCGCTGGCCGACCGAATCCATGCGCGCGAACTTCTCCTGCGCGGCGGCGACGGTGCGCTCGTCCAGGTGCGAGATCAGTTCCTGCGCGGCCTTCCAGGCCTCCTCCTCCGTCTCGCGCACGATCACGTGCAGGCGGATGCCGAACTTGAGCGTGCGGCCGTGCCGCGCCGCGCGGGCCCGCACGTCAGCGACCTTCTCGGCCACGGCCGCTGGCGGCTCTCCCCAGGTCAGGTACGTGTCCAGCTGCCGCGCGGCGAGATCGTGCGCCTCCTCCGAGGAGCCGCCGAAGAAAAGCGGCGGATAGGGGCGCTGCACCGGCGGGTACAAGGCCTTGGCCCCCTTGACGCGCAGGTGGCGGCCTTCGTGGTCGAACGACTCGCCCTCGTGGCTGCGGGCGAGCACCTCGCGCCAAATGGTCAGGAACTCATCGGAAAGCTCGTAGCGCTCGGCGTGCGAGAGAAAGAGGCCGTCGCCCTCGAGCTCTTCGGGATCGCCGCCCGTCACCAGATTGACGAGCAGCCGGCCGCCGGACAAGCGGTCCAGCGTGGCGGCCATGCGTGCCGTCTGCGCCGGCTGCATCAGGCCCGGGCGCAGCGCGACCAGGAACTTGAGCTGGCGGGTCGCGTCGATCAAGCTGGACGCGAGGATCCAGGAGTCCTCGCAGGACCGGCCCGTGGGCAGCAGCACCCCCTCGTAGCCCAGGCAGTCGGCAGCGATGGCCACCTGCTTGAAGTAGTCGAAGGTGGCGGCACGCGCGCCCCTGCTGGTGCCCAGGTAGCGCGAGTCGCCGTGGGTGGGAATGAACCAAAGCAGTTTCATGGGACTCCTGATTCAGATCAACGGGAACGTGACACGAGCGCCGCCCGCCCGGGATGCCAGACGGCATCGGCCACGCGGATGCGCCTCGGTATGAGACCTTGCTCGTGTAGCGTGTCGGCCACGCGCTGCTGTTCTTCCACGACGGCAGGGTCCAGCGGGCGAGCGGGCGAGTACGGACGGCGCGCGATGAAGCGCAGCACCGTCGCGAGCGAAAGGCCGCTGAACTCGGCCACCAGCTGGGCCGACTCCGTGCGATGTGCCTGTACGTGGTCGGCGGCCCACACGAGTGCGTCGAGCAAGGCCGCCACCGCCTCTGGGTGACGCTCCACCAAGGCCCGCGACGCGAGGTAGAACGAGTTGTTGCCCGACAGCGACCGGCCAGTGGCGAGCACGCGAGGCCGCAGGTCGATCTCGGTCGCCGCGTAGTACGGGTCCCAGATGGCCCACGCGTCGAGGCTGCCGCGCTCGAAGGCCGCTCGTGCCTCCGCAGGCGTCAGGTAAGCCGGCTGGATGTCCTTCCATGCCAGCCCCGCCTGGCGCAACGCGCGCACGACGAGATAGTGCGAGCTCGATCCCTTTTGGAATGCGATGCGCCGGCCCTTCAGGTCCGCCAGCGCGCGCAGTGGCGAGTCCGGGGGAACCAGGATGGCTGAGCTCTCCGGCTTGGGCGGCTCCGCACCGACGTAGACCAGGTCCTTGCCGGCAGCCTGGGCGAAGACCGGCGGCGTGTCGCCCGTCAGCCCGAACTCCAGGCTACCGACGGCCAAGGCCTCCAACAGTTGCGGGCCGGCGGGAAACTCGATCCACTGCACGCGCGCCTGCGGAAACCGGCGCTCCAGTTCGCCCCGCTGCTTGAGCACCACGAGGTTGACGGCGCTCTTCTGGAAACCGATGCGCAGCTGGGCCGGCCCGCTGTATCCGCGCACCCTCGCAGGACCGGCCAGTCCGAGGAAGCAGGCCGATTGCAGGAGAAACCGCCGGCGGGGGTCGGACGGGAAGACCGCATGCGTCATGACCGCCTCCTTCACCGCGCCGACACGGTCGTCTGCACCCGCGGCAGCGCGTCGGCCACGCGGATTGGCTTGGGGATGAGCCCCAGCTGATGGAAAACGTCGGCGATCTTCTGCTGCTCGGCCGCAACGGCCGGTGAGACCGTGCGAATGCCATACGCAAAGCGCGATGCTGCCACCTGGGTCACCTGCACGTCCAGACCGATCTGCGGCGCCAGGATCTCGGCCACTTCCCGCGGGCGGCTCTCGGCCCATGCGTCGAGCTTGGCCAGTTCGTCCACGATGGCCTGGATCACCTGCGGCCGCTGCTCGGCATAGCGACGCGAGGCGAGATAGAACTGGTGGTTGGCGACCAGTCCCGCGCCGTCGGCGAGCACACGCGCACCCAGCTGATGCTCGGCCGCGGCGAGAAAGGGATCCCAGATGATCCAGGCATCCACCGCACCGCGCTCGAAGGCGGCGCGCGCATCGGCTGGCGGAAGGAACACGGTCTGCACGTCGCGGTATCGCACGCCCGCGCGCTCCAGCGCGCGCACCAGCAGGTAGTGCACGTTCGAGCCCTTGTTGAGCACCACGCGCTTGCCCTTGAGATCGCTCACCTTCGAAAGCGGCGAGCCTTTGGGCACGAGGATGGCCTCCGAGGCGGGTGCCGGCGGCTGGTGCGCCACGTACACGAAGTCGGCCCCCGCGGCCTGCGCGAAGATCGGCGGGGCCTCGCCCACGGTGCCAAAGTCGATGGAGCCGACGTTCAGACCCTCCAGCAACTGAGGCCCCGCAGGGAACTCGGTCCACTTGACCTGCACGCCCAGCGCGGCGAGCCGCGGCTCGAGCGTCCCGCGCGCCTTGAGCAGCGTGAGCGTGCCGTACTTCTGGTAGCCGATGCGCAGCAGGTCCGCCTCGCGCCCCTGGCCCCAGGCCCACGGGCTCGAGACAGCCCCCAATGCGGCGAGCGCCGCGTGCGTCCAGCGGCGGCGACCGCGGTCGATGCGTTGTCCCTCGAACATGTGCAAGCCTTGTACGAAAAGAGAAAGAAGAAGGCACCTGCGCCAGAGCGGGTCTCGCCCAGGTGCCGGAAAGCGCCATGGGGCGCGAGGAGACGTCAGATGAGCGTCAGCAAGGGCGGGTCAACGACATCGGTCGGCCACGGTCAGCAGCCCGCTGCCGGCCGAGCGCCAGGCGGTCGACGGGGTGTGCACGCGCGAGCGACCGCGCCAGGCGTCGAGCGAGCGCTCCAGGCGCACGAGCAGCGCATCGTCCGGCACGTGCCGTCCCTCGTGCGGCACCAGCTGGGCATCGGTGGCGAACACGCCGTCGAGGATGTCGCGCGCGCCGAGCGCCGAAAGCACCGGCTTGAGCGCGTAGTCCAGCGCCAGCAGATGCGCCACCGCGCCTGCCGTGCCCAGCGGCAGTACGGTCTTGCCGCGCAGGCCATCTTGCGGCAACAGGTCGAGAAAGACTTTCAAGGTGCCGCTGTACGCAGCCTTGTAGATGGGTGTCGCGACTACGAGCAGGTCCGCCGCGGCGACCGCGTCGAGCGCCTCGCGCAGGCGCGGATCGGCGACGCGGGCCTGCACGAGCGACGCTGCGGGCAGGTCACGCACCCGGATCGTGTGCTGGCGAACATCGGGGCCCTCCAGTCCCGCAAGGGCCAGCTCCAGCAGCGACGCCGAGCGGGACTGCGCCGAGGGGCTGCCCGAGATACCGACAATGTTCATGCGGCCCTTTCCTGTGTCCTGTCATGCGCGACGAAGCGCGATGGAGGTGACGATAGGGCCGCGGCGAGCGTGCGCCAACGAACGATTTCAGCTTTCGATGCGCGCTTGGCTCATGTACCCGCCTGCCTGCTCCAGCAGCCATGACCGCCACGCCTGCAGTGCGGCGGTCTCGCGGGCCTGCGTGCGGTACCACAGTTGGTAGCCGCGCTCGACGCGCACCGGCCGGTCGAGCGCGAGCGCCCTTCGCGCAGATCGTCCTCGACGAGGCAGCGTTGCACCACGGCCAGGCCCAGCCCGGCGATGACACGAGCTGCGCGAAAGCTGGCGCGATGACCTCATAGTAGCCGCGGCCCGCCTGGGTCAGCACGCTGCCCGCGCCCCTGCCGCTGCACCAGCGCGCGCGCCCAGGTCCGCTTCCAGGCGCGATCGCCCGGCTGACCGCTCCTCGCGTGTCGCACAGCGCTTCAGCGGCGCGCGTGAAACTGCCGGTGCGGGCGACCGCCGCGAAGGCGTGGAGTTCGAGACTCGTGTGGCGGCAGATCGACGCCGGCATCCCGATCTACGATCGCAAGCTCACGGCCGACGAGGTGCGCCGCCGCATCGAACGCTGCTGGAAGCCGTATCACGAGGCACTGGCCAAGGCCGTGGACGCCGCGCTGCGGCACCGCGGGCGGCTGTGGCACCTCAACCTGCATTCGATGCCGAACGACGCCTACGAGCCCGGGGCATCGCGTCCCTCGCCTGAGAGGCGGTCGCGCCGGTGCGGGAAGGCCTTGCCAAGGCGCCGTGGATACACGCTATAATGGCGGTCTTTGGCGCTTTAGCTCAGTCGGTTAGAGCGACGGAATCATAATCCGCAGGTCCGGGGTTCGAGTCCCTGAAGCGCCACCATATCCCCGAAGGGCTTGGCAGAGATGCCGAGCCCTTTTTCTT
>DATMBN010000085.1:0-56199 GCA_035559275.1 Burkholderiaceae bacterium
TTTCGGTGGGTCCCCCAAGCCGAGAGGCCCGCCAGAGCCCGGCGCGCGTCCGTCGCGCCGCCGGGCGCGCGGCGGGTCAGGCACAGGCCATGCCTGTCGACTCGCACGGCCGGGACGCCGCGGCACGCCGCGCGATTTGGGGCCGCTGTCCGCAGGGACTCCCGGTCCCGGGCACACTGCAAGCTTCTCCATCACCCAGGCCACACCTGGAGCGACAGATGACCACCCGATTGTCGGTGCAGAAAGACAAGCTCAAGTTCGTGTTGCTCGAAGGCATCCATCCCTCCGCGATCGAGGTGCTGGAGCGCGACGGCTACACCCGCGTCGAGACGCATCCCAAGGCCCTGGCGGGCGAAGCGCTCGTCGAGGCGATCGCCGACGCGCACTTTCTGGGCATCCGCTCGCGCACCCAGCTGACCGAGGAAGTGCTCGCCGCCGCGCCCAAGCTCACCGCGATCGGCGCCTTCTGCATCGGCACGAACCAGATCGACCTGAAGGCGGCGGCGCGCCGGGGCATCCCGGTCTTCAACGCGCCGTTCTCGAACACGCGCAGCGTCGCGGAGCTGGTGCTGGCCGAGATCATCATGCTGATGCGCGGCATCCCGGAGAAGAACGCCATCCTGCACCGCGGCGGCTGGGTCAAGAGCGCGGCCAATTCCTACGAGGTGCGCGGCAAGACGCTGGGCATCGTGGGCTACGGCCACATCGGCACGCAGATCGGCGTGCTGGCCGAGCAGTTGGGCATGCGGGTGATCTTCTACGACATCGAGGCCAAGCTGCCGCTGGGCAACGCGCGTCAGGTGCCGACCCTGGCGGATCTGCTCGGCCAGGCGGACGTGGTGAGCCTGCACGTGCCGGAGACGCCGGCCACGCGCAACATGATCGGCGCCGAGCAGCTCGCGCAGATGAAGCCGGGCAGCCACCTGATCAACGCCTCGCGTGGCACCGTGGTCGACATCGACGCGCTGGTCGACGCGCTGGAAGGCAAGCACCTGCTGGGCGCGGCGATCGACGTCTTCCCCGTCGAGCCGCAGGGCAACGACAGCCGCTTCGAGTCGCCGCTCACGCGTTTCGAGAACGTGATCCTCACGCCGCACATCGGCGGTTCGACTTCCGAGGCGCAGGAGAACATCGGCCGCGAGGTGGCGACCAAGTTGATCCGCTACAGCAACAACGGCTCGACGGTGACCGCGGTGAACTTTCCGGAGGTCTCGCTGCCGGAGCACACCGGCAAGTGCCGTCTGCTGCACATCCACCACAACGTGCCCGGCGTGATGGCGCATGTCAACGAGCGCCTGTCGGCCGCGGGCATCAACATCGCGGCGCAGTACCTGCAGACCCGCGAGGATGTCGGCTACGTGGTGGTGGATGTCGACGCGGCGGCCAGCCAGATCGCGCTGTCGGAGCTGTGCGCGGTGGACGGCACCATCCGCTGCCGCATTCTCTACTGATGCGCGGCGGGTCGCGCAGGGAGCACCGGCATGGTTCCTGAACGGGCGGGCGCGGGCCAGGGGGGCCTGCGCCGCATCTCGCATTGGTGGGCCGTGCTGGGCGAGCGCGGTTTCGCGCTGCCGCTGGTCCTGCTGGCCGGCGTCTCGCTGGCCGGGTGGGTGTTCGTCGAGGTGGCTGGTGACGTGATCGAGGGCGACACGCTCGCGCTGGACCGCGCGCTGCTGCTGGCACTGCGCGACCCGCGGGATCCGTCCGATCCCCTCGGTCCCTGGTGGGTCGAGGTGATGATGCGGGACATCACCGCGCTGGGCAGCACCGCGGTGTTGGCGCTCTTCGCGCTGGCGGCGGTCGGCTACCTGCTGCTGGCCGGCAAGTGGGGTTCGGCCCTCCTGGTGACCGCCTCGATCAGCGGCGGCCTGGTGGCGAGCCAGCTGCTGAAGCTGTGGATCGAGCGGCCTCGTCCCGACCTGGTGCCGCATGGCACCCAGGTGCTCACGCTGAGCTTTCCGAGCGGGCACGCGACGATGTCGGCGGTGGTCTACCTCACGCTCGGTGTGCTGCTCGCGGGCTTGCAGCCCAGCCGGCGCATGGCCGCCTACATCCTGGCCGTTGCCCTGCTGCTGACCGGCCTCGTCGGCTTCAGCCGGGTCTACCTCGGCGTCCACTGGCCCACCGACGTGCTGGCCGGCTGGGCGCTGGGTTCGGCCTGGGCGCTTTTGTGTCTGCTCGTATCCATGGCCTTGCGGCTGCGTGCCGGCCAGGCGCCGGTGGCCAGCGCCGGGCGGCCCTGAGGGAGCGATCGAGGTGCTCCGGCCCCCGGGCCGGGTGTCCCCCTTTCGCGGGATATTGCCGGGGCTGGTGGCTGCGGAATCGGAAACCTAGGAAAATTACGCCTTCGCCCCCAAGTTTCCGGATTCCCTGGAGGCCTTTCCTTCATGTCCAAAGTCGTCACCACCCGCATCGCCGAGGATGGCCTGCGCTACCGCTCCAAGGCGGTCGGCTCCCCATTCGCGAGCAAGGCGAACACACGCTCGTGCTTCAAGTGCGGCAAACACCGCACCCCTGACCAGCTGCAGTCCAAGAAGCTGCTGGGCAAGACCGAGATGGTGTGCAAGCCCTCCTGCAAGGAGCTGGCGGAGATGCTGGGCGAGTGATCGCCCGCCGGCCGCGCCGCCGCCGGCGGCTCGCGGCTTTCCTCGCGGCCCGGGCCTTCGCGCTGCTGTGGGCTGCTCCCTGGACCGTGACCGGGCTGGCGCTGGCTGCCGCCCTGCTCGCCCTCGGTGGGCGAGCCCGGTGGATCGACGGCGCGCTGGAAGTCGCCCCCCGCCGCCCTCCACGCCGCGCGTGGCCCTTTGCCGCCATCACGCTCGGGCACGTCGTGCTGGGGGTCGATCCGGTGGCGCTTGCCCGGGTGCGCGGGCACGAACGCGTGCACGTGCGGCAGTACGAACGCTACGGACCGTTCCTCGTGCCGCTGTACCTGCTGGCCAGCGCCTGGGTATGGGTGCGCGGCGGCCACCCCTACCGCGACAACCCCTTCGAACGCGAGGCCCGGCAAGGCGCGGCCGGCTGCTGATCGACCTGGTGCGGGCCTTCGGGCATCGTCTTTGCCGCCTTCGAGGGCACAGGGGCCCCCGGCCCCGTCCGACGAGAAGGAGCATCGACGATGGACAAGACCTGGGTGGTGGTGGCCGACGAGGGCCGAGCGAACGTCTACGAGGTGACGCAGTCTCCCAAGCCCGACGGCAGCCCCCGCACGGAACTGGCCGAGGTCGAGACGCTGACCTGGCCGAGCGCCCATGCCGACGAGGCCGACCTGCGCCGCGACGCGCAAGGCCGCTTCTATGGCAAAGGCGAGCAGATGATGGGGCACACCGCGCCGCCGCGCACGGACCCGCTCGAGAAGGAAGGCGAACTCTTCGCGCGGCGCGTGGCCGACTGGCTGGCCGACGCGCGTGGCCGGGGCCGGTACGCGGCGCTGCACCTGATCGCCGCGCCCAAGTTCCTCGGCCGGCTGCGCCCGCTGTTGCCGCCTCCGGTGCAGTCTGCCGTGGTCCATGAAGAGGACAAGGACCTGAGCGGCATGTCCAGGCACGAACTGGCGCAACGCCTCTTCCCGGGACGCGGCTGACGGCCGCTGCCGGTGGCCGGGCCGCGGCGGCCCGTGCAGAAGTCACGCCCCCGGGCGCCCTGGGGTTGATGCGGGTTCAAGACAGCGCGCGGGCGGCCGATAGGCTGGGGGAGACGACATCCGTGACCCCCTTCCATGTATTCCTCGTTCACCGGCCCCTGGGGCGCAGGACTGCTGCGCCCCTGCCTCGTGGCCTTGGCCGTCGCCCTGCCGGTCGGCACGAGCATCGCGAACGAAGCTGACGACGAGGACCAGGCGCTCTCGCAACTGGGCGAGCTCGTCACCCGTCAGGTCCACTCGGCTTCGCGCTACACGCAAACCAGCTTGGACGCGCCGGCCGTGGTGTGGGTCATCCCGCGCGAACAGATCCTCGGACACGGGCACACCACGCTGGCACAGGCGCTGGAAGCCGTTCCCAGCGCCTACTTCAGCTCCGATCGCACCTATACCTCCTTCGGCATGCGCGGCTTCAACCGGCCGGGCGACTACAACACCCGCACGCTGATGCTGATCGACGGGCAACGGGTCAACGACCCGATCTTCGACCAGGGCATGCCCGGCGACGAGTTCCCGATGGTGGCGGACTGGATCAAGCGGGTGGAGTTCGTCCCCGGCCCCGCGTCGTCGGTCTACGGCGGCAACGCCCTGCTGGGCACGGCGCAAGTCGTCACCGTGGACGGCAGTGACGAGCCGGGGCTGCGCACCAAGCTCAGCGTGGGGTCCTTCGGCTTGCGCCGGGCGGCGGTGAGCCTGGGGCGGACGCTGGAGGACGGCGCGGACCTGTTCCTCGGGCTGGTGACGATGCGGCAGGACGGCGAGACGCTCTTCCTGCCCGAGCACGCCGGGGCGGACAACCCGGGCGGGCGTGCGGCGGGGCTGGACGGCACACGCAGGAACGGCGTCCTGCTCAAGTACCGCACCGGCGCCTGGCGCCTGAGCCTCATCGCGCACGAGCGCGTGAAGGACATGCCGAACGCCCCGTACGAGACGGTCTTCGGACAGCCGGGCACCTACGTCACGGACCGACATGCGATGGCCAGCCTCGCCTGGGACGGCGGCGTGCGCGGCCCCTGGCACCCGCAGGCCCGCGTGACGCTGGGCCGTTACGGCTTTTACGGCCGCTACGTGTACGAGGGCGATCCCGGCACCCTGATCAACCGCGATGCGGTCACCGCGAACTGGCTGGACGCGGACGTGCGGGCGACGTGGCGCGGCTGGGTCAACCACACCCTCGTCCTGGGCGCGGAGACCCGCCAGACGCTGGACGCCCACCAGCGCAACTTCGACGTCGACCCGCCTTCCGTCCACGTGGACGATGAGCGACGGACGCACTCCTACGCGCTGTTCGTGCAGGACGAGTACCGGCTGTCCGAGCGGTGGCTGCTGACGGGCGGACTGCGCGGCGACGTGGTGCAAGGCATGAAGACGGAGTGGTCGCCGCGCGCGGCCGTGGTCTTCCGACCCAGTCAGGAGCGGGCGCTCAAGCTCATGCTCGGGCGCGCCTTCCGGGCGCCCAACCTCGGCGAGCGCTACTACGCCGATGGCGTGTCGCAACGACAGAACCCCGGCCTTCGGGCCGAGCACCTGCGCACGGTGGAACTCGCGCTGGAGCAGGCCATGGGCGAGCGCACCCAACTCACCGTGACGGCCTACCGGTACGAGCTGCGCGATCTGATCGAGATGGATGCCGGGGACGCCGGCGCGCTGCCGCAGTACCGCAACCTGGGCAAGGCCCGTGTCGACGGGCTGGCCCTCTACTGGGAACACGCCACGTCCCGCGGGCTGAGGCTGCGCTCCAGCGTGGCGGTGCAAGACGCCCGCTCCCAGGGGCTGTGGCTGAGCAACTCGCCACGCTGGCTGCTCAAGGGCGGCGCCCTGGCGCCCCTGGGACCAGGATGGCAAGGCGGCCTGGAGGCGGTGGCGACGGGGGCGCGCCTGGATCGGGAGGGCCAGAGGGTGCCGGCGCGCACGCTCGCCCACCTCACCGTCCAGTATTCGCCTGTGCCCGAGCACAGCCTCATGCTGCGTGTGCGCAACATCGGAGACGTGCGCCACGACGACCCCTCGCCGCCGTGGATCGAGGGCAGCCGCGTACGGCAGCCACGGCGTTCGATCGAACTCAGCTGGTCGGCCCGGTTCTGAGGCGGCGCATGTGGACCCCGATCCCTTCCTGGCTGGGCCTGCTGCTCGCCACCGTCGCCTTCATGGCGGTACCGGTGCGGGCGCAGACACCGACGGAAGCGGCCGAGCTGAAGGCCCAGGTGCTGCTGCGCGTGCTGCTGTTCGTGCAGTGGCCGCCCGATCGTCTCGGGCCTCGGCAAGCCGTGGAGCTGTGCCTCTTGCAGGACGACGGTCTGGGCGCCAGCCTGCTGCGCCAACAGGGGCAGGCGCTGGGCGGGCGGCGATTGAACGTGCGGCGGATCGCCGCGGCGGTGCCCGACCCCGGCTGCCACGCGGTGTATGCGAGCACGGACCTGCCACCCCTGCCGGCCGGCCACGGCATGCTGGTCGTGGCCGACCACTTCGGCATGATCGAGCGCGGCGCGATGGTCAACCTGCACATGGAGGGTGGTCGGCCCGGGTTCGACGTGGGCCTGGGCGCGTTGCGGCGCGCCAGGCTGGACATGAGCGCCAAGCTGTTGCGGCTGGCCCGCTACGTGAAGGACGAGTGACGGAGCGGCGATGAAGAAGTGGCTCGGGTTGTTCATGCCGTACCGCGAGACGCTGCTGGCCTGCGTCGCGATGCTCGGCTCCATCGTCGTGCTGGCGGGGCTGCAGTACGTGGCGCTCGACCAGCGCTTCCGGCACGAGCTGCAGACGCAGGCACGCATCGTCGCCCAGAACACGGGTGCCGCGTTGCTGTTCGACGCACCCGCCGACGCGCAGGAGGTGCTCAGCGCGCTGGGGGCCTCGCCGGCGGTGATGGGGGCGCAACTGCTGCGCGCGGACGGCAGCGGCTTCTCGTACTACGAGCGACCGGCCCGCCCCCGCGGGCTCCTGTCCCGCTGGGCCGGGATCGAGACGGTGCAAGCCCCCGTCTCGGTGGCCGGCCGCGACATCGGTACGCTGGTGGTTCACGCCGAGCGCGAGACGATCGGGCTGGACACGGCGAAGTTCCTGGCCGGCGGATTGGGCATCAGCGCGATCGCACTGGGCCTGTCGTTCGTCGCCTCACGCCGGCTGCGTGAGCGGGTGCGCGCCGCGCAGGAGCGCACCCGCTACCTGGCGCTGCACGATGCGCTGACGGGGCTGCCGAACCGCACGTCGTTCCAGGAGGCGCTGGAGACGGCCGTCGTGCGCGCCAAGGCCGGGCAGGCGCAGTACGGCCTGATGTTCGTCGACATCGACAACTTCAAGCAGATCAACGACACGAGCGGCCACACCGGCGGCGACCGCGTGCTGTGCGAGGTGGCACGCCGGCTGCGCGCGCTGCTGCGGCCGGGCGACATCGTCGCGCGGCTCGGCGGCGACGAGTTCGCCGTGCTGGTCGAGTCGGACGGCGACGCCTCGGAGGCCGCGGCCCGGGTGGCGCGCGACATCACCCAGCAGGTGCCCAGGCGGATCGAATTCGAGGGCGAGCACTTGCGCGTGAGCGTGTCGGTGGGCGTCGCGCTAGTGCCGCACGATGCTCGCAACGCCGGCGACGCGATGCAATGCGCGGACGCGGCGATGTACCAGGCCAAGCGCGAGGGCAAGGATGCATTCCGCTTCTTCTCGGCCGAACTGGGCGCCGAGATACGCCGCCGGGCGGCCCTGGAGGCGGACCTGCGCTCGGGCATCGAGTCCGGGCAGTTCCTGCTGCACTACCAGCCGGTGTTCGACGGCCGCGGCCGGTTGGCGGGCACCGAGGCGCTGATGCGCTGGGCACATCCCCAGCGTGGCATGGTGTCGCCGGCCGAATTCATCCCACTGGCCGAGAGCAGCGGCCTCATCGTCGAGCTCGGGCTGGCGGGGTTGCGGCGTGTGGCGCGCGACATCGAGGCGTGGGAGGCAGCCGGGCTGCAGCCGCCGCCCGTCGCCCTGAACCTGGCCTCTGCCCAGTTCCGCCGCGAGTCGCACCGCCGGCGCTTCCTGGCCGCGCTGGACGAGCTGGGCCTCGTGCCGCAACGGGTGGAATTCGAGCTCACCGAGACCGCGGTGTTCGAGGACACCGGCGGGCGGGATTCGATCCTGGAGGCGCTGCGCGAGCGCGGGTACGCGCTGGCGATCGACGATTTCGGCACGGGCTACAGCTCGCTGAGCTATCTGCGCCGTCTGCGCTGCCGCAAGCTCAAGATCGACAAGTCCTTCGTGCGCGACATCTGCACCTCGCGGGTGGCCGCCCTGCTGGTGCGCTCGATCATCGACGTCGCCCACGCGCTGCACATGCGCGTGGTCGCGGAGGGGGTCGAGACGGGAGCGGAACGGGAAAAGCTGCTGTCGCTCGGATGCGACCTGCTGCAGGGCTACCTGCTGGCGCGGCCGATGCCGCCCGAGGCCATGGCCACGCTGCTCGAGCAGCTGGCTCCGCCGACGAGGGGCGAAATCGGCACGGAAGCGGGCGACGCCGCCAAGGAGCCGCCGGCGGGGCTCACCACCCCTGCAGCTTGAGCCGCAGACGGCGGAACGCCTGCGCGTGCAGGTGCGAGACCCGGGAGTCGGTCACCCCGAGGATCACGCCGACTTCCTTGAGACTGAGGCCGTGCTCGTAGTACAGCGCCAGCGCGCTGCGCTCTCGCTCGGGCAGGTCGCCGATGGCCTCGACCAGCGCCTCGCGCCGGCGTTGTTCGCTCAGCTGGCGCAGCGGGTCCGCCCCCTCGTCGCCCGGGCAGCGGTCCAGCACCGTGTCGCCTTCGTCGTCCTCGCCCTCTAGGTCCGTGAACGAGGTCGTCTGGCCGAAGTACACCTCGGTCTCCAGCGCGCGGTAGTCGTCCAGCTCCACGCCCAGTTCGGCCGCCACTTCCGAGTCGCGCGGGCTGCGACCGAGGCGGTGCTCCAGGCGATGGATCGCCTGCGTGGCCTCGCGCTGCTGTCGCCGCACGTCGCGGCTGGCCCAGTCGCCCGCGCGCAGCTCGTCGATCATCGCGCCGCGCACCCGTTGCGTCGCAAAGGCCTCGAACTGCGGTCCCTCGCAGGTCTGGCTGCGCGCCGCGGCCTCGGCCAGGCCGATCAGGCCGGCCTGCACCAGATCGTCGAGTTCGACGCTCGCCGGCACGCGCGCGTGGAGCTTCTGCGCCAGCCGGCGGACGCGGGGCAGGTAACGCTCCACCGCCGCTTCGATGGCGGCCGGATCGTGCGCGGGACGGGAGAGGGTCGTGTTCATCATGGCAAAGCGCTGCCCTGCCCCCTGTCGGGGGCGCTCGGATGGGGCGAAGGAGTCGGGGGAGGACGCCGGGGGCGTGGGCCTGTCTCAGGCCCGCCGCCCGGCATCACGGGACCGGCGCGTCAGTCGTGCAACGCGTCGAACTGGGTGGGCGTGGCGTCCGGGTCGGCCAGATCGCGCAGGTGCTGCGTCACCGGCAGGCGGTCGAGCGGGCGGTAGACGCGGCTTTGCAGGCGCGCCAGGCGATCGGAGTGCTGCACGGCACGCAGCACCGCCTCCGGGTCGGTCATCAGCGCGAAGGGATTGGTCGCGTGATCGAGCGGTTGCATGGCGCACACTCCTGTGTCGGTCTCGGGCATGTCGGGAACTTTAGTCATGGACTCTGTGCAGCCCCAGTGGCGGGGTTCTAGACGTGATGTCCGAAATTTTCCGACATCCTGCTGCACGCCCCGGCGCGCGGCCCGTGCATCGTGAGCTGCATCACGGTCGGCCAGCCGCAGGGCCCACGGACAGTGGGTTCCGCGCCGGAGGGGGCGATGGCGCGCACGGGACGTGCCGGACGCGATGCGTGAAGAAATACCGCGCGACCCTGTCGACGCCAGGGGTCCGTCGGCGCATCCGCTTACGCAGCGGGCGGCAGGGCCTGGGCCCCTGCCCGCGGTCCCGCGCCCTTCGCCTGGCGTCAGAGCGGCCGGGTGCGTGCTTCCAGCCAGGCGCGCGCGTCGCCTCGCACGAGCGGCGCGACACGTCGCCGCACCTCCTCGTGATAGCGGTCCAGCCAGGCGATCTCGTCCTCACGCATCAGCGAGCGGTCGATGCAACGGGTGTCGATCGGACACAGGGTGAGCGTCTCGAACTCCAGCCACTCGCCGAACTCGGTGGACGGCGCGGGCCGGTTCATCGCGAGGTTCTCGATGCGCACGCCCCAGCGCCCGGGGCGGTACAGGCCGGGCTCGATCGAGGTGATCATGCCCGGTTCCATCGCCGTGTGCGGCTCGGGCGACGCGTGGTACGAGAGCACCTGGGGGCCCTCGTGCACGTTGAGGAAGTAGCCCACCCCGTGCCCGGTGCCGTGGCCGTAGTCCAGTCCTTCCTCCCAAAGCGGCGCGCGCGCGATCGCGTCGAGCAGCGGCGAGCGGATGCCGCGCGGAAAGCGCGCGCGCGACATCGCGATCATGGCCTTGAGCACCAGTGTGAAGTCGCGCTTGTGCTCGACCGTCGGTTCGCCGACCGCGACGACGCGGGTGATGTCGGTCGTGCCGCTGAGGTACTGCCCGCCCGAGTCGATCAGCAGCAGGCCCCGGCCCTCGATCACGGCGTGCGAGTCCTCGGTGGCGCGGTAGTGGGGCATCGCGCCGTTGGCATTGAAACCCGCGATGGTCGAGAAGCTCGGCGAGACGAAGCCGGGCTGCCGCGCCCGTGCCGCGGTGATGCGCTCGTCGATGGTGAGCTCGGTGATGCGCTCCCGGCCGAGGGCCTGCTCGAACCAGGCGAAGAACTCGGCCAGCGCCGCGCCATCGCGTTCCATCGTGTGGCGCACCCACTCGGCTTCGGCCGGCGTCTTGCGCGACTTGGCGAGCGTCGACGGGTTGATCGCCTCGACCACCCGTACGCCGGCGGGCACCGCCTCGCGCACGGCCCAGGTGATGCGGCGGGGGTCGACGAGCAACGTGCCGTCGAGCGAGGCGAGGGCGGGCAGCGCCGAAGCGTAGTCGGCAACCCGCACGCCATCGCGCGCCAGGGCCTCTTGCACGTCGGCACCGACCTTGCCGGGGGCCACGAAGAGGGTGGCCCCGTCGAGACCGACCAGCGCGTGCGCGACGAAGACCGGGTTGTAGGAGACGTCGCTGCCACGCAGGTTGAACAGCCAGGCGATGTCGTCCAGCGTCGACAACCAGTGCCAGTGCGCCCCCACCGCGCGCATGCGCTCGCGCAGGTGGGCGAGCTTGTCGCCACGCGGCAGCGGCGCATGCGGGGCGAGGTGCTCGTACACGGGTGCGTCCGGCAGACCGGGACGCCCGGGCCAGACCTCGTCGACGAGGTCGAGGTCGAAGCGCACCCGCGCGCCGCGGGCCTCCATGGCCGCCTCCAGATGGCGCGCGACGGCCAGGGCCAGCACCGTGCCGTCCACCCCGGCGGTCTGGCCGGGGCCCAGGCGTTCGGCCAGCCAGTCGATGTGCTGCTGGCTGGAGCCCGAGGTCGTTTTCATCAACTCGATGCCGGTGCCCGCGAGCTGGGCCTGCGCCTGCGTCCAGTAGCGGCTGTCGGCCCACAGCCCGGCGAAATCGGGCGTGACGATGAGGGTGCCGGCCGAGCCAGTGAAGCCCGAAAGCCATTCGCGCGCTTTCCAGCGCTCTGGCAAGTACTCGGACAGGTGCGGATCGGAAGACGGCACGACCCAGGCGGCCAGGCCGTGGCGGTCCAGGGCGGCGCGCAGGGCGGCCAGGCGGTGGCGGATGCCGGGGGCGGCGGGCAGGGCGGGAGCGTTCATGGTGGCGGGACGGCGACGTGACCGAAGTGGCAAGCCTACCGCGGATGCGGCGCGCAGGGCACGCGCCGCGATTGCTCCTGTCACGAGCACGATGAGATAATTTTCGTTTTCCAGACCACGGAGACTTCCTTGGACAGTTGTCACCCTCGGTGACCGTCCGCTCCAGCCGGCTGGCCGCCGCTCCGCTTAGGGGGTGGCGTGCGATCGGGCGGGGCGAGACGGTGCCCCTGCCCCGTCGGGTTCATGCCTGACCCGCCCTGGGCCTGCGCGGCGTTGCGCGGCCCGCCCGGTTGGAGAGTTCATGCTCAACGTGTTTTCGCTGGTCAACGGCCGGCTCTACCAGGAAGAGATCGAGCGTCCGGAGGCGCTGGCGCGCCTGCAGCCGATCTGGGTCGACCTGGAGTCTCCCACGCCCGAGGAGAAGGGCTGGATCCAGGGCCGCTTCGGCATCACCATCCCCGAGGACGTCGTCGGCGACGACCTGGAGGAGTCCGCCCGCTTCTACGAGGAAGACAACGGCGAACTGCACATCCGCTCGGACTTCCTGATCGAGGACGACGAGACCTCGCGCAACGTGCGCGCGGCGTTCATCCTGCACAACAACGTGCTGTTCTCGATCCACAACGAGGATCTGCCGGTGTTCCGCCTGCTGCGCCTGCGCGCGCGCCGCATGCCCGGCCTGATCGAGGACGCCAAGGACGTGCTGCTCAAGCTCTACGACGCCGACGCCGAGTACTCGGCCGACTCGCTGGAGGGCATCTACGACGCGCTGGAGGAGGTCAGCCGCCGCGTGCTCAACGAGGAACTCAATGACCGCGACGCCGGCGAGGCGCTGGCTGCGATCGCGCGCGAGGAGGACCTGAACGGCCGCATACGCCGCAACGTGATGGACACGCGCCGCGCGGTGAGCTTCCTGATGCGCAGCCGCCTGCTCAACGCCGAGCAGTTCGAGGAGGCGCGGCAGATCCTGCGCGACATCGATTCGCTCGACTCGCACACGGCGTTCCTGTTCGACAAGATCAACTTCCTGATGGATGCCACGGTCGGCTTCATCAACATCAACCAGAACAAGATCATCCGCATCTTCTCGGTGGCCAGCGTCGCGCTGCTGCCGCCCACGCTGATCGCCAGCATCTACGGCATGAACTTCGCCCACATGCCGGAGCTGCAATGGCGCTGGGGCTACCCGTTCTCGGTGGGGCTGATGATCGCCTCGGTGGTGGCGCCGTTCTGGTACTTCCGCCGCAAGGGCTGGCTGAAGTAGCGGTCCGCCCCGCTACCAGGTGTCGATCATCCGCCGCGGGCGCCCGGCGCGCACCGCCGGCAGGGCGGTCTCCAACCCGCGCGCCAGCCAGCGGCGCGTGTCGGCCGGGTCGATCACGTCGTCGATCTCCAGGTGGGCCGCCATGTTCAAGGCCTTGCCCTTCTCGTAGGCCTCAGCCACCATGCGCTCGAAGAGCGCCTGCCGCTCGGCCGGGTCGGCCACCGCATCGAGCTCGCGCCTGAAGCCCAGGCGCACCGCGCCTTCGATGCCCATCGCGCCGAACTCACCGCTGGGCCATGCCACGGTGAACACCGACGCATGGAAGCTGCCCGCCGCCATCGCCTGCGCGCCCAGGCCATAGCCCTTGCGCAGCACGACGGTGAAGACCGGCACCTGCATGCTGGCGCCGGTCACGAAGAGCCGCGAGGCTTTGCGCACCATCGCCTGGCGTTCCGAATCGGGCCCGACCATGAAGCCGGGCGTGTCGCACAGCGATACCACCGGCAGGCCGAAGGCGTCGCACAGCTGGAGGAAGCGCGCCATCTTGTCGCAGGCCGGGGCGTCGAGCGCGCCGCCGAGGTGGCGCGGATTGTTGGCGACGACGCCCACGGGCCGTCCCTCGATGCGGGCCAGGGCGGTGACGACACCGGTGCCGAAGGCGCTGCGCAGTTCCAGCACCGAGCCGGCGTCGGCCAGTGTGTGCAGCACGCGCCGCACGTCGTAGACGCGCACCCGGTTCTCCGGCACCAGGTGCCGCAGCAGCCGCTGGTCTTCGGCCTGCCATTGCGCCAGCGGGCCCTGGAAGTAGCCGAGGTATTGCCTGGCCACCCGCACCGCCTCGGCCTCGTCCTCGACCAGCACGTCGATGACGCCGTTGGGCGCCTGCACCGAGGTCGGCCCCACGTCTTCCGGCGCCACCACGCCCAGCCCGCCGCCCTCGATCATCGCGGGGCCGCTCATGCCGACGGTCGTGTCGTGCGTGGCGATGATGACGTCGCTGCTGCCCAGGAGCGCCGCGTTGCCGGCAAAGCAGCGGCCGGCGACGATGCCCACGCGCGGCACCAGCCCGCTCAGCGCGGCATAGCGGTGGAAGGTGGTGCAGTCCAGGCCGGCGACGATGGGCAGGTCCACGTCGCCCGGGCGGCCGCCGCCGCCTTCCGCGAACAGCACCACCGGCAGCCTGCATTCGTGAGCGACCTGCAGCAGCCGGTCGGTCTTCATGTGGTTGTACATGCCCTGTGTGCCCGCCAGCACGGTGTAGTCGTAGGCCAGCACCGCGCAGCGCGAGGCGGACGGGCCGAACTGCGCGGCGTTGACCGTGCCGATGCCGGTGATGATCCCGTCGGCCGGCGTGTTGCGCATCAGGTCGTCCAGGCTGCGCCGGCTGCGTTGCGCGGCCACGGCCAGCGCACCGTATTCGATGAAGCTGCCGGCGTCGACGAGGTCGGCGACGTTCTCCCTTGCCGTGCGCTGCCCTCGGGCGTGGCGCTTGGCGACCGCCTCGGGCCGCCGTTCGTCCAGCCCGATCGCATGGCGCTCGATCGCCTCGGCCAGGTCCGGTCGGATGCGGCCGAGGTCGATGGCCTCCACCGAGGCCTGAGCCGCAGCAGGGGTGTCCGCCGTTTCCAGCCGCACCAGCGGCCGGCCCTCGCGCACCACCTCGCCGGCCGTCGCCAGCCATTCGAGCACGACGCCGGCGGCGGGCGCGGTGACGAGATGCTCCATCTTCATCGACTCGATCACGGCCAGCCGGTCGCCGGCCGCCACCCGCTGACCCGGTTCCACGTCGAGCGAGAGCAACACGCCTTGCACCGGCGCGGGGACCGCGTCCGGGATGTCGTCGATGTCGGCCGCCTCCTGCGGGGCCGCGTCGTGGGCGACGGGCGGAGGCAGGCGGTGGGCGTCGGACAGCGCCTGTGCCCGGGCAGCGAGGGTTGGGGCATGCGCTTCGATGAAGCGGGTGTGCACGCGGTGAGCGGCGACGTCGGGATGCTGCAGCAGCGCGAGCAGGAACTCGCGGTTGGTCGCCACCCCGCCGATGCGCGTCTCGCGCAGGGCGCGCAGCGCGCGCTGCACGAGGCGCTCGGTGTCGCGCGAGGGTTCGTGGACGATGAGCTTGGCCAGCAGCGAGTCGTAGCCGGTGCCCACGGAGCAGCCCGCGTAGGCGTGCGTGTCGACCCGCACGCCGGGCCCGCCCGGCCAGTGCAACTGGCCCAGACGTCCGCCCGAGGGACGCGCCTGCCCGTCGGGGGTCATCGTCTCGGCATTGAGCCGCAGCTGCATCGCGTGGCCGCGCGGCGCGGGTGGTTCGGACAGACCCAGGGCGCGCAACGTGTCGCCGGCGGCCAGGCGCAGCTGCACCGCGACGAGATCCAGGCCGCACACCGTCTCGGTCACGGTGTGCTCGACCTGCAGGCGCGGGTTGGCCTCGATGAAGTGGAAGCCGCCGTCGTGGACCAGGAACTCGAAGGTGCCCAACCCTTGGTAGCCGAGCTCTCGCGCCATCGCGAGCGACGCGTCGACCAGTTGCGCGCGCAGACCCGCCTCGATCGAAGGGCTGGGCGCGATCTCCACCAGCTTCTGGCTGCGCCGCTGCAGCGTGCACTCGCGCTCCCACAGGTGGGCCACCTCCCGGCCGTCGCCCAGCACCTGCACCTCGATGTGGCGGGCGACCGGCAGCCACTGCTCCACGTAGACGTCGCCCGCGCCGAACGCCTTGGCGGCTTCCGACTGGCAGCGGGCATAGGCCTCGTCGAGCTCGTCCGGGGCCGACACGAAGCGGATGCCGCGTCCGCCGCCACCGGCGATCGCCTTGATCACCATGCCCGCGCCAGGCGGCAGCGCGCGGAGGAACTCGCGCGCCTCGTCCAGCGATGTCGCTCGTTGCGTGCCGGGCAGCACCGGCACGCCGCACCCGGCAGCCAGCGCCCGCGCCTGCGCCTTGTCGCCCAGCCGCTCCAGCACCTGCGGCGAAGGGCCGACGAAAGCGAGCCCGGCCTGGGCGCAAGCGCGGGCGAAGGCCGCGTTCTCGCTGAGGAAGCCGTAGCCGGGATGCACCGCGTCGCAACCGTGCGCGCGCGCGGCGTCGAGCAACTGCGCGGCGTCGAGATAAGCGACCGCGCCTTTGCCGCGCAGCGCGACTGCCTCGTCCGCGGCATGCCGGTGCAGTCCCGCCTCGTCGTCCTCGGCGTACACCGCCACCGTGGGCAGGCCCAGTTCGGCCGCGGTGCGGGCGATGCGCACCGCGATCTCGCCGCGATTGGCGATCAGGAGCTTCTTGAACATGGGAGATGGAACCTTCAGAGCTGCTTGGCGAGTTCGTCCTTGCGCACCTTGCCGGTCGCGGTCATGGGCAGCGCGTCGACGAAGCGGACCTCCGGCACCTTGTGCACCGAGATGCGCTCGGCGCACCACGCCGACACCGCCGCCTCGTCCAGCGTGCCGCGCGCCTCGGGCTTGACCAGCACGAAGGCCACCGCCCGCTCGCCGGTCTTGGGGTCGGGCCGGCCGACGACGGCCGAGCCTTGCAGCGCGGGATGCTGACCCAGCAGGGCCTCGATCTCGGCCGGGAAGACGGCCATGCCGTTGACCTTGAGCATCTCCTTGCGCCGGCCGAGGAAATGCAGGAAGCCCTCGGTGTCGAGGATGGCCGCGTCGCCGGTGTGCAGCCAGCCGTCGCGGATCGCCCGTGCCGTGGCTTCGGGCTGCCGCCAGTAGCCGGCCAGCACTGCGGGGGAGCGCACGCACAGCTCGCCTTCCTCGCCGAGCGGCAGCAACTCGCCCGTCGCGAAATCGCACACCTTGAACTCGGTGCCTGGCACGGGCAGGCCGGCGAAGATGGGCTGTTGCTTGAGGTCGAAGTCGTCGTCCTGGAAGCCGGTCGTGAAGGTGTCGGAGGTGTTGGTCTCGGTCATGCCCCACGACGCCTCGCACAGCGTGGCGCCGGTCACCTCGCGCCAGCGGCGGCGGTAATCGGGGTTGAGCTTCTTGATGAACGAGATCGAGCGCGCGTGCTGCAGCGAGCGCAGGTCGAACTCGTGCAGCCTTGGATGGTTCAGCACCTCGTCGATGCCGTCCACCAGGATGGCGGTCGAGTCGACACGGTAGCGCTGCACAGCGGCCATGAAGGCGACCGGGTCCCAGCGTGCCATCAGGACGAGCGTGCCGCCGGCGAAGGTGGGGAAGGTCAGCCCGAGGTTCTGCCCGGCGATCCAGAACTCGGGCAAGAAGCACAGCGCGACCGTGTCGGACGTCATGTAGGCCGAGGTGCGGGTCGCGGAGGCGGCCGTGTAGGCGATGTGGCCATGGGTGTGGATGCAGCCCTTGGGCAGCCCGGTGGTGCCGCCGGTGTAGTTGAGCGCGGCCACGTCGTCCCAGCCGATCTCTACACCGGGCGTGGGCGCGGTGCATGCGGCCAGCGCGGGCAACAGGTCGATCGCGTCCGGACAGGCCACGCGCGGGGCGCGCAGCAGGTCGGGCAGCGGCAGCGCGGGTTCGGCGGGCAGCACGTCGGCGAAGCTGGTCACGAACACCTCGCGCAGTGCGCACTGCGGCTTGACTTCCCGCACGACGGGCATCAGCTGGTCCAGCGCGACGAGGGACACGGCCCCGGGGTCGGTGAGCTGGTGATGCAGCTCGAAGGCCTTGGACAGGGGGCTCATCGGCGCGTAGATCGCACCGCGCTTGAGGATGCCGAAGAAGGCGATGTGGAACTGCGGACAGTTGGGCATGAACACCGAGACCCGGTCGCCGGGGCCGATGCCGCGTTCGGCCAGCAGGGCGGCGAAGCGGTCGCTCAGGCGGTCGAGCTCGCCGTAGCTCAGCGTGTGACCGTAGAACACGACGGCGGGCTTGTCGGGCTGCTGTCGTGCCCATGCGCGCAGGTAGTGGGTGATGGGCCGCTTGCCGTGCGGATAGACCGGTTCGTCCGGGATGCCAGCCGGCCAATGCCGCTGCCACAGCGCATGCAACGTGGCAAGGTAGCTCGCTTCGTCCATCATGGCGTCTCCTCGATGGTGGGGGCCGGGTTTCTCCTCGGCTTGATATTTCTTATACCAGCCAGTATAAAAAACGTGAACCAGCGGTCAAGCTCCAGACGAACCGCGGCCCAGGCCGCGCAGCCGCGCGCAAGGCGCGCGGCGGGAAAGCAGGTGTGCGAAACCACGCTCGACTCCGCGCCGGCCCTGCGCCCGGCGATCGCGAAGAAGCACGAGGCCAAGCGCCGGGCCATCCTCGACGTGGCCGGACGGCTCTTCGTCGAGCGCGGGTATCCGGCGACGACGATGGACGAGCTGTGCCGCGAACTGGGCGTGACCAAGCCCTCGGTCTACCACTACTTTCCCGACAAGTACTCGATCCTTGCGGCGCTGTGCATGGACTCGGCGACGCAGACGCAGCGAGTGTTCCGCGAGCCCAGCGAGCCGGGCCTGTCGCCTGCGGCCCGCCTGGAGGCCGGCCTGCGCAAGCTGGCCCGCCGCACGCTGGAGAACCTGCCTGCGGCGACGCTGACCTACCGCGACTCGCAGTACCTGCGGCCCGAGACGGCGGCCGAGATGCGTCGCATCGCCGACGAGTACTACGACGACCTGTACGCGCTGCTGGAGGAAGGCCGGCGCGCGGGCGAGCTCGAGTTCGCCGACGTGAAGGTGACCGCGCACGCGATCAGCGGCGTGGTCGGTTTCACCTACACCTGGTACCGGTCCTCCGGCCCGCTGGACGTGGAGACGCTGGCGGGGCAGCTGACCGAACTGATGATGCGCATGGTGCGACCTGCGTCGCCGAGACGCCCGCGTTCACGCAAGGGTGGATGAGGTCTCGCGCTCGCACGGCCCGTCGCCTTCCACTACGACACGCCGTGCGCACCGGGGGGCTGCGCGTGCGGACACTTCGACTCCGATGCCCCCAGGAGACGAGACCGATGAAGCTACGACCCACCCTGGCCGCCGCGGTGCTCGCTGGCGCCAGCCTCGCCGCGCAAGCCGCGCAGGCCTTCAAGATCGCCTACATCGACCCGCTCAGCGGGCCCTTCGCCAATGTGGGCGAGCTGATGCTCAGTCATCTGCAGTACGCGGTGTCCGACATCAATGCCCGGGGCGGCCCGCTCAAGGGCGTGCGCTTCGAACTTCTGACCTACGACAGCAAGCTCTCGGCGCAAGAGTCGATTTCGCTCATGTCCGCGGCGGTGGATGCCGGCGCGCGGGTGGTGGTCACCGGCGGGTCGGGCTCCTCGGTGGTCAGCGCGCTGGTGGAGTGGGCCGCCAAGCACAACGAACGCAATCCCGATCGGGCAGTGATCGTGCTCAATCACTCGTCCATCGACCCCGAGCTCACTGGGAAGCGGTGCAACTTCTGGCACTTCCAGCTCGAGGCCAACACCGCGATGAAGATGAAGGCGCTGGCCAAGTACATCAAGACGCTGCCCGACGTGAAGAAGGTCTACCTGCTCAACCAGGACTATGCGCACGGTCGCCAGTGGGCCAGCTACGGGCAGGAACTGGTGCGACAGGAGCGTGCGGACGTGCAGTTCGTCGGCGAGGCGCTGCATGCCATCGGCCGGGTGCGCGACTTCTCGCCCTACGTGGCCCGCATCAAGTCCGCTGGCGCGGATGCCGTGATCACGGGCAACTGGGGCAACGACCTGACGCTCCTGCTCAAGGCAGGTGCCGAGGCAGGGGAGAACTGGCGGTACTTCAATCACAGCGCCGGTTCCGTGCCGGGAACGGTCATTGCCGTCTCGCAGGCCAAGCTGGGCCGGCTCACCTGGGTCGCCGAATGGCATCCCAACATGGAGGGCAACCCCGCGGCGCAGGCGCTGGCCGACGCGTACAAGAAGAAGACGGGCAAGGACTTCCTCGCGCCGCGCATCGACATGACCCCGCGCCTGCTGGCCGCTGCGATGCAGAAGGCGGGTTCGACCGAGCCGCTGAAGATCGCCCGCGCGATGGAGGACCTCACCTTCGACTCGGTGGTCGGGCCGGTGCGCATGCGCGCGGAGGACCACCAGCTGCTGTTGCCGCAGGTCGTCAACACCATCGCTCCGGTGGATGGCAAGACGGTCAAGGCCGGGTGGGAAGGCACCGACTACGGCTTTCGCACCGATGCCGTCTACACCGGCAACGAACTCGCGCAAGGCACCGAGTGCAAGATGGTGCGGCCCTCGGGCGCATGACACGGGCCGCTTGCGTCGGGCCTCGTTTTCTTTGCCCCCGGGGCTTGGGCCCAACCCCCCGAGGGGGTTGGGCCCGGCTTCGGGCGGCCGGGCGCCGGGCCTGCATGTCGACCCCCGGGGGCTGCGCCCCACCCCCCGAGGGGGTGTCGGCCCGGCTTCGGGCGGCCGGGCGCCAGGCCTCAGTCCGACGCGTCGAGGTGCCGCGCGGCTGCTTGGCCGCTGAGCCACGCGCGCTCCAGGCCCTCGGCGCCCGGCAGCGCGTGCCAGGCATCACCGCAGACAGCCAGCCGCAGGGACTCGTCCCAGCCGCAGGGAGCGGCAAGCGGCTGGGGCACCCTCGCGTGCCGCCACAGGTGGGCGGCGGCGTACGCCGGGCGCGCGAGCTGGAGGCCGGCGCGCTCGCTCAATGCCGCGAGCAGGCGCCGGCTCACCTCGTGCGGCGGCACGTCCAGGTTGTTGGCACTCCAGTAGGTGCCGGCATGCAGCACCCAGCGGCAACCGACGCCGGGCACGCGCTCACGCCCCGGGCGGAGGTCGTCGCGGCGCACGACCTCCAGCACCGCCTGCCCGTCGCCCTCGACGTCGGCCTTGAGCGGGAGCGCCACGGGCCATGCGGCCGCGACTGTCCACTGCGGCTCGCTGCGCACCGCACGCACCGCCTCCCGCAGCGTGTCGGAGGACATCACCAGCGGCAGGGCCGATTCCGACGGCAGCGCGACGACGACGGCGTCGAAGCGCGGATCGATCTGCTCCGGCAGCCGCTGATGCGTGCGCACCAGCCAGCCGCCCTCGATCCGATCCAGCCCCGCGACCTCGCAACTGCTGACAAGCGCCAGGTCCCCGGCGAGCGCTTCGGGCAGCCGACCCATCGCAGGCACGCCGACCCATCCGCCCGCCGACTCGACCACCAGGCCTTGCGTCTGCCACTGGCTCAATCGCGCCGCGAACTCGGGGCTGGCGGCGGTGAAGCACCAGGCGCCGTGATCGAAGCATCCTGCCGGGCCAGACCACGTCGCACACCGCCCGCCCGGCGTGCGCTCCTTCTCGAACACCACCACCTGCCAGCCTGCTCGCTGCAGTTCCCCCGCGCAGGCGAGGCCGGCGAGGCCGGCGCCGACGATGGCGGCGCGACGAGCTCGGTTCATGTCGCTCATGCCCTGGCCCTGCGCTTGATCCAGCGCATCAGCGCTCCCAGGCCCGGGAGCTTTTCGTACAGCTCCTCGGCGGCGTCCCAATAGTCGCGGTGCGCCTGGATGCGGCCGTCCCCGGCCAGCACCAGGTGCGAGCAGCCCTTCACGACCTGCGGTTGCCGCGGTGCGCGCCGGAACGCGAACAGGAACTCCCACACGAGCATGCATTCACGCCCCTGCTCGAAACTGCGCACGACGCGAAAGCGGGGCTCGTGCAGCGCGCGGTACATGTGGGCGTAGATGCGGCGCACGGCCTCCACGCCGTGCACTTCGTGGAAGGGATCCTTGAAACGGCAGTCGTCGGCGTAGATCTCGCCCAGACGCGGCAGTTCGTCCATCGTCATCGTCTCGAAGAAGCGGATCAGCCGGGCCGTCTGCGGCGACGCCCCGGCAACGGTCTCGGTGGTCATGGGGCGCGAGGGTATCAGGACCGGCGCAAGGTGAACTGCACCACGTCGGTGTTGCCCGTGTCGAATGCCGCCTCGCAGTAGGCGAGGTAGAACTCCCAGAGGCGCAGGAAGCGGGTGTCGAAGCCGAGGTCGCGCACCTGTTCCGCCTGTGCGAGGAAGCGGGCCCGCCAGCGTCGCAGCGTCTCGGCGTAGTCCGGGCCGAAGGCGAACTCGTCGACGATCGCGAAACCGGCGCGCACCGCCTCCCGGCGAAAGGCCGCCTTGCTCGGCAGCAGGCCGCCCGGGAAGATGTACTGCTGGATGAAGTCGGTCGATCGGACGTAGCGTTCGAAGAGGTCGTCGCGGATCGTGATGCTCTGGAGGCAGGCATGCCCGCCGGGCTTGAGCACGCGCCGCAGCGTGCCGAAGAAGTCGGACCAGTATTCCTGCCCCACCGCTTCGAACATCTCGATCGCGCAGACCGCGTCGTAGGGCCCGTCGTCGATGTCGCGCCAGTCCTGCAGGCGCAGGTCCGCGCGGTCCGCCAGTCCTCTCGTCGCAAGGCGATGCCGGGCATATGCGACCTGCTCGCTCGACAGGGTCACGGCCGTCACCGTCGCGCCCTGATCGAGCACCGCACGCTCGACCAGGGCGCCCCACCCGCAGCCGATCTCCAGCAGCCGCTCCCCGGGCCGCGCCCCGCAGGCCCGCAAGGCGCGACGCACCTTCGCGTCCTGCGCCTGCTCCAGGGGGCGATCGAAGACGCCTTCGAACCAGGCGCTGGAGTAGTTCATGCTCGGGTCCAGCCACAGACGATAGAACTCGTTGCCCAGGTCGTAGTGGGCACGGATGTTGCGGCGCGCCTGCGCCCTCGAATTGCGGCGCAGCAGGTGGCGCAGCCGGTACCACGCCTGGCCCCACCAACGGCCGTAGACGAGCGACTCCAGTTCGTCGCGGTTCGCGATCATCACACGCAGCAGTCCTGCCAGGTCGACGCTGTCCCACAGCCCGTCGATGTAGCCCTCCGCCAGGCCGATGTCTCCCCGGCTCAGCACCCGCGCGCACGCCCGCCAGTCGTGCAGCGTGGCCGCCGCCTGCGGCTCTCCTTGCCCGCAGTGCAGCAGCGACCCATCGGGCAGGCGCAGATCGAGCCGGCCCCGGCGCAGATGCCGGAGCAAGCCCAGCACGGTCCGCGCGGCGCGCGGGGTGCCGCGGGGCAGGTCGACGTCGACGGGGGAGCGCAGGACGGAGGTGTTCATCGGGACACGAAGGACTCGGGCGGTGCCGGCTTGCGGTGGAACGGCGCATGGCCGAGCCACAGGCGCAGGGCCTGCCAGTGGATGCGAACGAGGATGCCGAAGGTGAGCAGCGGCATGCGGGCGCAGGCGCGCAAGAGGCTGCGTGGCGTGAGCGGCTCGAGCGTGCCGCTCACGCTGGTCTTGAGCAGCGGGCCGTCGGCACCGTCGTGCTCGATGCGCACGACGGTACGTGGCGGGCGGCCGGCATCGCCCGCGCTGCGCAGGAAACGGAAGCGGTAGCTGCCCTCGAGGGCGCAGAAGGGCGAGACGTGGAAGACCTTGCGGGCATGCAGTTCGCGCCCCCATGCGAGGTCCGGTCCCGCGAGGAGGTAGCAGTGCCGCTCGCCGAAGGTGCTGTTGACCTCCACGACGATGGCGGCCAGTGTGCCGTCGGCCCGTTCGCAGTACCAGAAGCTCACCGGCTTGAACGCGTAGCCGAGCACCCGCGGGTAGGTGTGCAGCCAGATCTCGCCGTCCGCGTCGCGGATGCCTTCCCGCGCGAGCAGCGATTCGATCCAGTGGAGGCTGTCGTCGCCGCCTTCGCCGTGATCACGGTCCCAGAAGCTCACCAGCTCCCGGTGGTTGCGCGCGAGGGCGACGTCCCCCGTAGCCCGCCAGTGGCGCATCGGCAGCAATACGAACCAGGTGGGGTACTGGAACCGGTGGGGCCGGGGCCTCAGCCGCTCGTGCCGCACGGTGCCCACGCCGATGAACGCCCGGGGCGTCACGGGCGCCGCGGGCGGCAGGTCGAGGGCAGGTGGGGGAACCATCGGGTCAGGCCGCCTCCGGGACACGGGCCGCGAGCGCCTCGTGCGAGACCGTGCCGAGCCGGTCCACCCGCTCTTGGGCGAACCGCGCTTGCAGCATCGTCGCCACCTCCAGCCCCGAGCGCAGACCGTCCTCGTGGAAGCCGTAGCCGGTCCAGGCGCCGCAGTACCACGTGCGGCGCTGCCCCTGCAGCGCGGGCAGATCCTGCTGCGCGTCGATGGCGGCCTGGTCGAACACGGGGTGTTCGTACTCGAACTCGCCGAGCACCCGGCCCGGGTCGGGCTCGCGCGCCGGGTTGAGCGTGACGATGACCGGCTGCGCGAAGGGCAACGGCTGCAGCCGGTTGATCAGGTAATGCAGGCAGACCGAGGCACGTTCGCGATCGCCTTCGGCCGCGCGCTCGTAGTTCCACGCGGCCCAGGCGCGGGGGCGGCGAGGCAGCAGACCCACGTCGGTGTGCAGCACCGCGCGGTTGGCGTGGTAGCGGATGCGACCGAGCACCGAGCGCTCCTGGGCACTCGCGTCCTGGAGCAGTCGCAGCGCCTGGTCGGCGTGGCAGGCGAGCACGAGGGCGTCGAAGTGCTCGGCCCCCGCGTCGGTCTCGACGGTCACGCCCTCGTGTTCGCCTCGTCGCACCGCGCGCACCGGCGTGGCAGCGCGCGCGTCCGGCAGCGCGACCAGCAGCTTGCGTACATACTCCCGCGAGCCGCCGGCCACGGAGTACCACTGAGGCCGGTCGTGGACCTGCAGCAGGCCGTGGTTGTGGCAGAAGCGGATCATCGTCGCGACGGGAAAGCGCAGCATCTGCTCGGTCGGGCAGGACCAGATGCAGCCGATCATCGGCAGGAAGTACCAGTCGCGGAAGGCCGTGCCGAAGCGGTGGCGGGCGAGGAAGTCGCCGATCGGCTCGCGCAGGGCCGCCTCCTCGCCCCGCTCGGCGAGCCCAGAGGCGAGCCGGTTGAAGCGGACGATGTCGGCGAGCATGGCCCAGAAGGCCGGGCGCAGCAGGTTGCGCGGCTGGGCGAACACGCTCCTCAGGTCGGCCCCCGACCACTCCAGCCCCCGGTCAGGCACCTGGACCGAGAACGACATCTCGGCGGGGCTGGGGAGCACGCCCAGCCGCTCGAACAGCTCGACCAGCCGTGGGTAGGTGCGGCGGTTGAAGACCAGAAACCCGGTGTCGACGCCATGAGTGCGCAGGCGGCCGTCCGGCCCGGGCAGCGTCACGTCCACCGTGTGGCTGTGTCCGCCAAAGCGGTCGGCGGCCTCGAAGAGCGTCACTCGCGCTCGGGCGCTGAGTTTCCACGCACACGCCAGGCCGGCGATGCCGGCGCCGACCACGGCCACGCGTCGCGGCGGCGGGGGGTTCATGCGTGCCCCTCGGGACGGGCGAGGCAGGGCGGCCTCAGCCGCCCCTGCGCGGGAAATAAAAAGGCCGCGAAGCGCCCCAAAGCGAAGGAGGGAGGGAGGGAGGAGGAGGAGAAGCGCTTCAGGATTGCATCCAGCAGGGCTGGAAGGCTTCGCGGCGGCAAACCGGAACGCATGACGCCCTCTTGGCCGCCGTAGCGGCCCGCCATGCCGACATTGTGACCGCGCACCCGGGTAGAAGTTCCATGCGGCTGTGTAAATGGCAACAGACGGTTGCAACCCGGCCGCCAGGGGGCGTCAGGAGCTGAAAGCCGGCTTGCAGCCGCGGCCCTCCACCGGGTTGCCGTGGGAGCCGCGCCGAAGGGATGGGAATACATGAGCGCCGTCCCTCAAAGTCACGCGGGAGCGCATCGCCCGCCGCGCGTGGTTTTTGTATCTGCTCGTAGCTACTGCGCGCATTGTCCGGGCTTCGCGTCGCGTCCTTGCTGCCGCTTTCGGGCAAAGCGTGCGAATACCGCGCGGCCGACGTGCCGTGAAGAGCCTTGCAGCCTCTGCGGGCGAAAAAACGATCACAAAGCCCGTGCCGGGGCCTGCGTTTTCACCGTGTTGTATCGCGAGTTCCGGGACAATCGGGGTGTTTCGCCGGAAATCGGGCGCGGTACGCGCGCGTGCCTCCCACACGCAGTGCCCGCCGCCGGCGACCCGATCCGAGTCTCTCACCCCTGTCCCTAGGAACGCTCATGCTCTATCCCGAACTGTTCAAACAACTGGAGGCCGTGCGCTGGAACATGGAGCGCGACATCCCGTGGGACCGGTTCGACGGCACCAAGCTCAGCGACGAGCAGGCGCACACGATCAAGATGAACGCGATCACCGAGTGGGCGGCGCTGCCGGCCACCGAGATGTTCCTGCGCGACAACCGCGACGACAGCGATTTCTCGGCGTTCATGAGCGTCTGGTTCTTCGAGGAGCAGAAGCACTCCCTGGTGCTGATGGAGTACCTGCGCCGTTTCCGTCCGGAACTCGCGCCCACCGAGCAGGAACTGCACGAAGTGCGCTTTGAGTTCGACCCGGCCCCTGCGCTGGAAACGCTGATGCTGCACTTCTGCGGCGAGGTGCGTCTGAACCACTGGTACCGCCGCGCGGCGGAGTGGCACACCGAGCCGGTCATCAAGGCGATCTACGAGACACTGGCGCGTGACGAGGCCCGCCACGGCGGCGCCTACCTGCGCTACATGAAGCGCGCGATCGGCCGCTTCGGCGACGAGGCCAGGGCGGCCTTCGCCAAGGTCGGCGTGCTGATGGCCAGCGCGCGCCGCACGGCGCAGGCGCTGCATCCGACCAACCTGCACGTCAATGAGAAGCTCTTCCCGCGCGATACCGTGCAGTCGCGCCTGCCCGACCCGGAATGGCTGGAGCGCTGGCTGGACAAGCAGATCCAGTTCGACGCCGTGTGGGAGAGCAAGGTGGTCGAGCGCATCCTGCACAACATGAGCCTGCTGATGGAGCGCAGCTTCAAGAGCGTGCAGGAGCTCAACCGCTTCCGCAAGGAACTCACCTCCAAGCTCGGCGGCGCGGCCGGCGGCCAGTTGCAGCCGGCTTGAGGCCCGGCGCCCGGCCGTCCGAAGCCGGGCCGACACCCCCGTGGGGGGTGGGGCGCAGCCCCGGGGGCCGATACGTTCAGCCCGGCGCCCGGCCGCTACGCCTTGCCCTGCGCCGCCAGTTCCGCCGCCCGCTGCTGGTCGGCCTTGCGGTCGGCGGTGACCTTCTGCGCGCTCGGCCGTTCGCCCACGAGGCGCGTGTAGCCCTTCCAGTCGATGCCGTGCTCGGCCAGCAGGTCGGCGCCGAGCACCGCTTTGCTCGCCATCGCGACCAGCGGCAGGTGGACGAAGGCGGCGCAGTCCGCCTGCGTGAACTGCTCGCCGGCCACATACGGCGAGAACCTGGCGAGGCGCTTGAACCCCGCGATGTTCTTGTCGAGCAGCTTGCGGATGCGCTCCTGGTTGCGCTCGCTCACGCTGCCCCCGAAGAAGGCCTGCGGATACAGCTCGCGCGCGACGAGTTCCAGATGCAGTTCCAGGAAGACGATCAGTTCGCGCACCTTCGCCGCGGCCCACGGATCCTGGGGCATCAGGGCCGGCTGCGGCCACCGGGCCTCGATCCATTCCATGATGACCTGGCTCTCGCACAGCGAGCCCTCGTCGCTGCGAATGAACGGGACCTTGCCGAGCGGCGAGTAGGGCAGCATCTCCGGCCGCCCGGTGCCGCTGACTTCCTCGGTGAAGGGCACGCCCTTCTCGAGCAGCGCCATCTTGACCTTGTTGTAGTAGTTCGACAGCGAAAATCCGCACAGCACCAGCATCGACGTCTCCTCGGTAGGGGGTGATGGGGCCGAGTCTAGGCCGCTGGCGCGCCCCGCGGTGTTGCGCACGCGACAGAACGCCGGGCAAGGCAAGAGGCCGAAGGGGGCAGGGGCCGCCTCAGGTCCTGCGCCCGGGCCCGTGCTTGCCCAGCGCGAAGGCCGCCTGCAGCAGGGGGTAGATGCCGTAGATCACCGACATCGTGACCGCGGCGTGGGCGGGCACGCCGAAGACGCCCAGGCACAGCACCGCAGTCGCCTCGCGCGTGCCCCAGCCGCCGAAGCTCACGGGCAGGGTTGCCATCAGGAAGATCGGCACCGCCGCTGCGGTCAGCGCCCACAACGGGATGTCCTGTCCCAGCGCCCGCGCGGCACAGGCCAGCGTGGCGGCAGAAAGGGCTTGCACTGCCAGCGAGAGCAGCACCTGCACCGCATAGCGGCGTGCTGCGCGCGGGTGGGTCATGGCGTGGACCCACCCGGGCGGACGGGCACCTCGCCGCGGCAACCAGCGGGCGGCGAAGCGCAGCGCGAACCACGGGCCCAGCACGAGCAGGGCGACCGCTGTCCAGGCCAGCGTGCGCCAGGGCAGCGCCGCGGTCTGCGGCCAGCGCTCCACCAGACGGTCGGCCAGCGGCGTGCCGGCACCCCAGGCCAGGGCCATCAGCCCGAGCACGACCAGCATCCACAGGCCGCTCAACCGGTCCAGGACCACCGACACACCGGCCTCGACGCCCGGATGCCCCAGCCGCTGAAGGCCATAGGCGCGCATCACGTCGCCCCCGACCACGGCGCCGGGCAGCACGGCATTGACCGCCACGCCGCGAAAGTAGGTGACGATGGCCCAGCGCGTCGGCACCGGCAGCCCGAGCCAGCGGCACAGGCCGCGCCAGCGCAGCGCGGACATCACGTTGGCCACCGTCGCGCTCGCCAGGCCCAGCGCGAGCCAGCCGAGGTCCGCGCCGAGCACGGCGGCCAGGATCTCGCGCGGCCCGGCCAGCGCGACCACCACCGCCAGCAGGACAGGGGCCGCGACCAGGCGCAGCCAGTGGGGCACGTGGACGCTCATCGTGCGTGCGGGAAGACCGGGGAAGGCCCGGCAAGGCAGGGGAGGGGTCGGACGGCGGTCGTCATCTGCGTTCGAAGTCTCTCCGGAAGTGGGCCGGCGTTTGTATCTTTCTCTATGTGGCCCCAGCCCCCGGGCAGGTCGACGGAACCCAGCGCTCGCGCGACGGCCGCGCTGCGCCGGGACGGGCGCGGAGGCCGTCAGGGTCGGGGCGGCGGTGCCGCCCGGTGGCGCGCCACCCCGCACAGCAGGGCGGCAACCGCTGCGCCTGCCACGGCCCCGCTCGCATGGGCCGAGACGGCCACCGGGAAGCTCCAGCCCTCCACGTGCGCCAGGGCACCCTGCCACGGGGCTTCGCGCCCGATCTTGGCGGCCAGCCCGGCCCCGACGAGCAGGCCCAGCACCTGCCGCGTGGACAGCCCGGCCGCCCGGGGCCAGCGCCACGGGGACGCGGGACGGCGATCGCCGACCAGTGCCACCGCCGCCACTGCGACCCCCGCGTGCAGCACGCCCGAGAGCCCCGCATAGCGCTGCAGTGCGCTGTCCGGGCCGTCCACCCACAGTCCCAGGTGGGTCAGGGGCCAGGCGAGCGCCCAGGCGAGTGCGGCCCAGCGCGGCAACCGGGCGTTCCAGCCGAGCAGGCCGACGAGCGCCGCGCCGGCCAGATTGGCGAGCAGATGGGGGTGGTCCCAGTGGACCGCGACCGGGGTGAACCAGCGCCAGGCCTCGGCCGGTGCCGCGCGCCGCCACAGGAGGAGCTCCGGGTTCGTCCCCCCGGGCAGCGCGCCGATCAGCGCGCAGGCGGCGAGCAGGGCGGCCAGGGCCGCCCAGGTCCGCGCCCCGCGCACGTCGTCGGCCGGCGGCGGATGGAGGACGTGGGCGTGGCCACGGTGTGCGTCCCCGGGCGGTCCCTGGCGGCCCCGGCCGAGGAAGGTGCGGGTCAGGTCCCGAACACGACCCGCCATAGCGCCAACACCGCCTCGCGCTCGTCCGCATAGGTGTCGAGCGCGAACTGCGTGGCCTGTTCGTCCAGCCGCGCCCGGTGCTGGGCCCGTCGCAGCTCACGGTAGGCGTCGGCCGCGGCCCGACCGATCCCGGCGGGCAGCAGGCCGCCTGCCTCGGCGCGCTGCAGCAGCGCGATGTTGCCGACGTTGTCGTGCAGTTCGCGGTGGGTGGCGCCGTGGGCCAGCACCAGGTACTGCACCGCAAACTCCACGTCCATCATCGCGCCGTGGCTGTGCTTGACGTCGTAGCGGTCCGGCTTGGCCGGGTGGGCGGCGCGCACCTTCTCGCGCATCGAGCGGATCTCGGTCTTCAGCGCCTCCAGATCGCGCGGCGCGGCGATCACCGCGCGGCGCACGGCCTCGAAGCGAGGCGCGATCGACGCGTCGCCGGCACAAAAGCGCGCGCGGGTGATGGCCTGGTGCTCCCAGGTCCAGGCCGTGTTGCTGCCCCGGCCGCTCTGGTAGGCCTCGAAGGCGGCGAGCGACGTCACCAGCAGGCCGGAATTGCCGTTGGGACGCAGCGCGGTGTCGATCTCGAACAGCTCGCCGGCGGCCGTGCGCAGCGTGAGCCAGGTGATCAGCTTGCGCGCGAACGCGGCGTAGATCTCGGGCGCGCGCTCGTCCTCGTCGTCGAACAGGAACACGAGGTCCAGGTCGCTGCCGTAACCGAGCTCCTTGCCTCCCAGCTTGCCGTAGGCGATGACCGCGAAGCGCGGTTCGTCGCGATGACGTTGCTTGAGGTGCTGCCAGGCCCACCGCATCGTGCAGGCCAGTGTCGCGTCGGCCAGGGCGGAGAGGTCGTCGGCCACCTGCTCGACGGTGATGTGGCCCTCCACGTCACGCACCAGCGTGCGGAAGATCTCGGCATGGTGGGCGCGGCGCAGCGTGTCGAGCAGCGCCTCCTCGTCGGCCTGGCCCGAGCGCGCCCAGGCCTCGTGGCGCTGCTCCAGGTCCCGCAGGAAGCCCTCGGGCTCGAAGCGCGTATAGATGAGGCGCGGGTCGGCCAGCTCGTCGATGACGCCGGGGTGGCGCATCAGGTAGCGCATGGGCCAGCGCGCCAGGCCAAGCAGGCGCAGCAGCCGCTGGTGCACCTCCTGGCGCTCGACCAGCAGGGCGATGTAGCTTTCCCGCCGCAACAGCGGCTCGATCCAGTCCAGGAAGCGCACCGCCGCCTCGGGCGGGCAGGCGCGATCACCCACGCCTTGCGCGCAGCGCAGGATCAGCTTGGCCAGGCGTTGGCGGGTTTCCTCGCGCAGTGAGCGCACGCGCGGCGACTGCACCCAGGCCCGCACGCGTTCGGCCAGCGGCTCGGGCAGGCGTTCGAAGAAGGCCTCGCTGTCCAGGCTGGGCGGGGTGGAGCAGCCGCGGCAGCCGCCGTTGCCCGCGGCCGGACTGCGGCCGTCGTGCAGCAGCGCGTCGAACTCCAGCGCGACCAGCTCGCGCGTCTCGCACAGCTTGTCGAGCAGCCCGCAGGCGTCCGGGCTGCAGCGGTAGCCCATGGTGCGCGCGATCCAGGCCAGGTCCCCGTCCGCGGTGGGCAGCACGTGGGTCTGCTGGTCGTCCAGGTACTGGATGCGGTGCTCCAGCCGCCGCAGGAAGATGTAGGCCTCGGCCAGCTTGGCGGCGGTGTCCGCCTTCATCACGCCGACGGCCGTCAGCCGCTCCAGCGCCTTGAGCGTCGAGCGCGTACGCACCTCCGGGAACTGGCCGCCGCGCACCACCTGCAGGAGCTGCACGATGAACTCGATCTCGCGGATGCCGCCCCGGGAGAGCTTGACGTCGTTGGCGCGCTCCGGGCGGCCGGCCGCACGTCGCTGCGCCTCCTCGCGGATCTTGCGGTGCAAGGTACGCAGGCCCTCGAAGACGCCGTAGTCGAGGTAGCGACGGAAGACGAAGGGCACGACCACGTCGCGCAGCTGCAGCGCGCGGCCGGATTCGACCGAGGCCCACGGCGCAATCACCCGGCTCTTGAGCCAGGCGAAGCGTTCCCATTCGCGGCCCTGCACGAGGAAGTACTCCTCCAGCATCGCCAGGCTCACGACCGCCGGGCCCGAGTTGCCGTTGGGCCGCAGCGCCAGGTCGACACGGAAGACGAAGCCGTCCTCGGTGGTGTCGCCGATCAGGGTGTAGAGGCTGCGCGCGACCTGCGAGAAGTACTCGTGCGCACTGATGCGGCCGCTGCCGTCGGCGCGTCCTGCCGTCTGGCCGTTCTCCTCGTAGACGTAGACGAGGTCGATGTCGGACGAGACGTTGAGCTCGCGGCCGCCCAGCTTGCCCATCCCCACGACCCAGAAGTCGATGCGCTCGCCGGCCTCGTTGAGCGGTGCGCCGTGGCGCTCGTCCTGCTCGGCGAAGGCCGCGGCCAAGGCGCGGTTGAGCGTGACCTCGGCCAGCTCTGTCATCGTACGGGCGACGTCAGCCATCGGCGCGTCGGCCTCGACATCGAGCACCGCCAGCCGCTCCAGGGTCAGCTGGCGCGCGACGCGCAGCGCGGCGGGCAGCGGCCGGCCGGCGGCCAGCAGCGCGTCGATCAGGGACTCGAGCCGCTCCCGGGTCGGCAGCCCGGGCGGCAGCAGTGCGAGCTCTGCGGCGTAGCGGCGGCGCACCCGCTGCACGAAGCGGCAATGGTCGGCGTCGCCGGGCACTGCCCCTGCCGGCGCGGGTGTGATCTGTTCCTGGAACCCCATGCTCGCGCTCCGGGTCTACTGCGCAGCCGCACAGGGAACGGGTCCTGCCCCGGCCATGGCCGGGCAGCCCCGTGCACGGCCGCCGGGCATGCCAGCCGCTGTGCTAGATTGACCGCGCCCCGCGCGGCGGCTGCCGTCGAGACGGACGCGCCCGGGGGCGTTACGCAGTTCGACCATCCTCATGCCTGTGCTTCCCTCTCCCGCGACGCTGACGCCCTCATGGCGTGCGATGCGCGTCGCGGTGCGTGTGGCCGGCAGCCTCGTGCTGCTGGCGTGGAGTCTGTTCGTGGTGGCATGGCTTGTGCTCCACTGGGCGATTCTGCCGCGAATCGATCACTGGCGGCCGGACCTGGAGCGAGCCGCCTCACGGGCCTTGGGGGTGCCGGCGGAAATCGGACACGTCCGTGTCGAATCTCACGGGTGGGTGCCCACGCTGGAGCTCGCGCAGGTGCGTCTGCGCGACAGCCAGGGACGGGTGGCTCTGCAGCTGGGGCGCGTGCAGGCCGCGCTGTCGCCCAGTTCGCTGCTGCACCTGGAGCCGCGCTTGCGCCAGCTGGTGGTCGACGCCCCGGTGGTGGACGTGCGGCGCGACGCGCAAGGGCGCATCTTTGTGGCCGGGCTCGAGGTCGGGCGTGGCGGCGCGCCGGCCGGCGAGAACCGCGAGGCGGACTGGCTGTTCAGCCAGGACGAGGTGGTGGTGCGCGGGGGCACCGTGCGCTGGATCGACGAGGCCCGGGGCGCGGCACCGCTGGCGCTCACCGAGGTGGACCTGGTCCTGCGCAACGGCGGCGGCCTGGGCTCGCGGCGCCACGACTGGCGGCTGGACGCCACGCCCCCCGCCGGATGGGGCGGGCGGTTCTCGCTGCGCGGACGTTTCGCGCATCCGCTGCTCGGCCGACCGGGCGACCTCACCCGCTGGAGCGGGACGGCCTATGCGGAACTGCCGTACGCGGACGTACATCGGCTGCGCCAGTACGCGGACCTGCCCTTCCATCTACAGCAGGGCAGCGGGGCGCTGCGGCTTTGGGCGCAGGTGCGCGAAGGCGAGCCTGTGGCCGCCACGCTCGATCTCGCATTGCGCGACGTGAACCTGCAGCTCGTCCCGGACGCCGACCCAGTGGTGCTCGAGCGTCTGGACGGGCGCGTGCAGGCCGAGCGGCGCGGGCAGGACTATCAGGTGAGCGCCCGCCAACTGGGCTTTCGCACCGGCGAGGGCGCCGAGTGGGCCCCCAGCGACTGGCATGTCTCCTGGAAGACCGGGCCGGATGGCAGGGCGCACGACGGCGACTTCCGCGCCGACCGGCTCGACCTGGCCCTGCTGGCTGCGCTGGCCGAGAAACTGCCCATCGGCGCCGCGCTGCGCCGCGAGCTGGCCGAACTGACGCCGGCCGGCGTGGTAGAGCAATTGCAGGCCCGCTGGCAAGGGCCCATCGACGCGCCCCGGACTTACCGCGCCGAGGGCCGGGTGCGCGGACTGCAACTGGCGGCCGAGGCCCTGGACGAAGAGCAGTTGCGGGCGCGCCATGTCGGCCGTCCGGGGCTGCGTGGCGCGCAGGTGCAGTTCAGCGCCAGCGAACGCGGCGGCCAGGCCCAGCTGTCGATCGGGCAGGGCGAGATCGTCTTTCCCGGGGTCTTCGAGGAGCCGGCAATTCCACTGGAGCGGCTCGAGGCGCGGCTGGACTGGACGCTCGCGCGGCCGGCGGGGGCTGCCGCCGGTGATCCCGATGCGCCTCCTGCGGTGGAGCTGCGGGTGCGCGAGGCACGCTTTGCCAACGCCGACGCGGAAGGCCAGCTCGAGGCCACGTGGCGTACCGGCGCCGGCGCCGACGTGGGGCCGGGCGGACGGCTGCCCGGCGTGCTCGAGCTGACGGGCCGGCTCTCGCGCGCCGATGCCGCCCGCATCTGGCGGTACCTGCCCCTCGAGATGCCGCGCGACGTTCGCGACTATGTACGCCGCGCGGTGGTTGCCGGCACGGCCCGCCAGGTCGACTTCCGGGTCAAGGGCGATCTCTGGCACTTTCCGTACGCGGACGCCCGCCAGGGGGACTTTCACGTCGCCGCGCAGGTCGAGGACACGACCTTCGCCTACGCCCCGGGGGATCCCACCCGGGGCGAGCCGCCCTGGCCGGCATTCACCCAGGTGCATGGGCGGCTGGTGTTCGACCGCACTGCGATGCGCATGGAGGACGTGCGTGCACGGCTCTACGGCTTCGAGCTGTCCGGCATCCGGGGGGGCATCGCGAACCTGATGCACGAGTCCGTGCTTGCGCTCGAGGGCCAGGGCAAAGGTCCGCTGGCCGATGCGCTGCGCTTCGTCAAGGAGACTCCCGTCGACGAGTGGACGGGCCACGCCCTGAAAGATGCGCGCGGCAGCGGGGAGGCGCAGTTGCGCCTGGGCGTGCAGCTTCCCCTCCATCGGATGGAGAACGCGCGGGTGAACGGGGTGGTGACCCTGCTCGGCAACGAGGTGCAGGTGGTGCCGGACACGCCGGTGATGAGCCAGGCGCGCGGTCAGGTGCAGTTCTCCGACCAGGGCTTCGCGGTGCGCGGTGCGACCGCGCGCGTGCTGGGCGGCGAGGCCAGTTTCGAAGGCGGCACCCAGAAGGACGGCACGATGCGTTTCACCGGCCAGGGGGTGGCGACGGCCGAGGGGATGCGGCTGGCAGGCGAGATTGCCTGGCTGCCCTATCTGGCGGAGCATCTGCGCGGTCGGGCCGCCTATCGTGTGACCCTGCAGGTGACGCCGGAAGGGGCCCCGCAGCTGCAAGTGACCAGCGCGCTGCAGGGCATGGAGATCCGCCTGCCGCCGCCGCTGGCCAAGCCGGCGTCCAGCGCCTGGCCCTTGCGCATCGAGACCGCGCTGACCCAGGCCGCGGCCCCCGGGCGTGCCGCGCGCGACCGGCTCACCGTGGAGCTGGGCGACCGGCTGCACGCCCGCTACGAGCGCGAGCTGCGCGAGGACGGCACCCGCGTGCTCGCCGGGGCGATCGGTCTGCCCGAGCGGGTGGAGCCGCCCGCCGAAGGCGTCGTGGCGATCGTGCATCAGCAGGCACTCGACGTCGACGCCTGGCGCGCGGTGGCCGACAGCTTCGAGGGGCTGGCCGAGCCGGCGCACCGGCGCGAGGCCGGTGCGCCACGCGGCGCGGAGCCGGCCGGCCCAGGGCAGCCGGACTACCTGCCCAGCCGCATCGCGCTTCGGGCGGACGAGCTGACCGTCGACCAGCGCCGCCTCACGCGGGTGGTCGTGGGCCTGTCACACGAGGCAGGCCGGTGGCGGGCCAACCTCGATGCCGACCAGCTGAACGGCTACGTCGAGTACCGTCCGCCGGGAGGCGGCGCCGGTCCGGGCGGGCAGCTCTATGCGCGCCTGTCGCGACTGGCGCTGCCCGAAAGCGCCGCCGAGGAAGTCGACAGCCTGCTCGACCAGGCACCGGCGCACGTCCCCGCGCTGGACGTGGTGGTCGAGGATTTCCGCCTGCACGACCTGCAGCTGGGCCGCGTCGAGGTGGAGGCGCACAACCGCCGCAGCGGCGAGATCCGCGAGTGGCGGCTCGACCGCCTGCTCGTCGCCACGCCCGAGGCCAGGCTCCTGGCGACCGGCAGCTGGCGCGGCACGCAGGGCTCGGGCACGCGCCGACGCACCGACCTCGACTTCCGCCTCGAGATCGCGGACGCCGGCGCCTTGCTCGAGCGCTTCGGCCTCAAGCAGGTGGTGCGGCGCGGCAAGGGCAGCCTCGAGGGGCGGATCGGCTGGCTGGGCTCGCCCCTCGCGCTGGACTACGGCTCGCTGGACGGGCAGTTCCGGGTGGACGTGGCCAAGGGGCAGTTCCTCAAGGCCGAGCCCGGCATTGCCAAGCTCGCGGGCATCCTTAGCCTGCAATCGCTGCCGCGCCGCCTCACGCTCGACTTCCGCGACGTGTTCCAGGAGGGCTTCGCCTTCGACGCCTTCGCCGGGGACGTGCGCATCCAGCACGGCGTGGCGCAGACCAACAACCTGCGCCTGCGCGGCGTGACCGCGGCCGTGCTGATGGAAGGCAGCGCGGACATCGGGCGTGAGACGCAGGACCTGCGCGTGCTGGTGATCCCCGAGATCAATGCCGGTACCGCCTCGCTCGCCTACGCCGTGATCAACCCGGCCGTGGGACTCGGCACCTTCCTCGCCCAGATGTTCCTGCGCAAGCCGCTGATGCAGGCGAGCACCCGTGAGTTCCACGTCACCGGCTCGTGGACCGACCCGAAGGTCGAGCCGGTGCAGCGGCGCCTGGGCGAACCCGTGCCCGAAGATGCCCTTGAACGCGAGGCGCGACCCGAGGTCGCCCGGGGCACACCCGAGGAGGGCGCGACCTCAGCAGGAGAACCGAGATGAAGCTGGCCGCAGTGCAGATGGTGTCGTCGACCTCGCTGGCGCACAACCTCGCGAGGGCCGAGGCTTTGGTGCGACAGGCCGTAGGCAACGGGGCCGAGATGGTCGCGCTCCCGGAGAACTTCGCCTTCATGGGGCGGCAGGACGCCGACAAGTTCGCCATCGCCGAGGCACCCGGCGATGGCCCCGCTCAGGCGTTGATGGCGCGACTGGCCTCGCAGCTGCGCGTGTGGCTGATCGCCGGCTCGCTGCCGCTGCGCACCGCCGATCCCGAGCGGCTGACCAACACCTGCCTGGTCTACGGGCCGGACGGCCGGCAGGTCGCACGGTACGACAAGATCCACTTGTTCCGCTACGACGAGCCGGGGGACGAGGGGCGCCGCTACGACGAGGGCGTGGTGCTCCATGCCGGCGAGCAGCCGCAGGGCTTCGCCGCGGCAGCCGCCGGGCGCGCGTGGCGTGTGGGCCTGTCGATCTGCTACGACCTGCGCTTTCCCGAGCTGTACCGGGCGCTCATGCAGCCGCCCTGCGACGTGATCGCCGTGCCCTCGGCCTTCACCTACACCACCGGGCGCGCGCATTGGGAACTCCTGCTGCGCGCGCGGGCGGTCGAGAACCAGTGCTACGTGATCGCGCCGGCGCAAGGCGGCGTGCATGAGAACGGGCGCCGCACCTGGGGCCACACGATGATCGTGGACCCCTGGGGCGAGGTGCTCGCGCAGCAGACGGAAGGCGAGGCGGTGGTCACGGCCGCGATCGATGCCTCCCGGATCGAGGAGGTGCGCCGCCGCCTGCCCTGCCTCGAGCACCGACGGCTGTGCTGAGCCGAGGGGCGGGCGGCGTGCCGCCCGCGTCCCGTCAGCGCCGGCGGCCGAGCAGCATGCCGACCAGCAGGCCGACCACCGCAGCCCCGGCCGCGACCTTCCAGGGGCTCTCGTGCACGTAGTCATCCACCGCTGTGGCGGTGTAGCGCACCTGCTTGCCGATGCCGTGGGAGACGTCGGCCACCGTGTCGCTCGCGCGGCGCAGCGAGTCCTGCAGTCGTTCCTTCAGCGCCCGGACCTCGGGCAGCTTCGCCACCTCGGGCTTGGACAGCACCTCGTTGACATCCTTGCGCAGGTCGGCCCATTCCCGCTGCAGCGCGGAGACGCTGTCGTCGGAGATGTAGCGGCGGCGGGGGGTGTCGGCGTCGTAGGACATGCGGGGTTCTCTCCTCTGTGGGGCCTTGGGGTGGTCAATCCTGCAGCTGGCGGTCGCGCATCGCCTCCAGCGCGGTGGCCACCTGGTCGAATTCGTTGGACTTGTCGAAGAAGTGATGCGCCCCGAGCGCCAGGCAGCGCTGGCGGATCGGGCGCGTGCTGGTGTTGGTGAGCACCAGCGTGAGCGGACGTTCCGCGCGCTGGCGCAGCGCCTGCAGCACGCCGAACCCGCTGCCCTCGCGCAGCTGCAGGTCGACCACCACGGCGTCGAAACGATCCCGCTCCAGGGCGGCCAGCGCCTGCGCCTCGGTCTCGGCCTCGGCGACCACCTCGATGCCGTCGCAGCTGCCGATCAGGTCCAGCAACCGTTCGCGAATCAGGGCGGAGTCCTCGATCACGAGCACCCGCAGCGGGGCCGGTGACGCGAGGTCCAGGGCGGTGACGTCGACCGTAGGGACGGAGACACTCATGGCAGGTCCGAGGGCGCTGTGCCTGCCGCCCCTCGGGCGGCCCGGCAGGCCGGGGCGTTTCCTCCTCCCACGGCCTGGCAGCAGCTTAGCCAAGCCGCGGGCCGGTTGTCTGTAGGCGCGCGCCCGACGCCCCCGGCCCCGGCCCCGCCATACGGCTACTGGATGAGCCCGTTCTTCACGGCGTAGTAAGTCAGCTCGGCATTGCTGCTGAGCTTGAGCTTTTCCAGCAAACGGCTGCGATAGGTGCTCACGGTCTTGACGCTGATGAACAGCTCCTCCGCGATCTGCGTCACCGACATGCCGCTTGCCAGCTTGCACAGCACCTGGAATTCTCGTTCCGAGAGATCCTGGTGCGCGGGGCCGGCGCCCGGCTGGTCCAGACGGCTGGCGACCAGGTCGGCAGCGGTGGGGCTCAGATAGCGCCGCCCCTGCAACACGACGCGGATCGCGCGCAGGATCTCGTCGACGTCCGCGTCCTTCTTGAGGTAGCCGTTCGCGCCTGCCCGCAGCAGGTTGATCGCGTACTGCTCCTCCGGGAAGGCACTGACGATCAGAACCGGGATGTCGCCGAGGTGGTTGCGGATCAGGCGCAGCGTGTCCACACCGGTGCGGTCGGGCAGCGAGATGTCGAGCAGCACCAGGTCCCACTGGCCGTCGCGCAGCAGGGCCAGCGCCTCGGCGCTGGTCGCTGCCTCTCCGGCGACCATCATGTCGGGTTCGGCGTCGATGAGCTGCTTGAGTCCGGCGCGCACGATCTGGTGATCGTCGGCCAGGAGGATGCGTTTGCGCTCCATCTGGGTTCTCGTGGCGGTCGAGAATCCAGTCTGGCACAACGACGACGCCGGCGTCAAAGCGTCGCCGGGGGGAGGGCGAAGGGTGCTCATGGCAGGCAGGGGCCGGCCGGCACTCACATCTTTTGCTTGGTGCGCTCGGCCGCGTCCTGCACCTTCTCGCCGCCGCGCTCGACGTCCTTGCCCATGCCCTGGACGGTGTTGCACCCGGCCAGGCCGAGGGCCGACGCCAGGATCAGGGACCACACAGCCAACCAACGGTTCTTCATTGCCTATCTCCAAAGGGTGACGACCCGGCCGGCGTCGGTGCGCAGGCCGCGAAGGCGCCGCTCACGGCGGCCACTTCCCCTAGGCACGTGGCGTGCCCGGTCGCTGGACCGCTGGTCGCGCCAGGGGCCCGGCCTCACCCGCCCCGGCGGAACAAGCCGGCCAGGAAGGAGATCACCGTCAGGGCGATGAAGACGAAGAACAGGATCTTGGCGATCCCCGCGGCGCCGGCGGCGATGCCCCCGAACCCGAAGACCGCGGCGATCAACGCGATGACGAAAAAGACGGCGGCGTAGTACAGCATGGAAACCTCCTCGTGCACGGCCGGGACCTCCCCGGCCTTCCTCGACGCGAGCACCGCCACGCGCCGGCCCGCGGCCCACGACGCGCCCGGCGGTTCCCGCATGCGATGCATGGTAGAAACGGGTGGCAAGGGCTGCTGTCGTTTCGCCCGGCGGCCCCGCGTCGGAAAGCACTGACACTTCCGCGATGTCCACCCCGACCACCACCTCCTCACCGACCCCGGGCCGATGGGAACGCCTTCTTGCCCGCCTGCGCGCCGCCCGCGCCGAGGTGGAGGCGGCGGCGGCACGCTCCGGGCAGGTGCCGGCGCGGCTGCTGCGGCGCCTGGCCGTGCTCAAGCTCTCGCTGCCGATCACCTTGGCGCTCGGGGTGGCCATGCTGTGGATGACCGAGCGCGGCTACCAGCGCATGGACGAGAGCTATCTCGCGGTCAAGAACTCCCGGCAGGTCTCGCAGGAACTCAACGGCCTGTCTTTCCTGGCCGCGCGGGTGGACGCCACGCAGGCCGAATACATCCTCAACGGTTCCACCGAGAGCCTGGCGCGGCACCGCGACGCCTCCCAGCAGGTGGTCGACGCGTACGAGCGCCTGGCCTCGATGGGTGCCTGGCTGCCGGGGGACGAGCACGGCGCGCTCATCGCCCGCTATGTGCAGGCCGAGCGTGAAGACATCTCCCGGATCGACCGTGCCTTGGCGAACCCGCCCGCGCACGGCGGCCCCCCCACCGTGCAGTTGGAACCCAACCCGGTGAGCGACGGCGCGCTGCGCGAGGCGCTGGGCGACTTGGTCGATCGCGAGCAGCATCGGCTCCAGGCGGCGGAACTGGCCGCCAGCGCCGAACTGCGCCGGCAGCGCTGGCTGTCCATCGGCGCCATCGCGGTGGGCGTGGGCCTGTTGATCCTGCTGCTGCAGACCTACCGCAGCGAGCTCGACGCCGAACAGCGCATGGGCCAGCGATTGCAGGAGGAGCGCGACCGCCTGGAGCGCGCGGTGCGCCAGCGCACGCGGGAGCTCTCCGAACTGGCCACCCACCTGCAGCACCTGGCCGAGCAGGAGAAGAGCCGGCTCGCCCGGGAACTGCACGACGAACTGGGGGCGATCCTCACCGCGAGCAAGATGGATGTTGGCATGCTGCTGCGCAAGCAGCTCGAGCCCAAGGAGTGGGCGATCGACAGCCTCAAGCGCCTGCAGGAGACGCTCGAGCGCGGCGTGCAGCTCAAGCGGCGAGTGATCGAGGGCCTGGTGCCCACGGCGTTACGCAACCTGGGCCTCGTGGCCGCGCTCGATGCCTTGGCCGACGAGGTCGAGGCCCTCGGTTCGCTCATCGTCGAGCGACACCTGCCGGAGGACCTGACGCTCGATGCCGACCGCAGCATCGCGGTTTACCGCATCGTGCAGGAGGCCCTCACCAACGTGCAGAAGCACGCCAAGGCCCGCCGCGTCGAACTCAAATTGCACAGCGATGGCGAGCGCCTGCACCTGCGCGTGCGCGACGACGGCGTCGGCCTCGGCGCAGGTTCGCGAGCCAAGCTCAAGAGCCACGGCCTGCGCGGCATGAAGCACCGCGTGGACGCCTTCCACGGCAGCTTCCACCTCGGCCCGGCCCCCGGCGGGGGCACCGAGTTGCGCGTCGAACTGCCCCTGCACGACGTTCCCGAGGAGGACCTGGGGGTGGGAGAGGGGTGAGGGAGGGTGAGGGAGGTCTTACCCCTGCCTCACAGCAGCACACTCTCACAGCCAACGAGGCGCCTCACTCGCGCCTTTACCCCAGTGGGAAGGGAAGGGCGGGTATTCCTACCGCCGAGTCACTGTCTATGCATTCTGCGCTGCCTGCGCGGGCGAACCCCATCGCAGGACGGGTCACCCGCCTTGCACGTTTCTGAGCTGCCTGCGCGGCAGCGAACGACCGTGCCGGCGGGCGCGTCAACATCCGCAATTTCTGAGCTGCCTACGCGGCAGCGAACCCACCGGCAGCGCGGCGAACTCGCGCCGTGACTTTCTGAGCTGCCTGTGCTGCAGCGAACCCGCACGCGGCCGACTTCGTGCGGCTGGCCGATTTCTGAGCTGCCTGTGCGGCAGCGAACGTCGTCCTGCATGCCACGCATCCAGCGGATCATTTCTGAGCTGCCTGTGCGGCAGCGAACATCTACGAGGCTGGCTCGCCGGCCGAAGCGCTTTTCTGAGCTGCCTGTGCGGCAGCGAACGAGATGGGGCCGGACGCCATGCGTCGGGTCAGTTTCTGAGCTGCCTGTGCGGCAGCGAACCGCATCGTGCGCAAGATGTTCGAGCGCGACGTTTTCTGAGCTGCCTGTGCGGCAGCGAACGCGCACGACTCCCCGGGCATCGCGTGGTGTGCTTTCTGAGCTGCCTGTGCGGCAGCGAACCGGCTGCACGGGTTGAATGCGGAGCTTCTGGATTTCTGAGCTGCCTGTGCGGCAGCGAACACCAGTCGGTCGCGCTCCTGCGGCATGTCCGATTTCTGAGCTGCCTGTGCGGCAGCGAACCATCGAGGAAGTGCGCCCGGATCGCTTCGGCCTTTCTGAGCTGCCTGTGCGGCAGCGAACAGAACCGCGGGCTGGACACGTCCGCCCGGTCCTTTCTGAGCTGCCTGTGCGGCAGCGAACAAAATGAACGCATCACCGCGCATGAGCGCCGATTTCTGAGCTGCCTGTGCGGCAGCGAACCCAAAGAGTCCGAACTCGGGTCGTACCCGAAATTTCTGAGCTGCCTGTGCGGCAGCGAACACGGCGACCATCCGCGACGAGCGCGGCGTGTTTTTCTGAGCTGCCTGTGCGGCAGCGAACTTTAAATGCGCGCGTCGTGACCGGCCCGTGATTTTCTGAGCTGCCTGTGCGGCAGCGAACATCCCACTCGAGGGGGCCGGGCGCCGGATGCATTTCTGAGCTGCCTGTGCGGCAGCGAACGTCAGACCCAGGACTTCCCACCCGCCGAGGTCTTTCTGAGCTGCCTGTGCGGCAGCGAACGCCAACGGCACCGTCGCCGCGCTGCACTACCATTTCTGAGCTGCCTGTGCGGCAGCGAACATCGCCCGGAAGTACGCCCACGACTGGCCCCATTTCTGAGCTGCCTGTGCGGCAGCGAACAAGTGGTACGAGCTACCGCCCGAGTCGATCATTTTCTGAGCTGCCTGTGCGGCAGCGAACGCTACGTGGCCGCCTTCCCGTGCGACTTCTGCTTTCTGAGCTGCCTGTGCGGCAGCGAACGCCCACAGCGGGCTCGTGTCCTGACGCTGCGTTTTCTGAGCTGCCTGTGCGGCAGCGAACCCCGATCCGGGCTAGGCTCTACGAGAAGGGCATTTCTGAGCTGCCTGTGCGGCAGCGAACTGGATGTGCCGACCGACCAGCCGCCTGATGTTTTTCTGAGCTGCCTGTGCGGCAGCGAACACGTCGACCATCCGCGACGGGCGCGGCGCGTTTTTCTGAGCTGCCTGTGCGGCAGCGAACCGTAGTCCCAGCCCCTGCCGTCTTGCTCGTGATTTCTGAGCTGCCTGTGCGGCAGCGAACTAGCTGTGGGCGACAGCATCGAGGATGCGCTTTTTCTGAGCTGCCTGTGCGGCAGCGAACGCTACCGCTCTTCCAGACCGCCGCCTCTACTTTTTCTGAGCTGCCTGTGCGGCAGCGAACGTTTATCAGTACGAGGAGGGCCGCGTGAACGATTTCTGAGCTGCCTGTGCGGCAGCGAACCCGCTCGATCTCTTGAGCCGCTTCCTCGCCTATTTCTGAGCTGCCTGTGCGGCAGCGAACAAGACGCGACGTCCTCTCTCGGCCGCCGATGATTTCTGAGCTGCCTGTGCGGCAGCGAACGTCGAAAGTCGCCCACGCGCCGGGGTAGTTGTTTTCTGAGCTGCCTGTGCGGCAGCGAACAACCTACGCCACGCCTACCAGCAACTGCACGATTTCTGAGCTGCCTGTGCGGCAGCGAACCTCTGCATGATCTGGGCAGGGCGTCGCATCGTTTTCTGAGCTGCCTGTGCGGCAGCGAACACCACCGCACCTCCACACGCCCTCCCCGATTTTTTCTGAGCTGCCTGTGCGGCAGCGAACGCATGAGCAAGCAGTACGACAACGAGCTGAAATTTCTGAGCTGCCTGTGCGGCAGCGAACGCCGAAGTCGGGCAGCACGCGCTGCTCACACATTTCTGAGCTGCCTGTGCGGCAGCGAACTAGATGCCCTGCGTCATGCGCCATGCGCCCAGTTTCTGAGCTGCCTGTGCGGCAGCGAACTCCGCCGCCTGAGATCGCCGGGGAAACGGCGTTTTCTGAGCTGCCTGTGCGGCAGCGAACACGATGCCGTTGGCGAGAAGCGCGTAGTACTTTTTCTGAGCTGCCTGTGCGGCAGCGAACCGTTGATCCGCCCGCAGGCGTTCCCGAGGCATTTTCTGAGCTGCCTGTGCGGCAGCGAACCCTCAGAAGCGCGGCAGAGCATCGATGCACCCTTTCTGAGCTGCCTGTGCGGCAGCGAACCCTCTGTACTGCCCGGCCAGCGCCGGGGGGATTTTCTGAGCTGCCTGTGCGGCAGCGAACCCGATGAGCAAGGGGGCTACAACTACGGGATCTTTCTGAGCTGCCTGTGCGGCAGCGAACAGCTACTTTGTTCTCGAAGGCATGCCAGCCCATTTCTGAGCTGCCTGTGCGGCAGCGAACTCCGATTTCGTCGGCCCGCAGTTGCGCCAGGCTTTCTGAGCTGCCTGTGCGGCAGCGAACTTGATGGGCACGGTGTTGCCGCAGAGGCCGGTTTTCTGAGCTGCCTGTGCGGCAGCGAACAAGCTCGCACAGACGCTAGGAGTCCCCCGCATTTTCTGAGCTGCCTGTGCGGCAGCGAACTGCGCATTCAACCCGTGCAGCCGGCGCAACTCTTTCTGAGCTGCCTGTGCGGCAGCGAACTGACGGTCGGCGCCGTCATGCAAAACCAAGACTTTCTGAGCTGCCTGTGCGGCAGCGAACACAAAGACTGAGGGCAGCAAGAAAAACACCAATTTCTGAGCTGCCTGTGCGGCAGCGAACCGGTGATGAGCGGAATTCTTTGGGCTGTGGTTTTTCTGAGCTGCCTGTGCGGCAGCGAACCCGAAGCGATCCGGGCGCACTACCTCGATGTATTTCTGAGCTGCCTGTGCGGCAGCGAACAACCACACCGCCGACTCGATCAAGTCCCTGGATTTCTGAGCTGCCTGTGCGGCAGCGAACGAGGCCCGCCAGCATCGCAGCGTTGGCGGGCATTTCTGAGCTGCCTGTGCGGCAGCGAACCCCGCCTTGAGCGTGTGCTTGGCGCCCATCTTTTTCTGAGCTGCCTGTGCGGCAGCGAACTGATCGGCCAGAAATGTGAGGCGTTGACCGATTTTCTGAGCTGCCTGTGCGGCAGCGAACTCGCTAAGTACGTCGGTAAGGCGTTCGCAGAGTTTCTGAGCTGCCTGTGCGGCAGCGAACAGTCGCAGCGCGCTTCGTCCGGGGTGGTGGGTTTTCTGAGCTGCCTGTGCGGCAGCGAACGCCACACGTCAGCGCTCGCGAGCGTCTGGCACTTTCTGAGCTGCCTGTGCGGCAGCGAACGTGCACTCCATCTCTACCGCGTGCATCAGCACTTTCTGAGCTGCCTGTGCGGCAGCGAACCACCCCTCCGACGAGCTGGAGCCGACCGGGCTTTTCTGAGCTGCCTGTGCGGCAGCGAACCGCAACGAGCGCACGGTGTACCTGAGCATGGATTTCTGAGCTGCCTGTGCGGCAGCGAACTCGAAGGCACGGACGGTGACGGGCTGCGAGGGTTTCTGAGCTGCCTGTGCGGCAGCGAACGAAAGCGCTGCTCGCAGCCATCCTGGCCGCCTTTTCTGAGCTGCCTGTGCGGCAGCGAACGATCTCGTTCTTCGATCCACCCTGCACGTCCATTTCTGAGCTGCCTGTGCGGCAGCGAACCCGAAGTGTTGCTGGTTGGGATGCCACATTGATTTCTGAGCTGCCTGTGCGGCAGCGAACACCCGCAGGCATTCGGCCCACACCTCGGTGCTTTTCTGAGCTGCCTGTGCGGCAGCGAACTCGGCTCTCTATGAGCACGAGCCGCGGGTGGATTTCTGAGCTGCCTGTGCGGCAGCGAACCTGGGGGAAGGCAATGAGCGCGGGCATGCCAATTTCTGAGCTGCCTGTGCGGCAGCGAACTCCCTCACGGCATGGAGCGGGACGCAGGCGGCATTTCTGAGCTGCCTGTGCGGCAGCGAACGAGGACATCGGCGCCGACACCATCCGCATCCATTTCTGAGCTGCCTGTGCGGCAGCGAACTCGTACCCATGCCTGTCAAGAGAACGCCGGCCGTTTCTGAGCTGCCTGTGCGGCAGCGAACGTGCGCAAGCTCAAGGCCGGGGACTACGAAGGTTTCTGAGCTGCCTGTGCGGCAGCGAACGTCCCTGGCGATCCAGGATTGACCGAGGTCATTTTCTGAGCTGCCTGTGCGGCAGCGAACCCGTGTGCGCCGCTGGTTGGGTCTGCCTGCGTTTTCTGAGCTGCCTGTGCGGCAGCGAACCTCCCATTTGACGCCAGCCAGCGGGGCCATGATTTCTGAGCTGCCTGTGCGGCAGCGAACTCCCCCGGATGGCTGTGAGCATGTGGCGACACTTTCTGAGCTGCCTGTGCGGCAGCGAACAGATGTGTTTCACCATCCGCTCCTCGCCAGACTTTCTGAGCTGCCTGTGCGGCAGCGAACGATACGCCGGCTGAGGCCTTCGAGGCGATGGTTTTCTGAGCTGCCTGTGCGGCAGCGAACTCACGACGACGCCCTTCTGCTGAAGCGCCGGAGTTTCTGAGCTGCCTGTGCGGCAGCGAACCGCGTCGAGCGGCTCGATGGCACGACCCAAAATTTCTGAGCTGCCTGTGCGGCAGCGAACTTCTGGCGCGTGCAGCCCGGCCAACTTGTCGTTTTCTGAGCTGCCTGTGCGGCAGCGAACCGCAGAGGCCGCGTAGTTCAGCGGTGCCGCATTTTCTGAGCTGCCTGTGCGGCAGCGAACGGATGCCATGCGGCCTCCTTAGAGAACGGAAATTTCTGAGCTGCCTGTGCGGCAGCGAACAACATCGTGCTCGAAAGCGCCTCCCCTGTCCTTTTCTGAGCTGCCTGTGCGGCAGCGAACAAAACGGCTGCTGGATCGAGCGTTCCCGAAAAATTTCTGAGCTGCCTGTGCGGCAGCGAACGTCGAGGCGATCGCACGCTGCAGGTCCACGGATTTCTGAGCTGCCTGTGCGGCAGCGAACGCCCACTGCCTCGAATGCGCGGCGCGCATGCTTTTCTGAGCTGCCTGTGCGGCAGCGAACACCAGGGCCAGCGCTGCGGCGGCGATCTGATATTTCTGAGCTGCCTGTGCGGCAGCGAACGTCGCGCAGTCGCAGCGGGCGTCGTCGGGTGCTTTCTGAGCTGCCTGTGCGGCAGCGAACTAGACCCACTCAGCTTCAACTGGCGACGTGGCGCGGCGAATCGGTACGAAGAGCGGCGGAACCCCTTTTTTCCGACCCCGACGTAAGTACTTGATTTTGCAAGGAGGGTGCCCTGTCCCTTCGAAAAGGGTCAGAACCAGGGAATGGTTGCCCCCCGTTCGCCCAGTCCATAGCTGTTGAAGGTCCCTGGGACGGGATCGGGGCTCGGTTCACCCATGGCCACGAACAGGCAGAACGGCTGTCCAGTGCTCAAGCTCCGTAGATGCACGTAGGGCAGGTGCGGTCTCTCGGCCGCCGAGTCGGGAATGGCGTGGGCAGCTTGTTCGGCAGTTTCGCCCTTGCGTTTCATTCGGCGAAGTCGTTCGACGTTGCTCTTGAACTGCCGTCGTCGCACGTTGCGATGCTGCGCGCTCGCAGGCACGGGGGAGACTTCGCTGACCCGTACCTGATCGCGGAGGCCACGCAGCCAGTCGTGGGTGAGGAAGCCACGCAATGTGGCTTCCGTGCCGTGCAGCCGCAGGGTATCGCCAAGGTTGCGCGGGATCACGCTGTACTGCGGGAAGCTCACCCCGAGGCTGTCGATCCGGAGCTGCACCAGGGCGCGGTGCAGCTTGTCGTAGAGCGCGCCCAGCAGCACCGGCACGCCGGTTTCCGCATCGGGCACGACGGTGAGGTCGACGTAGTGGGTGGTCATGTCAGCCGTCCGCCTTGCCGAACACGCCGCCGCGGATCAGGGTGGCAATGACGAAATGCTGCTGTTCGGGGGCGGGCGCTTTGTCGTCCACGATCCATCGGTCGAGCAGGGTGTAGAAGTCGGCTTTCGCCTTGGGTTGGCGCCAGGCCTTGCCCTGGGTGGTGACCGAACCGTAGGGTTCCACCGCGATAGGGCCGTTTTCTTCGGCGCCGGGGTACCAGGTATCGATGGTGCGGATGGCGTTGCCGATCTTCTGCGAGTGGATGGCCGCCACGCCACCTACCTCATACAGCGTCCGGCTTTTGTCGCCGCGCCCGCGTTCGTCAAGGATCAGTTCCTGCGACGGAAACACCTCCTGTCCAGCGCCGACGCGCACGAACGCGGTCACTTGCAGCAGCACATGGGATTCCCCGGCCAGTCCCGAAGCGATGACCTTCGTCAGCTCGGAGACGGCCGGGGCCTGGTCGGCCGGTGCCGTTAGGTCGCGCAGCGAAAAAGCCAGAGCATCAAAGGTCCACGACGCCACCGGCTTGCCGTCCTTCAGTCGCGCCACGTGCACTTCGATCTGCTCAGCGCCGATGCGGTTGCGCCACAGGAAACGGCCGTTCGCGAGGTTGAGCGTGTATCGGCCGGCCAGTGTGCCGAAACCGCCGTGGGCTTCACGGTAGGCCTTGATCGTGCGGAGCAGCTTGTTCCGGTAGGCGGTGTTGTTGCACGCCGAAGGCTCGCCGACGCCACCGAGCACGCGCAGGGTGAACTGCGTTTTCAAGGTGTCGGCTTCGGCGGGCAAGGTGGCTACGTCGACAGTCTGCAGGTTGGGGTTCTCGATCGCAGCATCCAGCTTGGCTGGATCCTGATCCTTCGTCTTGAGCCGGTTGGAGATGGTGCCGCGTACGGACTTGGGGCGTACGGCCACTGGCTGCCAGTCGGCGCACGCATCGCGCCCGGCCCAGCTGCCAGCGAAGAACAGGGCATCGGACGGATCGAGCTTGCGCTCGAAAGCAAGGACGGAAGCGGTTTCGATCTTGTCGGTCATGATGGGATTCCTTGTGGTACGAGTGTCCGGATCAGATTTCAAAGTGCCTTGGATTCGGGTGCCGTCGCCCGATAGCCGTTGCGACAGCGGTACAAGCCTTCATTGGGCCGGCTGTCGGCCCACCACAGCAGGTCCTCGGGTGTGCGAAGGCGATGTGTGCCGATCCATTCGCCGATGGAGTAGAGGCTTTCGACGAAGCGAAACGGGGTTCTGCTGTCGCGGGCATGGCGCACACTGCCGGCACGATGCAACTCGGAGAGGGCCCCATAGCCGACCGGGATCGGTACGATCCAGCCGTCGCCCTTGCGCCGGCTGGAGACCCAGCGGCCCTTGCCGCCGTCTGCGCGTTCGTCGTAGCGCCAGTCCGTCCGCGAGAGCGAGAGCCATGCGTCCAGCCGGGAGGCTTGCGGATGCTCGATGCGCAAGTCGGCCAGACGTTGATCGATCAGTTCGTCGCGAGCCACCAACGCGGAGCCGGGAAGCAGGCGCACGCACAGCCTGCGGAACTCCTCCGCCCCGTGATTGCCACGGACATCCGCGACCCAGGGCCTGTTCGAGGCCGTGGGTCCCGGTATCACCGTGCCGCCTGCGATTCGCATGCGAGCCAACAACTCCGCGACGACCTGTGCATCGGCCGCGTGGCGTGTGCGATCCCATTCGTCAGCATACACGGCAAGCACCAGACTCAAGTCGAGATGGATGCGGCCTTCTTCAACGATGGCGGCGGTGCTGCCCTCCTTGTTCACGGGATTGCGGGTGAGCCGGAAGGCCTTGACGTAGCCGTCCGTGCTCTGCTCCTGCCAGTCATGGCAGACCACACCAACGGCGCTGAAGGCCAGATGCTCCAGGCCGGCTTGGCTGGCCTTTCGTTCAAGTGCCCACATCAGACCGAGGAAGGCCGTCATCGACGGAAAGCCGTGGGTGAGCGGACTGGAGATGGCGTTGGCGTTCTGCACTCGCAGGCGAGGCAACACCAGCAAGTGGGTGTACTCCGGGCAGGACGTCATGCCGCACCTCCTGCCGCAGCGCGGCGCTGCATGGGGGCCGGCCAGGCCGCGTCCAGGATCGCCTGGCTCGCGAAATGGCGCATTTCCGCGTCCCCCAATGCGAGCAGCTTGTCGCTACGCGAACGCAACTGCTGGTTCAGCCACAGGCCGAAATCGCGTGCGACTTCATCCGCCCAGTCGCCGCGTTCGTAGTCGGCGTTGAACGCCTCGTCGTCGGCCCGCCACTCGGGATGGGCCGGATGGTGGCGCACGTCCAGGGTGGTTCGGTCGGGATCCAGCCACAGTCGCTGGTGACGCGGCAGTTGGCATTGCGGGTCGCGTGTCCAGCCGGCCTCGTACTGAGCCCGCACGGTGGCGCCGTACAGAGCCAGTTCCTGGCCGATGGTCTGTTCGATGGTCTCGCGTCGCGTGCGGGTGTCTGCCGTCGAGTCAGGGTCGCTTGCCAGGAAATCGGCCAGCGTCCGTACCAGTTCCCGCATGCTGCCGAACCAGAGTAGCTCTGCGAAGGCCGAATCGCGCTTGAGCAGGCGTGACCCGCTCGGTTTCCAGGCGGGCGGCGGCAGCGAGGGCAGCAGGTAGTTGAGGCCCCCGCGCTCGCTGTTGAGCTGGCTGATGTTCTGAGGCTTGGTGCCGCCCAGTTTTCGGAAGGCGAGGTTGCGATAGTCGCGATAGGTAGTATCCCAAGGCCTCCCGTCTCGAAAGGCCTTGCGGGCCTCGACATTGGCCTCGCCGAAGCGCGCGTCCTGAATCTCTGCATGCACCGCATGCATCAGCGCGCTGGAGAACAAGGGCTGCAGCAAGTGGTACTGCTCGTCGTCGCGCGGATCGTCTCCCACCAGCCAGTACAGTTGCTTGGCTAGCGGGTGCGACGCGGGTTCGGCTTCGTCGCGCATCAGCGAAGCGAAGGCTGCCATCCATTCGGAACCTTCGCTGTCGCTATCGCTGAGCGCGGCCTTCAGATCGGGGTCGCCGGCTTGCATCCAGTCCAGAAGGCGCTTGCCATCGACCTCGGTCTTGAGGAATTTGAACACGTCCAAGGCTGCTGCATTGCCGACTACGTCCTCGACGAAGTTCTCGCCCAGCAGGTGGCTGCCGATCTCAGCGTGCTGAGGCAAGGCGGCAGGCCTTACGTGCAGACTGCTGCCGCGCGCGTCCGGGTGCGTGGCCTTGAGGACGTGCGTGGCAGCCTGGATCTGCCCGACGCGGCGGGCGGCGTCGGCCAGCCAGGAGGCGTACTCGTACTTGGCCGGATCGTAGTTCTTGTCTTTCTCTCTGGCAGATTGGCGCTCCTGGATGAAGCCGGCGATGCCCGCCCGGAATTGCTCTTTGCGTGGGACTGTTGCATCTTCTGTCATACGGGATTCCTTTCGCGTGCCTCGGATTGAGGCAGGACCGTAAAATCCCCACGGCAGCTAGCCGCTACCGTAGGTGCGGTGTTGTCCAGAGATGGCTTCATAACAAGGTCATGTGCTGGTTACACACATCCACACCCTCCTACGCGGCAACCGTTCGCGTGTTGGGCCGGGGCCAACCGGCAAGCTGCTTCCCGCGCCTCAGTCGTCGCCGCGACCGGGGCTTCTTCATTATACGAAAAACGTCCACTGTATTCGCTCTTTGAAGAGCCACCCTCTTTCGCTTGCTACACTCAGAAGCCTGCGAGAGCTGGCGCACTGCTGAAAAAGCAGCTCAGAAAACTGTGTTCTCGCTTTGTTGCGTAGCGCAGACATCCGCTGCCGCACAGGCAGTCCCTCGCTGTGCCATTGCACCGAATGCATTGCAATCACCGCCTGAGAGCCTTTCTGCTGCCACGATGGCCGCGACAACCTGGACGACGAGGGGAAGGCACTCTGGCGGGTGCGGGCGGCGCAGCACGTGCGCTGAAGGACTGCCGCATTGCGCTCGCCGACCCTTGGTATGAAGGCGCCCCGATCAAGTGTCGGAACGAAAGCCGAGCCAGGGGTGCCATTGCCAGCCGCGCCCGTCGCCGCGCTCGGGAGGCACTGTGACCGTGGTGAACTTACGCGCGGCTTCGTGCAGCAGCAGGTCTTCGGCCTCGGCCAGTTCGCGCAGGCGTTCAAGCAGTTGCGCCGGTTCCATCGCCCCCCAGGCCGTGACGCCCGGTACGGGATCCAGAGGGATCTCGTGCACCAACTCGGGGGCGGGCACGTAGGGGTCCTGTCCCTGCTTGGCCAGCTTGGGCTCGATCCGGTGAACCGCCAGCTCTTCCCCGTCCTCATCGGGTAGGAAGACCAGCGTGCGGTCTGGGCGCGGGTCTTCGCGGAAAGGCTGCTCTTGCGCCAACACGCCCAGAAGGGTCGTTTGCGGGAACTGCCAGACGAGGCAGGCGCGGTCGCGCTCCGGGGTCTTCCAGCCTGAAGAGCCCGGGCGAGGCCGTCCTGTCGGAGAGGTGGCCGGTCGCAAAGCGTCCTCCGGAAGCGGCTGCATGGCCGCTTCCATGCGTGCGTGCTCCAGTGCGACGCAGTGCTCCCGCGCTCGGGTGGCAGCGTCGGGGAATGGCCGGATGCGGGGCACGGCGTCGATGCGCTCGCCGGCTTCGTTGCGGCATTCGGGCTCCGGGCGCAGCGTGATCAAACGATGGCTGATCAGCACGAACCGCTGGTGAGGATCCTGCGGGTCTTCCTTTTCGAAGCCGGGGCGCACGAACGCCGCTTTGCCTGGATGTTCGATCGCACGCAGATTGGTGTTGAACACTATGAGGTTGGCTTGGCATGGTTCATGGCGTCGATGCCGCTGGACGCGGCCAGCCAGCTGAACGATCGAGCGCATCGAGGAAGGCTCGACGACGGCCCAGTCGGCGTCCCAGTCGCGCCCAACTTCGCAGACGGGCGAGGCCAGAACCATGAACAGATGTTCACGATCGGGTGCGGCGTCGATGGCCGCGCGCACCGAGGGAAGTTGCCAAATGGCGGCTTCATCACGCCGGTCGAACACCACATCGAGCAGGGCTTCGACAGCTGAACGCTGTGCCAGCGGGAAGCGCGCGTGATAGACGCACAAATGCAGGCCCACGCCCTCGGGCGGCGGGGTTTGTACGAGTTCCCGGGCTACGTCGATCAACGGATCAATGTTGGCCATGCGGACGATGCCGAAGCTGGCGCGCTGTCCGGTGAAAGGATCCGTGGCGGCATGGTCGCGGTGTAGCCGCAGGCTGGCTTGCCAGACGCTGGATGCAAACTGGCGGCGGATCACTTCGCGCATCTGGCCGGCGGTGACGTTGAGCGGTTGCAGGCGTGCGAGGCGCAGCGCAGGCTGGGCTTCGAGTTTCGCGATGCGTTGCTCGACAAAGCGCTCGTGGGCCTCTGTGAAAGTGGCGGCATCGGGGCACGCTTGCAGCAGCGGCTTGCCGAACTCGTCCACCCAGAGGCAGGGTACCTCGACTGGAGCGTCTCTGCGGTCGCCATGGGCCCCGCGGTTGCGGCGGTATTGGCTGCGTCCGGCCTGGTACGCTGAAAACATGCCCTTGACCAGCGCTGGCGGTAGCGTGGCCGAGGACAGCACCACCCGCGTGCCGTACATGCCGGCGAAGAACACGAGCCGGGTCAGCGCCGGCAGGTCGTTCATGTCGTAATCGTCCAGTTCGTCGAGCACCAGGTCGGCGCTGAGCAGTCTCAGCAGGGGCGCGATCTGGCGACCAGCGCGCAGCGACTCGGTGGCCGGCGCCAGATGGTCGACGGTGCACACCAGCAGCGGGGCAGACAGCAGCTTGCGGATGTCGGTGTCGGCCAAGGCACGTGCCAGCAGCGGATGATCGGCCAGGTTGCCCTCGTAGAGCACATGGCTGTCTTCCTCCAGCAGCGACTGCACGGAGGCCGATCCATCCGCCTCGCATCGCCGCTCGTGAAACTCGAACAATGCACGATTGGCGGCGCCACCCACCTGCACGGCCAGTTCGTCCTCTTCCAAGTGCAGGTCACGGCGATAGCTGCGGCCAGTCTGGAGGGTGAGCGTGCGCAGTCCCAACGCATAGCTGGCGCGCAGACCCCGCTGCGGATCGGCCAAGGCATAGAGGATGCGGGCATTGGCCAGGGTCTTGCCGCAGCCGGTGGAGGCCATGTTGACGATGAAGGCGCCGTGTTCACGGTCGGCCTCACGCAGGGTTACGGCAGCATCAAAAGCCTTGTCCTGCCACGTAAAGCGAGGGTCGGCACTGCGCTTGCGTAGGCCGCGGAGGTTAGCCAGTCGAGGCAGGTGACGCTCGAAGTCGGGCAAGGCGTGGGCGAGCTGGCTGGCGTCGTGAGCGACGCCGAGCAGGTGTTCCAGCAAGGACTGCTTGAGATGGGGCTTGCCGTGTCGGTCGCGGTGGGTATTGGCGAACAGTGTCTGATCGGCCTGCAAGAATGGCCGGCGTGCCGCAACGGGGAGGCCTTCACCGTCGAGGCCCAGGCCGGAGTAGTGGTGATCGGCGAGCATCAAACTCAGCCGCGCGAGATGCAGCGCCCAGACATTGCCCAGCCAATCGCCGGAATGGCCCTCCCGCCGCCGTAGTAGGCTGCGGGCCGCTCGCGCGGCCTGCTTGCGCCACGCTGGCGAAGTGACGGGCAGTGCGCCAGCCGGAGTCCAGTAGGGAGCGAATGCCGACGGTTCGAGCGCTTGATCAAGCTCGTTCCAGGCATGGGTGATACAGGACAGGGGTTCCCGCAGCCAAGCTTTCTCAAAGCGCCCCGTGGGTTTCCCTAGCCAGGATTGGGCGCCGGTTTCATCCACCATCGGAGCAAGCGGCAGCCGGTGATGCGTTGCGATCAACCAGCCGATCGCAGCCGCCAATGGCGCACGATCGACTAAGGCGCGAAACGGATATGGGTCGATGCCGCGATCCTGCCCGTCGCGCAGATAACGTCCCGCAGCCGTCCACGCGGCGATATCAGAATCGGATTCGTCCGCCAGTCGCCGCAGCCACCGGGCATCGTCGTCGTCGCCCACGAAGGCCAGGAACAGCCGCAGTGACACCCACTCATGGCGGATCAGGTTGCGCTCGGTGCGCTGGCCGCGCAGCCGCTCCTGGAACGCCACGCTGGCCTTGCCCAGGTCGTGCATCAGGGCGGCCAGCTGCGCCAGCAGGCGGATGTCCTCGGCCGTGTGCCAGTCGTTCTCGTCCTCCCGTCGCAGTACGTTGCGGACGGTGGTGTCGGTGGGTACTGCACCTTCGGTATTGAAGCGCCGGGCATCGCCGACGATCCACAGCAGTTCGCTGTGGTCCCGCCCACGGATCCAGTGACAGGCGACGGCCGTGTTTTTGCGGGCAGTCCTGCGCAGCAGCGTACGCAATGTGGCCAGGCCCGCCTCGGTGATGGCCGTCTGCCAGGCGCGTCCCCCGCGACGTTCGGCGAACTGGTCGAGGATGCGGCGGGTTTCGACCAGAGCGCGCTTGTCGCACTCCGAGACCAGCAGCACGTTCATGCGTCCACCTTGGCGGCTGTTTCCGTCGCCACGCGCTTGACCGTTTCGATCATGAAATCGAGCGATTCGCTGCGGGTCAGCGCTTCGATGCAACCTCGGCGGAACTGTTGTTCGTCGTCGCCACGCATCGCCGACAGGAAGGCTTGCGGCAGGATATGAGCATCCTTGACCAGATCGGCAACGTCGAACACCAGGCCGCCGCGCCGGGTCTTGCCATGCAGGACCGCCAAACCGTGCGGCAACCCTAGCACCCAGCAGGCGGTGGCGCCCAGTCCGTAGGCCAAGTAGTTGCCGTGGTCGAGGAAGCGGTTCGCGGGATCTGTGCCCGTGCCCCGTTTGGCTCGACTGAAGTCGCCGTAGCTCACGGCATCGGCGGCCAGTTTGAATAGCGCCTTGGTCAGTCGCGCTTCCTCGGTGAGCAGGGCGGTGACGTCCGGCGCCTGTTCGATCTGGCGCGCGCCCGCTTTCAACAGGCGGTCCAGCCGTCCCGCATCAATCGCGAAACCCGCCTCACGCGGCAGCCGACGTCCCCACGCTTCGCGTAGCTGTGCCAGCCGCGCGTGCTGCATGGACCGGGCGGCAACCAGTCGCAGTTCGTCGACGAACCAGAAACGCACCCATGCCTGCAAGTACTCTGTGGGGCGGTACTCGCTCTGGGGGGAGAACCAAGCCACGTCCACGTCCCTTTCGTTGGCCGAGAACAGCGGCGTGCCGCCCCCGCCGCAGAAGCCCACCAGTACGCCGGCTTTGGCCAGTTCGCGCATTGCCGCTTGAGTGACCGACGTGCCAGTGCCGAGCAGGACCGTGGTCGTGTTGGCGATGGGAATGTTCCAGTAGAGCTGGCGCTTGCCGGCGTCGGTGACATATTCGACACGACCGCCGTTGACCAGGACGCGGCAGTGCTCCAGGTAGTAGATGTTGGCTCGTTTGGAATGGAGAATGGTCTTCAGTTCCGAGGGCGAGATCTCATCCATGTCCCACCCCTGCTAGAGTTGGCTTCATCCCTGCTCCAAGCTGTCAGACGGCAAGCCCGCGACGGACCGATCCTCGCATTCGTCAGGCTCATGGCGTGAGCCCAGGCGCGTGAGACCTTGTCTCAGCTTCTCCGCCACGTCGTCCCGCAGCTGGGGCGGGTCGAGCACCTCTACATCGGGAACGTGGCGCAAGATGTCCATCGTCAGCTCTCGCGGATCGGCGTAGGGCACTTCGAGCACCCAGCGGCCGGAGCCATCCCATCGGCCTCGCTGTTCCGGGTGCCAGAGTTCGGCCGCTACCCATCGGGACCGTTG
>DATMBN010000086.1:0-4413 GCA_035559275.1 Burkholderiaceae bacterium
GGGGGGGGAGCAAGAGGTGGCATGCCCCGCCATGGCGGGGGTGGAGCGGCGCATGCCGTGCGAGCCGGTCGCCGCATCGATCGCAGGATTCTGGCCATTCACTCAGGTATACAACGCCACCTCCTGGAGGCGGCAACAGCTTTTCACAGGAATGCTGGATCAGCGGTGATAAATGCACTCGCGCCGGACAGTGTGGCGCTGCACTGACGGCTTCGGCGCTGTCTGACTTGACAGTTGTTGCCACCACGCACGTCGTCTGAACATCGGTCGCACCCGCCGCCGTTGCGCCGAGGAGGACGTGTGGAAATCATCTGTGGCACGGGCTCCAGCTTGCCCCCCGACTTACTGGACGCGTTGTCCGTCTATCGCTATAGGGTCTTCATCGAGGCGCTCGGCTGGGAGCTCCCCGCCGAGAACGGTCGCGAGCAGGACCAGTTCGACACGCCGGAGACGGCGTACGTGATCGCGCGTGACCCGGAGACGGGCGCGATTCGCGGTTGCGCCCGGTTGCTGCCCAGCACCGGCCCCTATCTGCTGGCCGACGTGTTCCCGCAGCTGCTGCATGGCCAGCCCGCGCCGCGGCACCCGCAGGTGTGGGAGCTGTCGCGCTTCGCCTCGATGGACTGTGGGGCGCCGCAGTCGCTGGCGCAGCCCATGGAGTTGAAGGTGGCCGAGCAGATCCTGGCCGGCGCGCTGGACTACGCCCGCCGGCGCGACGTGCGCCGCTTCATCACCGTCTCACCGTTGGGCGTCGAGCGCCTGTTGCGGCGGGTGGGCGTCCACGCGCACCGGGCCGGACCTCCCGTCCGTTACGGCACCCACGCGCTGTTCGCCTGCTGGATCGAGGTCGACCACCAATCCATCGAGGCAATGCAGGTCTACGCACCCGACCGCAGCGTCGTCATCGACCCGGCGGCCTCGCCCGAGCCGCAACTGCCAGGGGCTGCCTTGCCCGCCGCCGCGGCCTGACGCCCCACCGCCCCGGAAGCCGTGCGTGGCGCGAGGGGGCTGGGGGCGGACAAGGTGTCACACCGCCATACTGGCGGCACGGATACGCGCGCCTGCGAGGGCAGGCCCACGCCCGGCCCCATGCGTCTTTGTGCGCACCCCGCGCCGATCTGTGCCGGGATGTGGCCTTTGCTGGGAAAAGGCTCACGTAGACTCCGGGTAAACCCTTGGAGGCTGCGATGAGCAAGACCGGCACGGGCGGCGAGCGCCGCATCAACCTTGCGTTGCAAGGTGGTGGATCGCACGGCGCATTCACATGGGGCGTGCTGGATCGCATGCTCGAGGAACCGGACATCGGCCTGGGCGGCATCTCCGGTACCAGCGCGGGCGCGCTCAATGCGGCAGTGATGGTGACCGGCCTGCAGCAGGGCGGGCCGGATGGCGGCCGCGCGCGGGCGCGGGAGGCCCTGCGCGAATTCTGGCGCGACGTGAGCGTGAGCGGCCAGATCTTCTCGCCCTTCTCGCTCAGCCAGGCGACACGCGCGGCCCACGGCATCTTCAACTTCGACAAGCTGCCGAGCTACCAGTGGATGACCGTCTTCTGGCGTGCCTTCAGCCCCTACGAATTCAACCCGTTCAACATCAACCCGCTGCGTGAGGTGGTGCGCCGCCACGTGGATCCGCAGGCGCTCGGGCACTGCCATGAGCGCGAGCCGCGCGTGCCCCTGTTCGTCACCGCGACTTCCGTGACCTCAGGGCAGGCGCGCGTCTTCACCGGCGAGGAACTGGGCATAGACGCGCTGCTCGCCTCGGCCTGCCTGCCCTTCATGTTCCAGGCCGTGGAGATCGACGGCGAACCGTACTGGGATGGCGGCTACACCGGCAACCCCGCGATCTACCCGCTGATCTACCACACCGAGGTGCTGGACCTCCTGCTCGTGAAGATCAATCCGCTGCGCCGCGAGGGCACGCCCCAGCGCAGCGTCGAGATCATCGACCGGCTCAGCGAGATCACCTTCAACACGAGCCTCGTCGCCGAGATGCGGGCCATCAGCTTCGTTTCCCGCCTCGTGCGAGAGCACAAGCTCGATCCGGGCCGCTACAAGGACCTGCGCCTGCACATGGTGGCGGACGACGAGGGGCTCGCGCCCTTCAATGCGTCCAGCAAGTTCAACACGGACTGGCCCTTCGTGGAGCAGCTTTTCTCGCTCGGCCGCGCCGCCGCGGACAAATGGCTGGCCGCGCACAAGGACGACATCGGGGTGCGCGGCTCGCTCGACATCGAGCGCGAATTCCTGACCAAGCCGTTGCAACGGCAGCGGCAGCAGACGCGCTGATTGCGCCGCCAGACCGCTCTGCCATCCCGCACCGCCGCTGCCCTGCCGCGAGGGGCGCCGCGCATCGCGGCCCGCCCGCTCACGCGCGCTGTGCCCCTGGCTCCACCCGTCGGCAAGCCCAAAGGCTGTCGTCACCCGTTCACGTGGTGAGGTACCTCGCGGTTACGACGCCAGAATCGGCGCACGGCGCACCTTCCCATGAACTCCTCCGCTCCTTCCCCCGCTGGCTCGCGGCCCGCGCTCTGGTCGCTCGCTTGGCCGCTGTTCGCCGAACTTGCCTTCGGCATGGCCGCGGGCGCGGCCGGCCTCTGGCTGGCCTCGCGCATCTGCGACCCTGCCTCAGCGGCGTTCGCGCTCGTCAACCATCTGTACGCCGCGTTCTTCATCCTCTTTCGCGTGGTCGGCATGGGCGTGAGCGTCGTCGTCTCACAGAACCTGGGGGCCGGCGATGGACGCGGCGCCGCCCGGGCTGCCCGCGCGTCACTCGGCGCCACCACCTGGCTGGGGTGGGGCGCCGCGGCTGCCGTGGCCGCCGGGGCGCCCGTGCTGCTGGACTGGATGAACGCGCCCCCGGACGTGCGGCCGCTGGCCCTGCCGTTTCTCGTCTGGATGGCGCTGCCGCTGGCCCTGGACGCCTACAACGCCACCATGGCGTCGGTCATGCGCGCCCACTTGCACGCGCGCGACACCCTCTACAACATGCTCGCGATGCACGCGACCCACCTGTTGCTCGCGGTGCCGCTGATGCGCGGCCTCGGAAGCTGGGAGGGCCTCGGACTGGTGGGATTCGCCCTCGCGATGACCTTGAGCCGTGCCCTCGGGCTCGCATACCACCTCGTGCTGTGGCGCTGGCGCCTGCGGCTCGTGCCCCGCGCCCCCGACTGGTGGCGGCTGCACGGCCGCCTGCTCGCACCCATGCTGCACATCGGCGTGCCGGGCGCGGCCGAGAACATTGCCTACCGTATCGCGCTCATGGTGAGCGTGGCCGTGGTGGCGCGCATGGGCGCCGGCCCCCTCGCCACGCACGGCTACACCATGCAGCTGATGTACTTCATCGTGCTGGTGGGGCTGGCGATCGGCTTCGCGGCGGAAATCCTCATCGGCCACCTCGTAGGTGCCGGCCGCCTGCACGAGGCTCACCGGCTCCTGCGCAAGAGCCTGCGGATCGGTCTCGTGCTGGCGGTGCTCACCGCAGCGGCCGTCGCCAGCGCCGCCCCCTGGCTGATGCGCATCTTCACCCAGGACCCAGCCATCATCTCGCTGGCCACCAAGCTGCTGTGGATCACGGTGCTGCTCGAACCTGGCCGCGTCTTCAACCTCGTCGTCATCAACGCCCTGCGCGCAGCGGGTGATGCCCGCTTTCCGGTCGCCGCAGGCGCCGCCTCCATGCTCCTCGTGCTGGCCGGCGGCTCATGGCTTTTCGGCGTGCACCTGGGCTGGGGGCTGGTGGGCGTGTGGCTGGCCTACACACTGGACGAATGGGTGCGCGGGCTCATCATGGCCGCACGGTGGTACCGACTCGGCTGGGTACCGCATGCCCGCCGCACCCGGCGGCGCGTGCGCCTGCAGGCGGCATGAGCGCCTCGATGCGCTGCATCGCGTTGCCCCGCCGCACGTACCGCCTCGCTGCCGCCAGCAGGGGGAGGTTCACCGCCGCGCTGGCGCGCCAGAAGGCAGGACTGCGGCAGTACACCATGGAGCCCTGATGGGTGGGCACGGCATGGCGCTGCACGTCATCGGCTCCGTCCGCTGTCGTGGGAGCAAGCCCACAAGGCTTTGCCGCACTACCGGACGCCACATTCACCGAGAAGCCGGCTCCGAGGACGGCCGCGCAGCTTCGGCGGCCTCGTCGATGAACTCAATGCTGCGCAGGATCTTGAGCGCGTAGGGGGTCAGGTCGTGCTTGGGGTTGCGGCGGATTTCGGGCAGCAAGCCCATTTTGGAGTCTCCACACACGGCCTTGCTGGTATGGATGATGCAGTAGTACAAGGTGCGGGTTCGATAGCGCTCGTCACCGATCACGTCATCCACGCCGACTGCCCAGCCCGATGCGTTGACGGCCCGGACTTGGTGAGTGTGCAACGCGCCCTTGAACAACGGCTCATCGGCAGGAGGCACGCTGGCAACC
>DATMBN010000087.1:0-9070 GCA_035559275.1 Burkholderiaceae bacterium
CGAAACCCGCCACGTGCAGCAGGGCCTGCACCGCCGGCGCCTGGTCGTGGCCGTGCTCCAGCAACAGCTGCCCGCCCGGGACGAGCCAGCCCGGCGCGTGGCGCGCGAGGTGGGCGAGGTCGTCGAGGCCCTGCGGGCCGGAGGTCAGGGCGCAGCGGGGCTCGTGGCCCAGGGCGGCGAGGTGGGGGTCGCCCTGCGCCACATAGGGCGGGTTGCTGACGACGAGGTCGAAGGGCGGCTCGCCGTCGGGCAGCGCCTCGAACCAGTTGCCCAGGTGCCACCGCACCGGCAGGTCCAGCCGCTGGCCGTTGCGCCGGGCAACCTCGAGCGCGGCGGCGCTGGAGTCGACCGCACTGACCTGGGCGTGAGGCGCCGCATGGCGGATCGCCAGCGCGATCGCGCCGCTGCCGGTGCCCAGGTCCAGTACGCGAGGGGTGGCGGGCGGCGGGGGCAGGCAGGCGAGAGCCCAGTCCACCAGGGTCTCGGTGTCCGGGCGGGGAACGAGCACGGCCGGGGTCACCTCCAGGCGCAGCCCGTGAAACTCCCGCCACCCCAGGAGATAGGCCAGAGGCTCGCCGGCCACGCGTCGCGCGACCAGCGCCCGGTAGCGCTCGATCACCTCCTGGGCAAGCGGATCGGTGTCGTGGGCGAGCAGCCAGGCGCGGCCCTGCGGGTCGTCGCTGCGGCCCAGGGCGTGCAGCAGCAGCACCTGGGCGTCGAGCCGCTCGAGGCCGGCCTCCCGGACCGCCTGCTGCCAGGCCAGGGCGACGTGCAGCGTTGCCATCAGCGCCCGCCTTGCTCGAGCCCGTCCAGCTGCTCGGCGATCAGTTCGGCCTCGCGGGCGGTACGCAACGCCGCGACGACGTCGTCGAGCTCACCGTCCATCACCTGGGCCAGCTTGTAGAGGGTCAGGTTGATGCGATGGTCGGTCAAGCGTCCCTGCGGGAAGTTGTAGGTGCGGATGCGATCGGAGCGATCGCCGCTGCCGATCAGGCTCTTGCGTGTCGCGGCTTCCTTGGCCACGCGTTCCTGGCGCTCCTTCTCGCGCAGCCGGGCGACGAGCACGGCCATCGCCTTGGCACGGTTGCGGTGCTGCGAGCGGTCGTCCTGGCACTCGGCGACGATGCCGGTGGGCAGGTGGGTGATGCGGATGGCGGACTCGGTCTTGTTGACGTGCTGGCCGCCAGCGCCGCTGGCGCGGAAGGTGTCGATGCGCAGCTCCGCCGGGTTGATGCTGACTTCCTCGGCCTCGTCGGGCTCGGGCATCACCGCTACCGTGCAGGCGCTGGTGTGGATGCGGCCCTGCGATTCGGTGGCCGGCACGCGCTGGACGCGATGCCCGCCCGACTCGTACTTCAGTCGCGCATACACGCCGTCGCCCGCGATGCGCACGACGACCTCCTTGTAGCCGCCCAGATCCGATTCGCTGGCCGACATCACCTCGCTGCTCCAGCCCTGGCGCTCGGCATAGCGCAGGTACATGCGCAGCAGGTCGCCGGCGAAGAGGGCGGACTCGTCGCCGCCCGTGCCGGCGCGGATCTCGAGAAAGGCGTTGCGGTGGTCGTCGGGGTCCTTGGGCAGCACGGCGCGCTGCAGTTCATCGGCCAGCCGAGCGATGTCGGTCTCGGCCTGCGCGATCTCCTCCTCGGCCATTCCCGCCATCTCGGGATCGGCGAGCAGTTCGCGCGCCGCCGCCAGGTCGCGTTCGCGCTGCAGGAAGCGCTCGTAGCGCTGCGCGACGGCAGCCACTTCGGCGTGTTCCCGCGTCAGCCCGCGGAAGCGGTCGAGGTCGCTGGCGATGTCCGGCGCCGCCAGCAGCCGGTCGAGATCCTGGAGGCGTTCGACGTAGCGGTCGAGTTGGCGGCGCAGGGCGTCTTTCATGGAGGGTGGCGCGGGTGAGATGAGCGCAAAGGTTGGGGCGCAGGAAGGCGGAGGCGGGCATCCGCCCGCGCGGCGGAGGAGGGCGTCGCTAGCCCCGGCCGGTGGGCCGGCCCGCGGTCCCGCGCAGGAACAGGCGCGAGATCGACTCGGCCACCTGCTGGCGGTGCGAGGCGTCGGGCGCGCTGTGCAGCTCGGCGAGCGCGCCGTGGAGCATCTTCTGCGTCAGACCCCGCGACAGGGCTTCCAGCACGGTGTCGACGTCTTCGCCCCGGGCCAGCGCCCTGCGCGCGCGCGCCAGTTCGGCGGCACGCCAGTCGTCGGCCTGCTGATGCAGCGCCTGGATCAACGGGACGGCCGCGCGCTGGTCCAGCCAGTGCTGGAAGCTCTGCACCCCGGTCTCGATGATGGCCTCGGCCTGGGCGACGGCCGCCTGGCGCTTCTCGCCCGCGACCTGGACCGCGGCGGACAGGTCATCCACCGTATAGAGGTAGATGTCGTCCAGTTCGGCGACCTCCGGCTCGATGTCGCGCGGCACGGCCAGGTCGACCATGAACATCGGGCGGTGCTTGCGCTGCTTGAGCGCGCGTTCCACCGCGCCCAGCCCGATGATGGGCAGCGAACTGGCCGTGCAGGAGACCACGATGTCGAATTCCGCCAGCCGACCGGGCAGATCGGCCAGACGCAGCGCCTCGGCGCCGAAGCGGGTGGCGAGCTTCTCGCCGCGCTCCAGCGTCCGGTTCGCCACCGCCATCGCCTTGGGGGACTTGGCGGCGAAGTGTGTCGCGGCCAGTTCGATCATCTCGCCGGCACCGACGAACAGCACCTTGACCTCGCGCAGGTCCTCGAACAGCTGTGCCGCCAGACGCACGGCGGCTGCGGCCATGCTGATGGAGTGCGCGCCGATCTCGGTCGACGTGCGCACCTCCTTGGCGACTGCGAACGAACGCTGGAAGAGCTGGTGCAGCGTGGTTCCTAGCGTGCCGGCCGCGTCGGCCTCGCGCACGGCCTGCTTCATCTGACCCAGGATCTGCGGCTCGCCCAGCACCATGGAGTCCAGGCCGCTGGCGACCCGGAACGCGTGGCGCGCCGCCTGGGGGCCTTCCATCACGTAGAGGTGACGGCTCAGCTCCTCGCCCGGCACTCCGCGCAGACCGGCCAGCCAGTGCGCCGCGGGCTGGACGAGATCGGGCGGCGCGGCGCAGTACAGTTCCGTGCGGTTGCAGGTCGACAGCAGGGCCGCCTCGGGCTTGAGGCTGAAGCGCTCCCGCAGGGCCTGCAGGGTGGGCGCCAGCTGCTCGGGCGTGAACGCCAGCCGTCCCCGCAGATCGACGGGGGCGGTGTGGTGGTTCAGGCCGAGGGCGAAGACGCTCATGACGCAATTATAAAATTTCGAACAGTTTCAAGTATTTAGCCTGGGGCTATCGGTTGATGCAGGACAGGGCATCCTCCGCGCCCGGTGCGCGAAGCGCACTGCGCAGCGGGTGGGACCTCATGTCTCGGGCCGGGCCGCCCGCCAGTCCACACAGCGCCATCCGCATGGGTCCCCTCGACGCCTTCTGGCATCTGATCAATTTCTTCGCTCCGGCCGTCTTCGTCGGCGCGGTCAGCAGCCTCGCGGTCAAGCTCCTGTGGCGGCGCTCGCTCGCGGGGGTGTCGTGGCGGCGCCTGGCGGGTTGGAGCTGCGCCGCGGCGGCGGCGGCTCTGGTGGCCGGCCTCGTGCTGCTGGGACGGGACGGAAAGATGGCGACCTACGCGGGGATGCTCGCCGCCGTCGCGCTGGCCCAATGGGGTGCGGGTTGGGGAGTGCGCCGTGGCGCCTGAATCGCTCGCCGTGGCCGAACTGGCCTTCGGCTTCTTCCTCGGCGTGGCCGCACTCGCCTTCCTCCTGGGGCTCATGGAGGCGGCCCTGCGCGGCGACGCGGTGAGCGGGTGGTTCGCGCTGCACGTGCTGGCCATGGTGTTCTTCCAGCTCGTCGGACAAGGCTATGTTGGCTGGGGCGAAGTGGCGGCCGCGGGCGCCGCCTCGCGACTCGAACTGATCGCCGGCACGCTGCTGGCCGCCGTGAGCCTTGCCTTCGTGCGGCGTGCCCTGCCGCCGGCGCTCAGCGGGCAGCGTCCGGGCCAGTGGGCCCTGGCAGTGGTCGGTTTCGGCGTCGCGCTCACGCTGCTGTACCTGCTCGCCCCGGGCCTTGCCGCGGACGCCGGCGTGGGGCGGGCGCAGCAGGGCTATTACCTGCTCGTCGTGCTCAGCGTCGGCTACCTGCTGTGGTCGGTGCGGGGCGTGCGTCTTCCGTACATGTCGTGGTACGTGCTGGGCTTCGCCGTGGCTGCCGCGGGGGCGGGCGTCGAGGTGGCCATCGAGCAGGGCTGGATGCCGGACCACGGGTGGGCCGGCCGCGCGACGCTGCTCGGAGCGGCTGCCGAACTTGCCGTGCTGGGGCTGGCGCTCAACTCCAGCGGTCGGGACATGGTGAGCGAGCCCAACCTGGGCCGCACCGGCGCACGACTGGACCGCACCACCGGCCTGCTGCACGCGAGCGAACTGCCGGCCTTGCTGATGGCGCTGACCGCGCGCGCCCTGCGCCTTGGAGACCGGGGGGCGGTGGTGCTGCTGCACCTGGCCAACCAGGAGGAGCTGGCCCGCCGCTACGGACCCCAGGCGGGTGAGGCCGCCCTGCAGGCGGCCGCGCGTGTGTTGCGCGAGGCCTGCACGCCGGGGGACTTGCCGGTCCGTTGGTCGGACGACCGCTTCGTCGTGGTGCTCGAACGCATCCGCAGCGCGGAGGAGGCACGCGAGTTCGCGCAGCGCGTGATCCAACGCGGCCTGCAGCACCATGCGGAGCTGCCCGCGCTGGAGCAGCTGCACTGGCATGCGGCGATCGCGCTGGTGCCCCAGGCGCTCAAGGGTCGACCGCAGACGCTGCTCGAGCGGCTGGAGCAGCAGGTCGCGCAGATCCGGCGCGGCAGCGGGCTGCTGGTGCGCGAGCTCGCCTGATGCGGTCTTGATGCGCCGGGCGCGGACCGCGCCCCGGTCGGTTGCGCGCAGCCGCCCTTGCGGGCGTCACGCCGCGGCGCGTTCCTCGCCCTTGACCGCCACCTCGCCGCGCAGCGAGTGCGGCAGGGCCTGGGTGATCTTCACGTCGATCATCTGGCCGACGAGACGCTGCGCGTTCGGGCCGCCCGGGAAGTTCACGATGCGGTTGCACTCGGTGCGACCCATCAGCTCGGACGGATCCTTCTTCGACGGGCCCTCGACGAGGATGCGCTGTACCGTGCCCACACGGCTTTCGCTGATGCGGCGCACGTTCTCCTCGATCGTCGCCTGCAGGCGCTGCAGTCGCGCGAGCTTGGCGTCGCGCGGCGTGTTGTCCTCCAGTGCGGCGGCGGGCGTGCCGGGTCGCGGGCTGAAGACGAAGCTGAAGGAGGCGTCGAAGCCGATGTCCTCCACGAGCTTCATCAGCTTGGCGAAGTCCTCGTCCGTCTCGCCGGGGAAGCCGACGATGAAGTCGGACGACAGGCTGATGCCGGGGCGGACCGCGCGCAGCCGGCGCACGATGCTCTTGTACTCGAGCGCCGTGTAGCCGCGCTTCATCGCGGAGAGGATGCGGTCGCTGCCGTGCTGCACCGGCAGGTGCAGGTGGCTGACGAGCTGCGGCACCTTCGCGTACACGTCGATGAGGCGCTGCGTGAATTCGTTCGGATGGCTGGTGGTGTAGCGGATGCGCTCGATGCCGGGGATCTCCGCCACGTACTCGATCAGCAGTGCGAAGTCGGCGATCTCGCCGCCGTCGCCCATGCGGCCCCGGTAGGCGTTGACGTTCTGGCCCAGCAGCGTCACCTCCTTCACGCCCTGTTCGGCCAGGCCCGCCACCTCCACGAGCACATCCTCGAAGGGGCGCGAGACCTCCTCGCCACGGGTGTAGGGCACGACGCAGTACGAGCAGTACTTGGAGCAGCCTTCCATGATCGAGACGAAGGCCGACGCCCCCTCGACGCGCGCCGGCGGCAGGTGGTCGAACTTCTCGATCTCCGGGAAGCTGATGTCCACCTGCGGGCGGCCGGCCGTCTCGCGCCGGGCGAGCATCTCGGGCAGGCGATGCAGCGTCTGCGGGCCGAAGACGACGTCGACGTAGGGGGCGCGTTCGATGATCGCGGCGCCTTCCTGGCTGGCGACGCAGCCGCCCACCCCGATCTTCACGCCCTTCTTCTTCAAGTGCTTGATGCGGCCCAGGTCGCTGAAGACCTTTTCCTGCGCCTTCTCCCGCACCGAGCAGGTGTTGAAGAGGATGAGGTCGGCCTCCTCCGGGTTATCGGTGGGCGTATAGCCTTCGGCCGCGCGCAGCACGTCGGCCATCTTGTCGGAGTCGTATTCGTTCATCTGGCAGCCGAAGGTCTTGATGTAGACCTTCTTCGGGCCGCCTGGGCGGGTGTGCTCGTTCATCGCTCGTCCTCGTCGCGGCCCGGCGGGGCCCCACGCATCGCCTCGGGGCAGACACGGCGCCAGGACAGGCGCCGTCGGCCCGGCGGCGAAAATTCAGCGCTTGGCCCAGACCTGCGCGGCCGGGTCGAAGGCCCAGGAAGCGGCTTCCTCGCGCGTCTTGGGCCAGAGCTTCTTCTGCTCGTCGGCCCGCAAGATCCACACGTCCTTGACCAGACCGTACGTGTCCGTCGTGTAGAGGACCGGCAGCTTGGTGCCGACCACGGCGCCGGACATCACGAGCAGGTTGTTCTGGCCACGGATGCGGGCGCCGGGCGCCAGGCGGGCGGCCTGGCCGTTGAGGGTGATCTCGGGCGGGGCGGTGACGACGATCTCGCCGCGCAGCGCCTCTTGCGGAAAGCTGCGCTGCACGACGGTCTGCGCGTGCACGGCCACGGGCAGGGCGAGCGCGGCCACGAAGGCCGGCAGGAAACAGCGGGGCATGGTGTAGATCCAGGGGCTGTCGGGAAAACCGCGGCACGGTGTGCTGCGGCGCGCAAGCACGAGATTTTACGTGCCGCCATCGGGCGCGGATAGACTGTTCGACGTGGCGCGGCTGCCGGCGCTCGGGGCCGCGCTCCGCCGGCGCCCGGTCCCGCCCGTCCGACCCGGCCGTGGCCGGCGCTTCCCGACGCAAGAATCCTGCTGCATGTACGCCCGCTTCTTCGGCCTCAAGCACGAGCCGTTCTCGATCGCGCCCGACCCGCGCTACCTCTACATGAGCGAGCGCCACCGGGAGGCGCTCGCGCACCTGCTCTACGGCGTCAGGAGCGGCGGCGGCTTCGTGCTGCTGACCGGCGAGATCGGCGCGGGCAAGACGACGGTGTGCCGGTGCTTTCTCGAGAAGATCCCCAAGCGCTGCAACGTCGCCTACATCTTCAACCCCAAGCTCACGGTGCCCGAACTGCTGCGCTCGGTGTGCGACGAGTTCGGGGTGCAGGTGCACCAGGCCGAGGGCGGCGAGCCCAGCGTCAAGGACTACGTGGACGCGCTCAACGAGTTCCTGTTGCGCACCCATGCGGTCGGCCAGAACAACGTGCTCATCATCGACGAGGCGCAGAACCTGGCGCCGGACGTGCTGGAGCAGCTGCGCCTGCTGACCAACCTCGAGACGAGCGAGCGCAAGCTGCTGCAGATCATCCTGATCGGGCAGCCCGAGCTGCGCACCATGCTGGCCCGCCCGGAGCTGGAGCAGCTCGCCCAGCGGGTGATCGCGCGATTCCACCTCGACGCCCTCACCGAGGACGAGACTGCCCGCTACGTGCGCCACCGGCTGGCCGTCGCCGGCATGCCGAACGAGATGCCCTTCGACGGGGAGGCGCTGCGGCGCGTGCACCGCTGGTCCCGCGGCGTGCCCCGCCGCGTGAACCTGGTTTGCGACCGGGCCATGCTCGGGGCATACGCGACCGGCAAGAAGCGCATCACGCGCGAGATCGTCGACCGTGCGGCGGCCGAGGTGTTCGGTGACGACCACCTCGGAGCCCGTGCAAGGCAGCGCTGGCGCTGGGCAGGTGCCGCGGTCCTGGGACTGGCGGCTTTCGGCGGCGTTGGCTTTGCGGTTCAGCACGCATGGCAGCCGAAGGGGCGGGTGTCGACGCCGGCGCTGGCACCGCCCGCGCCTGCCGCCCCGGCCGCCTCCGCGGCCTCCCAGCCTGTCGCCTCGCCCGCCTCGGGCCCGGCTGCCACCTCACCCGGGGGCGAGGTGGACGAACGTCGACTGTGGGAGCAGGCCTGGCGCGACGAGGACGAGGCCTGGCGCCAACTGGCGGCCGCCTGGTCCGCCCCGGAGGTTCGCGGCGCGCCTTGCGAGGCTTGGCCGGCGGTGCAATTGCAGTGTTTCCGCAGTGCACGCACGAGCCTGACCCTCATCCGGCTGCTCGGTCGACCGGGCATCCTCACCCTGCGCGATGCGCAGCGCGGCAGCGTCTACGCCTTGCTCACCGCGCTCGACGAGCACAGCGCCCGGTTGCGGACTGCAGCAGGCCCCGTGGTCGTCCCGCTGGCCTCGCTGGCCGCGTGGTGGCAGGGCGAGTTTTCTACCCTGTGGCGCAGCCCACCGGGGTATGAAGGCAAGCCCCTGGACCTGAACGAGGAGTCCGCGGCGCAGTGGCTCGCCGAACGCCTGCAGCAGGTCTCGCCCGCCTCCGCGCCGCAAGCCTCTTTGCGCAGCCGCATTCAGGGCTTCCAACTCGCGCAGGGTCTGGAGCCCGACGGCCGGCCAGGTCCCGTGACGTTGATGCAGTTGAACCGCGCCACCGGCGTCGACGAGCCTCGCCTGGAGAACTGAGATGTCCTACATCCTCGATGCGCTGCGACGCGCGGATGCGGAGCGCGAACGCGGGTCGGTCCCGAGCCTGCACTCGCAGACGCTGGCGGCCGCCGACATCGGCGACGGCCGCACGGGCCAGGCCGTCCCCGGCTGGTGGATCGCGATCGGTGTCGCGCTGGGTGTGGCCTTGCCCGTGGGGGCGTACCTGTGGTGGAGTGCCCCTGCCCGGGAGACCGCGGCACCGACCCCCACGACCCCTACATCCGCCGCGCCTGCCGCCGTTGCGATGGCTCCGACCCCGGCACCCGCACTGGCACCCGCACCCGCACCCGCACCCGCACCCGCACCCGCACTTGGGCAGTCCCCTGAGCGCGTGCAGGAGCCGAGGCAGCGATCACGGGACTCCCGCCCCATCGCGGATGCGACGCGGTCTGCACCGCCTG
>DATMBN010000088.1:0-87276 GCA_035559275.1 Burkholderiaceae bacterium
GTGCAACACGTCCTCGTAGGCCGCGCGCACGCCGTGGGCGAGCAGCTTGTCGCGCACGTAACGGCCGTTGACGTAGAAGTACTGCTGATCGGCGCGCGAACGGGCCGCATCGGGCAACCCCGCGTACCCGCAGATGCGCAACGGCCCGACGCTGGCTCGCACCTCACGGGAGGCGGCAAGGAAGTCCTCGCCCAGCACGTCGCGCACGCGCTGCCCGAAACTGCCGCGCCGCCACTGCTCGACCAGCCGCCCTTCGTGCCAGATCGCGAAAGCCACGTCGGGCCGCGCGAGCGCATGACGGCGCACGGCCTCGATGCAGTGGGCCAGTTCCGTGGCATCGGTCTTGAGGAACTTCCGGCGCGCCGGCGTGCTGAAGAAGAGTTCGCGCACCTCGACGCTGGTGCCCACGCCGCGCGCTGCCGGAGCCAGTTCGCCGCTGCGCGCGTCCAGGCGCCACGCGTGGTCGGCGCCCGCGGGACGGCTGAGCAGGCTCACCTCGGCGACGGAGGCGATGGCCGCCAGCGCCTCGCCGCGAAAGCCCATCGTGCTCACCGCCTCCAACTCGGCGAGCGAGGCGATCTTGCTCGTGGCATGGCGCTTGAGGGCCATGGGCAACTCGTCGGCTGGAATGCCGATCCCGTCGTCTTCCACGACGATGGAGCGCACGCCGCCCGCCACGAGCTTGACGGAGATTTCCGTGGCACCGGCATCCAGGGCGTTGTCGACCAGCTCGCGCACCACCGACGCCGGCCGCTCCACCACCTCGCCGGCAGCGATCTGGCTGACCAGTTCGTCGGGCAGTTCGCGGATCGGTCGCCGGGGGGAAGGCAGGGGCTGGGCACTCATCGCAGAGATTCTAGGCGGCACGCACGTCGTGGTCGTGCCTGCCCGGCCGGGACCAGCGCGCGACGCATGGCCTTCGGGCACTGGTGCGAACGCCCGCAGGAAACGCCCGGTTGCCGCTGGGGGCGGGCGGGCGCGGCCGGTCCGCCGTGATAATCGCCCGATGGACCTCGTTGCCTTCCTGATCGACTTCATCCTCAACGTCGACGAGCACCTGTCGACGTTCGTCACGAACTACGGCGCCTGGGTGTACGCGCTGTTGTTCCTGATCGTCTTCGTGGAGACCGGCCTGGTCGTGATGCCCTTCCTGCCAGGCGACTCCCTGCTGTTCGTGGTCGGGACGCTGTGCGGTGCGGAACTCATGAGCCTGCCCGTGGCCATGGTGCTGCTGCTGGTCGCGGCGGTCGCCGGCGATCAGCTGAACTACAGCATCGGAAGGTACTTCGGCCCCAAGGTGTTCCGCTGGGAACAGTCGCGGTTCTTCAACCGGGCCGCCTTCGACCAGGCCCACGCGTTCTACGAGCGGTATGGCGGAATCACGATCGTGCTGGCCCGCTTCATGCCCTTCCTCCGCACCTTCGCGCCCTTCGTCGCCGGAGTGGCCGAGATGAACCGCGCCAGGTTCACGTTCTACAACGTGCTCGGCGCGGTGATCTGGGTGTGCGGGCTCACGCTGGCGGGCTACCTCTTCGGCAACCTGCCGTTCGTCCAGAACAACCTCAGCCTCATCATCTGGGGACTGATCATCGTCCCCGGGCTCATCGCCCTGTTCGGTGCCTGGAAGGGCCGCCGGGCCGCAGCGCTGGCCGAACGTCGCAGCGGCTGAGCCGGTGCTGTCGCCTCAGAGCTGCCGATTGCGGGCCAGCGGCGGGTTCTTGGCGAAGTAGTTGCGGATGCCCTTCATCATGGCGTCGACCAGTTCCTCCTGGTAGCGCGGGTCGCGCAGCTTGGCCTCCTCCTCCGGGTTGGAGATGAAGGCTGTTTCCACCAGGATGGAAGGGATGTCGGGCGCCTTGAGCACGGCGAAGCCAGCCTGCTCAACTTGGCGCTTGTGCAGCCGGCCCACGCGCCCGATCTGACCCAGCACCTCGTTGCCGAGCTTGAGGCTGTCCTTGATCTGCGCCGTCGTGGACATGTCCAGCAGGGCCCGCATCACGTGCGCGTCGGTATGCTTGAGGTTGGCGCCGCCCACCAGGTCGGCGGCGTTTTCCTTGTTCGCGAGCCAGCGCGCGGCGGTGCTGGTGGCCCCCCGGTCCGACAGCGCGAATACCGAGGCGCCCCGCGCCTTGGGCGTGATGAACGCGTCGGCATGGATGGAGATGAAAAGGTCCGCCTGCACGCGCCGGGCCTTTTGCACCCGCTGCTGCAGCGGGACGAAGAAATCCGCGTCACGCGTCATCATCGCGCGCATGTTGGGCTCGGCGTTGATGCGGTCGCGCAGCTTGCGCGCGATCTGCAGCACCACGTCCTTCTCCTTCAGGCCGCTCGGTCCGATCGCGCCGGGGTCCTCTCCGCCGTGGCCGGGGTCGAGTGCGACGATCACGAGGCGGTCGATCTTGTTGCGCGTGGCCGCGTCCAGGGGTGGCCGTGGTGTCACCGGTGCGGGCGAGGGCGGCGGGGCCGGAACGGGATCGGCCGGGGCGGTGGCCACCGCGGGCGGTGGGGCCACCGGAGGGCGGTTCATCCGCTCGATGAACTCGCCCAGCGCATCGTCGATCGCGTTCTGCGCCTGCTTCTCCGCCTGCTCCTTCTCCCTGATGAGGGCAAGCAGGGGGTCGGGCGGCACCGTCGGGAAGAGGTCGAACACCAGCCGGTGGTTGTAGGCCGCCACCGGCGGCAGCGTGAAGACCTGCGGGTCGACCGTCTGCTTCAGGTCGATGACCAGTCGCACGATGCGCGGCTGGTTCTGGCCGACGCGTATCCCCGCGATGTAGGGGTCGTCGGCGCGCACCTTGCCGACCAGTTCTCGCAACTGAGGGCTGAGCTCGAGCCCGTCCACGTCGATCACCACCCGAGGCGGGTCGTTGACCATGAAGTGGCGCGACTGCAGCTGGGCGTCGCTTTCCAGCGTCACCCGCGTGTAGTCGCTGGCCGGCCACACGCGCACGGCGAGGATGTTCGCGCCGAAGGCGAGGCGGGGAGCCGTGAGCAGCAGCGCGAGGCTGCCACCGGTGCGAAGGAGTCGACGGCGTGCTGCGATCATGCCGAGAGCAGGGCGCGCCCCCGAGGGGTGCAAGCGGTGAGGACCACCGCGCGTTGATCGTCTTCGAGCACCTCGAGTTCCATGCGCAGGTCCGGGACGGGCAGTACCGAGGCCGCCTTCTCGGGCCATTCGGCCAGCTTCAGGCCCGGTGCGGCGAAGACATCGCGGAAGCCCGCGTCCTCCCATTCGCGCGGATCGTCGAAGCGGTAGAAGTCGAAATGACGCACTGGAGCCCCGTCCGGCAGTTCGTACGACTCCATCACCGCGTAGGTGGGGCTCTTGACGCGCCCGGTCACGCCCAGGGCCCGCAGCAGATGGCGCGCGAAGGTCGTCTTGCCTGCGCCCAGCGTGCCGTGCAGCTCGATGTAGGCGTCGCGAAGCTGCGGGCACGCCGCGAGGCGGCGTGCGTGATCCTCGCAGGCGGCTTCGTCGGGCCACCGCAGTCGCCGGGTTTCTAGAATCGGGGTATGCAACATCAATCCGGGGCCGTGGCGCAGCCCGGCGTGGACCACGCCGCGGTACTCGCGCAACTGCGCGCCTGGGCACGCGAGCTTGGATTTTCACAGATCGGGGTCAGTGGTGTCGACCTGCGCGAGGCCGAGGAAGGGCTGCGCGCGTGGCTCGCGCAAGGTTTTCACGGCTCCATGGCCTACATGGAGGCGCACGGGCTCAAGCGTGCGCGACCAGCGGAACTCGTCCCGGGCACGGTCAGCGTGATCACCGCCCGCATGGATTACTTGCCGCGTGCCGCTCCCGAAGGTTGGCAGCGCGTGGAGTTCGAGCGCCTGCGGCGCCCGCGCGAGGCGGTGGTGTCGATCTACGCGCGGGGGCGGGACTACCACAAGGTGCTGCGACAGCGCCTGCAGAAGCTCGCGGACCGGCTCGCCGGGCTGATCGGCCCCTTCGGGCATCGGGTGTTCACCGATTCGGCCCCCGTGCTCGAGGTCGAACTGGCGACCCGCAGCGGGCTGGGCTGGAGAGGCAAGCACACCCTGACGCTGCACCGGGATGCGGGGTCCATGTTCTTCCTCGGCGAGATCTACGTCGACCTCGCCCTGCCGCCCACGCCCCCCGTGGCTTCGCACTGCGGCAGCTGCAGTGCCTGCCTCGAAGCCTGCCCGACCGGCGCGATCGTCGCCCCGTACCGGGTCGACGCCAGGCGCTGCATCTCTTACCTCACCATCGAGCACGACGGCCCCATTCCCGAGCCGCTGCGCGCCCCGATGGGCAATCGCATCTACGGCTGCGACGATTGCCAGCTGGTCTGTCCCTGGAACAAGTACGCCGTCCCCAGCCAGGTGCCTGACTTCGATCCGCGCCAGCCTTTGCAGGCGCCCACGCTGCTGGGTCTGTGGGCCTGGAGCGAGGACGAGTTCCTCCGGCATACCGAGGGCAGCCCGATCCGCCGCATCGGCTACGAGCGTTGGCGGCGCAACCTGGCGGTGGCGATGGGCAATGCGCTGCGCGCCACGGGGGACGAGGCGATTCGGCAGGCGCTGGCCGCGGCCCGGCCCTGCGCGTCCCCGCTGGTGCGCGAGCACATCGACTGGGCGCTGATGCAGGCGGTGGCCTGACGGCAGGGCCGTGTCAGGCGATCCAGTGTCGCCAGGCAGCGAGCCACAGCGGGATCGAGGCCATGCCCAGCAGCGTGGAGAGTGTGACGAGCCCCGCGACGAACGGCCCGTTGCCGCCCATGCGCAGGGCCAGCACGTAGGCGCTGGAGGCGGTCGGCATCGCGGCGAAAGCGACGACGACCGGTTGCTGCGCCAGTGGCAGGCGCAGGATCTGCACGACGGCGAGTGCGACGAGCGGCAACAGCACATGGCGGATGGCGAGCAGCGCCGCGCCCAGCCGCGGTGCGGCCCACAACCCTCCGAGTTGCAGCCCGGCGCCCACGGTCATCAGGCCCAGGGCGAGTGCGGCCTGTCCCATGCGCTGCAGGGCGGGGGCCACGGCCTCGGGGACCCGCAGGCCGAGCAGGTTGACCACGAGGCCCGCGACGGTGCTGAGGATGAGCGGGTTGCGGACGACCTCGCGCCAGAACCGGTGACCGCCTTGCCTGGCCAGCGGATAGACCGCGCCGAAGTTGCACAGGGGCACGCACACCGCCACGAGCATCGCCGTCCAGGTCACGCCCGACGGGCCTGCCAGCTTGTCCGCCAGCGCGAGCGCCACATACGAGTTGAACCGGAAGGCGACCTGCGCGCCGGAGGCATGGTGGACGGGGTCGACCCCCGGTACTGCCCGAAGGGCATAGCCGAGCACGATGCCCGCACCGACCACCGCCAGGCCGGCCCCGACGAGAGGAAGCGTGTCGCCGAAGGCCAGGGGGCTGCGCACGATGGAGTGGAACAGCAGCGCAGGGAACAGCAGGTAGTAGACCAGCCGTTCGACTCCGTCCCACACCTGCCGACCGAGCGGCGTGTAGCGGCAGACGATGAAGCCCGAGACGATGAGCAGGAAGTCGGGCAGCAGGAGCAGGGCGTCGGACATCGGTCCGAAGCGTAGCAGGCCGCCGCGGTCACCTGGGGCTGACCCCATGCGTATTTCCCACAATCGAGCGGACAAGGGCTCTGACCCACGATAGGTGCGCAGTCGTCCGGGTCGCGCCCCGCGCCGGCCTCTGGTACCCTCGACCGTTCATTTCGAATCTCACAAGGAGACGCAAGACATGCAGCGCAGACAGATCCTGGCCGCGGTGGCCCTGCCCCTCGCCCTGGCGGCTGGTTCCGCCTGGTCGCAGGCCTATCCGGCCAAGCCGGTCCGCCTGATCGTGCCCTTTGCCCCGGGCGGCACGACCGACATCATCGCCCGGGTGGTGTCAGACAAGATCCAGCCGGCGCTGGGCCAGACGATGATCGTCGAGAACCGCGGCGGCGGTGGCGGCATCATCGGCGCCAACGAGATTGCCAAGGCGCAGCCCGACGGCTACACCCTCGGCGTTGCCACCGTCTCCACGACCGCGTCCAATCCGGCGATCAATCCGAAGACGCCGTACAACCCGCTGACGGACTTCACTTCCATCATCAACATCGCGGCCACCCCCAACGTCATCGCGGTGCATCCCAGCTTTCCCGCGAAGGACTACAAGAGCTTCATCGCCGAGCTGAAGAAGAACCCTGGCAAGTACTCGTACGCCAGCTCCGGCACGGGGGGCATCGGCCACCTGCAGATGGAACTGTTCAAGTCGCTGTCGGGCACCTTCGTCACGCACATCCCGTACCGTGGCGCCGGGCCGGCGTTGAACGACACGGTGGCCGGACAGGTCCCTATGATCTTCGACAACCTGCCCTCAGCGCTGCCCTTCATCAAGGACGGCCGCCTGATCCCCATCGTGGTCGCCGCGCCCGAGCGCTTGGCCGTGCTGCCTAACGTGCCGACGTTCAAGGAGGTGGGCCTGGAGCCGGTCAACCGCATGGCCTACTACGGCATCCACGGGCCCAAGGGGCTGCCCAAGGAGGTGATCGACAAGGTCCATGCTGCCGTGAAGAAGACCCTCGACCACCCCGACGTGCGCAAGCGCATCGAGGACACGGGTTCCATCATCGTCGGCAACACGCCCGACCAGTTCGCCGCGCAGACCCGTGCGGAGTACGAGGTCTACAGGCAGGTGGTCGAGCGCCAGAAGCTCAAGCTCGACTGACATCCTCCACGCACCGGCGCAAGGCCGCCTCGCCCGACAACGGGCGGCGGCCTTTTTTCTTTGCCTCGCCCGCTCGGCTTCGATTACGCTTGCCGCCGTCCCTCGACCGATCCCGCCCGTGCATCCCGACAGCCGCGCCAGCATCGACCGCTTCATCGACGCCCTCTGGATCGAGGAGGGGCTGTCGAACAATACCCTGGCCGCGTACCGAAGAGACCTCAGCCTGTATGCCAGCTGGTTGCACGAGCAGGAGGGCAAGGCACTGGACGCGACCACCGAAGTCGACCTGCGCGCCTACGCGGTGCACCGCGCGGCCGACAAGCCGACATCCGCCAACCGCCGGCTGGCGGTCTTTCGGCGCTACTTCCGCTGGGCGCTGCGCGAACGCCTGGTGCAGGCGGATCCGACGCTCAAGCTCGCGACCGCCCGGCGCCTGATGCGTGTGCCCAAGACGCTGTCGGAGCAGCAGGTGGAGGCCCTGCTCGCCGCCCCTGACGTGAACACGCCACTGGGCCTGCGCGACCGCACCATGCTGGAACTCATGTACGCCAGCGGCCTGCGCGTGAGCGAACTGGTGCTGCTCAAGACGGTACACGTGGGGCTGGACGAGGGCGCATTGCGGGTGATGGGCAAGGGCAGCAAGGAAAGGCTGGTGCCCTTCGGCGAGGAGGCGCACCAGTGGCTGCGCCGCTACCTGGCGCAGGCCCGGGGAGAGATCCTTGGACCCAGGGCAAGCGATGCGCTTTTCGTCACCCGGCGCGGGGAGCCGATGACCCGCCAGATGTTCTGGAAGCTGGTCAAGAAGTACGCATGGGGGGCGGGCATCCACACGCCGATCTCCCCGCACGTGCTGCGGCATGCCTTCGCGACCCACCTGCTCAACCACGGTGCGGACCTGCGGGCGGTGCAGATGCTGCTGGGCCACGCCGACATCTCGACCACGCAGATCTACACCCACGTGGCACGCGAGCGGCTCAAGGCCCTGCACGCGCGCCACCACCCGCGCGGCTAGCTCCCCGGCCGCCGGCGAGGCAGAGCCATCCGGAGGCGGACGGCAGCGCCGGCGCCCTGCCTTGCCCGACAATGCGGGCCCATGGACCACACCTTCGTCTCCGCGTTCATCTTGCTGCTGCTCGTCCTCGACCCGTTCGGCAGCCTGCCCATCTTCATCTCGGTGATGCGCGGGGTGGCGCCGGAACGGCGGCGCTGGGTCGCCCTGCGCGAGGTGGTCCTGGCGTTCGTCGCGCTGCTCGTCTTCATGCTCGCGGGCGACGCCTTTCTGCGCGTGATGCACCTGAGCGAGCGTTCGCTGGAGGTCGCTGGCGGCGTGATCCTGCTGATGATCTCGATCCGCATGATCTTCTCGTCGGGCGAGTCGATCTACGCCTCCGACGCGGCGCGCGAGCCCTTCATCTTCCCGTTGGCCATCCCGCTGATGGCCGGCCCCTCAGCGATGGCGACGGTGCTGCTGCTGGCCGCGCGCCAGCCCGACCGGCTCTACGAATGGATCGGAGCGCTCACGGCTGCGATGGCGGTCTGCGGGCTGGTGCTGCTGGCGGCCGATCGTATCCGCCGCTTGCTCGGGGATTCGGTCGTCAACGCGCTCGAAAAGCTGATGGGCCTGGTGCTGACCGCGATCTCGGTCGAGATGATCCTGGCCGGACTCAAGCGCTACTTCCTCGGCTGAGGCCGCGGCCGGCAGCGCTTGCGTCAAGGTTCGCCGAGCAGGTAGGCCAATTCCTCGTCGGTGAAGCCCGCGCGGCGGCGGGCCTCGTCGTTGAAGGGCGGTTTCAGGCGCGGGGCCTGGTAGCGCTGCACCAGAACGCCGTAGTGCGCGACCGGGTCCAGCCCGGCGCGCTCGCACAGCCACCGGTACCAGCGGTTGCCGATGGCCACGTGCCCCACCTCGTCGCGCAGGATCACATCCAGGATCTCCACCGCGCGCAGGTCGCCGGCACGGCGCAGCTTGTCCTGGATGCCGGGGGTGGCATCGAGTCCGCGAGCCTCCAACGTGCGGGGCACGAGGGCCATGCGGGCCACCAGGTCCTCCCGGGTCTTCCAGCACATCGACCAGAGCCCGTCGTGTGCGTCGAAGTCGCCGTAGTCGTGGTCCAGCGTGGCCAGGTGTTCCCGCAGCAGCGTGAAGTGCAGCGCCTCCTCGGCCGCGACCTGGAGCCAGTCGCGGTAGTAGGCCTCGGGCATGCCGGGAAAACGCCACACGGCGTCGAGCGCCAGGTTGATCGCGTTGAACTCGATGTGCGCGATCGCGTGCAGCAGTGCCGCACGCCCCTGGCGGGTGTGAGGCGACCGACGGGGGACCTGGTCGGGCGGCACGAGGCGTGGGAAGGGTGGTCGCCCGGGGAGATCCGCGGGTTCCTCCAGCCGGGCCTGCGGCGCCAGAGGCAACCGGCCCGCGGCCACAGCCTCTCGCAATGCGCGCGCGGCTGCGGCCTTGTCCGCCGGGTCGGGCAGGGCCAGGATCTCGAGGGCGCGGGCGCGGGCGTGCATGGGGCGGCGGGGCGACTGAACCTAGAATTCTCCCATCGAAGGCGCCGGGCGCCGGCGCGCGATCCCCAAGGGAGCACCCATGGCGATTTACCAGCTCGATGAGCACGTTCCGCAGATCCACGAGACCGCTTGGGTGGCCGACAGCGCCCAGGTGATCGGCCGGGTCGAACTGGCCGAGGACGCGAGCGTGTGGTTCGGCACCGTCGTGCGCGGCGACACGGAACTCATTCGGATCGGACGGGGCTCCAACGTGCAGGACAACTCGGTGCTCCACGCCGACTTTGGCCAGCCGCTGGTGATCGGCGAGCACGTCACCGTCGGCCATCAGGTGATGCTGCACGGTTGCACGATCGGCGACGGCGCGCTGATCGGCATCCAGGCGGTCGTGCTCAACGGCGCCAGGATCGGCCGTAACTGCATCGTCGGGGCGGGGGCCGTGGTGACGGAGGGCAAGGAGTTTCCGGACGGCACGATGATCCTGGGCGCGCCGGCCAAGGTGGTCAAGGAGCTGACGCCCGAGCAGATCGCGGCCTTTCAGCTGGGCGCCCGCCACTACGTCGAGAACGCGCGGCGCTTCCGCCGCGCCTTGAAAAAACTGGGGTAAGGCGCATCTGAGGTCCGTGCAGCGCCGCCCCGCGCCCGCGGGTGCGGCGCTTGCTTTCTTTCCGGTACAGCGAGGTCTCCTTGAATACTCCCGTCGAACTGTCCAGCGAGCTGCACAAGTTCCTGTTCGAAGGACTGCCGGTGCGCGGCATGATCGTCCGCCTCACCGGGGCCTGGCAGGAGATCCTGCGCCGGCGAGAGCAAGTGGGCGGCTACCCCGAGCCGGTGCGACGGCTGCTGGGCGAGATGACGGCGGCCAGCGTCCTGATGCAGTCCAACATCAAGTTCAACGGCTCGCTGGTCCTGCAGATCTTCGGCGACGGCCCGGTGAAGGTCGCGGTCGCCGAGGCGCAGCCCGACCTGTCGCTGCGCGCCACCGCCAAGGTGGTCGGCGAAGTGCCCGCGGGCGCCGAGCTGGAGTCGATGGTGAACGTGGGCGGGCAGGGCCGCTGCGCGATCACGCTGGACCCGCGGGAGCGCCTGCCCGGTCAACAGCCGTACCAGGGCGTCGTGCCGCTCCACGGCGACCGACGCGAGCCGCTGCAGCGCATCAGCGAGATGCTCGAGCACTACATGCTGCAGTCCGAGCAGCTCGACACCAAGCTCGTGCTGGCGGCCAACGACCAGGTGGCGGCGGGCCTGTTGATCCAGCGGCTGCCGCTGGAAGGTGAGGGCAATCTGGGCGGGCGCCGAAACGAGGACGACATTGGCCTGAGCGAAGGCTACAACCGCATCGCCCACCTTACCGCGACGCTGACGGCCGACGAGTTGCTGACGCTGCCCGTCGACCAGATCCTGCACCGCCTCTACTGGGAGGAGAAGCTGGTGCGCTTCGAGCCGCTGCGCGGGGACGAAGGGCCGCGCTTCGCCTGCACCTGCTCGCGCGAGCGCGTGGGGCGCATGCTGCTGGGCCTGGGCCGCGAGGAGATCGACAGCATCATCGAGGAGCAGGGGCGGGTGGAGATCGGCTGCGACTTCTGCGGCCAGCGCTACCACTTCGACCCGATCGACATCGGCAGCCTCTTCACGCCCGGGCGTGACCACCCGCCCGCGTCGCCCTCGATGCAGTAAGGCAGTAAGGCGGGCCTCAGCCGTCCGTGCGGCGGTCGAGGCCGAACAAGCGATGCTCGCACTCGGGCACCAGGCATTCGGCGCACCAGGCACGAAGACGGGGCGACGCCTCGGTCTGCAGGTCGGCCCCGTCGAGCGAGGGAAGGTGCGGCCGCAGCGCCCGCAGCGCGTTCGTCACGCGGGCGTGGCCCGCCCCGTAGACCACCGCGTAGGGCAATCCCAGTCGCGCCAGTTCGCGCCGCACGAGGCCGTCGACAGGCTCGCGCACGTGCGGCCCGTCGCGCTGGAGTCCGTCGGCCTGCCATGGCAGGTCCAGCCCCATCAGGAGGGTGAACCGGGCGCGTGCGTGTGCCGCGCGGGCGGCGGCCAGGAGGGAAGGGTCGTCGAACAGCAGCTCGCTGTAGATCGCGGTCATCAAGGCCGTGGTGTCCGCCAGCACGACCTCGTGGGCGCGAGCGGCGGCGTCGATGCGCTCGGTCTGCACCCTTGCGATGTGCGCCTGTTCGTCGGGCCGGGGCGTGCGCCCTGCGCGATCGCAGAACTCGCGCAGGTACTCCGGCACCACGGCTGCATCGATACCGAGCGCGGCCAGGCGCTCCCGCAAGGCTTGCGCGGTCGAGGTCTTGCCGGTGCTCTCGGCCCCAAGCAGGGCGATCACCGTGCCTTCAGTGCCTGTCCTCGTATCCATCGCTGCGCATTCTCGCCTCCCGCACCCAGGCCGCCCAGCCGATGGCCGACATCACCACGAAGACCACGTACAGGCCTGCAGTGAGCCACAGTCCCTTGTAGCCGAACAAGGTGGCGGCCACCACGTTCACTGCCAGCCAGACGATCCAGTTCTCGACCAGCTTGCGCCCCAACAGGAACTGCCCGAGGACGCTGGCGGCGGTGGGAAAGGCGTCCCAGTAGGGCACGTCGGTGTCCGTATGGCGGTCGAGGTACAGCCCGATGGCGGGCCAGGCCAGGGCGACCAGGGCGAGCACTGCCCAGCGGCCCCGGGGGGCGAGGTAGCGGACCCGTAGCGCACGGCCCGCCTGATCCCGGCCGCGCAGCCATTGCCACCAGCCCCACGCCGCGACCACGGCGAAGAACACCTGCAGCACCGCGTCGCCATAGAGCCTGTACTGCCAAAAGAGCAGGAAGTAGAGCAGCGAGCTCGCGATGGCCAGCGGCCAGCCCCAATGGATCACGCGGATGTTGCACACGACCATCGCCAGCGCCAGCGTGACGGCGACGAGTTCCAGCCGGGTGAAGGGCACGCCCCAGGCCATGAAGGCCGGCTGCATCAGCGGCTGGGCAAGGGCGAGCAGCGTGTCCATCGGCGAGCAGGTGGGGCCAAGAAAAAGCGGAGCCGGGCAGCTCCGCTGGTGCACCGGATCCCCGGTTTTTCAGCGCGGCGGCGGCGTGATCTGCACGAACACCTCGTCCGGTTTGACCATGCCCAGCTCGTAGCGCGCCTTCTCCTCGACCATCTCCAGGCCTTCCTTCAGGTCGCGCACCTCGGCGGCCAGTTGCGCATTGCGCTCTCGCGCCGCCTCGTTCTTGACCTGCTGGGCGGACAGCCGCCGCTGCAGCTCCATCACCCGCTGCGCGCCGTTCTTGCCGAACCACAGGTCGATGTGGACCAGGACCAGCAGGCCGGCGAGCAGCAGGGTCAGGAGGCGTGAAGGCACGGGCGCCGCCGGTCAGCGCAGGTTGTAGAAAGCCGCGCGGCCGGGGTAGCTGGCCACGTCGCCCAGGTCTTCCTCGATGCGCAGCAGCTGGTTGTACTTGGCGATGCGGTCCGAACGCGACATCGAGCCGGTCTTGATCTGACCGGCGTTGGTGCCCACCGCGATGTCGGCGATGGTCGCGTCCTCGGTCTCTCCGGAGCGGTGCGAGATCACGGCGGTGTAGCCGGCGCGCTTGGCCATCTCGATCGCCGCGAAGGTCTCGGTCAGGGTGCCGATCTGGTTGATCTTGATGAGGATGGAGTTGGCGATGCGCTTGTCGATGCCCTCGCGCAGGATCTTGGTGTTGGTGACGAAGAGGTCGTCGCCCACCAGTTGCACCTTCTGGCCCAGCGCTTGCGTGAGGTGCGCCCAGCCGGCCCAGTCGCCCTCGGCCATGCCGTCCTCGATGCTGATGATCGGGTACTTGTCGCACCAGGTGGCCAGCACGTTGGTCCATTCCTCGGCAGACAGGGTCAGACCCTCGCCTTCCAGGTGGTACTTGCCGTCCTTGAAGAACTCGCTGGAGGCGCAGTCCAGGCCCAGCGCGATCTGCTCGCCGGGGGTGTAGCCGGCCTTCTCGATCGCCTCCAGGATGAGCTGGATGGCCGCTTCGTGGCTGGCGACGCTGGGGGCGAAGCCGCCTTCGTCGCCGACTGCCGTGCTCATGCCCTTGTCATGGATGATTTTCTTCAGGGCGTGGAACACTTCGGCGCCGTATCGCACCGCCTCCCGGAAGCTGGGCGCCCCGATCGGCAGGATCATGAATTCCTGCAGGTCGAGGTTGTTGTTGGCGTGCGCGCCGCCGTTGATGACGTTCATCATCGGCACCGGCATCTGCATGGAGCCGGAGCCGCCGAAGTAGCGGTACAACGGCAGCCCGGACTCTTCAGCCGCCGCGCGTGCCACGGCCATGGAGACGGCCAGCATCGCATTGGCGCCCAGGCGGGACTTGTTGTCGGTGCCGTCCAGGTCGATCAGCGTGCGGTCCAGGAAGGCTTGTTCCGAAGCGTCCAGGCCGAGCACGGCCTCGGAGATCTCGGTGTTGATGTGCTCGACGGCCTTGAGCACGCCCTTGCCGAGATACCGGCCCTTGTCCCCGTCGCGCAGTTCGATCGCCTCCCGCGAGCCGGTGGAGGCGCCCGACGGCACGGCGGCGCGGCCCATCACGCCCGACTCCAGCAGCACGTCGCATTCGACGGTCGGATTGCCGCGGCTGTCCAGGATCTCGCGGCCGACGATGTCTACGATGGCACTCATGTAGCTTCCTCTTTCTTGGATATATGGAATGCGGTCACAGCGACGGGCGCATTGGAACAGATTCCCGGGGCGGCCCGGTTACAAACCTTCCACGACGACCATGCGCATGATGGCGGCACCTTCGCGGGCCTGGCGGGCGCGCCGGTACTCGTCGGAGTGATAGAAGGCCTGCGCCTGTTCCATCGACGGGAACTGGAGAATCACCATCCGCCCCGGCTGCCAGGGCCCTTCCAACGTCTCGACGCGGCCGCCGCGCACCAGCACCTGCGCGCCGTGGGCCTGCATGGCAAGCGTCGACCACTTGCGGTACTCGGCGTACTGCTCCTCGTTCGTGATGGTGACGTCGGCGACGATGTAGGCGGGTTTCATGGGGCGTTCAGTTGAAGTCGTTCTCGAGGAAGCCGTTGCGCTTGGTGGTGCGGTCCAGCTCGACCAGGGTCTCCAGCAGCGCCTTCATGCGCTTGAGCGGCACCGCGTTCGGGCCGTCGCTGAGCGCCTTGCTCGGATCGGGATGGGTTTCCATGAAGAGGCCTGCCACGCCCACGGCGACGGCCGCCCGCGAGAGCACCGGCACGAACTCGCGCTGGCCGCCGGAGCTCGTGCCCTGGCCGCCGGGCAACTGGACGGAATGGGTGGCGTCGAAGACGACGGGGGCGCCGGTCTCGCGCATGATGACCAGTGAGCGCATGTCCGAGACCAGGTTGTTGTAGCCAAAGCTCGCGCCGCGTTCGCAGGCGAGGAAGTTGTCCTCGGGCAGGCCCTTCTCTCGCGCGGCGGCGCGGGCCTTGTCGATCACGTTCTTCATGTCCCCGGGCGCGAGGAACTGGCCCTTCTTGATGTTCACCGGCTTGCCGGACTGCGCCACCGCCCGGATGAAGTCCGTCTGCCGGCACAGGAAGGCGGGTGTCTGCAGCACGTCCACCACCGCGGCCACCTCCGGCACCTCCGCCTCGGTGTGCACGTCGGTCAGCACGGGCACGCCCAGCTCGCGCTTGACCTTGGCCAGGATCTCCAGGCCTTTGTGCATGCCCGGGCCCCGGAAGGAACTGCCCGAGGAGCGGTTGGCCTTGTCGTAGCTGGACTTGAAGATGAAGGGGATGCCCAGCTCGCGGGTGATCTCCTTGAGCGTGCCGGCCGTGTCCATCTGCAGTTGCTCGGACTCGACGACACAGGGGCCGGAAATCAGGAAGAAGGGCTGGCCCAGCCCGACCTTGAATCCGCACAGTTCCATGATGTTCCTCTCGGTCGACGCCGGTGGCGCCGCCTCAACGTGTCTCGCGGCGGCGCTGGTGCTCGAGCGCCGCGCGGATGTAGGACTTGAACAGAGGGTGGCCGTCCCACGGATTGGACTTGAACTCGGGGTGGAACTGCACGCCCATGAACCACGGATGCACGTCGCGCGGCAGTTCCACGATCTCGGTCAGCTTCTCGCGCTGGGTGATCGCGGAGATCACCAGGCCCGCGTCCTCCAGCTGCTGCAGGTACTTCTCGTTGGCCTCGTAGCGGTGGCGGTGGCGCTCGGTGACGACATCGCCGTAGATCTCGTGCGCCAGCGTGCCCGGCTTGACGTCCGAGCTTTGCGCGCCCAGTCGCATGGTGCCGCCCAGGTCGGAGCTGGCGTCGCGGCGCTGGATGGTGCCGTCGGCCTCCTGCCACTCGTCGATCAGTGCGATCACCGGGTGCCGTGCATGGACATCGAACTCGGTGCTGTTGGCTCCGTCCAGGCCCGCCTTGTGGCGCGCGTACTCGATGGTCGCGACCTGCATGCCCAGGCAGATGCCCAGGTACGGGATCTTGTGCTCGCGCGCGTACTGGGCGGCCAGGATCTTGCCCTCGACCCCGCGCTTGCCGAAGCCTCCGGGCACGAGGATCGCGTCGTACTTGTCGAGCTTGGCCACGTTCTCGCGCGTCAGCTCCTCGGAGTCGACATACTCGATCCGCACGCGCGCGTGGTTGTGGATGCCGGCATGGCGCAACGCCTCGTTGAGCGACTTGTACGAGTCGCTCAGATCGACGTACTTGCCGCACATCGCGATCGTCACCTCGTGCTGCGGATGCTCGACCTCGTAGACCAGCTTGTCCCACTTCGCAAGGTCGGCCGGCTTGGTCGACAGGTGCAGCTTCGTGCAGATGAGCTGGTCCAGGCCCTGCTCGTGCAGCATGCGCGGCACCTTGTAGATGGTGTCGGCATCCCAGACGGAGATGACGCCGTACTCGGGCACGTTGGTGAAGAGCGAGATCTTCTCGCGCTCGTCGTCGGGAATGCGACGGTCGGCACGGCACAGCAGCGCGTCGGGCTGGATGCCGATCTCGCGCAGCTTCTGCACGGTGTGCTGGGTGGGCTTGGTCTTGAGCTCGCCGGCCGCGGCGATCCAGGGCACGTACGTCAGGTGGACGAAGGCCGTGTTGTTGGGCCCGAGGCGCAGGCTCATCTGGCGCACCGCCTCGAGGAAGGGTAGCGACTCGATGTCGCCCACGGTGCCGCCGATCTCGACGATCGCGACCTCGACCTCGTCCGGCGTGCCGACGCCGGCGCCACGCTTGATGAACTCCTGGATCTCGTTCGTGACGTGCGGGATGACCTGCACCGTCTTGCCCAGGTAGTCGCCGCGCCGCTCCTTCTCGAGCACGCTCTTGTAGATCTGGCCGGTGGTGAAGTTGTTGGAGCGCTTCATCTTCGTGGTGATGAAGCGCTCGTAATGGCCCAGGTCCAGGTCGGTCTCGGCGCCGTCGTCGGTCACGAACACCTCGCCGTGCTGGAACGGCGACATCGTTCCGGGATCGACGTTGATGTAGGGATCGAGCTTGATGAGGGTGACTTTGAGGCCGCGCGATTCGAGGATCGCAGCCAAGGAAGCCGACGCGATGCCCTTGCCGAGGGAGGACACCACACCGCCGGTGACGAAGACGTACTTGGTCATTGCGAGCAGCGGCCGCTTGCGCGACCGCTGTGGTGGTAAAGAGGCATTATATCGACCCACCCGTTGCGGCGTGTTCGGTACGCCGCGGTGGCAGGCTGGCCCGAACCCTCGCGCCTTGTCCTCGCGAGGGGCTCCGGGGCGGCGGGTCACTCCGCCTTCGGCGCGCCAGGCGGTGCCTCGAAGCGCCGCAGCCACTCGATGACGGTGGCCACCGTCTCCTCCGGCCGCTCCATCGGGTAGAGGTGGCTGCCCTCGATCCAGCTGATGCGCCCGTGCGTGATCTGCTCGGTCGCGCGCAGCCCCACCTGCCGCACCTCGAGCGAATGCGTGCCGCCGACGAAGGCCACGGGCGCGCGCAGAGGCCGGCGACGCAGCAGGCGGTGGATGTGGTGGGGCAGGGTGTTGTAGATGTCGGTCTCGATCTCGCGCCGGAAGGCGAGTGTGCGCGCCGGCCCCACGCCCGGCCGCCCGGAGCCGGGCCGGCACTCCCCCGGGGCGTCGGGCTGAGCCCCGGCGGGCTGCGTGCCCGCCGCGATGTAGTCGGCCAGCACCTGCGGATGCCAGCGTGCGAAATTGGGCTTGCTCGCGAAGTGCGACAGAGCCTCGTCGGCGCTGGGCCACACGTCGCGCCGCTGACGCGAGATCTTGCCCGGCGAGACGCGGCCGATCCAGCCCGTGGCCTTGAAGAGCTGCACGCCGCGCGCCTTGATGCCGTAGAGCACCGGCGAGTCGAGCAGCACCACCGCGCGGGCAAGGTCGGGCCGGTGGATCGCCGCCAGCAGGCTCAGGAAGCCGCCGAGCGAATGGCCGACCAGCCAGGCCGGGCGGGCGGGGACTTCTCGCTCGATGAAGTGGATGAGCTGGTCGCGCAGGTGGGGCCAGTTGTCAGTGACGGGGTAGCGCGGGTCGTGGCCGAACTTCTCGATTGCGTGGACTTCGTAGCCAGCCGTGCGGAACCGGTCGAACAGCAGCCGGTAGGTGCCTGCGGGAAAACCGTTCGCGTGCGAGAAGACGATGGGCGTCGGGAGGGACATCAGGCGTCGGGGGCGTGGATCTTGCGCAGGGGGTGCAGGGCACCGCCCTGTTGCTGCGGGGCGGCTGCCGTCGGCTGCGGGCCGTCGCCCAGCCGCTCCCAGCTCGGATTGGGGATGGACTCGAACACTTCCCGCAGCCGCTGGCCCCAGACGTTGCGGATCATGTTGAAGTAGGCGTTGTGCTCGTCGATGTGAACGATGCGTTCGGCGCGCAGGCTGTCGGTCTCGTAAACGAGCAGGTCCAGCGGCAGGCCGACCGAGAGGTTGGACTTGAGCGTCGAGTCCATGGACACCAGGGCGCACTTGGCCGCCTGGTCCAGTGGCGTTGCGGGCGTGACGACCCGGTCGATGATGGGTTTGCCGTACTTGGACTCGCCGATCTGGAAGTAGCACACGCCGTCGCGCCCGGCTTCCACGAAGTTGCCGGCGGCGTAGATGTTGAACAGCCGCGTCGTCTCGCCCTTGATCTGGCCGCCGAGGATCAGGTTGACGTTGAATTCGATGCCGAAGTTCTTGAGCGAGGGCCCGTCGCGCTCGTACACCTTGCGCACCGCGCTACCGACGATGAGGGCGGCGTCGAACATGCTGCGGCAGTCCCAGATCGACACGGCCTTGCCGTCGCGCTGGATGGTCTCGGTCTGCAGCATTTGCCGCACCGATTGCGTGATCGCGAGGTTGCCGGCCGAGAGCATCACCATCACCCGATCGCCCGGCTGCTCGTAGACGCTCATCTTGCGGAAGGTGCTGATCTGGTCCATGCCCGCGTTGGTGCGCGAGTCGGACAGGAACACCAGGCCCGCGTCCAAGCGCATCGCGACGCAGTAGGTCATAGCAGCTCCTTCAGGCGGTACAGGGCGTCGAGCGCCTCGCGGGGAGACAGTTCGTCCGGGCGCAGGGCGGCCAACGCCTCCTCGACGGGCGAGGGCGCGGCAGGTTCCGCAGCCGGGGCCGGAGGGGGCGCTGCAAACAGGTCGATTTGCGCGTCACTGGCGCGTTGCTGGCTTTCCAGCGCCTCCAACGTGGCTCGTGCCTGGCGGATCAGCCCGGGCGGCATGCCGGCCAGGCGGGCGACCTGCACGCCGTAGCTGCGGCTTGCGGGGCCCGGCTGGATCTCGTGCAGGAAGACCAGGTCGTCGCCCGACTCGACGGCGCCCACGTGCACGTTCAGCGCCCGCTCGTGCCTGGCAGGGAATTGCGTCAGCTCGAAATAATGGGTCGCGAACAGCGTGAATGAGCGGTTGCGGTCGTGCAGGTGACTGGCGATCGCGCCCGCCAGCGCCAGGCCGTCGAAGGTGGAGGTGCCGCGGCCGATCTCGTCCATCAGCACCAGCGAGTGCTCGGTCGCGCCGTGGACGATGGCCGCCGCCTCGGTCATCTCCAGCATGAAGGTGGACTGAGCATTCGCGAGGTCGTCGGCCGCGCCGATACGGGTGTGGATCGCGTCGATCGGTCCGAGCCGGCAGCTCCTGGCGGGCACGTAGGAGCCGATCGCGGCCAGCAGCACGATCAGCGCCACCTGACGCATGAAGGTCGACTTGCCGCCCATGTTGGGGCCGGTGATGATCAGCATGCGCCGGTTGGCGTCCAGCCGACAGTCGTTGGGCATGAAGGGGCCGGTGCCGGTCTCGAGCAGGCGCGCTTCCACCACCGGGTGGCGGCCCTGCTCGATCTCGATGCAGGGCTCCTTGACGAACTGGGGCCGGCACCAGTTGAGCGTCGCCGCCCGCTCGGCCAGGGCGGCCAGCGCGTCGAGCGTGGCCAGTGCCTCGGCCAGGGCTGCCAGCGCGCCCAGATGCGGCTGCAGGTCTTCGAGCAGCTGCTCGTACAGCCACTTCTCGCGCGCCAGGGCCCGGTCCTGCGCCGACAGGGCCTTGTCCTCGAAGGCCTTGAGCTCCGGCGTGATGAAGCGCTCGGCGTTCTTGAGCGTCTGCCGGCGCTGGTAGTCCATCGGCACGCGGTCGAGCGCGCCTTGCGTGACCTCGATGTAGAAGCCGTGCACCTTGTTGTACTGCACCCGCAGGTTCGGGATGCCGGTGCGCGCTCGCTCGCGTGCCTCCAGGTCGACGAGGAAGCTGTCGCAGTTCTGGCTGATGGCGCGCAGCTCGTCCAGCTCGGCGTCGAAGCCTGCCGCGATGACGCCGCCGTCGCGCAGCATCACGGCTGGCTCCTCGGCGATCGTGCGCGAGAGGCGGTCGAGGACCTGCATGTCGGGCTGGAGCGCCGCCGCCATGCGTTCCAGCAGGGGGGCGTGCGCTGCCGGCAAGGTCGTTCGCAGGGCGGGCAAAGCGGCGAGCGTCGCGCGCAGGCCGGCCAGCTCGCGGGGCCGCACTTGGCGCAGTGCCAGCCGCGCGGTGATGCGCTCGACGTCGCTCGTCTGGCGCAGCGCGTCGCGCAAGCGGTCGAAGCCGTGCTCGAGCAGGCAGGCGATGGCCTCGTGTCGCTGCGTCGCGACCTGTCGATCGCGTAGCGGATGGCACAGCCAGCGTCGCAGCATCCGGCTGCCCATCCCGGTGCGGCAGGTGTCGAGCACGGACAGCAGCGTGGGCTTGTCCTCACCGCGCAGGGTCTGGGTCAGCTCGAGGTTGCGGTGCGTCGCGGGCGGCAGTTCCAGCAGGTCGCTGGCGCGCTGCACCTCCAGCGTGGCGACGTGGGCGAGCGCGCGGCCTTGCGTGTGTTCGGCGTACGAGAGCAGGGCGGCGGCCGCCGCGTGGGCCACGCTCAGGTCCTGCGCATTGAAGCCGGCCAGGCTCGCCACCCGCAATTGCTCGCACAGCTTGCGCGCGCCCAGGCTGCCATCGAACTGCCAGGTCGGGCGCTTGGTGAGCGCGCAGCGTTGCTGACGCACCACCTCGGGCCAGTCGGCTTCGGCCAGCAGGATCTCCGCGGGTTGCAGGCGCGCGAGCCACGTGGCCAGCTCCCGCTCCGAACATTCGGTCAGCCCGAGCCGGCCGCTGGCCAGGCCGAGCCACGCGAGGCCGAAGGTCGGGGCCCGCCGGTGCAACGCGACGAGCAGGGTGTCCGATTTGTCGGCCAGCAGTTCCGTCTCAGTGACCGTGCCCGGGGTGACCACGCGCACGACCTTGCGCTCGACCGGACCCTTGGCCGCACCGACCTCGCCCACCTGCTCGCAGATCGCGACCGCCTCGCCCAGCTTGATCAGCTTGGCCAGGTAGGACTCGACGGCGTGCACTGGCACTCCCGCCATGACGACGGGCTGGCCGGCGCTCTGACCGCGCGTGGTGATGGTGATGTCGAGCAGGCGGTTGGCCTTGACCGCGTCGTCGAAGAACAGCTCGTAGAAGTCGCCCATCCGGTAGAAGACGAGCGTGTCCGGGAACTGCGCCTTGATGCGCAGGTACTGCTGCATCATGGGCGTGTGCTGGCTCAGGTCGCCGGTGGCCACCATGCCTTCCATGCGCTCGCGCGTGGCCGCGTCCGCGTGCTTCATCGCCGGCCTTTCGGGTCAGAACGGGGCGTCTTCGTCCTGGCTCTTGACGCGGCCCTTGGCCGGAGCCTTGGCCTGGGCCTTCTCGGCCCCGACGTCGGCCTTGCGCAGACGCACCGGGCCCTTCTTCTTCGCCGCGTCGGCCGGGACAGGCCCGCTCGCCGGAACTGCCGGGGTGACTTCGGCATCGGCAGACTGGCCTTCGGCGGTCTCGGTGTCCTTGATCACGCGCGTGAAGGGCGCGAGCATCTGCACGAGCTGACCATAGATGCGCGGCGTGCCGGCCACGACCTCGCGCTGGTGCAGGAAGTCGGGCTCGCCGGTGAAATTGCCGATGAGGCCCCCGGCTTCCGTGACGATCAGCGAGCCGGCCGCCACGTCCCAGGGGTTCAGGCCCGTCTCGAAGAAGCCGTCGTAGTAGCCGGCCGCCACGTAGCACAGGTCCAGCGCCGCGGCGCCCGGGCGGCGCAGGCCGGCGCAGTTTTGCATCACCAGCTCGAACATCTTCATGTAGCGCTTGAAGTTGTCGCCCTTGCGGAAGGGAAAGCCGGTGCCGATCAGCGCCTCGGTCATGCGGGTGCGCTTGGACACGCGGATGCGCTTGTCGTTGAGGAAGGCGCCGCGGCCCTTGGACGCATAGAACAGGTCGTTGCGCGCCGGGTCGTAGACCACGGCCTGCTGGATCTGCCCGCGCACCTGCAGCGCGATCGAGACGGCGTAGACCGGGAAGCCGTGTATGAAGTTGGTGGTGCCGTCGAGCGGGTCGATGATCCAGACGTGGTCGCTGTCGCGTTTGCCGTGCGTGCGCCCCGATTCCTCCGCGAGGATGCCGTGGCCGGGATAGGCCTGCAGGAGCGTTTCGATGATGACCTGCTCGGCCGCGTGGTCCACCTCGGTCACGAAGTCGTTGGACGACTTGGCGCTCACCCGCAGCAGGTCGAGGTCCAGCGATGCCCGGTTGATGATGGCTCCGGCGGCACGCGCGGCCTTGATCGCGGTATTGAGCATCGGATGGAGGGCTTGGGACATGGGCAGGACCTGGGCGGGTTCGTCCGGCCCGCGCAGGCGGGCCGGGAGATGGACTTTTCGGGGATGAAAGAGCGGAAACGGCGCCGGCAGGAAGGCCTGCGGGCGCCATCGGGATAATGGGCGGGATTCTATCCTGCCGGCCTTGTTCCTGCCGTCGCCCGGCCCGTGCCCGGCCCTTTTGCCCCATGACCGACGCCACGCCTTCTTCTTCTCTCCCGCTCGCCGATGCCGGCACCCGCTTCATCCTGGTAGGCACCAGCCACCCGGGCAACGTCGGGGCTGCGGCGCGAGCCATGAAGGTGATGGGCTTTCGCGAGCTGGTGCTCGTCGCGCCACGCTTCGCCGATGTGCTCGTGCAGGAGGAGACGGTCGCGATGGCCAGTGGTGCCGCGGACATCCTGGTGCGTGCACGCGTCGTGGAAACGCTCGCGGAGGCGCTGGAGGGGGTCACGCACGCCTGCGCGACCGCGATGACGCCACGCGACTTCGGCCCCCCGACCCACGCGCCACGGCCTTTTCTGCCCACGCTCGCCGTCCACGGCGAGCGGGTGGGTTTCGTGTTCGGCTCGGAGCGCCATGGGCTGTCGAACGAGGACGTGTACCGCTGCCACAGCGTGCTCAGCATTCCTACCTCACCCGAATACGGCTCGCTGAACCTCGCGCAGGCGGTGCAGCTCGTCGCATACGAGTGGCGCGAGGCACTAGGCGGATACTCCCTGCAGGCGCGCACCCCGGTCTGCGACCGTGCGGACGCGCGAGCGGTGCAAGGACTGCTCGCGCATTGGGAGCGCGCACTCGTCCAGGTCGGCTTCCTCGATCCGGCCACGCCGAGGAAGCTGATGCCGCGCCTCAACCAGCTCTTCAACCGCGCGCAGCTGACGCAGGAAGAAGTGCACATCCTGCGGGGCATCGCCAAGGCGATGGAGCAGGCCGCGAAGCCGCAAGCGCCCGGACGCTGAGGGCCGCGCGCGTCCTGGGCGTGCCGACCGGCCGACGCAGGATCACTCGAAGTACGAGAGCGCAACTAATCCACGAATCCCGTGTGCACGACGGCAGAGCTGTAACTCGTCGTGCGTGTTCCCCAGAAGGAGCACGCGCTTGGATGGTTGCGGCTGTTTACTTTCAGGGGAGCCCCTTCCCCAAGAATCCGCCCGGTCTCGCACCCAACAGGTGAGGGCGACACAAGCACCCTTGCTGCACCACGGGCGGCAACGGGCTCGTAAACACCAACGGTCGGATTCCTGCGATGTCGTCATTCGAACGGCCTGGGCAGCCTTTGCCCGCGATTTTTTTCCCCCTTGCACCCACTCGGAACTCGTCTGCCCCGCTGCGCGTCTCGCTGAGCATGGTCGCGCTCGCGGCGGCGCTCAGCGCCTGCGGAGGCGGCGGTGACGGCGGCCATGCCGAAGTGGCGGCCGGGAGCCCGGACGTCGTGCAGGCCGGAGAGGGAGCGACAGATCAGCCTGTCGACGTCTCGGCCTACGATCCCGACCTGGCCGGTGCCTTGCCGCAGCCAGGGGCCCAAACCGAGGTCGCGTCCCCCATGTCGAGCGCCGCGAATGCGACGGTGCCGGGCGCGATCACCACGCCTTTTCCGACGCTGCACAGCCTCACGATCGAGTGGGCCATCACGGGTGACGCCGATCTCGATGGCGTCGTGACGGTCCGCTACAAGGAACAGGGTACGACCGCCTGGCGCGATGCCATCGCGCTGCGTCGCATCCCGGCGCAGAGCAACGCCGGCTTTTCGTGGGCGAACCGGCACTCGGGCAGCCTGCTCGACCTGAAGCCCGACACTGGCTACGACATCCAGTTGACGCTGAAGGACCCGGATGGCGGTTCGACCGTGCGGACGGTCCAGGCGCGTACCCGCCCGGTGCCGGCGCCAATGCCCAACGCACCCGTCAAGACGGTCACCCCGTCCAACTTCGCCAGCGTGGCCGCGTCCGCGCAGCCAGGCGACATCCTCCAGCTCAGCCCCGGCACCTACAGCGGGTTCAGCTGGTCCAGGAGCGGCGCGGCAGGCAAGCCCATCGTGATCCGTTCGAGCGGTGGAGCCACCATCAACGGCAACATCGACATCATCAACCAGCGCTACGTGCACCTCACGGGCCTGACGATCAACGGACGCGTGCGGTTCAACGGTTCCCACCACATCGCGATCACGCGCAACGTGATCAACCCCACGCAGGACGGGATCGTCACCTTCCTGCGCGCGGAGAACAGCTACATCGCCGACAACGTCATCACCGGTCGCACCGTGTGGAGGGAGTCGTCGATGGGCGTGAACGGGGACAACATCGGAGAGGGGATCCTGGTCACCGGCCCGGGCCACGTGATCATGAACAACCGGGTGAGTGGCTTCCGGGACAACATTTCGCTGCTGGAGGCGGGCGAGGCGGTCGACCAGTACAGCATCGACATCCTCAACAACGACTTGCGCAACGCGGCCGACGACGCGATCGAGGCAGACTACTGCTTCCACAACTGCCGTGTCATGCGCAACCGCATCACGAACGCGTTCATGGGGATCTCCTCCCAGCCCAGCCTGGGCGGGCCGACGTTCTTCGTGCGCAACGTGATGTACAACATCGTGCTGTCCGCGTTCAAGCTGCACAACGGCAGCATCGGCGATCTGATCCTGCACAACACGGTGGTCAAGAGCGGGGACGCGCTCGGCGTCTATGCCGGTGCGCCGATCCGCCATGCGAGGTTCCGCAACAACCTCTTCATCGGCGGGCCGGGGGGTAGCTACGCCGGCTACAACACCGGGAGCGGGCGCGTCGTCCAGATCCCCGACCTCGACATGACCACCTCGCTGGCGGACCATGACGCCTTCGGCTCGACGACCGGGACCTTCTCCGGGCAGTTGGGTGCGACGCGGTTCAGCAGCCTGCAGGCCCTGCGCAGCGGCACCAGCGAGAAGCACGCCCTGGGCGTCGACCTCGGTGTCTTCGCCGCGCGCACGACCGTGCCGGCGTCCCCGATGACGGCCTATGCTCCGCCGGACCTGCGGATCGCGACGACCTCCGCGGTGGTCGACAAGGCGCTGCTGATCCCCAACGTCAACGTGGCGTATCGAGGGGCGGGACCGGACATCGGCGCGTACGAGGCCGGCAACGCCCTGCCCGTGTACGGCCCGCGCTGAGGGGGTCTCCCGGTCCAGGAGGCGCCTGGCCTCCCCTCGTCCCCTTCGGGACGAGGGGATTCCTGTCGGGCGCGGCCGACGTGCACGCCGTTACACTGAGAAGTTCCGTCGTGATCGCCGGCATCCGCCCATGTTCCAGCACCTTCGAGAAGACATCGCCTGCATCCTGGAGCGCGACCCAGCGGCGCGCTCGGCGTGGGAGGTGCTGACCTGTTACCCGGGCCTGCATGCGTTGCAGATGCATCGCCTGGCGCATTGGTGCTGGGCCCGCCGGCTGTACTGGCTTGGCCGCTTCATCTCGCACCTGTCGCGCTTCCTGACCGGCATCGAGATCCATCCGGGCGCGCGTATCGGGCGCCGGGTGTTCATCGACCACGGCATGGGTGTCGTCATCGGCGAGACTGCCGAGGTTGGCGACGACTGCACCATCTACCAGGGCGTCACGCTGGGCGGCACGTCGCTCGCGCGAGGGGCCAAGCGGCATCCGACGCTGGGACGCGGCGTCATCGTCGGCGCGAACGCGCAGGTGCTCGGCGGCTTCGTCGTGGGAGACGGGGCGCGCATCGGCTCCAACGCGGTCGTGGTCAAGGAAGTGCCCCCCGGCGCCACGGCCGTCGGCAATCCCGCCCGCATCCTCCACAAGGAGAGCGACTCCGCGCGCGAGGAGGCGGCAGCGCGCATGGGCTTCTCGGCTTATGGCGTCACTCAGGGAGACGACCCTGTCTCGCAGGCGTTGAAAGGCCTCGTGGACAACGCGGCAAGCCAGGAACACCAGATCGCGCTGCTGTGGCAGGCCATCCAGAAACTGTCGCGCGGCCGCGAGGCCGGGGAGTGCGTGCCCAGCGAGGCCCACACCACCGAGCAGTTCGATCCGGAACAGATCAACCAGCTCGTGAAGTGACCTTGCCGCTGCGCCCGTCTCAGGCGCCGTCGCGCGGCGGGCGTTGTGCCGACTTGGGGCGAAACGCCTTGCAGACCGTCTCGTCGGTCTCGATGTAGGGCCCGCCGATGAGGTCGATGCAGTACGGCACCGCGGCGAAGATGCCGTGCACGACGGGCCGGCCCTGCTCGTCTTTCAGTCCTTCGAGCGTCTCGGCGATGGACTTGGGCTGGCCGGGCAGGTTGATGATCAATGCCTTGCCGCGGATCACGGCGACCTGCCGAGAGAGGATGGCCGTCGGCACGAAGCGCAGGCTGATCTGGCGCATTTGTTCGCCGAAGCCTGGCATCACCTTGTCGGCCACCGCGAGCGTCGCCTCCGGCGTCACGTCGCGCAACGCCGGGCCCGTGCCGCCGGTCGTCAGCACGAGGTCGCAGCCGCGTTCGTCGACCAGCTCGCGCAGTGTCGCGCTGATGCCGTCCTGCTCGTCGGGGATCAGCCTCGTCTCCCAGGTGATGGGATTGCGCACCGCGCGCCCGAGCCAGTCCTGCAGCGCGGGAATGCCCTTGTCCTCGTAGACGCCGCTGGACGCGCGGTCGCTGACGGACACCACGCCGATGCGCACGGGGTCGAGGTCACTCATCGTCGTTCGTCTCCTGCAGGTAAGGCTTGATGAACTGGAACAGCTCGCGGTAGGCGCGCCCGCTGCGTTGCTCGGGGGTGGCGGCCGCGTCCTTGCGTGCCGCCCGGATCAGCGCGCGCAGCTGCTGCACGTCGCAGTCCGGGTGCTCGGCCATCCAGCGGGTGAGGGCTTGATCGTCGGCGAGCAGATCCTCGCGCCAGCGCTCGGCGCGGTGCAATTCCAGCGCGTCGCGCGCGCGGCCGAGCTGGTGCTCGGCCACCGCCTCGCGCAGCGGCTGCGGATCGGCGCCGCGCATCAGCTTGCCGATGTACTGCATCTGCCGCCGCCGCCCCTCGTGGGAGCGGGTGCGCTGGAACTCCAGGATGGCCTCGCGCAGGGACTCGGGCATGTCGACCTCGGCGAGCTTGTGCGCCGGCAGCGCAGCGAGGGCGTCGCCCAGGTCCTGCAGCTCGTGCATGGCTTTCTTGCGCTGGGTCTTGCTCGGCCGCGCGGCTTCGGCCGGGTCTTCGAATTCGTCGGTATCGTGTGGTGACATGGATGCGTGCCGCAGTCGAGGGCAGGGGCTCGCTATCATAAGTCCGGCCCATCACCATCCTTCGCGAATGCACACCATGACCGACGCTTCCAAGACCCGTCCCGACCACGGTTTCGCCTACACGCGCGAGCGGTTCCGCGAGCTGGTCGAGGAGGCGCTGCATGTTGCCAAGCGCCTCGGAGCGAGCGACGCGGCCGCGGAAGTCTCCGAAGGCGCGGGCCTGTCGGTGTCGGTGCGCAAGGGCGAGCTCGAGAACGTCGAGCGCAACCGCGACAAGTCGCTGGGTGTGACCGTGTACATCGGGCAACGACGCGGCAACGCGAGCACTTCCGACTTCTCCCCCGAGGCGCTGGAGCAGACGGTGCGGGCGGCCTACGACATCGCGCGCTTCACCGCCGAGGACCCGGCGGCCGGCCTTCCGGACGAGGAGGATCTCGCGCTGGGCGATGCCGCGCAACGCGATCTCGATCTGTTCCATCCCTGGCCGATCGATGCCGAACAGGCCGCCGAACTGGCATTGCGGTGCGAGGCCGCGGCGCTGCAGACGGACAAGCGCATCACCAACTCCGAGGGCGCGGGCGTGTCGGCCCAGCAGTCGCATTTCTTCGCCGGCAACACCCGCGGTTTCCGCGGCGGCTACGCCAGCTCGCGGCACTCGATCTCGGTCGCGCCGATCGCCGGACGCGGTGACGACATGCAGCGCGACGCCTGGTACAGCTCCATGCGCGACCCGCGAGAACTGGCTGCGCCGGAAGCGGTGGGCCGCTACGCGGCCGAGCGCGCGCTCTCGCGCTTGAAGGGGCGCAAGATCCGTACTTGCGAATGCCCGGTGCTCTTCGAGTCGACGCTGGCTGCCGGCCTGCTCGGCGGCTTCGTCCAGGGCACGAGCGGCGGTGCGCTCTACCGCAAGGCGAGCTTCCTGGTCGACAGCCTCGGCCAGCAGGTGTTTCCCGAGCACGTGGACATCGTGGAGGATCCGCACGTGCCCAAGGGCAAGGGCAGCGCGCCCTTTGACGACGAGGGCGTGCGCACCCGGGCGAGGCACGTGGTGCGCGAGGGCCGGGTGGAAGGCTATTTCCTGTCCAGCTACTCGGCGCGCAAGCTGGGCATGAAGACCACCGGCCATGCCGGGGGCTCGCACAACCTCACGTTGAAGAGCCGGCTCACGCACCCCGGGGACGACCTGGACCAGATGCTGCGCAAATTGCACCGCGGGCTCTTCGTGATCGAACTGATGGGGCAGGGCGTCAACTACGTGACCGGCGATTATTCCCGTGGTGCGGCCGGATTCTGGGTCGAGGACGGCCGCATCGTCCATCCGGTACACGAAATCACGATCGCGGGCAACCTGCGGGAAATGTTCAGGCAAATCGTCGCCGTCGGGGCCGATACTTATACCCTCGGCTCGAAGACGGTCGGCTCAGTGCTGATCGAGCGGATGAAGGTCGCTGGTTCCTGAAAATATACTTAATATCGTGCGCCCTTATACCAAGGGCTGCTGAATAAGTCCTGAGAATATGTAGCAAACTGAATCGGGGAAAGCTCCGCCTGCAAATGGCTGCGGCGCTCCTAAAATGCGCCGGCCCTTTTCATAAAGCCCACAAGGCAGATAACTTAGGAGCTTTTCGTGGAACGTCGATCCTTCATTCGCGGCGCCGGCCTGGCCGGTGTCCTTGCTGCAGGCGTCGCGCCTGCCGTCCATGCGCAGGCGGCCATCCGTTGGCGCCTGGCCTCCAGCTTTCCGAAGTCCCTGGACACGATCTACGGCGGCGCGGAAGTCTTCGCCAAGAAGGTCAGCGAGCTGTCGGGGGGCAAGTTCCAGATCTCCGTCCACGCGGGCGGTGAGCTGATGCCCCCCTTCGGCGTGGTCGACGGCGTGCAGAACGGCACCGTCGAGCTCGCGCACACGGCGCCCTACTACTTCTTCGGCAAGGACGAGACCTTCGCGATCGGCGGCGCCATTCCCTTCGGCCTGAACTCCCGGCAGATGACGGCCTGGATGTACGAGGGCAACGGTACCAAGCTCATGCGCGAGTTCTATGCCCAGTACAACATCATCAGCTTCTCGGGTGGCAACACCGGGGCGCAGATGGGTGGCTGGTTCCGCAAGGAACTGAAGACGCTGGCCGACATGAAGGGGCTGAAGTTCCGCATCGGCGGCTTTGCCGGACGCGTGGTCGAGCGCCTCGGCGGCGTTCCGCAGAACATCCCGGGTGGCGAGATCTACCAGGCGCTGGAGAAGGGCACGATCGACGCGGCCGAGTGGATCGGCCCGTACGACGACCAGAAGCTGGGCTTCTTCAAGGTCGCGCCGAACTACTACTACCCTGGCTGGTGGGAAGGCGGGCTCGAACTTTCGTTCTACATCAACACGAAGGCATACGAGTCGCTGTCTGCCGAGTACAAGGCCATCATCGATGCCGCCTCGGCCTACGCGCACGTGGACATGCAGGCCAAGTACGACGGCCGCAACCCGCAGGCGCTGAAGCAACTGGTGGCCCAGAAGGTCAAGCTGCAGGCCTTCCCGAAGGCGATCATGGACGCGGCCTTCAAGGAGTCCATGGCGCTGTACTCGGAGCTGTCGGCGAAGAACCCCAACTGGAAGAAGGTCTACACCGACTATGCGGCCTTCCGTCGTGACCAGAACCTGTGGTTCCGGTTCACCGAGGCGCAGTTCGACCGGTACATGCAGTCGGCCAAGCTCTGAGGCCGGGAAGAGGCCGTCGTCCCCTGGACGCGCGGCCTCGCGGTTTTTCCTCCCAGGTATCCTCGGGAGTCGATCGGTCCCAGGACCCCGACCGGGTCGCTTGGTGACCCTCTGAACGAGAGCCTACACGCGCGGCTCCTCGGACACTCCGGCCGCCGGCCGTCGCACGAGGGCGACCGGCAGGCCTTGCAATCGCGCCGGCTGGAGCCTTCCACGAAGGCGCAGCCGGCATCCGTTCCACGGTCTTACAGCGAGGCAGTATCCATGGACCGTCGTTCTTTCGTTCGCTCCGCTGGCATTGCCGGCGTTGTCTCGGCGGGGGTGGCCCCCGCCATCGTGCAGGCGCAGGCCAACGTCCGCTGGCGCCTGGCCACCAGTTTCCCGAAGTCCCTCGACACCCTGCACGGCGGGGCGGAGACCTTCGCCCGCAAGGTGGGTGAACTGTCGGGCGGCAAGTTCCAGGTGTCGGTGCACGCTGCAGGCGAACTGGTGCCGGCGCTGGGCATCGTCGACGCGTTGCAGGGCGGCACGATCGAGGCCGGCTACAGCGTGGGCTACTACTATTTCGGCAAGGATGACACCTGGGCCCTGGGCGCCGGCATCCCCTTCGGGCTGAACTCCCGGCAGATGACCGCGTGGATGTTCGAAGGCAACGGGCTGAAGCTGATGCGCGAGTTCTATGCGAACTACGGCATCGTCAACTTTCCCGGTGGCAACACCGGGGCTCAGATGGCCGGTTGGTTCCGCAAGGAGATCAAGACCGTCAACGACCTCAAGGGCCTGAAGTTCCGCATTGGCGGCTTCGCTGGCCGCGTGGTCGAGCGCCTGGGCGTGGTGCCGCAGAACCTGCCGGGCGGTGAGGTCTATCAGGCGCTGGAGAAGGGCACGATCGATGCCGCGGAGTTCGTCGGTCCGTACGACGACCTCAAGCTGGGCCTGGGCCAGGTGGCTCCCTACTACTACTACCCCGGCTGGTGGGAAGGTGGTCCGCAGATCGACTTCTACATCGGGCGCAAGGCGTACGACGCGCTGTCCGCGGAGTACAAGGCGATCGTGGAGGCCGCCGCGACCTACGTCCACACGGAAGTGCAGGCGAAGTACGACGCGCGCAACCCTGCGGCGCTCAAGCAACTCGTCGCGCAGAAGGTGCGCGTCGTTCCGTTCCCCAAGGCGGTGATGGATCTCGCGTTCAAGGAGTGCGAGGCCTTGTACTCCGAACTGTCGGGCCGCAACCCGGCGTGGAAGAAGATCTACGCGGACCTGCAGTCCTTCCGCCGGGACCAGAATCTGTGGTTCCGCTTCACGGAGGCCCAGTTCGACCGTTACATGCAGTCGGCCAAGCTCTGATCCCGGCTTCCCGTCGAGAATGCAGGCCCCGCCTCGGCGGGGCTTTTTTCATTTCTTATAGAAAGCTGATAACAGTCTGACAATTTCCTGAGAAGGGATAACCCTGGCAAGAAACTGAAAGCCGCTCCCTAGAATCTGCGGCGCTTGTCGCTCTCAACCTCTTTTCAGGAGATATACGCATGCAACGCCGATCATTCATCCGTCACGCCGGCATTGCCGGCGTGCTCGCTGCCGGTGCGGCGCCGGCCGTTCACGCCCAGGCCACCGTGCGGTGGCGCCTGGCGTCGAGCTTCCCGAAGTCCCTCGACACGATCTACGGCGCGGCCGAGGTCTTCGCCAAGAAGGTGAGCGACATGACGGGCGGCAAGTTCCAGATCTCGGTGCACGCGGGCGGCGAACTCATGCCTCCCTTCGGCATCGTGGATGCACTGCAGAACGGTACCGTCGAGATGGGCCACACCGTGCCGTACTACTACTTCGGCAAGGACCCGACCTTCGCGATCGGAGCGGCCATTCCCTTTGGCCTCAACTCCCGGCAGATGACGGCGTGGACGTACGAGGGCAATGGCCTGAAGCTGATGCGCGAGTTCTACGCCCAGTACAACATCATCAACTTCGCCGGCGGCAACTCCGGGGCACAGATGGCCGGCTGGTTCCGCAAGGAAATCAAGTCGCTGGCCGATGTGAAGGGCCTGAAGATCCGGATCGGCGGCTTCGCGGGCGAGGTGATCAAGCGCATGGGCGGGGTGCCTCAGAACATTCCCGGGGGCGAGATCTACCAGGCTCTGGAGAAGGGCACCATCGACGCGGCCGAGTGGGTGGGCCCGTACGATGACCTGAAGCTGGGCTTCCACAAGGTTGCGCCCAACTACTACTACCCCGGCTGGTGGGAGGGGGGGCCGCAGATCGACTTCTTCATCAACATGAAGGCATTCGAGTCGCTGTCCGCGGAATACAAGGCGGTGGTGGAAGCGGCGGCGGCCTACGCGCACGTGGACATGCAGGCCAAGTACGACGCGCGCAACCCAGTGGCGCTCAAGCAGCTGGTCGCCCAGAAGGTCAAGCTTCTGCCGTTCCCCAAGGCGGTGATGGACGCAGCGTTCAAGGAGTCCATGGCGCTGTACTCGGAACTCTCGGCCACCAACCCCAACTGGAAGAAGGTCTACACCGACTACGCCGAGTTCCGCCGCGAGCAGAACCTGTGGTTCCGCTTCACCGAAGCGCAGTTCGACCGCTACATGCAATCGGCCAAGCTCTGAGGACCGGGCGCCGAGCCGGCGGGGCCGCAACCCCGCCATGGTCCGCAGGCGCGGCCGCCGCTCCCGTCACCCCGACCAGCCCCGCCCCGGCGGGGCTTTTTCATGCTTGCGCCCCTCCGGCGAGGGGAAACCCCTGTCAGCAACCTGAAAGCGCCTTCCTAGAATCCAGCACACCTTGTAACTCTTAACGTGTTTTTCAGGAGATTGCACATGGAGCGCCGTTCATTCCTTCGCCATGCCGGCCTGACGGGGATCATGGCCGCAGGTGCCGCGCCGGCCGTCGTCCACGCCCAGGCCAGCATCCGCTGGCGCCTGGCCTCGAGCTTCCCCAAGTCGCTGGACACGATTTACGGCGCCGCCGAGGTGTTCGCCCGCAAGGTGGGTGAGATGTCGGGGGGCAAGTTCCAGATCTCGGTCCACGCGGGCGGCGAACTGATGCCGCCGTTCGGCGTGGTCGACGGCGTGCAGAACGGCACCGTCGAGATGGCGCACACGGCGCCCTACTATTTCTTCGGCAAGGACGAGACCTTCGCGATCGGCTGCGCCATCCCCTTCGGGCTGAACTCCCGCCAGATGACGGCCTGGATGTACGAGGGCAATGGCCTGAAGCTGATGCGCGAGTTCTACGCCCAGTACAACATCATCAACTTCCCAATGGGCAACACCGGGGCGCAGATGGGTGGCTGGTTCCGCAAGGAGATCAAGTCGCTGGCGGACATGAAGGGACTCAAGATGCGCATCGGCGGCTTTGCGGGCCGCGTGCTGGAGCGCCTCGGGTCGGTGCCCCAGAACATCCCCGGAGGCGAAATCTACCAGGCGCTGGAGAAGGGCACGATCGATGCGGCCGAGTGGGTGGGCCCGTACGACGACCTCAAGCTCGGCTTCAACAAGGTGGCGCCGTTCTATCACTACCCGGGGTGGTGGGAGGGCGGCCCTCAGTTGGACCTCTACGTGAACACGAAGGCGTACGAGGGTCTGTCGGCCGAGTACAAGGCCATCGTCGAGGCCGCGGCGGCGTATGCGCACACCGACATGCAGGCCAAGTACGACGGGCGCAATCCGGGTGCGCTGAAGCAACTCGTGGCCGCCAAGACGCGCATGGTCGCTTTGCCCAAGGCAGTGATGGACGCCGCGTTCAACGAGTCCATGGCGCTTTACAGCGAGATCAGCGCGAAGAACCCGAACTGGAAGAAGGTCTACGCGGACTACGCCGCATTCCGGCGCGAGCAGAACCTGTGGTTCCGCTTCACCGAGGCTCAATTCGACCGCTACATGCAGGCAGCCAAGCTCTGAGCCGCGGCCGGCCCTGCGCTGGCCCCGCTCGCGCGAGGGTGGGGGCAGCCGCCGGAGCACCGGCCTGTGTTTGCATGTATTCCAGCCACCCCGCGGGCGGCTCTTTTTTTTGCCGAGCCATTGGCTGGCGCGGGCGCCCCTGACCCGGCCCTTGCCGGCCAAACGAACAAGGGCTCCGGAGGAGCCCTTGGTGTGGGTGCCGCCACAGCGGGCGAGTGCGCGGTGCGGCCCGCCCGTCAGCGCTTGGCGTCCTCCTGGGCCGCCTCCTCGAGCGCCTTCATCGGGTCTTCGTCCTCTGGCGCTTCGGCATCGGTCGCGGGGATCTCCTCGTCCTGCGCCTCCTCGGCTTGCGGCTCGTCGTCGAAGTCCTGCGGGATCTGCAGCTGCTGCATCACCTCTTCGGAGCTCAGTTCGTCGATCTTTTCGATGTTGCCCGACACGAGACCGGGGAACGCCATGATCACCGCCACCATGATCAGTTGCAGGATGATGAAGGCGATCGAGCCCTTGTAGATCTGGGCCGTGGAGACCGCCGGAATCAACTTGTTCGTGATGCGGTCCACGTAGTCCGACTTGGGAGCCACGCTGCGCAGGTAGAACAGCGCGAAGCCGAAGGGTGGCGTCAGGAACGAGGTCTGCAGGTTCATCGCGATGATGACGCCGAACCAGATGAGGTCGATGCCCATCTTCTCGGCCACCGGCGCGAGGATCGGGATCACGATGAAGGCGATCTCGAAGAAGTCGATGAACATGCCGAGCACGAAGACCAGCAGGTTCACGACGATCAGGAAGCCCAGTGCGCCGCCCGGCAGCTTGTCGAACAGGTGCTCTACCCAGATGTGACCATCCGCCGCATTGAAGGTGAAGCTGAAGACGGTCGAGCCGATCAGGATGAAGAGCACGAAGCACGACAGGCGGGCGGTGCTGTCGAGCGCCTGCTTCATCATCGGCAGCGACAGGCGCCGCCGCGCAAGGGCCATGATGAGCGCGCCGACGGCCCCCATCGCGCCGCCCTCGGTCGGTGTGGCGACGCCCAGGAAGATCGTGCCCAGGACCAGGAAGATCAGGACCAGCGGGGGGATCAGCACGAAGGTGACCTGCTGGGCCAGCTTGGACAGCAGGTTGACCCGCAGCAGCTTGGTCAGCAGGGCGATGCTCAGCGCGAGCAGCGCGGCCACCGTCATCGACAGGATGAACACTTCGTCGCCCGGCGCGGAGGTGCTGCGGCCTACCAGGGGGTTGATGATCTGTTCGTGCATCCGAGACCAGGCGTAGCCGGCCACGCCGCAGACCAGCAGGAGCACCACCAGTGAGCGATGGCCGCTCGCGCCGTTGTCCTCCCGGTAGATGCGTGCCTCAAGCGGCAGGGCGGGCGCCCAGCTGGGCTTGAAGATCGCGACCAGGATGATGAAGGTGAGGTACAGGCCCACCAGGAGCAGGCCCGGGATCAGCGCGCCGGCATACATGTCGCCCACAGAGCGGCCGAGCTGGTCGGCCATGACGATCAGCACCAAGGAGGGCGGTATGGCTTGCGCGAGCGTGCCCGAGGCCGTGATCGTGCCGGTGGCGATCACCCGGTTGTAGCCGTAGCGCAGCATGATGGGCAGCGAGATCAGGCCCATCGAGATCACCGCCGCGGCGACGACGCCGGTCGTGGCCGCCAGCAGTGCGCCGACCAGCACGACGGCGATGGCCAGGCCCCCGCGCACTGGACCGAAGACCTGCCCCACGGTCTCGAGCAGGTCTTCGGCCATGCCGGAGCGCTCCAGGATGATCCCCATGAACGTGAAGAAGGGAATGGCCAGCAGCGTGTCGTTCTGCATGATGCCGAAGACGCGCAGCGGCAGGGCCTGGAAGAGGTTGGAGCCGAACAGCCCCAGTTCCATGCCCAGGAAGCCGAACAACAGGCCGGTGGCGGCCAGGCCGAAGGCCACCGGAATGCCGCTCAACAGGAAGAACAGCAGCCCCGCGAACATCAACGGGACGAAGTTGGCGGTCAGGAACTCGGTCATCACTGGGCCTTCGGTTGATGTTGTTCAGCTTGGCGGGCCAGCTCCTCGGCCAGCTTTTGCTCCTCGGTCTTGTCCTCCACGAAGGAGAACGGCTCGCTGCGGTGGCCAGTCAGGAAGGCGACGCGCTTGATCAGTTCCGAGATCGACTGCACGAGCAGGATGGAGAAGCCAACCGGCATGAGCAGGTAGACCGGCCACCGCACCAGGCCGCCCGCGTTCTGCGACATCTCGCCGCTCACGTAGGCGTTGTAGAAGAGCGGCCAGGACAGGTTGATCAGGATGAGGCTGAGCGGAATGATGAAGACGACGATGCCCAGGACGTCGATGATCGCGTTGGTGCGTTTGGACAGGCGCGACGAGATGAAGTCGATGCGCACGTGCGCGTTGTGCAGCAGGGCGTAGCCCACGCCCAGCATGAACACGCCGGCGAAGAGGTACCACTGGATCTCCAGCAGCGCGTTCGAACTCATGTTGAAGGCCTTGCGCACGATGGCATTGCCTGCGCTGATCAGCACGGCAGCCAGCACGAGCCACATCGTGAGCTTGCCGATCAACAGGTTGAGCCGGTCGATCAGGCCGGACAGCTTCAATAGGGCGGACATCTCGTCTCCGTGGTGGTTGGGGCTCGCGGGCACCGAAAGCACCCGCGAGGGACCGCAACAGCAGATGCGCCGCGGCATGGCCGGCCGCAGCTAGCGGCCCGTACGGCGGCGGGCGCACTGTACGTAGCTTGAACTGAATGCGGCCTGAAAACAGGCCGGATTTGCGCGACTCCTAGGGAAGACCCCTAGAAGCAGGATCGCGCCCGGCTCTCGGCTCAGGCCTGTCCGGTGGCCGCGCGGAACAGCTTGCCGCTGCGGGTGCCGGACCGGCAGAAGGCCAGCACTGGTTTGGGCAGGCTGTTCAGCAGTTCGCCGAAGCGGGCGATCTCCTCCGGCGTCTGCACGGCCGGATTGACCGGCAGGTAGGCGTAAGCCAGGCCGGCTGCCTTGGCCGCGGCCTCGATCTGCGCACTGGTCGGCTGTTCGGGGCCGCCTTCGCCATCGGGTCGGTTGTTGATCACGCTCTTGAAGCCGGCGGCGGCGACGGCCGGCATGTCGTCCGGTGCCAGTTGCGGAGAGGCGCACACGTCCGGTGCGAGGGTCTGCAGCGAGAGGCTCATGTCGGGCTCCTGAAGGGTGGCGGCGGGTTAGCGGCTCAGCGCGCGCTTCACGGCGGACGACACCTGGCCCATGTCGGCCTTGCCGGCAAGGCGGGTTTTGGCCACGCCCATGACCTTGCCCATGTCGGCGGGACCGGTGGCGCCGGTCTCCTGCACGATGCGTGTCACCTCGGCGTCGATCTCGGCTTCGGTCAGGCGCTGCGGCAGGTAGGCCTCCAGTACGCGGATCTCGGCCGCTTCCTTGTCAGCCAGGTCGGTACGGCCAGCCTGGGCGTACTGCGACTGCGCGTCCTTGCGCTGCTTGATGAGCTTGTCGACGATGCCGATGACGGCCGCGTCGTCCAGTTCGACGCGCTCGTCGACTTCCTTCTGCTTCATCGCGGCCATCAGCATGCGGATGGTGGACAGGCGTTCGCCGTCCTTGGCGCGCATGGCGGCCTTCATGTCTTCGTTGATCTGGGCTTTGAGGCTCATGTCCGTCGTGCTTTCGCGTGCAATGTCACATGGTACAAAAACACGAAAGCCCGGCAGGGCGTCCCCTGACGGGCTTCGCTGTCATTGGCCGCGCGGCCGCGCGGACCGGGATGATCAGTACAGCTTCTTGGGCAGCTGCATGCTGCGCACGCGCTTGAAGTGGCGCTTGATCGCGGCGGCCTTCTTGCGCTTGCGCTCGGCGGTCGGCTTCTCGTAGAACTCGCGGGCGCGCAGTTCGGTCAGCAGGCCCAGCTTTTCGATGGTGCGCTTGAAGCGGCGCAGGGCCACGTCGAACGGCTCGTTTTCTTTGACGCGAATGGTAGTCATTGAGAGATCGGATCCTTCTCGAAAATCGTTGCGCGACGGCGACCGCCCTTGAAGACCTGGGCCGCCCGGTGGTACCGGCCGGGCGCCCCGGCGGAAGACGCGTCGCCCAAGGCCAGATGCCTCAAGCCCGCTCCCCAGGGCAGGTTGCTGCGCGCGGTCTGCCAGCAAAGTCCTCCATTATAGAGCCGATGGCCGGGTTCCGCAAAATCCGCAAGGGGCGTCCTGACCGGGACGCCGGGGCTGCGCTCCCACGGGGCGAGGGTGGGCCGCTCGGCGCCCACCGGCAGCGCTGATCCCGCAACGCGCCTCGTGGCCTGTCAGCCGCCCGCCGCCGCCATGCCCCGGGCACAGGCCGCCGCGCTCGCCCAGGCCCACTGGAAGTTGTAGCCCCCGAGCCAGCCGGTCACGTCCACGACCTCGCCGATGAAGTGCAGTCCCGGCACGCGCCGGCTTTCCATCGTCTGCGAGCTCAGCTCGCGGGTATCGACGCCGCCGGCTGTCACCTCGGCCTTGCGGTAGCCCTCGGTGCCGCTGGGCACCAGCGTCCAGCGATGCAGGCGCTGCGCCAGGTCCTCCAGGTCGCGGTCCTTGACCTCGGCGACCGGCCGCTCGGACAGCGCCGGTCGGGCCTGCAGCCAGGCCTCGGCCAGGCGTGCCGGCATCCAGGCGGCCAGTTCGTTGCCCAGGCGCTTGCGCGAGCGGGCCTTGGCCTCGCGCAGGGCATCGGCGAGCGGGCGGTGCGGCACGAGGTCGATCGTGAGGGGTTCGCACGCGCGCCAGTAGCTGGAGATCTGGAGGACCGCCGGGCCGCTCAGGCCGCGGTGGGTGAAGAGCAGGTCCTCGAGGAAGGCGCCGCGGCGCTTGCCCTGGCCGGTCTCGATCCGGACCTCCAGGGACACTCCGGCCAGGGCTGCGAAAGGGGCCCATGCCCGCGGATCGAAGGTCAGCGGCACCAGCGCCGGGCGCGTCTCCACGATTCGGTGCCCGAACTGCCGGGCCAGCCGGTAGCCGAAGTCGCTCGCGCCGATCTTGGGGATGGACAGGCCGCCGGTGGCCACGACCAGCCGCCGGGCCGCCACCGTCCCGGCGGACGTGTCCAGTTCGAAGCGCGCATCCACCTTGCGCACGCCCTGCACTTCGCAGGGCTGCCAGCGCTGCACGCGCCCGGCCTCGCACTCGCGCAGCAGCATGGAGATGATGTCCTCGCTGGAGTCGTCACAGAAGAGCTGGCCCTTGTGCTTCTCGTGCCAGGGGATGCGATGGCGCTGGACGAGGGCGAGGAAGTCCTGCGGTGTGTAGCGGGCGAGCGCGGAGCGGCAGAAGTCGGGGTTCTCCGACAGGAACTGACCGGGACCCGCGTCGCGGTTGGTGAAGTTGCAGCGCCCGCCGCCCGAGATGCGGATTTTCTCGGCGACCTTCTCGGCATGGTCCAGCAGCAGGACCTTCAGGCCGAGTTGTCCAGCCATGCCCGCGCAGAAGAGCCCGGCCGCGCCGGCACCGATGATGACGACGTCGAACCGTTGCATCGCCGCGATTATCGACGAGGCGGAGTTTGCGGCGGCTTCCTACAATGACCACCTCGTTGGGCAACGCGCGTGCGACGCCCTGTCTTGTCTCCCGTGTTCCGCGCCCAGTGCGGGACCTCGTTCCAGGGGCCGTCATGAAAACCGAAGTGTGGTGGGCGTACTTCTTTGCATGTTGGGTGATCGCGATCTCGCCTGGCTCGGGTGCCGTGCTCTCGATGAGCCACGGGCTGTCCTACGGCGTGCGGCGTGCCAGCGTCACGATCCTCGGCTTGCAGGTGGGGCTGTTGGGCATCCTGGTCATCGCCGGTGGAGGACTCGGAGCGCTGCTGCTGGCCTCCGAGACCGCCTTCATGACGATCAAGGTGCTCGGTGCGCTCTACCTGATATGGCTCGGCGTCCAGCAATGGCGCGCGCCGGTGGATGCGACGGGCGGCGCCGCACAGGTGGCTCCCATGTCGGCGCGCCGGCGCTTTGCCACCGGACTCTTCACCAACCTGACCAATCCCAAGGGCATCGTCTTCATGGTGGCGGTTCTGCCACAGTTCATCGACCCCGCACGGCCGCTCGCGCTGCAACTGGCGATCCTGGCCGCGACCATGTGCGCGGTGGACCTGGTCGTGATGCACGGCTATGCGCTGCTGGCCTCGCGTCTGCAGGGCCTGTTCCGCCATGCCAAGGGCATGCGCTGGCAGAACCGCTTCTTCGGAAGCGTGCTCATGGCGATGGGTGCGGCCTTGTTCTTCGTGCGCCGTCAGGCACATTGAACGGCGGTCGGGCAGCACGGACGGCGCCGCCCCGCGCACCCTCGAGATTCGCGTCGGCGCGCCGGTTTCAGGCGCTGCGCCGCGGACGTGACTCCCAGGCACCGGGCTGCGGTTGCGCCAGTGCGGCGCTGGCCCTGAGGACGTCGCCGACGAGTATCACCGCCGGGCTGCCGATGCCTTCGTGCGCCAGGGTGGCGCACAGCGTGCCCAGCGTCGCGCAGACGCGGCGCTCGTTGGGCAGACTCGCATGCTGCACCACCGCCACCGGCGTATGGGCGGGCAGCCCCGCGAGCAGGCCCTGCTCGATTTCGCCCGCCTGGGCAATGCCCATGTAGATCACCAGGGTGAAGCCGAGCGCAGCTGCTTGTGCCAGGCGGGACCAGTCCACACGCGACGCGTCGTCCTTCGCGTGCCCCGTCACGAAGATGACTCCGTGCGCGTGGTCTCGGTGCGTCAACGTGCCACCCAGCGCGGTGGCTGCGGCCACGCCGGCCGTGATGCCGTTGATCACGTCCACCCGTACGCCGGCGGCTTCGAGCGCGGCGCGTTCCTCGCCGCCACGGCCGAAGATGCCCGGGTCCCCGCCCTTGAGCCGGACCACGCGTTCCCCCCGCAGGGCCTGTGCGAGCATCAGCTTTTCGATGAAGGCCTGTGGCGTGCTGCGGCAGCCGCCACGTTTGCCGACGCGCACGATGCGGGCCGAGCGACGGGCATAGCGCAGCACCTCGTCGCCCACCAGGTCGTCCACCAGCAGCACGGTGGCACGCCTGATTGCCTTGATGGCCTTGACCGTGAGCAGCTCCGGGTCTCCAGGGCCGGCGCCGACGAGGGTGACGCAGCCGACACGGGCTGGACTCGGAGGCAATGGGTCAGGCAGTGAGTTCATGGGCGGCGCCGGGGTCCAGAGGCAGTCGGCCGAGCGTTTGCAAGATGCATTCCACTTGGCGCAACACGGAGTCGGGAGCCGGCTTCTCGCCGCTCAGCACGCTCTGTATGTAGTGCGCCGTCGTGGCCGCATCGCATTCGCGGGGCAGCAAGGGAATTTCCGTGAGCACGCCCTCGCGCGCCGGCACGCCGAGGGTAGGCTGGGGCACGCCGGCCAGGAAGACGTCCATCCGCGGGGTACGCCGGGGATCGGCCACGGGTTCGCCCTCGGTCCCGCGCAACAGCATCGCGTGCGCCCCGGTGTCCTGCAGGAACCGCGTCAGGTTCTGGCCGTACTCGGGGTGGGTGTAGTTGACCACGCGAAGCGCATGACCGGCGGGTGCGGGATCGAGCAGTTTTGCGACGGTGTGCGCCGGGTTGCGAAGTCCGATCACCCAGCGCACGTCGAGCAGCCGCGCCAAAGGAGGACACAAGGCCTCGGTGCGGACGAAGGCGGGTTCGCGCCGGTGCCACGCCTGCTCGATGGTCGAAGTCTGCGTCGCTTCGGGCAGGCCCAGGGACTGGAGGATCTGCGCGGTCGTCACCCGCCCCGGGTCGTGCGCCATGCCATGCACCAGGACGGGGACGTCCTGCTGCGCCAGCAGCAGCGCCAGCAGTGGGGTGAGGTTGGGGAGCCGGCGGGCGCCGTTGTAGGAGGGCAGCACCACGATGGGGCGCGGAGCGGGCACCGGAATGCAGCGCTCGGTGACGGCATCGAGAAAGCCTCGCAGCTCGTCCAGGGACTCGCCCTTGATCCGCATGGCGATGGCGAAGGCGCCGAGTTCGAGATCGGTGACCTGGCCGTCGAGGATGCGGCTCATCAGGTCGTAGGCCTGATCCCTGTCCAGGGACCTCGCTCCTTCCTTGCCCCGGCCGATTTCCTTGATGTAGTGAGAAATGCTCATGTCGCTCCCTGGAGATGGGACCACCAGGGCGGCCCCGCGGCGTTGCCGCACGCCGGCCGCTGCCGCAATTCTCGGACCAGCACGCCGCCTGCGGCAGGAGGCGAGGCATAACCCCGGGCGGCGATGCGATCGGGGCTCACGGTCATCTCGCTCGGGGCGCGGGAGAGAGGGGGCGGGGGCGCGGAGGCTTCATCCTCGTCCCCGGTGCATGGTCTCAGGCCGCCTGCAACTGGCCACGCAGCAGTTTTTTGAGTTCGGGCACGCAGGAGCCGCAGTTGGTGCCGCATTTGAGCTGCGTCTGCACCGCCGCCAGGCGCTCGTCCACCGACCCCTGTTCGGGCATGGCTTGCAGGATCTGGGTCTCCGAGACGTTGAAGCAGGTGCACACCTGCCGGCCGCGCGACTGGACGGTGGCGGCGGGAGGCCGTGCACCGGGCACCAGCAGCAGGCGGCCATAGCTCTGCGCGGGCAGCTCGTCCTGCAGCAGCGTCTTCACCCATGCCTCTGCCCGGGTATCGCCCGCCAGCAGGAAGGCCCGCAGGATCACGGTGGATTCACCAGGGCGTGGCGCAAGGCGCATCGCCCGGCGTTGCCCGCGGCGCCGGTCGGCGTAGCGCAGCACGTCGCGCCCGGCAAGCCCGAGCAGGCCTTCCAGGGCCTCGAAGACTTCCGCGTCGGGCGCTTCGTACGCCGCGGCGCGGAACAGCACGCCGGTCCATCCGTGCGGGCTGGGCTCGCGTCCGAACGGCACGCAGGTGGCGAAGGCGAAGCGCCGCATCAGCGTGCGCAACTGCAGCCGTACGGCCTGGGCCTCTTCCGCCGGCAGCCAGGCCGCGGCCAGCAGCGACCACGGCAGTTCCGCCTTCAGGATCTTGACGGCGGCATGCTTGAGCTCGGGCTGCTTGGACACGGGACAACAGGCGGAGCCCGTCAGCACGTTCACGCCGCCCGCCGGCTGCCCGGCCCCCGTCTGCCCGGAGACGAACTCCTCGCCCCAGTGCATCGCCACGAAGGCCTGGGCCGGGGCGATCTGCGTGCTGCCCTGGGCCGGGAGGATCAGCGAACCATGGCGCGAGGTCACGTGCACCAGGTCACCGTCCTTGAAGCCTCGCCGCGCCATGTCGCCCGGGTTGAGTTCGACGCAGGGCTCGGGCACGTGGCCGAACAGACGGCCCAGCGTGCCGGTGCGGCTCATGCCGTGCCAGTGGTCGCGCAGTCGGCCGGTCGTCAGGCTGAAGGGGTAGCGCGCGTCGCGCGGTTCGGCCACCGGCGCATAGCGCACGTTGGCAAAGCGCGCACGGCCGTCGGGCGTCGGGAACCTGCCGTCTTCGTACAGGCGGGCGCGGCCGCTCGTCGTGCCCTCGGGCACCGGCCACTGCTGCGGACCGGCCTCGTCGAGCAGGGCATAGCTGAGCCCGGTGATGTCCAGATCCCGGCCTCGCGTGCTCTCGCGGTGCTCGTTCCAGATGGACTCGGGCGTTTCGTAGGGAAAGAGGGTGTGAGGCGCGCGTCGGGGCAGCAGGCGTTCGAGGCGGCGGGCCACGTCGACCACGATGCGCCAGTCGTGTCGGGCCGCGCCGGGGGCGGGAATGGCGGGCCGCACGCGGCTGATGCGCCGCTCGCTGTTGGTGACCGTGCCTTCCTTCTCGCCCCAGGTGGTGGCGGGAAGCAGGATGTCTGCGTACTCGCAGGTGGTGGTGGTGGCGAAGGCCTCCTGCACGATCACCAGTTCCGCGCGCTCGAGTGCCTGCCGCACGGTGCGTTGATCGGGCATGGACTGTGCCGGGTTGGTGCAGGCGATCCACAGCGCCTTGATCTCGCCCCGGGCCGCTGCCTCGAACATCTCGACGGCCGTCTTGCCCGGCGTAGCGGGGACATCCGGCACTCCCCACAGCCGCGCGACCTCGGCCCGGTGCCCCGCGTTGGCGAGGTCCCTGTGGGCGCTGAGCAGGTTGGCGAGTCCGCCGACTTCGCGCCCACCCATGGCGTTGGGCTGCCCCGTCAGTGAGAAGGGGCCGGCTCCCGGTCGGCCGATCTGTCCGGTCGCCAGATGCAGGTTGATGAGCGCGGCGTTCTTGGCCGTGCCGCTGGTGCTCTGGTTCAACCCCTGGCAGTACAGCGACAGCGTGGCCCTCGAGCGCCCGAACCATGTCGCGGCCTGCATCAGCGCGGACTCGTCGATGCCGCACAACGAGGCGACCTCCTTGGGCGTGTAGTCGCGCACCGTGGCCTTGAGTTCCTCGAAGCCGCTGGTGTGCTCGGCGATGTAGCGATGGTCGACCAGACCTTCCCACAGCAGCAGGTGCAGCATCCCGTGGAAGAGGGCGACGTCGGTGCCAGGCTGCAGCGGCAGATACAGGTCGGCCACTTCGGCCGTCTCGGTGCGGCGCGGGTCGGCGACGATCAGCCGCAGCTCGGGGTTGGCGCGCTTGGCGTCCTCGATGCGGCGGAAGAGGATGGGGTGGGCGTAGGCGGTGTTGGAGCCGACGATGAAGATGGTCTGCGCGTGCTGCACGTCGTCGTAGCACGCCGGTGGCGCGTCGACCCCGAGCGTCTGCTTGTAGCCCGCCACGGCGCTGCTCATGCAAAGGCGCGAGTTGGTGTCGACGTTGTTGGTGCCGAGCAGTCCCTTGGCGAGTTTGTTGAAGACGTAATAGTCTTCCGTCAACAGCTGCCCCGAGATGTAGAAGCCGACGGCGTCGGGGCCGTGCCGTTCGACGATGGACGCGATCCTGCGCGCCGTCTCGTCCAGCACCGCATCCCACCCGGCCGGGCGCACCGACTCGCCGCGCGAGTAGCGCATCGCCGGCTCGAGCAGGCGCGTCTGGCGAACGAGGGGCGCAGCCGCCGTCAGATGCAGCGTGCTGCCCTTGGTGCACAGCCGACCGAAGTTCGCCGGATGCTGCGGATCGCCTCGCACCCCGACGATCCGCTCGCCCTCTGACTCGATGACGACCCCGCAGCCCACGCCGCAATAGGGGCAAGTCGATTTCGTTTCACGCATGGGGCTCACCCGTCGGCTGTGCGCAACGGCGCTCAGGCCGCGACGCGGCGGATCAGCGCTTGCGCCTGCAGGTAGCTCTCGTCGACAGCGATCGAGTTGAGCTCGTCCAGGTCGAGGTAGACCTGGCCGTCCTCTACCTTCACGCCGAACCGCGGCGTGCAGCCCTCGTCAGGCGCTTGCGCGCAACCGTCCTTCAGGCCGATCGTCCAGTTGTGCAGCGGGCAGGCCACGCTTTCGCCGAACACGATGCCCTGCGACAGCGGACCACCCTTGTGCGGGCAACGGTCCAGCAGCGCGAAGACCTTGTCCTCGGTGTTGCGGAAGACCGCAACGTCCGCTCCTTGCGCACGCGTCACCCGGCGGGCACCCAGGACGGGGATGTCCTCGACGCGGCAGATCGGTTTCCATTGGCTCATGATGCAGCTCCAGTGTCTCGGTGCGGGTGGCGGGCTCAGACGGACAACGGCTCGAACTGGCGCGCGTCGACCTGCGCCTTGTCGAACTCGAACCAGGGATCGGGCTCGCCCTCGAGGGAGAACTGCAACCGCGACCAGAGCGCCTTGCGGTTGTCGGCATCGTCGAGCACCTTCTTCTTGACATGGTCGAGGCCCACGCGCGCGATGTAGTGGCAGGTGCGCTCCAGGTACCAGCCTTCCTCTCGGTACAGCTGGAGGAAGGCGCCCGCGTACTCGAGCACCTCCTCCGGCGTCTTGACCTTACAGAAGAAGTGTGCGACCTCGGTCTTGATGCCGCCGTTGCCGCCGACGTAGATCTCCCAGCCGGAATCGACGCCGATCACGCCCACGTCCTTGATGCCGCTCTCCGCGCAGTTGCGCGGGCAGCCGCTCACCGCAAGCTTGACTTTGTGCGGCGCATACATGCGCCACAGCGCCCGCTCCAGGTCCTTGCCCATCTGGGTGGAATCCTGCGTGCCGAAGCGGCACCATTCGCTGCCAACGCAGGTCTTGACCGTGCGCAAGGCCTTCGCGTAAGCGTGGCCGGAAGGCATGCCCAGGTCCTGCCAGACCTTGGGCAGGTCTTCCTTCTTCACACCCAGGAGGTCGATGCGCTGACCACCGGTGACCTTGACCGTCGGGATCTTGTACTTGTCCACCACGTCTGCGATGCGGCGCAGCTCGTCGGCCGTGGTCTCGCCGCCCCACATCCGCGGCACCACAGAGTAGGTGCCGTCCTTCTGGATGTTGGCGTGGCTGCGCTCGTTGATGAAGCGCGACTGCGGGTCGTCCTTGGCCTCCTTCGGCCAGGTGGAGATGAGGTAGTAGTTCACCGCGGGGCGGCAGGTCGAGCAACCGTTGGGCGTGCGCCACTCGAGGAAGCGGAAGGTCTGATCGATCGACAGCAGCTTGTGCTCTCGGATCGCATGGCGCACCTCCTCGTGACTGTGGTCGGTGCAACCGCAGATCGCCTTCTTCTTCGGCGTGGCGGAATAGTCGCCGCCGGCGGTGAACATCAGGATCTGCTCGACGAGCCCCGTGCAAGAGCCGCACGAGGCGCTGGCCTTCGTGTGCTTGCGCACCTCGTCCAGCGTGAACAGCCCCTTCTCCTTGATCGCTTTGCAGATCGTGCCCTTGGTCACGCCGTTGCAGCCGCACACCTCGTCGCTGTCGGCCATCGCGGCGGCCTTGTTGTGGCCTTCGTGACCGGTGTCCCCGATGTTCGACTCACCGAACATCAGGCGGTCACGCAGGTCGGCGACCGACCGGCCCTCGCGTAACAGCTTGAAGTACCAGCTGCCGTCCACCGTGTCGCCGTACAGGCACGCCCCGACCAGCTTGTCGTCCTTGAGCACCAGCTTCTTGTAGACACCGCCGTAGGGATCGGACAGCACGACTTCCTCGGTGCCTTCGCCGCCCATGAAGTCGCCGGCGGAGAAGAGGTCGATGCCGGTGACCTTGAGCTTGGTCGACACCTGCGAGCCGGTGTAGCGGCCGATGCCGAACTCGGCCAGGTGCGTGGCGCAGACCTTGCCCTGCTCGAAGAGCGGGGCGACCAGCCCGTAGGCGATGCCCCGGTGGGCCGCGCATTCGCCCACGGCGTAGATCCGCGCGTCCGTGATGGTCTGCATGGTGTCCGTGACGACGATGCCGCGGTTGCAGTACAGGCCGATCCTCTCCGCCAGTTCGGTGTTGGGCCGGATGCCGGCTGCCATCACGACCAGGTCCGCCGGCACTTCGCTGCCGTCCTTGAACTGCACGGCCATCACGCGGCCGGACCGCCCGCCGTCCCTGTCGCCGATGAGCGCTGCGGTGTGGGCGCCGATCATGAACTTGAGCCCACGGTCCTCGAGCGACTTCTGCAGCATCTTGCCCGCGACCTCGTCGAGCTGACGCTCCATCAGCCAGGGCGCGATGTGCACCACCGTCACCTGCATGCCGCGCAGCATCAGACCGTTGGCCGCTTCCAAACCCAGCAGGCCGCCCCCGACCACGACCGCGTGCTTATAGCGCTGCGCGGCCTGGATCATCGTGTTGGTGTCCTTGATGTCGCGGTACGCGATCACGCCCTCCAGGTCCTTGCCCGGCACGGGCGGGATGAAGGGATTGGAGCCCGTGGCGATCAGCAGGCGATCGTAGGAGGCCGTGGTGCCGTCCTCGGCGGTCACGACGCGGCGGCGGCGGTCCACGTCGACCACCTTCTTGCCCAGGTGCAGCGTGATGCCGTGCTCCTGATACCACTCGATCGGATTGAGGATGATCTCGTCGATCGTCTGCTCGCCCGCAAGCACCGGCGAGAGCAGGATGCGGTTGTAGTTGGGATGCGGCTCGGCCCCGAACACGGTGATGTCGTACAGGTCGGGCGCGAGCTTGAGCAGCTCTTCGATCGTGCGCACGCCGGCCATGCCGTTGCCGATCATCACGAGTTTCAGTTTCTTCATCGCAGGGACTCCATGGCTTGCGCCGGGTTCGTCAAGCAAGGGGTGGGCCAGAAACGGCGTGCCGTGTGCGAAGCGCAACGGCGGGTGCCGCGCATGCCCGTTGCGGCCACAATCGCGTTCGCGGTCGCCGTGGCCGCAAGGCGGAGGAACCGGGGGTGGGACTGGACGTCGACGTCGGGCACTGCAGCGAACGCGGGCCGCGGGACCGCAACGAGGACTGCGCGGGCGTGGCGATACCCGAGGCGCATGAACGGGACCGCGGGCTGGTGGCCGCGGTGGCCGACGGAGTCACGCTCGGGGGACACGGCGCGGAGGCCGCGCAGACCGCCGTCATGTCGTTGCTCGACGGCTACCACGCCACGCCTGCGAGTTGGGACACGAGCGTGGCGCTCGACCGTGTGATCGCCGCTCACAACGCCTGGCTGACCGACCACAACCGACGCCGGCAGGGCACGGGCGCGACCGGCGCGGCGTTGTCCACCCTCACCGCCGTCGTGTTGCAGGGGCACAGCTACACCGTGGCTCACGTGGGCGACAGCCGCGCCTGGTTGGTGAGAGCGCAAGAGTGTGTGCAACTCACCCAGGACCACAGCCTCGAGCACCCCGACATGCGCAGCCGGCTGACACGGGCGCTCGGGCTGGACGATCCGGTCCGCATCGACTACCTGCAAGGAGAGTTGCACCCCGGCGACACGCTGGTGCTGACGACCGATGGCGTGCACGGCGTGCTGCGGCGCAGACAGATCGGCGAACTCGCGCGCCACGGCGGCGCGCAGCAAGCCAGCGAGGCGTTGGTGCGCGCCGCGCTCAGCGCCGGTGGCCGCGACAACGCGACGGCCCTCGTCCTCCAGGTGCGCTCGCTCGGTGGCACGCGGCTGGACGACATCGTCCAGCGGGCCCGCCGCCTGTCCGCCCCCGGTTCCCTCAAGGTCGGTGACCGTCTGGACGGCTACGTGATCACCGCCCGCGTGCTCGACAACGGAGTGCACCGCCTCTTCCAGGCCCGTGACATCCATACCGGGGAACTGGTGGCGATCAAGACGCTCCACGAGGCCCGCGCCGGCGACGAGGAGGAGCAGGCCATGCTCGCGCACGAGGCTTGGCTGGGGCAGCGCGCAGCCGAGCGCGAGGTGCCGGGCCTGGTTCGCGTGCGGGAGGTGCTCGATCCCAGCGCCTTCTACGTGGTCTTCGAATGGCATGCGGGCCAGACTCTCGAGCAGATGCTGCGCGAGGGGCGACGCCTCGAGGTCGGCGAGGCGGTCGTGGCGGCGTCCCAGGTGCTGCGCACGCTCGGATGGCTGCACCGCCAGGGGGTGGTGCACCGCGATGTCAAACCCGCCAACCTGCATCTGGGCGACGACGGGCAATGGAGGGTACTCGACCTGGGCGTGGCCGTTTCCGGCCGTGAGCCCGAGAGCCTGCGCCACCTGCATGCTGGAACGCCAAGCTACATGAACCCCGAGCAATGGCCGGCGCCCGGCCGGGATACCGGCGAGCCGGCCGACGCACGCAGCGATCTCTACGCCCTGGGTGCCGCGCTCTACCACGGACTCACCGGACGACTGCCCTACGGCGAACTCGAGCCCTACCAGACGGCGCGCTTGCGTCGCGACCCGAGGCCCCCCTCCCGGCTGCGCCCCGACGTGCCGATCTGGCTCGATCATGTCGTGCTCAAGGCGGTGGCTCGCGATGCGGCGCAGCGCTTCGAGACCGCGGAAGAGTTCCTGCTTGCACTCGAGCGAGGCGCGTCGCGGCCGCTGCCGGCCCCGGGTCACACGCCCCTGGTCGCGCGAGACCCGACGGCACTGTGGAAGGCGGCGCTGGCGATTTCGCTGCTCTTCAACGTGCTGCTGGTCGTGTGGCTGCTGTTCCTGCCGAGATAGGCCGGCCCTGCCCGCGCGCGGGGCGGTGACCTGGAGAACCTGCATCCGCAGCCTCCGCTGACGTGCGAGGGTCATCACGCGCGCACCTTTTCGATGCGCTTTTGCGCAGGAGTCGGTGTGAACTGCGTGCGCGCCCGTCCGCCTTTCTCGGCCCAGGTGCGCGTCCAGCGGATCTGCACGACCCGCAGCATGAACAGCATCGCCAGCGCAACCAGGGCGAAGGATACGAAGCCCCACAGGTAGGTGCCCGAGTACTGCTTGGACAGGCCCATCGCATTCGGGATGAAGCCGCCCCCCAATGCTCCGACCTCGCCGATCATCGAACCCGCGACTGCGGTCGTGAGCGGCCAGCGCAGCGGCACGAGTTGGAACAGTGCGCCGTTTCCCGCACCGAGCGCGGCGAAGCACAGCATGAAGAGCAGCGTGGTGACGGCGACCGATTGTCCGGCCATCCCGCACAGCACCAGCGAGACAGCGACCATCGCGAGCACGCCCGTCAGGGTGTTCACCCCTCCGATGCGGTCCGAGATGTAGCCGCCCAACACGCGGACGGCCGAGCCCATCAGCGTCGCCAGCATCGTGAGCTGGCCGGCCTCGACCTTCGTGACCTTGAATTGGTCGTAGAAGTAGGTCGGCAGGAAGCTGGACAAGCCGATGAACCCGCCGAAGGTCACCACGTAGATCAGGCTGAAGGCCCAGCCGTCCTTCTCGAAGAGGCAGGAGACGTGCTGACGGAAGGTCTGGTGCTCGCGATCCGGCGGCTCCTTCGCGCACAGCCACATGACGATCATCGGGAGCAGCATGGTCAGCGCGGCCAGGCCGTACACCGACTGCCAGCCGTAGCGCATCGCGAGCGGCGGGGCGAACAGCACGGCCAGCACGGTACCGGAGTTGCCCGCGCCGGCCAGTCCCATCGCCAGCCCTTTGTACTGCGGTGGGTACCAGCCGGAGCCGAGCGACAGCGCGACGCCGAAGCTCGCGCCGGCAATGCCCAGCAGCACGCCCATCGCGAGGACGCCGTCGTAGCTGTCCACGAAGAAGTAGCCGAAGGCGAGCGCGAGCACGATCAGGCCCATCTCGACCATGGCGGCGTTCTTGCGGCCGATGTACTGTGCCAGCACGCCCAACGGGAAACGCATCAGCGCGCCGGCCAGGATGGGCACGGAGATCATGAAGCCCTTCTGGGCGGGGGTCAGGTCGAAGCTCTCGCTGATGAACGGACCCATGGCGCCGTTGAGCACCCAGATCGCGAAACAGAAATCGAAGTAGAGGAAGGAGGCCAGCAGCGTCGGCCAGTGTCCCGATTTCAGAAAGTGGTGATCGCGTGCCATGGAGGAGCGAAGACGGTGCGCGTCGGTACGATCGCGGTGCATCCGGGCACCGAAGACGACCAGCCGACGCCGGCCTGCAAGGCCGAGCGGGCACGGGGTTGCGCACGGCACTGTGCGCAAGGCCGGGGCCGTGCGAGGTCCCGGCCAGGGCGCGGCGTCGCGCCCGGGGATGCATGGTGCAACGCAACATCCATGCCAGACGCCGGTGCCTCCCGCTGGTGCGATCCCTGCTAGGGCTCGGCCCATGACGATGATTCCCAGCAAGGTGGTGGTGACCAGTCCCGACCCTCACGGGGTCGAGGCGCTGCGCGCCGACCTCGAGGCCGTGGGCATCCAGGTGCTGGGCACCGCGGACGAACGTAACCTGGTGCGCGAGTGCATCCGCCAGGCTCCCGAGGCCCTCGTCTGGTGGGAGGACTGGCCGGAGGACCGCAGCATCGAGGCGCTGCGCCTGCTGGCCGAGGCCTACCCCCTGCCCGTGGTCTTCTACACCTTGGACGCGAGCCTGGAGCGGCTGGAGGCGGCCACGCAGGCCGGCGCGCACGGGTATGTCGTCAACGGCTATTCCGCGGCCCGGCTGCGCGCCGATCTGGCGGCAGCGGCCGCGCGCTTCCGGAAGGAGCGGGCGCTCGCCGAGCAGCTGGAGGATCTGTCGCGCCGGCACGAAGAGCGCAAGCTGGTCGACCGCGCCAAGGGCTTGCTGATGCGTTCCACGCAGATGTCGGAGGACGAGGCCTTCCGGTGGCTGCGCACCATTTCGATGCGCGAACATCGCAGGGTGGGGCAGGTGTCGCGCCAGTTGATCGAGGCCGCGCACCATGCGCAGGCGGTCAACCGGGCGGGGCAGTTGCGGATGTTGAGCCAGCGCTGCGTGCTGCTGCGGGCGCTCGCGGTGGCGCTGCCCGGACACGACGAGCGGCACGCGGCCCTGGCCCGGTCGATGGAGCGGGCCGACCAGCTCCTTGCAGAATTGCGCCGGGCGACGGCGGCCGCTCCCTTCGGCGATCTGCTCGAGGCAGCATCGCAAGCGTGGGGCCGCTTGCGCACGGGGCTGCAGGAGGCGGATGAATTGTCCGAGCTGGACCATGCCGCCGAGCAACTGCTGGTCGCAGCCGAGAGGCTGACATCCTGTCTCGAGGCCGCCTCGCCTGCACGGCGGCTGCATCTCATCAACATTTGCGGGCGGCAGCGCATGCTGTCGCAGCGGTATGCCAAGCAGCTGGCGCTGGGCGCGCTGCTGGGGGCGAGCGCCTCAGGGTTGGCGGAAGCGGCCGCGAGCACGCGTATCGAGTTCGAGCAGGCGGTCGGTTACTTGCAGGATGCCCCGATCAGCTCGGGCGACATCCGCGAACTGCTCGCGCAGGCAGAGCGCGCCTGGCAGAAGCTCCTGGCCGCCGGCGGGCAAAGGCCGGCGCCGTGGGCTGCGGTGGCCGAGGCGAGCGACGTGCTCCTGGACAGCTTCGACCGCCTCACTCATCGCTACGAGCAGGGCGTGCAGGCACTGATCGCGTGAGTGTCCACTGTCGCCGGCCCTCCTGGCGGCACCGAAATGGTGGGACACCTGCCATGGAGACAGTCTGTTGACAGCCAGTTCGGTTCACAATGAGGTGTGTCGCTCGACCCGGATGCGACACGTGCGATACCGCCCTCGATGAACCCTGCCGTCGCTGCCACGCCCGAACCCGCCCGTCCGGACCTCGCCCCGGTCCCAGGATCCATCCTGTCCGCCGAGGACGTGGCGCGCTGCCTCGCGCCCGGGCTGGAGCAGTTGCCCTCGGGCTTCGTCGTGAAGGACGTGCAGGGTCGCTATCTGTATGCCAACGCGGCCGCGGCGCGGATGTTGCGGCGGCGCCCCGAGGATGTCGTGGGCCGCACCGATGAGGAACTCCTGGACTGCGCGACGGCCGAAGCGATGCGCAGCGGTGACGCTGCGGCACGCCTGCAGTCACGTCCGCTCTACCGGGACGAACGCCTGCCTGGAGGAGAGGAAGGGGCGGTCGAACTGCAGACGGTGCGCTACTGCGTTCCCGCGGTGGAGCCCGGCGCCGCGCCCCGGGTGTGTGCGCTATGGACCGACGTGACCCACTTGCGCCGGGCGCAGGCCCAGTTGCGACAGGCCATGGAGCAGCTGGAGCAGCAGCAGCGCCAGAACGAGGAACTGCGTCAGGAACTGCGTGACCAGCCCGTGCGCGATGCACTGACGGGTGTCTACAACCGTCAGCACTTCGAGGAGCAACTGCGGCGCGAGATGGACCTGTCGCTGCGAGAAAACCGGGAATTCGCCCTGGTGGCCGTCCGCGTCGACGATTACCGCGGCCTGGTCGAGCGGCATGGTGCCGAGGCGGGCGAGCGGGTGCTGCAGGCCCTGGGCCGGTTGCTGCGCGGCAACACGCGGGTGATGGATGCGCCCTGCCGCCTCGGCGAGGACCGCTTCGCCGTCCTGCTGTCGGGCGTCGGGCTGGCAACCGCGCACGCGCGCATGGAAGGATTGCGGCGGCAGTGCGAATCGCAGATCGTGCTGCTCGAGGGCAGCGACCTGCGCTTCACGGTCTCGATGGGCGTGGCCAGTTTCCCGCACACCGCGCCGGACCGGCAGGGCCTGGTCGGCGCCGCGGAGGTGGCGCTGACCCGCGCAGCGGCACGCGGGGGCAACTGCACGGTACCGGCTCCCATTCCTCTGGGCCCGCGCTGACGTACGGTGTCCAAGCTTGGCGCCCGGGACGCTCCCGTCGCGCCCTAGGGCATGCGCGCCGCGCATGCCCCTCGCCGGGGCTGCGCCGGCGATCCCATCATGCGAACGCCTTGTAGAACATGTAGGCGGCCAGCAGGTACAGCAGCATCGCGAACACACGCTTGAGCTGCCGCACGTTCATCGCATGGGCGGCACGGGCGCCCAGCGGCGCGGTGAACACGCTCGCGCTGGCAATGACCAGCAGTGCGGGCAGGTACAGGTATCCGAGCGAGCCGGGCAGCGGGGAGTCGAGCGACCAGCCGCCGACCACATAGCCCACGGTGTTGGCCAGCGCGATCGGAAAGCCCAGCGCTGCACTCGTCGCCACCGCGTAGTGGATCGGCACGTTGCACCAGGTCATGAATGGGACCGAGATGAAGCCGCCGCCGGCGCCGACCAGCCCCGAGACGAAGCCGATGCCCCCGCCCGCCCCGAGCTGACCGGCAGCTCCGGGCATCTGACGCGAAGGAGCGGGCTTCTTGTCGAGCAGCATCTGCGTGGCCGAGAAGCCGACGAAGGCCGCGAACACCAGTGCCAGCCACTGGCCCTTCAGCACGGCGAATACACCCGCACCCGCCACCAGCCCGCCCACCATGATGCCCGGCGCGAGGCCGCGCACGATGTCCCAGCGTACCGCCCCGCGCTTGTGGTGGGCACGCACGCTGGATATCGAGGTGAAGAGGATGGTGGCCATGGAGGTGGCGATGGCCATCTTCACCGCCAGCCCGTCCGGCACGCCGCGATGCGAGAGGATGAAGGTCATGAAGGGCACGAGCAGCATGCCGCCGCCGATGCCCAGCAGGCCCGCGAGGAAACCGGTGCACGCGCCGAGCAGCAGCAACTCGGCGATCAGTCGAGGCTCGATGATCAAGTCGGGGACTCCAGGACGTTCAGAACGGCGCGCCATTGTTCCGGCGTGACCGGCGTGATGGACAGCCGGTTGCCGGGCTTGAGCACCTGCAGGTCCGCCAGTTCGGGCCGCGAGCGCATCTCCTTCAGGCTCAGCAGCCGCGTCTTGCGCACCAGTCGCACGTCCACGAGCAGCCAGCGCGGTGCCTCGGGCGAGGACTTGGGGTCGTGATAGGGACTGGAGGGATCGAACTGTGTCGGATCCGGGTAGGCGGTGGACGCCACCTCGGCGATGCCGGCGATGCCCGGTTCGGGGCACGAGGAGTGATAGAACAGCACCCCGTCGCCGATCCGCATCGCGTCCCGCATGAAGTTGCGGGCCTGGTAGTTGCGTACCCCGGTCCAGGGGACCGTTTGACGGGGCCGGCGCGCCAGGTCATCGATCGAGCACTCGTCGGGCTCGCTCTTCATCAACCAGTAGGAAGGCATGGGATTTCGTCACCCGCACGCTCGGGGAAGTCGCAACCATGGATCCCGCGGAAGGGATCGCTGCAGGACGAGCGGGGTCGACATGCAAGAGGTGTCCGCCACGAACCGGGAGCCGCATTCCTGAACCCAGGGGATTCAGGTGGGCGAGGTCAGTCCAGCTTCGGGTTCATCTGACGCGAGACGATCGCACCAGCAGGACGATCTTCCAAGCCCTTGCTCAATGAGCATCGGTTCAAGGAAATATAAAACTCCCGCGAACGCGACGGACCACGTCATTTTACGACCCCCCACTGTGCTCAAATGAGTTGCCCGTCCTGGCCTAGGGCTTCATCAAGCCGTTTGATCAGCGCGTGCAGATCTGTGCTTGTCGCCTGCTCGGGCCGGCCTGCGCCCGTGGCGGAGGAGGGCATGTCCGCAAGGTGCGCGGGGGCGCGCGCCTGCCGCTCCGCAAGCTCGTAGGCGATGTTCAGGGCCGCCAGCACCGCAATGCGCTCGCGGGCCTTGACCTTACCCGCATCGCGTATCGCGCACATCTCGCGGTCGACCACGTTGACCGCCTCGAGCAACGCGGCCTCGCCACCCTCGGTGCAGCCGAGAATGTAGCTTTGCCCCATGATGGTCACTTCGATCTGCTTCATGCGCGGCCTCCTTCCTCGGCACGCGTCTTCGGTCCCGGCTCGGGGGCGCCTGCCTCCGCAGGGGCAGTGCCGGGCGCCTCGGGCAGGCGATCGATCAACGCATCGATGCGGGCACGCGCGGCGCTCAGCCGCGAGCGCAGGCTGTCACGCTCGGCCACCACGCCCGCGAGCTGTTGTTCGAGCAAGGCATTCGTGCGCTGAAGTTCCTCGTAACGCAACAGCAATCGCTCCACACGCTCGACGAGTCGATCGATATCAGACATGGGCCAGGCCGTCCTCTTGTTTCCGGCCGCCGGCGGTCCGCCGGCGCAGTGCCTTGCGGGCCATTGTAGAACGCGCCCTTACAAATGGCCGACGGGACCACGCGCAGCGCCCGAGCGGCGTGAGCAATTTCCCTGCTCCCGCCGCGCGCTCCGCGGACTCAGGGGGGTGGCGTCTTGGGTTGGTAGTCGCAGTAGCGTGCGACCTGGCACTTCCAGCACAGCGGCTTGCGGGCGACGCAGACATAACGCCCGTGCAGGATGAGCCAGTGGTGCGCGTCGGTGAGGTACGCGGGAGGCACGCGTTCGAGCAGCTTGAGCTCGACCTGCAGCGGATTCTTGCCGGGGGCGAGGCCGGTGCGGTTGCCGACACGGAAGATGTGCGTGTCCACCGCCATGGTCGGCTCGCCGAAGGCCACGTTGAGCACGACGTTGGCCGTCTTGCGGCCGACGCCCGGGAGTGCTTCCAGTTCCTCCCGCGTGCGCGGCACCTCGCCGCCGTGGCGTTCGACGAGGATACGGCAGGTCTCGAGCAGGTGCTTGGCCTTGTTGCGGTACAGCCCTATGGTCTTGATGTACTCGCACAGCCCGTCGTAGCCGAGTGCGAGGATCTTGCGTGGCGTGTTCGCGATCGGGAAGAGTCGCCGGGTGGCCTTGTTGACCCCGGCGTCGGTGGCCTGGGCCGAGAGCAGCACGGCGGCGAGCAGTTCGAAGACGCTGCTGTATTCCAGTTCGCTCGCGGGTTGGGGGTTGGCCGCCTGGAGGGTGGCGAAGAAGGGCTCGATGTCCTCGGTGCGCATGGGCGCGCAGTGTACTTATCCCGCCTTGCCCAGGCGCGCCCGGGCCCGCTGCAGCGCGGCGTCGATGACGGCCCTCTTGCGGGCGATCTCGTCCGGCGCGGTCAGCTTGGTCTCTTCCTCAAGATGCTCGAGCTTGTGCTCGGCCTTGGCGGCCAGGCGCTCTTCGTGCTCGCGCTTGTCGCGTTCCACGCGCATGCGATGGAAGTCGTAGCGCGCACGGGCCGCCCCGGCCTGCGCGGGATTCCACGCCGCCCAGCCGGTGCGCCCGGGCGTCTCCACGCGCAGGGTGATGCAGTCGACCGGGCAGACCGGCACGCACAGCTCGCAACCCGTGCACCAGTCCTCCACCACGGTGTGCATGCGCTTGTGGGTGCCGACGATACAGTCCACCGGGCAGGCCTTGATGCACAGCGTGCAGCCGATGCACCAGGCCTCGTCGATCACCGCGACCGTGCGCGGGCCCTCGGCGCCGCAGGACGGGTCGAGCGGTCGAGCAGGGCGGCCGGTCAGCCGGGCCAGGCGCTCGATACCCTCGGCCCCGCCGGGCGGGCAGCGGTTGATGTCGGCCTCTCCGCGGGCGATTGCCGCGGCATAGCCGTGGCAATCGGGGTAGCCGCAGCGCGTGCATTGCGTCTGCGGCAGCAGGGCGTCGACAGCCTCCACGCTCAGGGGGTTCATCTGGAAAAGGGCAAAAGAGAAAGGGTGCCTCGCGGCACCCTCCATTGTCGCGCGCCGACGCGCATCACTTCTCACTTCTCATGCTTGGCGATGAAATCGCGCACGACCGGGTAGACCTTCTCGCGCCAGCGCCGACCGGAGAAGATGCCATAGTGTCCGGCGCCCGCGACGGTGTAGTGCGGCTGCTCGTCCTTGGGGATGCCGGTGCACAGGTCGTGTGCGGCGCGCGTCTGTCCGGCGCCCGAGATGTCGTCCAGCTCGCCTTCGATGGTCAACAGAGCCGTGGTCTTGATGTCCTGCGGGCGCACCAGCTCGCCGCGCACGTGCCAGGTGCCGTTGACCAGGGCGAAGTCCTGGAACACCGTCTTGATCGTGTCGAGGTAGTACTCGGCCGGCATATCGAGCACGGCGTTGTACTCGTCATAGAAACGGCGGTGTGCCTCGGCACTTTCCTCGTCGCCGCGCACCAGGTCCAGGAAGTAGTCGTAGTGCGAGGACAGGTGCCGGTCTGGGTTCATCGCCACGAACCCCGTGTATTGCAGGAAGCCCGGATACACCTGGCGTCCGGCGCCCGGGTAGTTGGGCGGCACGCGGTAGATCACGTTGTTCTCGAACCACTCGTAGCTCTTGTTCATCGCCAGGTTGTTGACGGCCGTCGGGCTTTTGCGCGCGTCGATCGGCCCACCCATCATGGTCATCGTCCGGGGCGTTCGTTCGCCGCGCGTGGCCATGAGCGAGATGGCGGCCAGTACCGGCACCGTCGGCTGACACACCGACATGACATGCACGTGCGGGCCGATGTGGCGGATGAACTCCTGCACGTACTCGACGTAGTCGTCCAGGTGGAAAGGGCCCCGGTCCACGGGCACCATGCGGGCGTCCACCCAGTCGGTGATGTAGACCTTGTGCCCGGTCAGCAACATGCGCACCGTGTCGCGCAGCAGTGTCGCGTGGTGGCCGGACAGGGGCGCGACGACGAGCACCACCGGCTGGTTCTTCATCTTGTTGAGCACGTCCACGTCGTCGCTGAAGCGCTTGAAGCGCTTGAGTTGGCAGAACGGTTTGTCCAGCGCCACTTGCTCCTGGACGGCCACATCCACCCCGTCGACCTGGACCGAGGTGATGCCGAACTCGGGCTTTTCGTACTCCTTGGAGAGCCGATGCATGAGGTCGAAGCTCGCCGCCACCCGGTCTGCCAGGGGCATGTGCGTGAACGGTGACAACGGGTGGCTGTACAGCTTGGACGAGGCGCTCGCGAACTCCGCGAACGGGCTGATCAGCGCGCGCTGGGTTTCATATAGGTGGTAGAGCATCGGAGCCCCTTTCTGTCGGTCCATGCTGCAGTGCAACTGGCGTGCGAGGCCGTCCCGCCGCCGGCTCTGTTGCGTCGCAGCATCGAATCCGGAGCGTATCAGGATGTTCGCTCCGTTGCTTGCCGTGTATCCCCTCGGAAGCGGGACACAGATCACGCAAACGCGCTCGGGCAAAGAAAAAGGGCCCCGGAGGGCCCTGGCGTGCGGGGGTGAATGTCACCCAGGTGACACCACTCACAACACCTTCGCGATGGATTGCGCCACGTAGTCGATGTTCTTCGTGTTGAGCGCCGCGACGCAGATCCGCCCGGAGTCGACCCCGTAGACCCCGAATTCGCTGCGCAGGCGCTGCATCTGGTCCTTCGTGAGGCCGGAGTAGCTGAACATGCCCTTCTGCTGCGTGATGAAGCCCATGTCTTGCGTCACGCCGGCGACACGCAGCTTCTCGACCAGCAATTGGCGCATCTGCTTGATCCGCACCCGCATGCCGGCGAGTTCATCTTCCCAGGTCTGCCGCAGGGCCGGCGTGGTCAGCACGGTAGAGACGACCTGGGCGCCGTGAGTCGGCGGGTTGGAGTAGTTGGTGCGGATCACGCGCTTGAGCTGCGACAGCACGCGGTCGGCCTCGTCCTTTGACGAGCAGACGATGCTCAGGGCGCCGACGCGCTCGCCGTAGAGCGAGAAGCTCTTGGAGAACGAGGTCGACACGAAGATCTGCAGTCCGGCCTGCATGAACTGGTCGATCACCGCGCCGTCCTCGGCGATGCCTTCGCCGAAGCCCTGGTAGGCCATGTCGAGGAAGGGCACCAGGCCGCGCGCGCCGATGGCCTCGATGACCTGCTGCCACTGCGAGGGCGTCAGGTCATAGCCGGTGGGGTTGTGGCAGCAGGCGTGCAGCACGACGATGGTGCCCGCGTCCGCGGCGCGCAGGGCGGCGAGCATCGCGTCGAAGTCGATGCCGCGGCGGCCGGCGTCATAGTACGGGTAGGTGCCGACCTGGAACCCGGCGTTCTCGAACAGCGCACGGTGATTCTCCCAGCTCGGGTCGCTGATCAGCACCTTGGCCTGGGGGGCCAGCTTCTTCAGGAAGTCCGCGCCGATCTTGAGGCCCCCGGTGCCACCCAGCGCCTGCACGGTCGCCACCCGTCCGCTCCTGACGGCCTCGCTGTCGGCGGCGAACACCAGGCCCTGCACCGCCTTGTCGTAGGCGGCGATGCCGTCGATGGGCAGGTAGCCGCGTGGCTTGGCGGCCTCGACCAACTGCTTCTCGGCCTCCGTGACGCACTTGAGCAGCGGCAGCTTGCCGTTGTCGTCGTAATAGACACCCACCCCCAGGTTGACCTTGTTCGGGTTCGGGTCGGCGTTGAACTGCTCGTTCAGGCCCAGGATGGGGTCGCGCGGCGCCATGTCGACGGCGGCAAACAGGGAAGCCATGGGGAAGTCTGTCCTTGTCAGTGGAGGGGGACGGGTGATTGCGCTAATCTGGACGGCTCGCCTGGCCACCCGCAGCCAGGGATTACCCGCATTTTAGGCGCCCGAGCACCTTCATGGCCGAAACCTTGCATGAGACCCCCGCGCTGGACGAATCCAAGTTCGTCCGCTTCCCGGACTCGCCGTTCCAGCTCTACCAGCCGTACCCGCCGGCCGGCGACCAGCCCACCGCGATCGATCAGCTGGTCGAGGGCGTGCAGGATGGCCTGTCGTTCCAGACGCTGCTGGGCGTCACGGGCTCCGGCAAGACCTACACGATGGCCAACGTGATCGCCCGGCTGGGGCGGCCCGCCATCGTCTTCGCGCCCAACAAGACGCTCGCGGCGCAGCTGTACAGCGAGTTCCGCGAGTTCTTTCCCAAGAACGCCGTCGAGTACTTCGTCAGCTACTACGACTACTACCAGCCCGAGGCCTACGTCCCGCAGCGCGACCTCTACATCGAGAAGGACAGTTCCATCAACGAGCACATCGAGCAGATGCGGCTGTCGGCCACCAAGAGCATCCTCGAGCGGCGCGACGTGGTGATCGTCGCCACCGTCTCGGCGATCTACGGCATCGGCAAGCCCGAGGACTACACGCAGATGCGGCTCATCATGCGGGTGGGCGACAAGATCGGCCAGCGCGATCTCATCGCGCAGCTGATCCGCATGCAGTACACGCGCAACGAGATCGATTTCGGTCGCGGCACGTTCCGGGTGCGCGGCGACACCATCGACATCTTCCCGGCAGAACACTCGGAGCTGGCGATCCGCGTCGAACTCTTCGACGACGAGATCGAATCGCTGGCGCTGCTGGACCCGCTGACCGGCCGCATCCGCCAGAAGGTGCCACGCTTCGTGGTGTACCCCTCCAGCCACTACGTGACGCCCCGCGAGCAGGTGCTTCGCGCCATCGAGGGCATCAAGCAGGAGCTGCGCGAGCGCCTGGACGAACTGGTCAAGGCCGGCAAGCTGGTCGAGGCGCAGCGCCTGGAGCAGCGCACGCGGTTCGACCTGGAGATGCTGCAGGAGATCGGCCATTGCAAGGGCATCGAGAACTACACCCGGCACCTGTCCGGGGCCCGGCCCGGCGACCCGCCGCCCACCCTGGTCGACTACCTGCCGCCGGATGCGCTGATGTTCCTGGACGAAAGCCACGTGCTGATCGGCCAGCTCAGCGCCATGTTCAACGGCGACCGGGCGCGCAAGACGGTGCTGGTCGAATACGGCTTCCGCCTGCCCTCGGCACTGGACAACCGGCCGCTCAAGTTCGAGGAGTTCGAGCGCAAGATGCGGCAGGCGGTGTTCGTTTCCGCGACGCCGGGCGACTACGAAAAGCGCACGACCGGCCAGGTGGTGGAGCAGGTGGTGCGGCCGACAGGCCTGGTCGATCCGGTGGTCGAGGTGCGCCCCGCCGCGACGCAGGTGGACGACGTGCTGCAGGAGATCCGCGAGCGGGTCGAGGTCAACGAACGCGTGCTCATCACGACGCTGACCAAGCGCATGGCCGAGCAGCTGACCGACTACCTGGCCGACAACGGCGTCAAGGTGCGGTACCTGCATTCGGACATCGACACCGTCGAGCGGGTCGAGATCATCCGCGACCTGCGGCTCGGCACCTTCGACGTGCTGGTCGGGATCAACCTGCTGCGCGAGGGCCTGGACATCCCCGAGGTGTCGCTCGTCGCGATCCTGGACGCCGACAAGGAAGGCTTCCTGCGCGCCGAGCGCAGCCTGATCCAGACCATCGGCCGCGCGGCGCGCAACGCGAACGGCAAGGCCATCCTCTACGCCGACACGATCACCGACTCGATGCGCCGCGCCATCGGCGAGACCGAACGGCGCCGGGCCAAGCAGATCGCCTACAACGAGGCGCACGGCATCACGCCGCGCACCGTCAAGAAGCAGGTGCGCGAGCTGATCGACGGCGTGTTCGCGGCGCAGGAATCCAAGCAGGACCTCAAGGCCGCGGAGGAGGCCGCCAGGATCGAGACGATGTCGGAGAAGGACCTGGGCAAGCGGATCAAGCAGCTGGAAAAGCAGATGCTCGAGCACGCCCGCAACCTGGAGTTCGAGAAGGCGGCCCGCATCCGCGACCAGTTGGCGCTGCTCAAGGAGCAGGCGTTCGGTGCGCCGGGGGCGGACTCGGTTTCGTCTATTGCATAGCAGAACCTGTTAGAGTTCATCTATGCAGACGATGTCCGGCCGGTACGCCATTCTTTTTTGCTGCATGGGCAACATCTGCCGTTCTCCGACGGCCGAGGGCGTCATGCGCGCGCTGGTGGAGCGGGCCGGGCTGGCCGACCGGGTGATGGTGGATTCGGCCGGCACGCACGGCTACCACATCGGCGAGCCGCCGGATCCCCGTGCGCAGCGCCATGCGGCGGGGCGGGGCTACGATTTGTCCACGCTGCGGGCCCGGAAGGTGCAGCCGGCGGACTTCGAGCGCTTCGACCTGGTCCTGGCGATGGACCATGACAATCTCGAGGCGCTCGCCGAGATCTGCCCTCCCGCTCACGACGGGAAGTTACAACTGCTCATGCGCTACGCGCGCCGGCACCGCAGCCAAGTGGTGCCGGACCCGTACTACGGATCCGCCGCCGGTTTCGAGGCGGTGCTGGACTACGTCGAGGATGCCTGCGAGGGCCTGCTGGAACACGTACGCCGGTTGCTGGTCTGATCCAGGTGAATCGGGCACGGCTGCGTGTCGGCGGGCCTGGATTCCCGGGGCATCAGGGAACTTCCCGATGCAAACTTGACCAAAACAGTAGGCTTCAGATAAAATTCGAGTAAATCAGTCGGAATCATCCGAGGGTTTACCCGGGTCGCAAGCCGTTTGTTGGGTTCAACATTCAGCGGGCCACACCCGCTGGAAGCGTAAGGAGCTTGCCATGCGTCTCACCACCAAAGGCCGTTTTGCCGTCACCGCGATGATCGACCTCGCCTTGCGCGAGCATCAGGGCCCGGTGGCATTGGCTGCGATCAGCCAGCGTCAGCAAATCTCCTTGTCGTACCTGGAGCAGTTGTTCGGCAAGCTGCGCCGCCACGAACTGGTCGAAAGCACCCGTGGCCCGGGTGGCGGCTATTCGCTCGGCCGCAAGCCGGAGGAGATCACCGTGGCCGACATCATCGTCGCGGTCGACGAGCCGATCGACGCCACCGGTTGCGGCGGCAAGGAAAACTGCATGAGCGACCAGGGCCGTTGCATGACGCACGACCTGTGGGCCAGCCTGAACGCCAAGATGATCGAGTACCTCGACTCCATCACGCTGAAGAAGCTGGTGGAAGACCAACTCGCGCGCGGCGTCTCGGTCGAGGAGCAGCCCGTCAAGCGGGCGATTTCCAGCCAGCCGGTCGTCAAGCCGATCAAGGTCAACGCCCCGAACTCCGTCTTCGCGCTGGGCAACGCCTTCTCGAAGTAATCCGTTCCCCCGACACGCCAGCCGGGGCCGCCAGGCCCCCGATGCAAGCCCATGGACATGACGCCTCATTTCCCGATCTACATGGACTACGGCGCCACCACGCCGGTGGACCCGCGCGTGGTGGACGCGATGATCCCTTGGTTGCGCGAGCATTTCGGCAACCCGGCGTCGCGCAGCCATGCCTGGGGCTGGGAAGCTGAGGAAGCGGTCGAGAAGGCCCGGCAGCAGGTCGCGGATCTGATCGGCGCCGATCCGCGCGAGATCGTCTGGACCTCGGGCGCGACCGAGTCGAACAACCTGGCGCTCAAGGGCGCGGCGCATTTCTACAAGTCGCGCGGCAAGCACATCATCACCGTCAAGACCGAGCACAAGGCGGTGCTCGACACCTGCCGCGAGCTGGAGCGCCAGGGCTTCGAGGTGACGTACCTGGACGTGCAGGAGAACGGCCTGGTCGACCTGGACCGGCTCAAGGACGCGATCCGTCCGGACACCATCCTGGTGTCGGTGATGCTGGTCAACAACGAGATCGGCGTGATCCAGGACATCGCGACCATCGGTGCGATGTGCCGCGAGCGCGGCATCATCTTCCACACCGACGCGGCCCAGGCCACCGGCAAGGTGCATATCGATCTGGCCACGCTGCCGGTCGACCTGATGAGCCTGGCGTCGCACAAGACCTACGGTCCCAAGGGCATCGGCGCGCTGTACGTGCGCCGCAAGCCGCGCGTGCGCCTGGAGGCGCAGATGCATGGCGGCGGCCACGAGCGCGGCCTGCGTTCGGGCACGTTGCCCACGCACCAGATCGTCGGCATGGGCGAGGCCTACCGCATCGCCAAGGAAGAGATGCCGACCGAGCTGGAGCGCATCCGCATGCTGCAAAAGCGCCTGCTCGACGGCATCAAGGACATCGAGCAGGTCTACATCAACGGCGACCTCGAGCGCCGGGTGCCGCACAACGTCAACGCCTCGTTCAACTTCGTCGAAGGCGAGTCGCTGATCATGGGCATCAAGGGCATCGCGGTGTCCTCCGGTTCCGCGTGCACCTCGGCGAGCCTGGAGCCGAGCTATGTGCTGCGCGCGCTCGGCCGCAGTGACGAACTGGCCCACAGCAGCCTGCGCATGACGATCGGCCGCTTCACGACCGCGGAGGAAATCGACTACGCCGTGAGCGTCCTGAAGGACCGCGTGGCCAAGCTTCGCGAATTGTCCCCCTTGTGGGAGATGTACAAGGACGGCGTGGATCTGAGCACGATCCAGTGGACCGCCCATTGATCGAGCAGTTGGAGAACGACCATGGCTTACAGCAGTAAAGTCATCGACCACTACGAGAATCCCCGCAACGTCGGTTCGTTCGAGAAGGGCGACGAGACCGTCGGCACCGGCATGGTCGGCGCGCCGGCCTGCGGCGACGTGATGAAGCTGCAGATCAAGGTCAACCCCGAGACGGGGGTGATCGAGGATGCACGGTTCAAGACCTACGGCTGCGGCTCGGCGATCGCGTCGAGCTCGCTGGTGACCGAGTGGGTCAAGGGCAAGACGCTGGACGAGGCGCTGACGATCAAGAACACGCAGATCGCCGAGGAACTGGCGCTGCCGCCCGTCAAGATCCACTGCTCCATCCTCGCCGAGGACGCGATCAAGGCTGCGGTGCAGGACTACAAGGCCAAGCAATCGGCCACCGTCAACTGAACATCTGCCACGAGGACGCGACGATGGCAGTCACCTTGACCGAAGCGGCCGCCCGGCACGTGACCCGTTACCTCGCCAAGCGCGGGCGGGGTGTGGGCGTGCGCCTGGGGGTGAAGACCACCGGGTGCTCGGGCCTGGCCTACAAGCTGGAGTATGCGGACGAGATCGCGCCCGAGGACCTGGTGTTCGAGGGCCACGGCGTGAAGGTCCTGGTGGACCCGAAGAGCCTGCCCTACCTCGAGGGCACGGAGCTCGATTTCGTGCGCGAGGGGCTGAACGAGGGCTTCCGCTTCAACAACCCCAACGAGCGGGACCGCTGCGGCTGCGGCGAATCCTTCAGGGTCTGAACCCATCCCCTACGGCCTGATGGCCGCCCCCTCAAGGGGGCAACACCGGCAGACCGGCGCAGCCGGAGCTGCGGTGTTCGCTGAGCTTACCCTGCGCCCTTCGAGGGACTGTAGTGAAACTGGACGACGACGACTTCACGCTGTTCGGCCTGCCCCGCCGTTTTGCGCTGGATGGCCAGCGGCTCGACGACTCGTGGCGCGCGCTGCAGGGCCGGGTGCACCCCGACCGCTTCGCCTCCGAGGGGGCCGGGGCGCAGCGCGCCGCCATGCAATGGGCAGTCCGGGTCAACGAGGCCTACCAGCGTCTGAAGGATCCGCTCAAGCGCGGGGCCTACCTGTGCGAGCTGAACGGGCACCCCATTCGGGCGGAGAGCAACACCGCGATGCCGGCGGAGTTTCTCATGCAGCAGATGGAGTGGCGCGAGGCCCTCGACGAGGCATCCGGTCCCGCGGAACTTGACCGGCTGGCCACCGAGGTGATGCAGCGCCGCCAGGAGATGCTGGACCAGCTGCGCGACTTGCTGGACGTGAGGCACGACTACGAGCGCGCGACCCAGCAGGTCAGAGCCCTCATGTTCGTCGAGCGCTTTGCCGAGGAAGTGGACCGGCGCTTCGAAGCGCTGGGACAATGACGGACGGCACGACGCTTCGAACCCAACAACCCACATGGCTCTGCTGCAGATCTCCGAACCCGGCCTCGCGCCCGACCCGCACCAGCGGCGCATCGCCGTCGGCATCGACCTGGGCACCACGCACTCGCTCGTGGCCGCCGTACGGCACGGCGTGCCTGAATGCCTGCCCGACGACCTGGGACGCGTGCTGCTGCCTTCCGCCGTGCGCTATCTCGGCGACGGCCGTAGGCAGATCGGATACGACGCGCTCGAAGCGCAGGCGATGGACCCGGAGAACACCATCGTCTCCGTCAAGCGCTTCATGGGCCGGGGCGTGTCCGACGTGAGCGAGCAGGGCAAGCTGCCCTATCGCTTCTTCGATGCGCCCGGGATGCTGCAGATCGAGACGCGCGAGGGGCGCAAGTCGCCGGTCGAGGTGTCGGCCGAGATCCTCGCGACGCTGCGCTACCGTGCAGAAGAAACGTTCGACGACGACATCTTCGGCGCGGTGATCACCGTGCCAGCTTATTTCGACGACGCACAGCGCCAGGCCACCAAGGACGCCGCCAAGCTTGCCGGCCTGCACGTGTTGCGCCTGATCAACGAGCCCACCGCGGCGGCGATCGCCTACGGCCTGGAGAACGGCTCCGAAGGCCTTTATGCGGTCTACGACCTGGGCGGCGGCACCTTCGATGTGTCGCTGCTGCGGCTGACCAAGGGGGTGTTCGAGGTGGTCGCCACCGGAGGCGACTCCTCCCTGGGGGGCGACGACTTCGATCACCTGCTGGCCGACTGGGCGCTGCGCCGCGCCGGGCTGGAGGCTCTTTCGCCGCAGGACAAGCGGGCGGTGCTGGTGGCCGCGCGTGCCGCCAAGGAAGCGCTGTCCGCGACTGGCGAGACCGAGATGCGTTGCGCGATCGGCACCGGCGAGCTGCGCGTGCCCGTGACGCGCGCCGAGCTGGACGAGATCGTCGCACCACTGGTCGAGCGCACGCTGATGTCGGTGCGCAAGGTGCTGCGCGATGCGAAGGTGGACCGCTCGGAAGTGCAGGGCGTGGTGATGGTGGGCGGCTCGACCCGCATGCCCCGCGTGCGCCAGGCGGTGGGAGAGTTCTTCGGTCGCGATCCGCTCGTCAACCTCAACCCCGACGAGGTGGTGGCACTGGGCGCGGCGATCCAGGCGAACGCACTGGCAGGCAACCGGCCGGACGGCGAACTCCTGCTGCTCGACGTGATCCCGCTGTCGCTCGGCATCGAGACGATGGGGGGGCTGGTCGAGCGCATCATCCCGCGCAACAGCACCATTCCGACGGCACGCGCACAGGAGTTCACGACCTTCAAGGACGGCCAGACCGCGATGGCCATCCACGTGGTGCAGGGTGAACGCGAACTGGTGAGCGAGTGCCGTTCGCTCGGACGCTTCGAACTGCGGGGCATCCCGCCGATGGCGGCAGGCGCGGCCCGCATCCGCGTGACCTTCCAGGTCGATGCCGACGGGCTGCTGAGCGTGTCGGCGCGCGAGCAGACGTCGGGCGTGGAGGCGTCGATCACCGTCAAGCCGAGCTATGGTCTCGGCGACGACGAGATCGCGCGCATGCTCAAGGAAGGCTTCAGCGCGGCCGAGGAGGACATGAAGCAGCGCGCCCTGCGCGAGGCGCGCGTGGAGGCGGACCGCCTCGTGCTCGCGACCCGTTCGGCGCTGGAGCATGACGGCGACCTGCTCGACGCTGGCGAGCGCACCGCGATCGACCGTCTGATCGAGGACGTGGTGGCCGCCGCCCAGGAGTCGGATCACCGCGCCATCGAGGCGGCCGTCGAGCGGCTGGCGCGCGGCACGGAGGCGTTCGCCGCCGAACGCATGAACCGCGGCATCCGGCAGGCGCTGAGCGGCCGGCGCGTCGAGGACGTTTGACACAACATGCCTATCATCAAGATCCTGCCCCATCCCGAGTACTGCCCCGAGGGCGCGACGATCGAGGCGCCTGCGGGCACCTCCATCTGCGAGGCGCTGCTGGACCACGACATCGAGATCGAGCATGCGTGCGAGATGAGCTGCGCGTGCACGACCTGTCACGTCGTCGTCCGTGAGGGCTTCGAGTCGCTCAACGAGATGGACGAGAACGAAGAGGACATGCTCGACCGTGCCTGGGGCCTGGAGCCCCACTCGCGTCTGTCGTGCCAGGCCATCGTCGCCAACAAGGACCTGACGGTGGAGATCCCGAAGTACTCGATCAACCACGCCAAGGAAAAGCACTGAGGCGCGGTCGTCGATGGCGCGCCTCGCGCCATAATGCGCGGCATGACGCGACAGATCTTCCTCGACACGGAAACCACCGGCCTCAGCCCCGAGTCGGGCGACCGCATCATCGAGATCGGCTGCGTCGAGATGGTCAATCGACGGCTGACCGGCAACAACAAGCACTTCTACATCAACCCGCAGCGTCCCAACACCGAGGACGCGGTCAAGATCCACGGCCTGACGGACGAGTTCCTTGCCGACAAGCCGGTGTTCGCGGCGATCGCCGACGAACTGCTCGAATACCTGGCGGGCGCCGAGATCATCATCCACAACGCGGGCTTCGACGTCGGCTTCCTCGACGCCGAGTTGCGCCGCCTGGGCAAACCCAAATTCGAGACCTTCGTCGCGCGCGTCACCGACAGCCTGCTGATGGCGCGCGAGATGTTCCCGGGCAAATCCAACTCGCTGGACGCGCTGTGCAAGCGGCTGGAGGTCGACAACTCGAGCCGTACGCTGCACGGGGCCTTGCTCGACGCGGGCCTGCTCGCCGAGGTCTATATCCAGATGACGCGCGGCCAGGAGTCGCTGGTCATCGACGTCCAGGAGGCCGCAGCCGAGGAGGTGGTCGTCGACAAGGTGGACCTGACCGCCTTCACGCTGCCCGTGCTGCTGGCCGACGAGCGCGAGGCGGCGGCCCACGAAGGGGTGTTGGCCGACCTCGACAAATCTTCGAACGGCAAGACACTCTGGCGAACAGTTATGGCATAATCTTGGTTTCTCGAACACGCACCGATGCAAACATCGGGCAGCGTCTTCGGGCCAAGACACCGGTTGATTCCGGGTGGTTAGCTCAGCGGTAGAGCACTGCCTTCACACGGCAGGGGTCACAGGTTCAATCCCTGTACCACCCACCAGCACGAAGCCCTGCAGGTCACGGACCTCCAGGGCTTTTTTCTTGGCCCGTGCCCCGGGCAGGAGGGGCGGTCGGCCGCAAGGAGCGGGGACCCGGCCCGGCGCCATGTCACCCCCCGGCGGGGGTGATTCCCGAGGCGGATCCTTCCTAAGCTTCGCGGCTTCGTCGATACAACCGCTGCCTGCCGTGACTCCAACCCATCCCCCGAAGACCATGCTCGCAACCGCTGCGGCCCGGCCCTGCGAATCGCCGCGCCGTCGCGATTTCCTGTTTTGGCTCACTGGCGGGGCAGGGGCGCTGGCGCTGCCCGGCATGCTGAGCGGCTGCGGTGGCGGCAATGGCAGTCCGACCGAGTCGGACGGCAACCCGGACGACGGGAGCCTCGACGGCGCCCGCCGCCATGCGGCCATTGCTGCCGTGGAGGCGCGCTGCGTGGCCCTGGACGCGCAAGCACTCACGCCGTCCGCCTGGCTCCAGGCTCTTGCGGCCTTCATGCAGTCCGAACCCGTGTATGCCGAGGTGGGGGTGGAGGAGGAGGCGTTGACCGTCTGGGGCGTCTTCACCGATGGCCGCGTGCACCTGATCGACCGCAGCCGCCGGCCCACGCCGGCCGAGCCGCTTGCCGCGGCGCCTGAGCCCATCGCACAGGCTGCACGGGTGGAACTGCCCAAGGGCCGCCCGGCGCGATTGCTCCATTCGTTCGGCGCAAACTTCGTCGGGCAGGACGTGGTCACGCGGATGTCCGGCTGGCTGTCCGGCAAGGGCTATGCGGTCCGGGGCGGCCAGGAGGGGGACGCACGCCTGACCGCCTTGCGGGCCGTGCGTGGTGACGGCTTCTTCTACATCAACACGCATGGCGGGGTGAAGCGGATCCGTCGAGGGGATCCCACCTCGCCGCTCTTCTACTCGATCCAGTCGTCGACCCTGGTCGATCCGGCCCTGGAGAACACTCCGGAGATGCGGGACGACTTCGCGAACCAGCGGCTGACCTACTTCACCGCCTACAACGGCATCACCCCCACGTCGCGCGACACGCGGTACGGCATCACGGTGCACTTCGTCGAGCGCTACTGGTCGTTCGAGACCGACAGCGTCGTGATCATCAATGCCTGCAACAGCGCCAACCCCAACGTGGCCTCCAGCTTCCTCAATGCGTGTCTCAACAAGGGGGCGGGAGTGTGCCTGGGCTGGACGGAGGTGGTCGGGGACCCGGTCGTCTACGACGCACCGGCCTACCTGGTGGATCGCATGCTGGGGGTCAACGAGGAAGCGCCCGAAAGCCCGGAACAAAGGCCCTTTCCGTGGGATCTGGTGCTGGCCGAGATGCGGGCGGAGGGGCGCGACGTCTTCCCTCACCCGGACAGCGGGTTGGTTGCGCGCTTCGTGGCGCACAGCCGCGCGGGTCGCGCGCACCTCCTCGCGCCCAGTCTCCGTCACGTCGAGGTGGACGAATACCAGCGAGCCCTGCGCCTGGTGGGGGCGTTCGGCTCAGTGCAGGGGAAGGTCTACATCGACGGCACCGAACGCACGGTGCGCTCATGGGCTCATGACCTCGTGGTGTGCGATCTGCCGGACAGCGGGCCCGGCTCCTGCGGCCCGGTGCACGTGGAGGTCGGACCTCACCGCAGCAACGTACGCCGCATCACCGAATGGCGTGCCACCTTCCAGTACCGCTATCGGGAGAGCTACCACGTGGGCTTGAGGGGCGACGGGCAGTTCACGATGCGCTGGCGCGCGGACATCGGCGCCACGCGGGACGCGCCGGGACAGGAGCCGCAATGGCCCGTGCGGGAGGCAGTCGCCACACGCGAGTCGGCGGCCCAGATCACCGCAAGCGGCGTGTATGCGCCGCCCCCGCCGGGATGCGCCATCAGCTGGAGTGGCACGGCACGGTTCCCGGCGCAGGTCGCGGTCGTCGACGGCGGGGGATCGACGGTGATGTTCTCCTACCTGCGCATCAACACCGCAGACCGCACCGGCGCGATCGGGCTGGCACTCGGCGCGCAGGCCGGCAGCCTGTTCACCGAGACGGACTGCCACGGCTCGCACCCCGTCGCCACCCCCGCCGCCGTGGGCCTGCTGCACGGCACGCAGGAATTCAAGGTACCTGGCACGACGCACGCGATCGAACTTCCCGCCCTCCAGGTCAGCTTCACCGAGGACTTCACGCTGCGCGGCGACCGCTACGTGGATGAAGACGGGGAGGTGCACCTGGACTGGGGTTACGTGACGCCAGGCGAGCCGCCGCGCGACGACGACGGCGTCTGAGCAGACAGGCCGCGCGTCGTCTCGGCGGCCGGCGCCCCCCGGACGCCTCAGTCGAAGGCCAGCGCGACAGGTGTGTCGGGAGAGAACGCACGGGGACGCCGGTCGCGCTCCGGCAGCGTCGCCTCGGCGCGTGGCGGCGCTGCGCGACGGATGCCGAAGATCTCCGCGAGGTTGGCGCGCGGGTCGATGCGCGGCCTCAGCAGCGACGCCGGGCCGGTGAGCAGGGGCGTGACGCCCGGGCCGTGTCCGCTCACCGTGCTGTCGCCGTGCACGATCACGCCGATGGTGATGCGCCCGCTTCGATACGACGGTCCCCGGCGCGTGTCGGCGTCGGTGATCGCCACCATGTCACCGAAGCGCAGGCTGCCCAGGTGGTATCGCTTGCGCGCGTCCCGGTCGCCCAGCTGGATGTCGTAGTCGCCGCGCCAGGCGGTGTTCTTGCCCAGGCCCGAGCCCATGAGCCGGGACGGGACCAGGTGCGTGACCGGCACGTGCAAGGCGCGGCCTTCTTCCTCGATGCCCCAGTGCCGCAGAAGCCGCGGAGAGCAATTGAGCACCTCGACCCGGGGGTGGCGCGGCAGGCGCAGTCCCAGCCCGTGCGAGACGATCTGCACCCGGTCGCCGATCTGCAGGCGCAGCAGCACATCCTCGGGAAAATCCACGATGACGTGGTTCACGCCGCCGTGCTTGCCGGTCACGAGTCCGCGCTGGCCCGTGCAAGGGCCGCTGGTCACCCGCGCGTGGTTGCCGATGCAGGCGTAGGTCATCAACGCCGTGTTCGGACCGTCGCGCGGGCCAACCACTTCCCGTCCGTTGTTGTGCAATGCGACACCAGGCTCGATGTGATCGCCCGCCAAGCCGACGCACCGGTCGCCGACGCGGCGATTCAGCACCACGCCGCCGGTGCCCGGGAGGACGCGGGGCACGCCGTCGTACCCGACGCGATAGGGGGCGGCGGCGCGGGCGACCGGGTGGGCGACCTGACCGGCGACACTCACGGCCACGAGTTCGTCCGCATTGATGGCAGGACCTGTGCGCCGCGCGTCCGTGCCGAGGAGCGAGGTGAGGGGGGTGGTGTCCATGCGAAGGCGCCCGTCAGAAGTTCACGCGCCGGACCTGCACGATCACGCGCGGGCCTGGGGCGGGGCCTGCGTTGGCGCGCCGTACGGCGCTCTGGATTGCGCGCGCGACCGACTGGAACTGGGCCATCGTCGTGGTCCCGCCCACCTGATACCACAGCTGGACGATGCGGGGCAGGCCGGGCAAGGCCGACGACAGCGCGGAGCGGCGCATCTGGTCGCGCACCTGCGACACATGGCCGGCCACCTCGGCCTGCAGGCGCGCCAACCCGCCGGGCCCGGCGTAGGCCGGCGCATGCACGTGCTTGCTTTCGACGCCGTAGTCGATGCGCCGAGGCGCCCCCGGGAAAGGCGATACGTCGAGCACCGGGCTGTGCCGGCCCAGCCCGGGCTGCACGCGGAACTGGTTGCGCACGCGCTGCCCGCGGCGGCACATGCGAAGCACGATGCGTTCCTCGGCGCACCGCCCGCGTAGCGCGTTGAGACGCAGCGGGTCCACGGGAGGCGCACGGCGCAGCCGCGCGCAGGCCTGCAAGCGCGACAGATCTGCGCATTCGTCGCGCTGGCGGGCGGGCTGGGCGTCGCGCTCGCGCATCCAGCGGCGCACCATGTCGTCCAGCACGTCGTCGACGAAGAGGTTCAGGTTCACATAACGCTCCGGTCGGTCAGAGGGCGTACCACCAGGCTCTTGCACCGGACCAGGGGTCGGTGCCTTCCTGCGCAGCGTCCGAAGCGCCCGTGGCGTCGACCAGGACATGGACCGCGGCCAGCGACGGCAGCCGCTGCGCGAGGGCGACGAGCCCGGCGGTCACCAGCGCATCGCGCACCAGACGCCTTTCCACCGCGAAGAGCGTGTCGTCGGACGGCGGATCCAGCCGGTCCACAGGCACGCCGGCACGATCCAGGGCCTGCACGGGCCAGGGGGTGTCGGGCGTCCCGCGGGGGCATTCGGTGAGCACGAGCGCGCCGTCCAGGCAGGCCGACAGCGACAAGGTGTCCATCGCGCCACGCACGGGGTCCAGCCCGCTCTCCCAGCTCGCCGGGTTCGAGTTCATCCGTGCCTCCAGTGCAGCGGCGAGCTGTTCGTAGCGGTCGACGAGGTCGCTGTCGGCCGCGTCGCGCACCTGCGACGACGTGAAATTCTCGTCCACCCAGTGCAGCGTCCACGACCCCGCGTCCGTCGCTTCACGCAGCGACAGCCAGCCGAGCAGGGCGTCGGGATCCACCCGCGCCCGCCGGGGGGCGGGCAGCTCGCGATCGAGCCTGCGCAGCAGCAGCTCGCTGGCATCGAGCGTCTGCCAGAACGAACGGGTCAGCCAGGGCTCGAACACCTGCGCGAGCTTGAGCGCCAACCCCGGCCCGCACGGGTGACCGAGCGCGAGGGCTGGGTCGATCACGCACGCCAGCTTGCGCTGGCGCACGGTGAGCGAGAGGTCGGACGCTCGCATGGCGGGAGGTCCTCATGCGGCTTGCGCGATGCCCAGCACGCTTTGCAGCGCGGGCGTGACGCCCGGGAAGCTGCGGCCTTCCGGGGTCATGCGGTAGGCGGCGATCCACGCCTCCGCATGCGGTCCCATCGGCCGCACGGTGCTCTGGAAGAGGATGGGGTCGGTGGCGGTCCTGAAGTCGTTGTCGGCGACGAATTGCAGGATGCGCCGGCCGCTCTCGGCCATCTTGGCGCGCTGCGAGGGCTCGGCCACGCCGCCCAGGTAGCGGTTGGAGACGATTTCCACCACATCCCACTTGGTGTTGGCATCGAAGGCCTTCTTGATGTCGGGCGAGTCCAGCAGCTTGAGCACCTGGACCAGGTAGTGGCCCGTTTCCATCGCGAGCGCGAAGATGTTGCCGTAGGTGGAGCGGTCCAGTGCGTAGCGCAGGTCCAGGCCGATGCGCTGGATGGTGCCGATGCTGCCGAAGGGGCGCTGGTCGATGAGCTGTCCGCCACGGATCACCTCGCCGATCAGCAGGTCGCGGAAGTACTGGCCCACCGCGACCATGAAGCCGACCAGCTGTCGATGGAAATTGCGGTTGACCACCGCGCCCGCGGGCGCCTGCGCCGTGCCGTAGTTGAAAGCGCGGCGGTAGGCGACCATGCGGTCCTGCTTCGAATAGCGCAGAGGCCGCCACTTCTCGAGCAGGTACAGGCCCCGCGCCCCGGGACCGCGCTGGATGCGCATCTTGCCGAGGCGGAAGAGTCGCAGCAGCGTCTCGACCACTTCGAATAGCTTCATGCGCTCGTGCTGGTAGATGAAGTACAGCTCGGCGGCCGCATGGAGCTGACTGGGGACCACCGCGTCGTCGAAGTCCGGCTGCACGTGCGGGTAAGCCACCTGGTCGAAGCCGACAGCTCCTTGCGACCCCAGCCCCAGGAGGTCGAAGAAGCTGCCGTCGCCACCATCGGTCTTGGCCATCAGCTCGCCCAATCGCTGCTCGAACTGCGTCGCGACGGCGTCGCGCTGCTCGGGCGGCAGCGAAGCGAGCTGGTCGCGCAGGAAGTTCTCCCACAGCCGCTGGATGGTCTCGGTCGTCTGGAAGTTCATGGCGCGCTCCTCGTGCGGATCAGGGGGCGGTCGTGGCCGCGTGGGTGGGCGCGGGGCCGGTGCGGGCGAACTTGTGCATCAGCGCGATCTCGCACTGCGCGATGTCGCGCAGCCGGGCCATGCGGGTGGCGTCGAAGCCGCCTGCCGGCAGCGCGGCGAAGGCCGCGCGGTAGGCGTCGGCAAGCGGGCGCTCCAGTGCCGCTTCCCATCCGGCGGGGCTCTGCTGGAACTGGTCGGCCAGGCGGCGGTTGATCTCCTCGAGGTCCACTTTCCCACGCTTGGTCGGGGGTGTCTGGTCGCACAGCACGTCGCGGGCCGCGTTCAGGCGCAGGAGATAGGGCAGCGATCGCGCGTCCGGCTCCGGAAGAGGTGTCGTGGCGGGCGATCCTGCGGGTGCAGGCGTGGGGGCGGTCGCGCGGATGGCCACCGGTACCTCGGCCAACGGCGTGAGCAGGCCTCGCAGGGACCAGGTAGGCGGCGCGACCTCCCGGCTTTCCTCGGGCAGTGAGATCCAGGCCATGATGGGCTCCTTCAGAACTTGTCGGCGATCTTCTTGACCGAGGTGCCGATGCCGTGCAGGGCTTCCTCGATGTGCATGGGCACGCTGGGTTCCTCGAGCAGCAAGGCGCCGTCGGCCTTGCCCTTGCTCTTCTCGCGCACGTCGTCCAGCGCCCGGTCGAGCACGAGCGTGAGGCAGCCAGTGCGCGGCGCGGTGGGCACGCCTTCGCGCAAGGCGTCGTCGGCGCCTATGCAGCCGGCCGTCATCTGGGACACGAGGGCATACCACTCGCGGTCGGCGCGGCGTGCAACCACGAGCTCGTCGCGCACGACCTTGGGGAAGCGCAGCTCCGTCGGCTGCTGGTCCCAGGCTTTGTTCTCTTCCAGCAGGGCCCGGTAGCCAGACGCGGTCTCGTCCCACCACACGGTGTCGAGATAGGTCACGCCGGCTCCTTCCGTGGGGCGCAGGAGCTGGGCGATCGCCGCCAGGTGCGCGCGGATGGCGGCGATACGCGCCGGCGCCGAAGCAACCTGCGGGATGTAGCCGGGAGGCTGGATGAGAGTGGCCGGGTCCGTGCCGGACGGGCCTCGCCAGGACCAGGGCCAATGGGTCGGCAGGCACGCGTCGATCAGATGGCTGAAGGCGGCGGCGCGCGCTTCGGGCAGGCCGAAGTCGGCATCACCGACGCTGTAGTAGTCGATCGCCCGGTCGATGCAGTAGAGGAGCTTGTCGTAGACGATCTGCGCGAGCACCGTGTCGCGGTCGTGGACACAATCGGTCAGGCAGTCGAGTTCGCGTGCGAGCATCCCGCGTCGATTCACCAGCTCCATCAGTCTGCGCTCGGCCGCGGAGATGTTGGCCGAGCCGTAGAGGCCGTAGTTCAGCACGGTGGGGCGCGAGATCCGCAGCAGCCGGAAACCGCCGGCCGGCGCGAACCCGTCGAGGAACAGCATCAACGCCTCGTGTAGCGTCGCCAGTTCGCTGGACGACGGCGCCACCTGGCGCAACGTGCCGTAGACGAAGCGCTGCATGCGGTTGAGCGGGGCCCAGGCGGTGGCACCGATCGCGCGCAGTCCATGCGGGGTGTTGCCGCTGGCGAGCTGGACCAGCTCGTCCATGGTGCGCGCCAGTTCGGCTTCGTTCATCAGCGAGCGCAAGTCGCCCTGGCCGCGCGACTCGAGCACGAGGCTGAGCTGGCGGTAAGCCCGCAGTCCGCGTGGCCAGCCGGAGGAAGAGGGCGTGCTGCCGACGCCTTCGAGCATCCGCAACGCGTTCAGCACCGCGTCGCGGCGTGCCTGCAGCTCCGCGTACGGGGTCTGCAGCAGGAAGCGCCCCCCCGCGAAGCCGATGTTCGCCATCGATTCGCCCATCAGCACGAGCAACACCGACGACACCTCGTCCAGGCTCATCGCGAGGTTGCGGAAGCAGCGGTTCAGCGCGGGCGTGAGCGCACCGATCAGCCGCGCCAGACGCGCATAGTCGCCGAGCTGGCGCCGCATCGCGAACGCCGTGTCCCGCTTGTGCGGGTCGAGCCCGAAACGGGCCGCGGCCACGCCTTCGTCGATCGCGCGCTGCAGCACCGTCTGCCAGCCTTCCAGTTCGGGGCGGATGTCCTTGTTGAGGTTGTCCGCGACCAGCTTCTCCAGATCCAGCCGCACGTCGTCGCGTGCCTGCTCGAGGTCGACGTCGGTGGCCACGCGCGGGGGGGTCTCAGGACCGCGCGGGATCGGGGTGTGCAGGAAGGGCAGACCACGGGCCTCGCCGGCGATCGCCTGGGCGCGCGGCTGCGACTGATACCGCAGGGCGAGCGCCTGCGCCACCTGTTGCGGGTCGCGAGGGTCACCGATCTTCAGTTCGCGTCGCAGCATGGCGTCGATGTTCACTGCGGCGCCGTCGTCCCGGCGTGCTGTCGCGTTGGGCAGTGCATTCATGGTGGGCTACCTTTCCAGGATGTGCTCGTATTGGGGCTGCTGGGCTTTCGCGTGCCTCGTCCGCCTCACGCGGCGAGCCGGACGACCTGGGCTTGTGCAGCGGGTCTCCGGTGGTCGAGATGGGCGGTCAGTTGTGTCACCACCGACCGGGCCAGGCGCTGGGGCGCGACGCGCCCTTTCTCGAGTGCGTAGTGCGCGGCGCTCAGCAGGTGGCGTGGCGGCAGGTCGGGCCGCGCGCCTTCCGACAACTGCCGCGCGCCCTCGCGGATGGCCTCTTCGTCCTCCCGCCGGAACGGGATGATGTCCGCGAGCGCACGCTGCGCGAGGTTGCGGCGCGTCTGGAAAGCAATCTCGTCCACGACGGCCGGCACGAGCCTCGGGGCGCTTTGCATCAGAGGTGCCGGAATCCGGTGGCCCCGGCGGGCGCTGTAGAGGCCTTGCCAGACTCTCAGCAACCGCGTGCCGTCGCGCGCGAAACCCATGCGTCGCATCATCTCCGCCAGCAGGTACACGCGCAGGTAGGCGGTGGGGTGCGCGCCGCCGGGGCGATAGGTCATCGTCCTTGGCTGCGGGTGTGCCAGGAAATCGGCCATGCCCCAGGCCGCGGCCGGACCGCCGAGCAGGATGGCCGCCAGGTCCGCGAAGACCTCCTTGTGCCAGCGACCATAGACGGTGGCAAGGAATGGATCACGGGACATGCCCATCACGCGGCGCAGCACGGCCTGGCGGTTCTCCTGCCAGATGCCGAGGTCGGCCTGCAGGTTGTGCGCCACCTCGTGCAGAAAGACCGACTGCCATGGCTGGTCTCGATCCCACGGGATGCGGATGAGCGGGAAGGGGTTGGCCTCGCCCAGCAGGCGGCTGAGCTGCACGCCCCGACGCATCGTCGCCGGCGAGTAGCCGTGCTCCATGTAGCACACCGGCTTGAGCAGTGGCGCCCCGAAGATGCGTGGCGCTGCCTGGCGCACCGCGCGGTAGCAGTCCTCCGCGATGGCATCGTGCGCGGCCAGCGAAGGGCCGTAGCTGGTGCCGCGCTGCGAGAAGACCTCGTAGAACATACCGAACAGCCGGCGCGCACGATCGAGTTCGCGCTCGACGAGCGCGACGTCCACCAGGACACGCTGGGGCGGGCGCTGTTCCCATCCCTGCAGCAGCTCGTCGAAGCGACGGCGGATCGTGGCCTCGACCCGCCCCAGTCGTTCGTTCGCGACCTCGAAGTGGCGCGGGGAGGGGGCGTAGGGCATGTCCTGCGGCCTCAGGCCGACGAAGGCGTTGTCGATGCGTGCCAGTCGATCGAGGCGGGCGGACAGCCCGGTGATCTTGGCCCGCAGGAAACGGCGCAGGTCCATGGCGTTGCTCCTCCGCGTTCCTGCTCAGCGCGCCCGGATCGTGATCGTCACCGGGCCACGCAACCGCAGGCGCCGACCGGCGCAGTGCGGGCAACCGCCGCCGATCCCGCCCCGCCGGGCGGCAGGACCGCTGGCCGCGGCCTGGCGTGCGATCGGGGCCACGGTGCGGGCGACCACCCTGGCCGCTTGTCCCCTGGGGGTGGCGCGGCGTGCCGCGGGCACGAGCGGTCGGGCGAGGCGGCGCGCGACCTGAGGGCGGCGTGCGACTTGCTGGGCGGCGGTGCGCACGACCCGGGCAGCCGCGCGCGGCGGCATCCTGCGCTGCTGCACCACGCGCCGGGTGGCCCGCACGGCACGCGCCACGGCCCGCGCCGCCGGCGGACCCTGACGGCGTACCGCCTGTCGCACCGCCTGCGTCACGCCATGCACCGCGGCGCGCCTCACGGGGGCCGCGGCGCGGGCGACTGCGGGCACCGCTCGTCGCAGCACCATGCCCGCCAGCACCGGCGCCGCGGCATCGATGCCGTCCTCGTCCAGCCCGTCGACCAGTTCGTCGAAGGCCTCGTACTCGTCCGCACCGTCGGCAAGCAGGCGGCCGGCCACGTTCGCGAGCCGGCCGACCAGCTGTGCCTGGGGCAGGGGGATCATGCTGGCGATCGGGGCGACGGTGCGCGCGACTTGGCCGATGCCTCGTCCCACCCTGCGCGCGATACCGGCCAGGCGGCGGAAGAACTCGTCACCGTCACCCGCGTCCATCGCGTCCGCGACCATCTCCTCCATCGGATCGCCTTCGTCGTACGCGTCGTAGTCCTCGCCGGCCGCGTCGAAGTCGTCGTACTCGTCCGCCGCCTCGTACTCGTCGCCTTCTTCCCATTCGTCGAACTGCTGTCCGCCGCCGCTCTGCCCGGCGGCCCCGCCGAGAACGCGCCCCAAGAACTCGTCATCACCCTCGTCGCCTTCGTCGTACTCGTCATAGGTGTCACCCTCGTCGTACTCGTCGAAAGCCGCGGTGCGCGCGGGCCCTTCGGCGGCGTCGTACATGAGGTCTTCCATCACGTCGGATTCGAAACGGTCCATGGTTCGCTCCTTTCAGCGCAGGTCATTGGGGGGTGATCGTGAGCGTCACCGGCCCGTGGAAACGGTAAGTACGCGGCGCCCGGGGCCGTTGCCCCGGATGGCCGCGGCCCAGATCGGTGGGGCGCGTCAGCGGCGCAGGACTCGTGACACGCCTAGCAATCGCGGGATTGCGGGCGACGCGCCGTGCGGCCGCTGGCAACCCGCGTCTCACCGTTCGCACCGCTTGCTGCGGCGTGGGCACGCGCGCCTGGGCGACCCGTGCGGCCGATCGGGCGAGGCGAGGCAGCACACGCACGTCCGGCCCGGCGGCGCCTGCGCGCGCAAACTCCCGGGCCGCGGCCGCTACCCCCCGGACCAAGTCACGCCGGGCCGCCTGCGAGAGCTGCGCGACGTTGCGCAGCCCCAGTCCGCGCGCGGCAGTGCGTGCAGCCAGTCCGACCAGCGCCGGCAAGGCCTCGTCCATGCCCTCGTTCTCGTACAGGTCGGCCACGGCGTCGAACGCCTCTTCTGCACTGTCGCTCTGCGAGAGCAGTTGGCTCAGCTGGCCGAAAAGGCCTTGCGCGTTTCCAGCCGCATGGCCCACCGCACCGGCCAAGCCCGCGGCGCGCCTCGTGATGCCTGCGGAGCCTCGCGCCAACTGGGCGGCCTGACCGAGTCCTGCGGCCAAGCCCGGTGCCCCGAGCATCCGTGCGAGCCGCGCCGCGGCGAGCGCGGCGGGCGAGGCGGCCTGTGCGACGCGGCCCGCCTGGCTTGCGACGCGCCCTGCCTGCCGGGCCGCTCCTTGCAACCGGCCGGCGCCGCGTGCGGCGGCTCCCATGCCGCGTCCCACGATGCCGGCCGCACGGCCCAGTCCCCCCAGCAGGCGACCGAAGAACTCGTCCTCGTCCCATGCGTCCAGGCCGTCCGCGATCTCTTCCTCGAATGCATTCCAGAGAGCGGCATCGTCCGCCACCTCGGTATCGAAGCCTTCGCCCGTGGCCGCGTCCATATCGTCGAAGGCGAGGCCTTGTGCATCGGGAGCAAGTCCTGCGAGATCCGCAGCTGCCATTTCCTCGCCCTCCAGGGCGGCGTCGGCCGACTCGCCTTCAGTCAGGGCGTCGGCCTCGTCACCCACACCGGTGTCGAAAGGGGTCTGCATCGAGTGCCTCCGTGTCGATCGCTGCATCCAAGTCGCAATCCTGTGGACCCACTCTAGGAAGCGCGACCTCGATCCTCAATGCCGCGTTGTCGCCAGCGGGAAGTGGCTCGCCCGTTGGTGCTCCCTCAAATCGGTACCCCCAAAAGGGTGCCTGGTTTCTGCCTCGAGCAGCTTGACGCGCACGCCGCGAACGCCGAAAACAGAGATAGGACAACGACCGGCGTTCCGACCGGCACCTGGGGAGGCCGACATGCAGTTCCAAGCGATCTATGGCGACTGGTCCCGCATCGAAGGGCCGGCACTTTGGAGGACTGCAAGCCGAAGGGGCCTACGCCGCCGTGGCAGGGGGTGCATCACGGATCGTCCGAGATGAACGCCGCCGCTGGGGCCCCGCTCGAGAGCCTGGCAGGGCTCGATGACATGGGGACCCTGCTGATCGACGGACAGCAATGTCGCCTGCTGCGCGTGACCGGAGTGGTGCCCAGGCACAGCGCCGAACGCAACGGCACAAGGACGAGGCTGTCTTACGCGTCGGGCGAGATCGTGCACTTCGATCTCGGCGGACAACGGTACGCGCTGGTACGGTGCGAGCCGTTGCCAGCCGCTTCGCAGAGGGACGATCCCGGGCCAGGCGAACCCGACATGCGCGACCTGCTGACCAACCGGGAACTGCAGATCGTGCAGTTGATCTGCATGGGCTACCTCACGAAGCAGGTGGCCGACCGTCTGCACATCAGCGAATTCACCGTGCGTTCGTACCTGAAGACCATCTACTGCAAGCTGGGCGTGCGCTCGCGTGCCGCGATGGTCTTCCGCTACGCGCAAGCCTTCCGGAACGGCCGATCCACCGGTGGTTGAGCGGACAGGGACGCCAGGTGCATGCACCGCGTGCGTGCATCTCGCGATCCCTCAGTTCGGGGGGGCCTGACCCCTGTTTGGTGGATTGTCCAAAAACCCCCTCCGGTCAGAATCGTTGCAACGTTTGCACACCTTTACGGCAAGGGGGTGCGCTTGCACGGAGGGGTCATGAGGGTGTTCCGCTTGTTTCAGCACCACGTCGCTTTGTCGACGCTGCTCGAGCTGTTGGCCGACAGCCTGCTGTGCTATTTCGCTGCGGTATTTGTCTTCTCGGCGCTGCAGCAGGGAGGCGCGAACCCGGCGGAGATGGCGGCGCGCCTCGGTCACGCACCCTGGGTGCACGCGCTCGGTTTCGCCGCGGCGATGCTGTTGCTCTACGCCTTCGTCGGTCTGTACCGGCAGGCAGCCGTCGCGATGGGCTTCGGCCGTGTCGTCCGCCGTGCGCTCCTGGCGCTGGTCGTCGGTGCCTACATCGCCTACGTCGTCCTCGAGTCGGACCTCGACAGCCAATCGGCCAGCTACGTCGTCATCAGCGCGATGCTCTACCTGCTCGTCGGCCTGGTGGTCGTGCGCCTGGCCGTGGCGCTGATCAGCCGCCTGGTCGGCGTGCCACGAGTCCTCATCGTGGGCACCGGAGCGGAAGCCTGGAGCGTCGCCGAGGACCTCAAGACGCTGCCGCGCCTTCAGCGTCGGGTGGTCGGTTTCTATCCCACCGCCGGCCCGGTCGATGGCCGGCTGGCTGGCACGCGCATCTTCGCTCGTGAGCAGTCGCTCGAAGACCTGGTCGAGCGCCACGGGGTCGACGAGATCATCGTCGCGGCCAGGGAGCAGCGTGGCGGCGGCGTGCCCATCGATCAGCTGCTGGCCTGCCGCATCCGCGGCACCCCTATCCTGGACCTGGCCGGTTTCTACGAGCGCGCGAAGGCAGAGGTACCCATCGACAGCCTCAAGGCCAGCTGGCTGGTCTACAGCCAGGGGTTCGTCCAGGGCCCCGCGCGTCGGACTGCCAAGCGCATCTTCGACATCGCCAGCTCGTTGATCCTGCTGACCGTGGCAGCGCCGGTCATGGTCCTGACCGCGATCGCCATCCGGCTGGACAGCCCGGGCCCCATCATCTACCGGCAGGAGCGCGTCGGGCTGGGTGGCCGGCGTTTCATGTGCCTCAAGTTCCGCAGCATGCGCACCGACGCAGAGAAGGACGGAGTCGCGCGCTGGGCCACCAAGAACGACGCCCGCGTGACCCGCGTCGGTCGACTCATCCGCAAGACCCGCATCGACGAGCTACCGCAGCTCCTGAGCGTGCTCAAGGGCGAGATGAGCATGGTGGGTCCGCGCCCGGAGCGGCCCAGCTTCGTGCAGGAGCTGCGTGAGCAAATCCCCTTCTACGACCTGCGCCACAGCGTCAAGCCGGGCGTCACGGGTTGGGCGCAGGTGCGCTACAGCTACGGTTCCACGGTCGAGGATGCCAGACGCAAGCACCAGTTCGACCTCTACTACGTCAAGAACAACTCGCTGTTCCTCGACGTGCTCGTGCTCATCGAGACGGTGAGCGTCGTGTTGTTCCGTGAAGGTGCGCATTGACCCTTCGCTCCCTCCCTCCCGCCGAAGTCTCTGGAAGGATCGCCATGAACCCGACCGTTTCCCTCCGGCTGTACCGCAGTGCGGCGCAGCTGCTCGCCATCATGGCCGTTCTCCTGCTCCAGGCCTGTGGCACCACCTCCAGCCATCCGCCGGCACCGCAAGTGGCGGAAACCCCGGACCACCGCTACAAGATCGGCGCGCTCGACACGCTGAACATTGTGGTCTGGCGCAATCCAGAACTTTCGGCCACCGTCACCGTGCGCCCGGACGGGCGTATCTCCACCCCTTTGGTGGAAGACGTGATGGCGGCCGGCCGCAGCCCGGCGGACCTGTCGCGCGAGGTGGAGAGGGCCTTGGCCAAGTTCATCCGCGACCCGGTGGTCACCATCGTCGTGAGCAACTTCCAAGGGACTTTCTCCGAGCAGATCCGCATCGTCGGCGAGGCCGCGCGCCCGCAGGCGGTGCCTTTCCGCCAGGGAATGACGGTGCTCGACGTGATGATCCAGGCCGGCGGTCTGACCGACTTCGCAGACGGCAACGCAGCCGTGCTCGTGCGCGGCTCGGAGAGCGGCAAGCAGTACAGCGTGCGGTTGAAGGATCTCCTGAAGCGCGGCGACATCTCGGCCAACGTCGCGGTGAAGCCAGGCGACATCATCATCGTCCCGCAGAGCTGGTTCTGAGCGGGGTGAACGACCGCCCGACCCAACGAGGGCGAGGCCGGGGTCTGGTGTGATCCCGGGAGGCGGGTGGCCCGCCTTCCGCCTCGCCCGGCCGATGGCGAGGGTGAGCAGGTCGCGGGTGTGCAGCGAGCGGTCGCGCACCAGCATCGAGTTGACAACAGGCCGCCAGGACCGACGGGACTCGGATGGATACGACAGAGGTGATTCGCCATATCAGGGCCGTACTGCGGGGGACCTGGCGTCGTCGATGGGTCGGCTTGGCCGCGGCGAGCCTCGTCGCGCTGCTGGGCATTGCGGGGGTCGCTCTCATCGAGGACCGCTACGAGGCCACCTCGCGCGTCTATGTCGACACGCAGTCGGTGCTCAAACCCTTGATGGCCGGCCTGGCGTTCCAGCCTGACATCGACCAGCAGGTGCGCATGCTCGCGCGCACGCTCATCTCGAGGCCCAACGTCGAGCGGCTCATGGACGCGCCGGACATCGCGCTCGCACCGGCCGATCCTCGCAAGCGCGAGAAAGCGGTGATGCGGCTGATGGAGAAGATCAAGGTCACTCCCAGTGGTGGGGGCAACCTCTATACCGTCAGCTACCGGGACACCGATCCCGAGCGCGCACGTCGCCTGGTGGAAAGCCTCGTGAACCTGTTCATGGAGTCGAGCATCGGCACCAAGACCCGGGACTCGCTCGAAGCCAGCCGCTTCATCGACGAGCAGATCGCCGAGTATGAGCAGAAGCTGGTCGAAGCCGAGAACCGGCTCAAGGACTTCAAGCTGCGCAACTTCGGTGTGTCGGGGGTGTCCAATCAGGACTACTTCACGCGGATCTCCGAGCTGTCCGACCAGGTCGGGCGCCTGCGGATCGAGCTCAGTGCCGCCGAGCAGTCGCGCGACGCGCTGCGCCGGGAGCTTTCGTCCGAGGATCCGCAACTCCCGCTGGAATCCCTGCCGGTCAACGGCGCCATTCCGGTCTCCGAGATCGACGCGCGTCTGGACGCTCAGCGGCGTCAGCTCGACGACCTGCTTCGACGGTATACCGAGGAGCATCCCGACGTCGTGGCGACCCGCCGCACGATCGCCCAGATCGAGGAGCAAAAGCGCCGGGAATCCCTGGCCAAGGGCGACGGCAAGGGAAGGGGGGCGGCCACCAACCCCGTGTTCCAGCGCATCCGCATGTCGCTCGCCGACGCCGAGGCGAACGTCGCCTCGTTGCGCACCCAGTTGCATGCGCAGCAAAGCCGCCTCGACCAGACCCGTGCCTTGGCCACCCGGATTCCGCAGGTGGAGGCCGAACTGGCCCAGCTGAACCGGGACTACGACGTGATCCGCAAGAACTACGAGCAACTTGTGGCTCGCCGGGAGGCGGCCTCGCTGGGCGTGAAGATCGACCAGTCGTCCCAGCTTACCGATTTCCGCCTCGTCGAGCCCGCGCGTGTGTCACCCACGCCCGTGTTCCCCAACCGCAAGGTGCTCGCGGTCCTGTCGGTGCTCGCCGCCATTGGCGCAGGCATTGCCACGGCGTTCGGCCTTGCGCAGCTCAGCCCTTCGTTCGACAGCGAACGCGCGCTGAGGGAACTCTCCGGGCGGCCGGTGCTGGGGACGGTCTCCCTGGTGCTCAACAACTCCATGCGCGTTGCGCGGCGGCGAGCGCTCGTGGGTTTCAGCGGGGCGGTCGGGCTGTTTCTGGTAGCCAATGCCGGCTGGCTGGCTTGGGTGGCGATCCAGGGTCGTCTGTAGGAAAGGAAGAGTCGATGAGCATCATCGAGCAGGCGGCCAAGCGGCTGGAAGAATTGCAGCGCGCGGGAGTCGAAGTGCCTTGGGCGGCCGCTGGCCTGACCCGGGACGAGGTGGACGCGCTGGCCAAGACCGCGCACAAGAGCGGTCAGGGGGTGATCCTGCGGGCCGTTCCTGGTGGGCCGGACGAGGGCGCTGCTCCGCCTCTTTCGGCGGCGGAGCCGGCCGGTGACCCGGCCCCCCCTCGCCGTTCGAGGAGGGTCGAGCTGGCATTGTCGTCGCTGGGCCAGGCCGGCTTCCTCGTGCCCGGGCAACCATCGGGCGAGCTCGCGGACGAATTCCGCGTGATCAAGCGGCCCCTGATCAAGAACGTCCAGGGAGACTCGGCGGCGCCGGTCGAACGGGCCAACCTGATCCTGGTGACCAGCGCGATGCCAGGCGAAGGGAAGACGTTCACCGCCATCAACCTCGCGTTGAGCATTGCCATGGAGGTCGACAAGACCGTGCTGCTCGTCGACGCAGACGTGGTCCGGCCCTCCGTGATGCAACGCCTGGGCGTCGACGAGCCTCAGGCCAGGGGTCTGCTCGACCTGCTGAACGACCCGGCGCTGGACCTTGCGGATGTGTTGCTGCGTACGAACATCCCCAAGCTGACGGTGCTGCCTGCGGGCACACCCTGTACCCATTCGACCGAGCTGCTCGCGAGCGCGGCGATGGAGCAACTGCTCGACGAACTGGCGCACAAGTATTCGGACCGGATCATCGTGTTCGACGCTCCGCCGCTGCTGGCGACCACCGAGTCGCGGGTG
>DATMBN010000089.1:0-75173 GCA_035559275.1 Burkholderiaceae bacterium
GGGCACGCCGGATCCGCCTACGCTGTGCTTCGACTCCCGGCCCCACCCGGGCACGATGCCTGCCGCAGTTCCGACTGCCGGCTCGTGCCGGCTCGCCCTTGATGAAGGAGCTGCCATGAACCACCCTGCTTCCCGACTGGCCGCGGTCGTCCTCGCCGTGGCGGCGGTCGTCCCGCTGGCCGCCTGCGACCGCGAGCAACCGCCCGTGTTGCCGAGGACGACGGACAGCGCGCCGGCACCCTCCACCGAACCCGGCGCCGGCCCGGCGGCCACCGCCCCCTCCGGCACCGCGAGCGCCCCGGGGGCCAGCGGCACGCCCGCGGCCCCGAATGCCACCACCGGCCCGGCCGATGGCACCACGGCCCCGGGCAGTGGCACGGCCGCGCCTCCTCCGGCAGGCGGCGCGAGCTGACGGCGCGGGGCGCCGGGGGAACTTCGGCGCTGGCGGCGGGTCGACTGAAACTCGGTACCATTCGTCGTCTTGACGGTGCGTGTGCACCAAGGAGCTCTCATGAAATCGTGGTTGTCGGTCGGCCTCGCGGCCCTGCTGAGCGTCGGCGTCGCGATGGCCCCCCTGGAGGCGGACGCCCGTCGCCTGGGTGGCGGCGGTGCCGCGGGCATGAAGCGCACGATGCCGGATCGTCCGGCACAGCAGCAGGCCACGCCTCAACAGCCCGCCCAGGGCCAGAATGCGACCCCCGCGCAGCAGCAGGCTCCGGCGGCCGGCGCCGCTGCCACGGGGGCAGGGGCTGCGGCGGCACAAGGTGCGCGGCGCTCCTGGATGGCCCCTCTGGCAGGTCTGGCGGCCGGTCTCGGTCTGGCGGCGCTGATGAGCCACCTGGGGCTGGGCCCGGCGTTCGCGAATTTCCTGACGCTGGTGCTGCTCCTGCTGGCCGCCTTCTTCGTGATCCGCTTCCTGATGCGCCGCTTCGCTCCCGCCGCGCCGGTGCGTCGCGAGGCCTGGCAAGGCGCCCACGGCGGCGCGGTCCCGGACGCGGCGCCCATGGCGCGCACGCCGGCGGCCTGGACGCCGGCTGCGGCCGGCGCTGCCGCGGTGGAGGGCTCCGCCGCCGCGGCCTCGCCGGTGCTGCCCGCCGGTTTCGACTGCGAGGGCTTCGAGCGCATCGCCAAGCTGGTCTTCATCCGCATGCAGGCGGCCAATGATGCCGGCGATCTCGACGACCTGCGCCGGTTCACCACGCCGGAGATGTTCGCCGCGGCACGGCTGGACCTGCAAGAGCGCGCTGGCCAGGCGCAGCAGACCGACGTGCTGCAGCTGGACGCCGAGGTGGTGGACTTCACCCGCGAGGACGACCGCGAGATCGTCAGCGTGCGCTATCGCGGCCTGGTCCGCGAGGAAAGCCAGGGTGCCGCCGAGCCGTTCGACGAGATCTGGCACCTGGTGCGACCGGTCGACGGCAGCCGCGACTGGGCGATCGCCGGGATCCAGCAGACGGCCTGACAGGTCGGTTTTGCACCGCGCAAGAACGGGGGCGGCCCCTCGCGGGCACCCCCGTTGCTGCCATCGGGTGACGCAACCCTCTTCGATGAGTCCCCGATGGCCACCCCTGACACCTCTTCCCGCCCCGACGACACCAGCCCGCCCGACGCCGGGCGTCCCAGCGGAGCCTTTCCTGCCGATCTCGACGCCAGTGGGCCCCAGGGCCTGGGCGTGCGCGAGCAGCGCATCGACCGCGGGGGGGCGAGCGGCGTGCTCGTCTCGCCCGAGGTACGCAGCGACAGCGGCGGTCCACTGCCGATGACGGGAATGGACCGGGACAGCGGCGCGGGCGCGTCCGCCGGACACGATGCAGGCGGGCGCGAGGCCTCGTGGGGGGCTCAGGCGGCGATGTCCGCCGACCTGCGCCGCCGTGCCTCGCCGGGCACCGGCGGGTCCCTCGCATCCGGCTGGCAGCGGCTGCGCCAGCGCGATGCCGCGCGCGCGAGCCTGCCGGGCGAGCACTGGGTCACTTTCGGCGTCGGCCTCTGGCTCTTCACCCGCCACCCCGGTTCCCCCCTGGGGCGGCTGTTGTCGCTTGCCGCAGGCGCCGCCCTCATGTGGCGTGCCGCTGGCGGGCGCGACGGCCTGCTCGCCCGCGTGCGGCAGCAACGGCGCTCCTCGGCCGGGATGGGGCGCGAGGAGCCGGTATCGCCCTCGCTGACGCAGGGGCAGCCGCGCCCGCCCACCGAGATTCCGGCCCCCTGAGCGCGCCGGTCACCGGCCGGCGCCCTGACGCCGCACCGTGCCGGGCGGCAGGCCGATGCAACGCTTGAACGCCCGGCTGAAAGCCGCTTCCGACCGGTAGCCCAGGCGCTGGCAGAGCTCGCCCACGCTCGCCTGGCCCGCCTGCAGCTCGCCATGCGCGAGCTGCATCCTCCACTGGGCCAGGTACTGCATCGGCGGCACGCCGACCAGGGCGGTGAAACGTGCCGCGAAGGCCGAGCGGGACATGCACGCCGCCTCGGCGAGACCGGCCAGGGTCCATGCGCGTGCCGGCTCGCGGTGCAGACGCGCCAGCGCCCGTCCGATGTGCCGGTCCTTCAGTGCCCCCAGCCAACCTCCGCCCCCCGCCGGGGCTTGCTCCATCCAGGCCCGCAGCGCCTGGATCACCAGCACGTCCGCCAGCCGCGTCAGCACCGCCTCGCCGCCCGGACGCAGCTGCTGGGCCTCGGCGGCCATGAATCGCAGCGTCTGGTGCATCCACTCCGGGTGCGGCGGGCGCCACGACTCGATGTGCAACACACGGGGCAGCAGCGAGACGAGGTGGCGCGCGGCGGGCTGCTCGAAGCGGATCGCGCCGCACATCATCTGCGTGGCCTCGCCGCCCGCGCCGTACCGGATCGCCTCGTAACACCCACTGCTCACCTCGCGCGGGATGTCGAAGAGGTCCACGGCCGGCACGCCCGGGGCGCTGGAGAGCCGGTGGCCTTGGGCGGAGGCAACGGCACCGGCGCTGCAAGGCACCAGCACGAGATCGCCCAATTGCAGTAGGCGTGTCGGCTCGCCGGGTATATCCAGCCAGCACCGCCCCGCCGTCACCACGTGGAAGAGCAGGCAGCCGGGCAGGGGCGGCAGCCGCAGGGCCCAGGGCGCCGTGAAGTCCGAGCGGCAGTAGAAGACGCCTTCCATGCGCAGGCCTTGCAGCGCTTCGGCCAGCGGGTCGGTCTCGCGCCAGAGATCGGGAATGTCCATGGAGGCACTGTGCGCCGCGGCTGCCCGCATGTCCAGACGTTCTGGACGTTCGAGCATGAAACGAGGACGCACCGGCATGGATCGTTCGGCGTCCGGCAACGACACTGGTTTCACGGTTAAACGACACCCGTGAAAGGAGCCGACGATGAAGGTACTGGTGATGGGCGCGACCGGAGGATCGGGACGCGCCGCGATGGAGGCCTTGCTGGCGCAGGGCCATGAAGTGACCGCGCTGGCACGCCGTCCGCAGGCCCTGCCGCCGCGCCCGGGGTTGCGGGTCGTGTTCGGCGACGTCCTCGACGCGCAGCAGGTCGGGCAGGCGGTGCGCGGTCAGGACGCGGTCGTGGTGACGCTGGGCATCACGGAGCCGGCGCTGCGCGTGCGACTGTCGGGGCCCCGCACCACGCGGATGGACGTGCGCTCGGCCGGCACGCGCCATGCGCTGGGCGCGATGCAGCAGCACGGGGTGAGCAGGCTCGTGGTGTTGAGCGCCTTTGGCGTGGGCGAGACGCGCGACCGCCTGCCGCCGCTGTACAAGCTCTTCTTCGCCGCGGTGCTCAAGCCGCAGATCGACGACACCGAGCGGCAGGAAGAAGCCGTGCGCGCCAGCGCACTCGCGTGGACCCTGGTGCAGCCGGTCAACCTCACCGACGAACCGCGCGATACACCGCCCTACGTCTCGCCGGAAGGCGAGGTGCGCGGGATGCGCGTGGCGCGGCGGCAGGTGGGCCGTGTGCTCGCCGAGGCGCTGGCCCGGCCGGAGTGGGTGCGCAGGACGGTGGCGGTCTCGGACGCCTGACGGTGCCGCAGCTCTCAAGCCGCCAGCTCGGCGAGCTGCGCGCGGACCTTGCCGTCCTCCATGCGCAGCTCCCCCACGCTGACCGGCAGCTTGAAGCGTCGCGGCCCGGCGCTGCCCGGGTTCACGTAGAGCACCGGGCCGTGTTGCTCCACGAGGGGCCGGTGCGAGTGGCCCGAAACCACCACGTCGATGCCCTGCGCGACCGGATCCAGCGCAAGGGTCTTGAGATCGTGGACGACGTGCAGGCGTACGCCGCCCAGCTCCACCGTCAGCGCCTCGGGCAGCCCCTCCGCCCAGTCCCCGACGTCATTGTTGCCCCGCACCGCGTGCACGGGCGCGAGCGCCGAGAGCGCCGTCAACACGTGGGGCGCGCAGATGTCGCCCGCGTGCACGATGTGCGCGCACCCTTGCAACCAGGCCAGCGCCTGCGGGCGCAGCAGGTTGTGGGTGTCCGAGATGAGGCCGATGCGCATGCGGCGATGTCCCTCCTGCGGCTCATGCCCGCGTCTTCCCATCATGGCATGCGATGTGCCGATCGACCTCGCGCCCCCAAGCCGGGCGGGTGACCGACGGACGGAGCGCAGACCTGGAGGGAAGCGATGTTCCACGAGGTGGAAGACCAAGTGCGTGCCGGTGTCGAATGGCTGCGGCTGCTCGTCGAGACGCTGGGCGCGCTCGTCATCGCCGTGGGCTTGGTCGTCGCCATCATCGGCCTCGTGCGGCACGCGTTGCACCAGCGGGGCCAGAACTTCACCCCGGTGCGCATCGTGTTCGCCCGTTACCTCACCCTGGCGCTCGAGCTGCAACTGGCTGCGGACATCCTCTCCACCTCCATCGCCCCCACGTGGGACCGCATCGGCAAGCTCGCGGCCATCGCGGTGATCCGCACTGCGCTCAACTACTTCCTCAACAAGGAGATGGAGCACGAGGAGGCCAGGGGCTAGCCCGTGGCCTCGCGCCCCTCGGGCGGCCACGCCGCCCGAGGGGCCGGTCAGTCACGCGTCGACATCGATCACCACCTTTCCGAAATGCCGCCCTTCGGCGAGATGCTGGTAGGCCTCCCGCACCTGCCCGAAGGCGAACACGCGATCGATCACCGGGCGCGTGCGCGCCGTTTCGACGAAGCGATAGAGGTCCTCGGCGGACTTGCGGCTGCCCACGTAGATGCCGACCAGACGCTTGCCGCCGCCGATGAGCGCCAGCGGCGAGAGGCTCGCGCCGCCCATTCCGCTCAGACCGCCGACCACTGCCACGGTCCCGGCGTGACGGACCGCCGCCAACGAGCGTGTCAGCGTGTCGTCGCCGCCCACGTCGAGCACCAGGTCGACACCGACCCCATCGGTCAGACGCAATGCCTCCTCCTGCCATTCGACGGTGGTGCGGTAGTTGATGGTCGCGTGCGCGCCCAGCTCGCGGGCCCGGGCCAGCTTGGCGTCGCTGGAGGAGGTGACGACCGCGCGCAGCCCGGCCGCACGCGCCAACTGCAGCGCCCAGATGGACACGCCCCCCGTGCCCTGCAGCAGCACGGTCTGTCCGGGTTTGAGGTCGGCGGCGACGAACATCGCGTTCCAGGCCGTGACGGCGGCGCAGGGCAGCGTCGATGCCTCGACGAAATCCAGGTGGGACGGCATCGGGACGAACGCGTCCTCGTGCAGCACGATTTCCTCGCCGAGCACGCCGTCCGAACTGGCCCCCAGCGTCACGCCGCTGTTGGCGAGGGTCGGATGCCCGTCGATCCAACGAGGAAAGAAGCTCGTGAGGACCCGGTCGCCGACGCGAAAGCGCTCTGCCCCTGGACCCACGGCCACGACCTTGCCCGCGCCGTCGGACGCGGGGACCACGGGCCGGCCCGAGGTCTTGAGGTACCGACCCTGCGCGATCATCAGGTCGCGGTAGTTGAGCGAGACGGCGTGCACGCGCACGCGCACTTCGCCTGGGCCCGGCTCGCGCGAGTCGAGGCGGACCCGTTCGAGTCCTGCGATGCCGCGCCCGGGGACGATCTGGTATGCCTGCATGGAGCCCCCTTTCACATCTGACCCGGACCGCCCAGGTCGGGGGATACGATATGGCGAATGCAGATCGCCAGTGACGAGGCAGAATCTGATCTGCGATTCCTTGGAGGAAACAATGGCGATGAACGACCGTCTGACCGGGGTGGCTGTCTTTGTGCATGCTGTCCAGGCCGGCAGCTTCGCCGAGGCCGCGGGGCGGTTGAACCTGACGCGCTCGGCGGTGGCCAAGGCCATCGCCAGGCTGGAGCAGCGGCTGGGGGTGCGACTCTTCAACCGCACCACGCGGCGCCAGAGCCTGACCGAGGACGGCCAGGCCTACTACGAACGCTGCGTGCGGGCGCTGGCCGAACTCGACGCGGCCGAGGCTGCGCTCGACAGCGGCCGTCGCGAGCCGCGGGGCCGGTTGCGCGTCAGCGCGCCCGTGATCTTCGGCCGCCACTGCGTCGCTCCCGTGCTGCGCAGCCTGGCGATGCGTCACCCCGGCCTGGAACTGGACCTGTCGTTCAGCGACCGTGTCACCGATCTGGTCGAGGAAGGCTTCGATCTGGCGGTGCGCATCGGTCCACTGGCGGACAGCGCGAGCTTGGCGGCGCGGCGGCTGGGTGTGCAGTACATGGGCATCGGAGCGGCCCCTGGCTATCTCGCCGCGCGCGGCCGTCCGCGCACGGTGGCCGAGCTGGACGGCCACGCCGCCATCGCCTACCTGCGCGGGGGCCGGGACGTCGACTGGACCCTGATCGACGAGCAGGGCGCCTCGTGCCGGCCGCGCTTGGACGTGCGTTTGCGGCTGGACGACCTTCAGGCCATCGCCGACGCGGCCATCGCCGGCGTGGGTCTGGCCTGGCTACCTTGCTGGATGCTGGGACGCTACATGCGCAGCGGCGAACTGGAACTGGTGCTGGACCATTCGCGTTCCCAGCCGCGCGAGATCTACGCCGTGTGGCCGCACTCGCACTACCTGCCCTCCAAGACGCGGGCGGCGATCGACGCGCTGGCCGCGCAGATCCCGGCCATGCTCGGCGAACAGCCTCCGTTCACCCCCGTGCTGCGGGGCGTCCAGGCACAGGCCGCGTGAAGTCACACGACGCGTGGGCGCCACGAAAGCTCACTGGACAACCCTCCGGTCACTGCGTGACCACCTCCCCGAGGGGGGGACGCGCTCCCTTCCGAGTGGCCGTGCGGGAGCGCTCATGCCGCCACCGCCCGGCGCAGCGCGGCGCGCGCCAGCAGCCGGGTCGAGTCGAGCGTCGGCAGAGGCGAATTGGCATCGGCGATGATGAGCGGGATCTCGGTGCACCCCAGGATCACCGCGTCGCAGCCCGCGTCCTTCATGCCGGTGTAGACCTGCTGGAAGCGCGCGACGCTCTCGGGCTTGAAGACGCCGTAGACCAGCTCGTCCATGATGATGCGGCCCAGCTCGTCGCGGTCCTCGTCGCTGGGGCGCACGCACTCCAGCCCGCGGGCCGCAAGCTTCTCGTCGTACACGCTGCTGCGCACGAGCCAGCGCGTGCCGCTCAGCCCGACGCGCCGGTAGCCGCGCCGCTCGGCCTCGTCGGCCACCACTTCGGCGATGTGCAGCCAGCGCAGCGGCGATTCGCGCTCGATGAGCGGCAGCGCCGCATGAATGGTGTTGTCCGGGCAGATCAGAAAGTCCGCCCCGATGCTGGCCAGCTTGCGTGCCGAGCGCAGCATCAACTCGCCCACGCCGCGCAGGTCGCCCCGGTCCAGGCAGTCCACGTAGTCCGCCAGGGACAGCGAATGCAGCGACACCTCCGGGTGCGCGTGCGGGCCCAGGAGCGCAGCGCCTTCGGCGCAGATGGTGCGGTAGCAGAGGGCGGCGCCCTCGGCGGAGCAAGCGACGATGCCGATGTGTGCGGGCATGGACAGGGTGTGAAGGTGGCGAGGCCCACACCCTAGCCGCTTGCGGCCCGGGCGGCAAGCCCACGGCCGGCCCGCCGCCGCTTTCGGCCGGGTCGTCAGCCTTCAGGGGTGCCGCCGGCGGTCATGAGCGCCGTGTAGCGGCGCTGCATCTCCTCGGGCGTCACGTGCTCGATCGAGTGCCCGATCAACCAGCGGTGTCCGTAAGGGTCGCGCACGGTGCCCGAGCGCTCGCCATAGAAGTGGTCCTCGGGTGCCCGGTCCAGCGTCGCGCCGGCCGCCACCGCCTGGGCCACCATCGCGTCGGCGTCGTCGACGTGCAGGTGAAGCGTCACGGGCGTTCCCCCAAGGCTGGCCGCCGACCGGATGCCGTACTCCGGATACTCGTCGCTGAGCATGATGGTCGTGCCACCGAAGTCCAGCTCCGCATGTCCGACGCGGCCGCCGGGCTCGACCAGCCGGAACTTCTCCGTCGCGCCGAAGGCCCGTCGGTAGAACTCGATGGCGGCCTGCGCGTCCGGCACGCACAGATAGGCGAATACTTCGTGGATCTTCATCTGCATGCTCCCTTCGGGTTCAAAGGTCATCGCCCCATTCTGATGGGCTTTCACGTCAGCTTGCGCGCGTACGGCGGGGCGTGCCGCGAGATGTAGGTGCTCAGTCCCCGGCCGGCCTGTGCCAGCGCCTGCATCTCCTCGATGGCCTGCACGCCGGCACTGTCGTAGGTGTACTCGTACCTGCCTGCGCTACGGAATTGCACCACGATGCCGTCCGGGCGCAGCGCGTAGGCGACGACCCCTGATTTCCCGCTCAGGTCGAGGTACCGCTTCAGCTTCATCTCGGTCTACACGACCTGCGCGCCGGCCTCCACCAGCAGTGCCCGCAGCACCGAGCGGTGGCAGCGCCCTTCGTCCTCGCAATAGCATCCGACCGAGAAGTTGGCGTGCCGGGACAAGGCGGCCAGCAGCTCGATCGTCCGGCTGTTGTCGGGCGTCGCCATCTCTGCCCGGTACTTGCGCACGAAGCCGCCCCACGCCCCGGGCGTCTTGGCCTCCTGCGCCAGCTTCACCAGCTCCGCGCTGGGCGCGAGGTTGGGGTACCAGATGTCGTACCAGTCCCGCGCCGCGAACTGCGACTTCGGCACGCCTCGCGGCGGCCTGCGCACCGTGCCGATCCGCGTACCCTCGCCGGGCGCCCGCGCGCTGCCCAGCCTCACCACCCGCACGACCATCTGCGTCTCCTCTTCGTGTGGCGTGTCTACGCCGGTTGACGGGCGTAGCTCACCGTCAGGATCTCCCACTGGTGCCCGTCCGGCTCGTTCCAATAGACCAGCCGTCCGCCGTAGTCGGTGTTGACCTGCCCGTCGTTCGGTCCGCGCACCGACCCGCGGAAGGCAATGCCGGCGGCGCGCAGGCGCCCGAGGATGGCGTCGAATTCCGCATCGCTGACGCGAAAGCAGAAGTGATACACCGGAAAGGCTTCGTCCGTGTCGATGAAGTCCAGCGTGAAGGCCCCGTTGACGTAGACCGGCGCGAACGGGCCGAGGCCCGACGGCGCCCAGGGCACCCCCAGCAACTCCCCCAGCAGCCGGGCGCCGGCGACCTTGTCGCGGGAGGGGACGATGGCATGGTCGAGTTCGATGGGCATGGAGGGCTCCTTCTTTCACAGCCTAGGAGACCAGGCACTGCGGAGGGCGTGCGATAGCCACAAACAATCGTCGGGCTTTATCCAATCAATCCACATCATCATCCACCTGCCCTAGGATCATGGCTTCCGATCACTCAATCACCAACCCAGAGAGAGCAGAGAAGACCATGTCCCTGATCAACACTCAAGTCCAACCCTTCAAGGCCCAGGCCTTCCACAACGGCAAGTTCGTCGAAGTCACCGAGCAGTCCCTGAAGGGCAAGTGGTCGGTCGTGATCTTCATGCCGGCCGCCTTCACCTTCAACTGCCCGACCGAAGTCGAAGACGCCGCCGAGAACTACGCCGAGTTCCAGAAGGTCGGTGCCGAGGTCTACATCGTCACCACCGACACGCACTTCTCGCACAAGGTGTGGCACGAGACCTCTCCGGCGGTCGGCAAGGCCAAGTTCCCGCTGGTCGGCGACCCGACCCACCAGCTGGCCCGCGCCTTCGACGTGCTGATCCCCGAGGAAGGCCTGGCCCTGCGCGGCACCTTCATCATCAATCCGGAAGGCGTGATCAAGACCGCCGAGGTCCACGACAACGCCATCGCCCGCGACGTCAAGGAGACGCTGCGCAAGCTGAAGGCGGCCAAGTACGTCGCCGAGCACCCGGGCGAGGTCTGCCCGGCCAAGTGGAACGAGGGCGCTAAGACCATCGCTCCGTCGCTGGACCTGGTCGGCAAGATCTGATCCTCACGTGAGCCGCGAGTCGGCCGAGGGACATCCGCCGGCCGTCCCCCTCCCGTCAGCAGGCCAAGTGCTTGCTGCTTCGCAGGCAGGGCCACACTGAAAGCTTCCGCGGGCGGTGCGTCCCGGAGGCTTTCAAGGTGGCACGGTTTGCCACACCCTCTGAAAGCCAGATACCGAAGGACACCGCCATGTTGGACGACGCACTCAAGGGCCAGCTCAAGGCCTATCTCGAACGCATCACCCAGCCGATCGAGCTCGTCCCGTCGGTCGACGAGAGCGACGCCTCGCGCGAGATGCTCGAGCTGCTGCGTGACATCGCCGAGCAGTCGCCGAACGTCACGTTGCAACCCGCGGTCGACGATGCCCGCAAGCCCTCGTTCCTGATCCGCCGCATCGGCACCAACGTGCAGGTTCGTTTCGCGGGCCTGCCGATGGGCCACGAGTTCACCTCGCTCGTGCTCGCGCTGCTGCAGGTGGGTGGCTACCCGCCCAAGCTCAGCGACGACGTGATCGAGCAGATCCGCTCGCTCGAAGGGGACTTCCACTTCGAGACCTACATGTCGCTGACCTGCCACAACTGCCCGGACGTGGTGCAGGCGCTGAACATGATGTCGGTCATCAACCCGCGCATCACGCACGTCACGATCGACGGCGCGCTCTTCCAGTCGGAAGTGGAGGCGCGCGAGATCATGGCCGTGCCTGCCGTGTTCCTCAACGGGCAGATGTTCGGCAGCGGCCGCATGGGCGTGGAGGAGATCCTCGCGAAGATCGACACGGGCGCCGCAGCGCGCGAGGCGGCCAAGCTCAGCGCCAAGGACCCGTATGACGTGCTGATCGTCGGCGGCGGGCCGGCGGGCGCGGCGGCGGCGGTCTACGCCGCCCGCAAGGGCATTCGCACCGGCGTCGTCGCCGAGCGCTTCGGCGGCCAGGTGCTGGACACGCTGGGCATCGAGAACTACATCTCCATCAAGGAGACCGAGGGTCCCAAGTTCGCCGCCGCGCTGGAGCAGCACGTGCGCCACTACGAGGTGGACATCATGAACGCCCAGCGCGCCGAGAAGCTGGTGCCCGCGGCGGCCGAAGGCGGCCTGGCCGAGGTGCACCTGGCCAACGGTGGCGTGCTCAAGGCCCGCTCCGTGATCCTGTCCACCGGCGCGCGCTGGCGCAACGTCAACGTGCCTGGCGAGCAGGAGTACCGCAACCGCGGCGTGGCCTACTGCCCGCACTGCGACGGCCCGCTCTTCAAGGGCAAGCGGGTGGCTGTGATCGGCGGGGGCAATTCCGGCGTCGAGGCGGCGATCGACCTGGCCGGCATCGTGCAGCACGTGACGCTGCTGGAGTTCGGCGAGCAGCTCAGGGCCGACGCGGTGCTGGTCAAGAAGCTGCAGAGCCTGCCCAACGTGACGATTCTCACCCAGGCCCAGACGACCGAGATCACCGGCGATGGCCAGAAGGTCAACGGCCTGACGTACACGGACCGCGCGAGCGGTGCCTCGCACCACGTCGAGCTCGAGGGCATCTTCGTGCAGATCGGCCTGGTGCCGAACACCGAATGGCTCAAGGGCACGGTCGAGCTCAACCGCTACGGCGAGATCATCGTCGACGCCAAGGGCCAGACCAGCGTGGCGGGCGTATTCGCCGCGGGCGACGCGACGACCGTGCCTTACAAGCAGATCATCATCGCCACCGGCGACGGGGCCAAGGCCGCCTTGAGCGCCTTCGACCACCTGATCCGCACGAGCGCGCCGCAGGGCTGACCGCCCGGGTGCACCTACCCGACGCCGGCCGCGTGCCGGCGTTTTCGTGTCGCCAGGACCCTGCGGAATTCGCGTCCCTGTGGCATAGTGGCCCCGAACGGGACACCGACCATGAAGGCACTCAAGAGCAAGATCGCGCAGGCCGTGCTGGCCGACCCCAGGGCGCGCGAACAGCTGCGTCGCGCCTCGGTCAACCTCGCGCAGAAGCAGCGGTCCGACACGGTGATCGAGGTCCGGTTGGACGGCCGGCTGCAGCGCTTCCGTGCCGAGCTCGTGCCCAAGGCCGCCTGACCGGCGGTCCGCGAAGCCCAGGCGATGAATATCGCGCTGCCGGCCTTTGTCATCTTCGTCCTGCTGCTGCCTGGCTTCATCTTCCGCAGCGGGCTCAAGCGCATCGAGCGCGAGATCGTCGACTACTCCCCCTTCGGCCGGGTCGTGGTCGAGGCCACCTTGTGGAACCTGCTGCTCCACCTGCTGTGGCTCGGCGCATCGGACCTGCTCGTCGGCGAGCAGGTGCGGCTCGCCTGGGTGCTGTCGCTGCTGTCGTCGCACGCGCCCACGCAGGTGCAGGCCATCCTGGAGGTCGAGCGCGACACCGGGCTGGTCCTGGCCTACTTCGGCAGTCTCTACCTCTTCGCCTACGCCGCGCCGCGGGGGCTGCGGGCCGCGGTGTCCCGTTTCCGGCTGGACCGTGTCGGCAGCCGCTGGAGCCGCTTCGTGCGCTTCAGCGAGGCACCCTGGTACTACCTGCTCACCGGCGCGGACTTCGCGGCGGAGGACGAGCCGGATTTCATCCTCGTCTCGGCCATCGTCAACGTCGGCGACCAGCCCTACATCTTCCGCGGCATGCTGGAGGAGTTCTTCGTCTCGCGCGAAGGGGCGCTGGACCGTCTGGTGCTCGCCAGCGTCGAGCGCCGCCCCTTCGGCCCAGAGCAGGACAAGGACACGCCCGACGAGGAGGTGTTCTATCCGATCGAGGGCGATTACTTCGTCATCCGCGCCAGTGAGATCGTGACGCTCAATATCCAGTACGTGCGCTTCGAGCGCGCCGGCGAGGGAGGAGGGGCGGACGGGGCGACCGCCGCACGGCTTCCCGCCGGCTGACGCTGCGGTGGGCGCGGCGCACGGGGCTCACGCGGCCTTGCGCAGGCGCCCGCGGCCGGTGGCGCCGCTTCTCATCTTCGCGTAGCGCTCGCCCCAATCGGCCAGGGGGCCGAGCGCCGCGTTCATTGACTGCCCCAGCGGGGTCGCCGAGTACTCCACCCGTGGCGGCACTTCGTGGAAGACCTCGCGGTGCACCAGGCCGTCGGACTCGAGTTCGCGCAGCTGCTGGATCAGCATCTTCTCGCTGACGCCGGGGATCAGCCGCTTCAGCTCGCCGAAGCGCTTGGGCCCGGCGTGCAGCTCCCAGAGGATCACGGCCTTCCACTTGCCGCCGATCACCTCGAATGCGGGGCCGATCCCGCAGCCGTAGGGCGCGGGCGGATGGGGCTTCGTCTTCATCGAAGTACTTACCTTTTGGTGAGTACCAAACATTTTAGTCGGTACTTGATGAATGGAGAGCCGTCTCGCACCATCGTGCCTCCTCAACTCCATTGCAAGGAAAGCGCGATGAACGCAGTGACCGTCCTGGGGCTGGGCGCGATGGGAGCAACCCTCGCCCGCCTGTTCGTGGACCGTGGCCATGAGGTCACGGTGTGGAACCGCACGCCCGCCAAGGCCGGGGACCTGGCGCAACGTGGCGCGCGCGTGGCCGACAGCGCTGCGCAGGCGGTGGCCGCCAGTCCCATCGTCGTGATGTGCGTCTACGACTACGCCGCGGCGCAGGAGATCCTCGACCTGCCGGGCGTCGCGGCGGCGCTGGACGGGCGCGTGCTGGTGCACTTGAGCACCGGCAGCCCGGAGGACGCGCGCCGGCTGCAGGCGTGGTGCGAGCGCCAGGCGGCCGCCTACCTCGATGGCGCGATCCAGGCGGCGCCGAGCCAGATGGGGCAACCGGATACTCCGCTCCTCGTGTCGGGCCCGCAGGCGACCTACGAGCGCGTCGAGCCGATGCTGCGGGAGCTGGCGGGTTATCTGGTGTACCTGGGGCCGCGGATCGACGCGGCCGCGACCATGGACCTGGCCACCCTGTTGTACGTGTACGGCGCGTTTGCCGGCTTCGTGCACGGCGCGCGGCTGGCAGAGTCGCAAGGCATCGACGTCGCGCAGTACGGCGCGCTCGTGCGCGCCATCTCGCCCAGCTTCGGCGCGTTCTTCGAGCACGAGGGCAAAGTCATCCAGTCGGGCGACTTCCGGGTCACCGAAAGCCCGCTGCGGATCTCGGTGGAGGCGACGCGCCGCATCCTCGACAGCTCCCGCGCCGCGGGCATCAACACCGAGCTTGCGGCGCTGGCCGCCGACTGGTTCGCTCGCGCCGACGCCGCTGGACTGGGCGACCGCGAGGCCGCGGCGCTGATCGAGGTGTTGCGTCAACCGTCGCTGGCCGCAGCCTGACCCCGGGGTCGCGCCGCTGAAGGCGCAACCGGACAGCGGACCGACCCCGTCAGCTTGCCATCGCCTCCACCTGGCGCAGCGCAGCGAGCAGGGTCGACGCGTCCACCGGCTTGACCAGATGCACGTCGAAGCCGGCCGCGCGGGTGCGCACCCGGTCGCTCGGCTGCCCGTAGCCGGTCAGCGCGATGAGTCCGAGGCGGCCGATCTCCGCGCTGTGTTCGCGCAGCCGGCGCGCGAGCTCGTAGCCGTCGATCACCGGCAGACCCAGGTCCAGCACCGCCAGGGAGGGCCGGAACCGCAGCGCCAGTTCCAGGGCCTCGGCCGGATTGGGGGTGGTGGCCACCGCGTAGCCGTGCGACTCCAGGAGGGACTGCAGCGTGACCAGGGCGTCGACGTTGTCGTCCACGACCAGGACGCGGGGCGCCGGTGCGCCGCCCGCCCCGGCCCCGGATGGGGCGGCGAGCGCCCCCCCGGGCAGCGAAGCGGCGGTCTCGACGTGCACCAGGCGCAGCAGCGGCAGCGCGACCGTGAAGCGGGCGCCGCGCTGCTCGCCGTCGCTGTGGGCCGTGACCTGACCGCCGTGCAGCTCGACCAGCGCCTTCACCACCGCCAGCCCGATGCCCAGCCCCCCGCCGGTGCGTTCGATGGAGCGCCGGCCCTGCTCGAAGAGCTGGAACACGCGCGGCAGCATGTCAGGGGCGATGCCCTGACCGTTGTCCGTCACGTGCACGCACACCCGCGAGGGGCCGAGTTCGAACGACACCTCGATGTGCCCGCCGTCGTCGGTGTACTTGGCGGCATTGGCGAGCAGGTTGCCGAAGACCTGGCGCAGCCGGGCCGGGTCGCCGAGCACGGTCGCGTCGAAGTCCATGGGCGCGACCGTCAGCAGGTGGCTCTTCTGCTCCAGCAGCGGGCTGACCTCCTCGATCGCCTCGGTGAGCACCTGCCGCAGGTCCACCGGCTCGCGACGCAACTCCACCTTGCCGCGGGTGATGCGGGTGACGTCGAGCAGGTCCTCTACCAGCCGTGACAGGTGCGTCACCTGCCGCTCGATGATCTGATGCTCGCGCGACAGGCCACCGGGGTGCTTGAGCTTGAGCACGTGCAGCGCGGTGACGATGGGGGCCAGCGGGTTGCGCAACTCGTGGCCCAGCATCGCGAGGAACTCGTCCTTCGCCCGGTTGGCCTGCTCGCGCTCGTGCGCCAGCCGCGCGGAATGGATGCCGGCCGAGGCGAGGGAGACCGCCGCGCGCAGGAACACGCCTTCGTGCATATCCGGGAAATCCTGGGCCGAGGAGGCGAACCAGACCGCGCCGCCGTGGTCGCCCGCGCCGAGTGGAAGTCGCAGCACCCGCAGCGAGCCCAGCGGCGAATCCAGCACCGCCTGGGCGCCGCTGTGGCCCGGCATCGCCTGGCAGGCCCGCAAGAACGTGTGCCAGGCCGGGTCGGCGTGCGCGTCCTTTACCGCGCCGCGCACCCGCAGCACGTCGTGGCGGGGCTCCTCGGTCAGCAAGGGCACCTGCGCCAGGACCGCGTCCAGGCGCACGATGCGTTCGATCGCGCCGAACGTCAGGTCGATCACCGTCCGCCCATCCCGCCCGGCCCACAATGCAGGCAGGGCCAGGAGCCCGGTCATGTCGCGCAGGGCCTTCTGTTCGACCGCGACGGCGCGTTCGAGGGCGTTCATGCCGGGCGGGCCGCGGTGGTACCCGTTCAACCGGCAGCGCGGCCGTCCGCCTCGCGCTGGCGCAGTTCCTGCAGCATCTCGGTCGGGGGCGTGTAGAACGGGTTCTCCTGCACGATGCCGCCGACGAGCGTGAGCGGGTGGGTGCGCAGCAGGTCGATCATCATCTCGCCCGTCAGCTTCGAGACGTCGTACACGCAGATCGCCGGCTGCCGGTTGCGGGCCAGCACCTCGTTGACCTCGGCCTCGTACTCGATCAGGTCCTCGTCGATCGGCGTGTGCATGAAGGCCCAGTTCATGTCGCCCATGATGCGCAGCCGGCGGTACCCGCCGTCGGGCTCCTCGCTGCCCCGCGTCAGATCGTCCACGGTGCGCAGCATGCGCTCCTTGTGGAACACGCCGCCTTCGTCGAGGTAGGCGTCGTGCCAGGTCATCAGGTGCAACTGACCGCGTGCCTCGCAGGCCGCCGTGTCGATGCCAGCCTCCTGCAGCCGGCGCCTGTGCTCGTCAAGTCGCTGGGGATCCATGATGTGCACGGTCTTCTCGCCTTGCTCGAGCCCCTCCTTGAAGAAGGGGGCGAGGACGTCGTACTCCTCGTCGCGGCTGTTGAAAAAGGCGCAGATGTGGAAATGCTCGAGGGCCGTGCCGGCCAGTGTGAGACGGTTCATGCGGAAAGCTCCAGGCGCCCCGGGACAGGGCGGTCGAGGGGAGATCGGGACGGCACGGTGTGCCGAATTGAGTGCAGACGTTTCTTGCGGGCAAGCGGGAGCAGGACACCTACCTGCAGGAAGCAGGCGGCGTGCCGGGGTGGGGGCGCGGCTGCCATGGCGAGGACTCCTGGGTGCCTGCCTTCAGCGCGCGCCGGCGAGCTGGCGCGCCAGCCGCAGGGAGGCCGCCGCATAGGACGCGCCGAAGAGCAGCGCGTGGTTGAGCAAGTGGTACAGCTGGTACAGGCCCCGCCGCTGCGCGTACCCCGGCCGCAGCGGCGTGCCTTGCCGATAGGCCGGCCAGAACTGCGCGGGCGGCGAGCCGAACAGGTCCATCATCGCCAGCTCCGCCTCCGCGTCTGAACAGGAGACGGCCGGATCGTAGACCACCGGCGTGCCGTCCGCCAGCATGCCCCAGTTGCCTGACCAGAGGTCCCCGTGGATCAGGCTCGCACACGGTTCGTGGCCGTCGTCGAAGCAGCTCGGCAGTTGCTCGATGACCCGACCGACGGCGTCGAGCAAGGCCGGGTCGCTGCCGCGCGCCGCCAGCCGGGCTCGCATGGCACCCAGTCGCTGCGTGCCCCAGAACTCGATCCAGCCTTCCAGGCCACCGTGGCGACTCCACGCATTGGACTGCGGGGTGCCGCCGATCATGTTGTCGCGCCGCCAGCCGTAGCGGCCGCCGCCCTCCGGGGGCGGTTGCGCGTGCAAGGCCGCCAGGGCGTGCCCGAAGCGCGCGCCGAAGCCGGCATCCGGCGCGTGCAGGTCCAGCCATTCCAGTGCCAGGACCGCGACGCCCTGCCGCAGGTCGTGCCAGCAGCCGAACAGCCGGGGCACGCGGATGGTGTGCGTGGCCGCCAGCGCATCGAGCCCGTCGGCCTCTGCCTCCAGCACCGAGGCCCGCTCGAGGGGGGCGGTCTTGACGAAGCAGGGAGGCCCGGCGCCCACGGCATGCCAGGTGTTGCACAAACCGCTGCCGCCCGCGGCGCGCACGCGCCAGCGTCCGCCCCAGCGGGTCGAGAGCGTGCGGGCGAGGTCAGCGGCGGCCAGGTCCATCGGCGGGCGGGGTGGCGTGACGTGTCGCCATTGTCGGACAGTCCCTGCCGGGCCGACCCCCTGTCATCTTGCACGGGACCCGACCCCCTCGGTCCCTTCGACCGGGCCCGAGGGGGCGCGTCCGGGCGTGCGGACGGCGAGGCGGGGCCGTCTGGGAACGCTCGCCCGGCGGCCTTGTTTCTTTGCCCCCGGGGCTTGCGCCCCACCCCCCACGGGGGTCGCGGCCCGGCTTCGGGCGGCCGGGCGCCGGGCCTCAGATCCTGCCGCCGTCGACCGGCAGCGTGCGCCCGGTGACCCAGCGCGCGTCGTCGGAGGCGAGGAAGGCGATGACGTCGGCCACGTCCTCGGGTTCGGCCAGGCGGCGCAGCGGCGTGAGGGCCCGTTCCTGCTCCAGGAGCGCCTCCGGCAGGCCGGAGGTCATGTCGGTGCGGGTGATGGCCGGGGCGACCGCGTTGACGCGGATGCCGCGGGGGCCCAGTTCCTTGGAGAAGCCTTTGGTGAACACCTCCACCGCCGCCTTGCTGGCCGCGTACACGGCCAAACCCTCGTCCGGCATGTGCACGAGTGTGGTCGAGACGTTGACGATCGCGCCCCCGGTCCCGGGGAAGTGGGGCAGCGCCGCCTGCGTGAAGGCGACGACACTCCACGCGTTGACGCGAAACTGTTCCTCGAAGAGCGCGCGTGTGATCTGCCCGAGCGGCGCGCCCTCGGCGATGCCGGCGTTGTTGACCAGCACGTCCACGCGCCCGAAGGCCTCGGCGACCCGTTCGATGGCCTCGCGCACCGATGTCTCGTCGCCGGCATCGGCCTGGAGGGCCCTTGCCTGCCCCCCCGCCTGCGCGATCGACTCGACCACGGCGCTCGCCGCCGCTTCGTGGGTCTTGTAGACCACCGCCACGCGGGCGCCTTCGCGCCCGAGCCGGCGCGCGACGGCCGCGCCGATGCCGCGCGAGCCGCCGGTCACGACGGCCACCTTGTCCTGGAATCTCATGTGCTTGCTCCTTGTTGCTTACAGGAAATGCCGCGGCGACACCCTGTACGTTACGAAGCCGGCGCATGAGCCGCGAGGGGGGCTGGCGGCACGCGTCGTTCCATGCCTGCAACGCGGACCTTCGGATCCTCGGCGGCCCAGGCGGGTCAGCCCAACTCCCGGAACTTGTCTTCCAGGAAGGCGAGCACGGCCTTGAGCGCCGCGGTGCGACCCATCCGGCTCGGGTAGATCGCGTAGGCGGTGGTCGGCGTCGACTCCACCTGCGGCAGCAGCCGGACCAGTCGGCGGTCGGCCAGGGCGTCGTGGCAGGCTTCGAGTGGCAACTGGATGGCGCCAGCCCCGCGCAGGGCCGCCTCGCGAAGCACGAGCAGGTTGTCCGAGACGAAGCGCGGGCGCGGATGGTGCTGCAACGGTACGCCGCCGGGGCCGACGAAGACCCACGGCCGGATGCCGTCGCCCTGGCACTGACCGAGCGCGGGCAGGTCGTGCAGATCCTCGATCACGGCCGGTCCCTCGCGCCCGGCGAGCAGGTCGGGGCTCGCGACGAGTGCCATGCGGCCGCGTCCGATCGGCTTGGCCACCACGTCGGCCGAGATCAGCGGCTGGCTCGCGTAGCGGATGGCCAGGTCGTAGCGCTCTCCCAGCAGGTCGACGTAGCGGTTGTCGTGCTCCAGCGAGATGCGCAGCTTGGGATGGCGCTGGACGAACTCCGCCAGCCAGCCGGCCAGCAGGACCTCGCCCGCCAGCGGCGATGCACTGATGCGCAGCTGCCCGCTGGGCTCGGCCAGCGTCGCGCCGACCGCGGCCCACACCGCCTGCGCCTCCTCGGCCATGCGTCGTGCGTGGCGATACACCTCCTCGCCGACCTCGGTGACCTGGAAGCGGTGTGGCGTGCGTTGGATGAGCCGGACGCCCAGCCGCTCCTCGAGCGCCTGCACGCGGCGGCTCAAGGTGGACTTGGGCACCCCGGTCTCGCGCTCGCCGGCGGAGAAGCCCCCCGCCTCGACCACGCGCGCATAGAGAAAGAGATCGTTGAGGTCGTCCATGGCCGGTTTCGCACCGACCCGCATTGTGCGCGCTCCCAGGACCACCCACCCTGGCTCAGCCCGGGCGCGTCGGGGCCTGCGGCGTCACTTCGGGTTGCAGTGCAGGTCGCGGCCTGCCACGCAGCGAGCCCAGCGTGTGGGCGTAGACCGAAGTGAACTCGGCCCCGAGCAGGAAGATCTGCGCGGAGTAGTACACCCACACCAGCAGCACCACCAGCGACGCCGCGGCGCCGAAGCCCGAGGCCACCGCGCTCTTGCCGATGTACAGCCCGATCAGGGTCTTGCCGATGGTAAAGAGGGCGGCGGTCGTGATCGCGCCCACCCACACGTCGCCCCACTGCACCGGCACGCGCGGCATGAACTTGTAGATCATCGCGAACGCGATCGTGATGACGCCGAAGCTCAGCGCGAAGTTCAGCACCTGCGCCACGATCTGCCAGCCGCCCAGCATCGGTCCCCACCAACGGCCGAGGGCGGCGAGCGCCGCGCTCGCGATCAACGAGACCAGCAACAGGAAGCCGAAGGCGAGGATGAGCCCGAAGGACAGCAGGCGGGCGCGTACCAGCCCCCACAGGCCCTGGCCCTGCGCGGGCTCGGGCGCGCGCCACACGCGGTCCAGCGCACGCTGCAACTCCGCGAACACCGTGGTCGCACCGATGAGCAGTACCGCGAGCGTGCCGGCGGCGGCCCATCCCGGACGCACGCGCTCGCGCGTGCTTTCCAGCAGGCCCTGCACCGCAACCGCGCCTTCCTCGCCGAGCAGTTCACGCAGTTCCTCGAGGATCTCGCCGCTGGCCGTCTCCTCGCCGAACACGAGGCCGACGATGCTCACGACGATGAGCAGCAAAGGCGCGATCGAGAACACCGTGTAGTAGGCCAAGGCCGCGCCCATGCTGGGCGCCCGGTCGCGCGACCAGGAGGTCACCGCTTCCTTCACCAGGGGCCAGATCTGCGCAGCTTTCATCATCGTCCGTGGCACCCGGGCCGCAAGGCAGCGGGCGGTTCGACTCGCCGCCCCTCCTGGCAAGGCCTGTGCCTGCGCACACGGCGCGGGCACCGCACCTGCTATACCCGGATTGATGGATTGCTTCATTGCTGCACAGCGCCCCGCATCGGGGCCCGCGGGGGCCGCACGGTCCGGCGCCCTTCACGCATTCGGCGGCAGGCGATGCGCCCCTGCGCTCGTTGCCCTGTTCGTGCTCGCATCCACGCTCGCGGCTTGCAAAGAGCCCACCCCTCCCGCCACGGGGGCGGGGGAGCGCCCCGCGGTGCGGGGCGAGGCCGGTGCGTCCGCCGATCCCGTCATCGAAGCTGCAGACGCCGGCCCACGCGAGGCCGCCCCGCCTGCCGTGCTGGCCCAGCTTCCCCGGCTCGAGGCCAGCGAGGCCGAGCGTCAGTCGCTCCAGGCGCTCTACCAGCCCGAAGGCGGACGCGCGTGGTGGATCGACACGCGCGGGCGACCCAACGAGCGCGCCGACGAGGCGCTGGCGGTGCTGCAGACGGCCGACCGCGAGGGCCTGGTGCCCGAGGACTACGCCGCGGGGGAACTGCGGCGGCTCGCGCAGTCCTTGCGCGAGGGCCAAGCCAGCGGCGATGCGGCGCACCTCTTCGAGTTGCGCCTGAGCCAGATGATGATGCGCTACCTCAAGCACGTGCAGATGGGGCGGGTGGACCCGAGGTCGCTCGGCTTCAAGCTGCACGCGGGCTCACCGGGGATGGACCACGCCGCCCAGCTGCGCAACCTGCTCTCGGGCGCCTCCGGCCGCTCCTGGCAGGCGTCCCTCGAGGGGCTGCGCCCCACCCTGCCGCAGTACGAGGCCCTGCGCGAGGCACTGGCGCACTACCGGGAACTGGCCGGGCGCGAACACGAGGCGCCGCCGGTGCCAGCGCAGCCACGGGTGCGGCCCGGCGAGCCGTATGCCGGCGTCGAGGCCTTGGGGCGGCGCCTGGCCCTGTTGGGCGATCTCGATCCTTCCGCCACACCCGCGGCTGCCTCCACCACCTCCGCTGTCTCTGCGAGCGTGCCGGCCGGCTCCGGGCCGGCCCCGGTCCTGCGCTACGAGGGAGCGCTGGTCGATGCGGTGCGGCGCTTCCAGTCCCGCCACGGCCTGGAACCGGACGGCGTGTTGGGCAAGGGCACCTTCGCCGCGCTCAACGTGCCGCTGGCCGAGCGCGTGCGCCAGATCGAGCTGGCCATGGAGCGCCTGCGCTGGGTGCCTCGGCTGGCCGACCAGCCCTTCGTCGCGGTCAACATCCCCATGTTCCGGCTCTGGGCGGCACAGCCCGACCAGGGTGACACGCCGCCGCTGGGCATGCGGGTCATCGTCGGCCGGGCCCTGGACACGGAGACGCCCGTGATGTTCGACCAGATGCGCTATCTGGTCTTCAGTCCCTACTGGAACGTGCCGCGCTCGATCGTGCGTGACGAGATCCTGCCCGCCTTGCAGCGCGAGCCGGGCTACCTGGACCGTCAGCAGATGGAGCTGGTGCGCGGCGAGCGCGACGACTCGCCCGTGGTGGCCGCGACGCCCGAGCACATCGAGGCGTTGCGACGCGGGCAGCTGCGGGTGCGGCAGCGGCCTGGGCCGCACAACTCGCTGGGTCTGGTCAAGTTCATCTTCCCCAACGATGCCAGCGTCTATCTGCACGGCACCCCGGCGCAGTCCCTCTTCGGCCGCGATCGCCGGGACATGAGCCACGGCTGCGTACGCGTGGAGGACCCGGTGGCGCTGGCCCAGTGGCTGCTGCGCGACCGGCCGGAGTGGACGCGTGAGCGCATCGTCGAGGCGATGAACGCCGGCCGTCCCACGCAGGTGGACCTGACCCGCCCGGTCCCGGTGCTGCTTTTCTACGTCACCGCGATGGTGCTGCCGGATGGGCAAGGCGTGCATTTCGCCTCGGACATCTACGGGCACGACGCCAAGCTCGCGCAGGCTCTTGCCCGGCGGCGCGGCACGTCCTGACCGCGTGGCACGTCCCGACGGCACGGCCGCGCCCGGCTACCAGGAGCGCGGGCGCCCGGTGTCCAGGTGCACGAAGTTGGAGGCCGGGTAGTAGCCGACGCCGCCTTCGCGCATCGACAGTGCCGCCTTGCGCAGATCGGCGAGCTGCACGTCGGGCAGCCGCACGTCGATCGCGCGGCCGTCCATGTGCAGGCTGCGCCTGGCCACGCCGTGGCTGCGCGAGCGCAGTGCCGCGTTGGTACGCGGCGAGCGGTAGCCCGAGATGATCTCGTAGGGCTTGCCGGTATCGGTCAGGCGCGCGACCCGGTAGAGCTGGTCGAGCAGCTGCGGATCGATCGGATGCACCTCGTCCGTGCGGAAATCACGCAGCAGGCGGTTCACGGCGGCCAGCGCGTCCGGCAGGTAGTGTCCTTGAGCGTAGTACTCCACGCTCAAGCGCTCGCCGGTGTGCAGATGGACGAATTCGAGGGCGCGGGGCGTGCGCGGCGGAAGGGCCAGGGCCTGGGCCGCGCGGACCGGCAGGATCAGCGCGGCCGCACAGGAACCCGCCCCGAGCAGGAAATGGCGTCGGGTCGACAGGGTCACGATCTGGAGGTTGGTAAATGTGCATGCGGCCGCAGGTGCTGCCGCAAAACTGGGCAAGTCTGCGCGACCGGCTCTCCCCGGTCAACGCTGCCCGATTTACCACGACGCCGCGTGCGGTTGTTTCCCGTGAGGCATCTCACGGTGCGCGGGCCGGATCCGCGGTGCCCCCGGGGCCACCCCCACACCCGGTACACCGCTTGCCGCATCGCGCTGGTCCCGATCCGCGGGCCCTCGAGAAGGAGGGGTGTGCGGACGACCGGGGCACGAGAGTGGTACGTGGGACTTTGCTGCCGGGGAGATGTGGAAATGCGCCTCGTCGCAGACGTGATGACTCCTGCGCCGCGGTGCCTGGCACCCGACGACACCGTGCGGCAGGCGGCGCAGGCGATGGACGAACTCAACGTCGGCGCCCTGCCGGTGTGCGAGGGCCGACGCGTGGTGGGGATCCTCACCGATCGCGACATCGCCCTGCGCGTGATGGCCCGTGCGCTGCCCGTTTCCACGACCGCGGTGCACACCGTGATGAGCCGCGACGTGCTGTGCTGCTACGAAGACGTGCCCGTGGAGGAGGCGGCCGCGTTGATGCGCAAGGGCCGCGTGCGGCGCATGCCCGTGCTGGACCGGCGCCGCCGGCTGGTAGGCATGGTCTCGCTGGGCGACGTCGCGACGAAGGCCAGCGCCGCGCTGGCCGAGCATGCGCTGGAGGAGATCACCGGCCCCACGGATGCGGACACGCCGTCCGAGCCGGTGGTGCTGCCGCGCCGACGCGGGATGCGCTCACCAGGCACTGTGCTCAAGTAGGTCGCACCGAGGATCTGCGGCCCTCCCTCTGGGAAGAGAAAGGCCGCCTGCGGATCAGCCCGATGGCCGCGGAGCGTCTTCGACTCGCGCATCGTGCGTCACGCCGCGCTGCGCACGGCCGGTCGCGTGCAGTCGATCACCTCGCGGAAGAATGCGACCAGGCGCGGCACGTGGTGGTCGAAGCAGAAGCGCTCGCGCGTGCGCCACACCTGTTCGCGCAGTGCCTGCATCGTCGCCGCGTCGCGCAGCTGCGCCCACAGGTCGTCATGGTCGCGGTAGAAGAGGCCGATACCGGCCTCCCGGCACAGCGCCTGGGTCGCGACGATCGCACCGTCGTTGCGGCGCTGGATCATTGGCAGGCCTGCGGCGGCGAGCGTGGCCATGCGGGCCGGGTAGTTGAGGTCATCCCAGTTCGCGCGGCGCAATTCGCCGCCATTCGTGCTCACGAAGCTGTGCAGCCATCCGGCGTCGTAGCGTGAGAACTCCTGGACCCACTCGCGCGTGTCCACGTTGGCGTGCAGGTGCAGGTGCCGCGGCGCGAGCGCGCGGGTGCGCTCGATCCACGTGCGCCATTGGCCGTGCGTGAAGTCGCCGTAGAAGTGCAGGTGGATGCCGCGCTCGGCCAACGCGGCCACATCCTCGGGGTGCAGCCCGATGGGCCGGCCGGGGACGACCGTGTGGAACTCGCCGTCGTCCTCGGAAAGCCGGCGGCTGCGGGGCGCGTCGAACCAGTCGCGCTTGGGCAGATCGCCGTCCAGCACGTGAGTGGGCTTGCTGCGCGAGAGCCCGGGCACGACGGTGTCGAACCAGTCCCGCATCTGCGGGCTGCTGAAGATCTGCCCGTCGCAGCCTTGGTGCAGCTCGACGAGTTGCCGCCACGTGCCCTTTTCCAGACAGATGAACGGGCCTTCCTTGAAATGCCACACGAAGGGCAGGCCGCGCGTGGCCTGCATGACCTCGTGGGCGAACGGGACCGCCTGCCAGTTGAGCAGCGCATAGATCAAGTCCGGTTGCAGCTCACGGATGGCGCGCCGCCAGTCGTCGTGCGGCAGCTCGCGCACATGCCCGAACGGCAGCGGGCCGACTGTGTTGTACCAGTAGGGCTGCCGTGTCCACAGGCCCCAGAGCCGGTGCCCCTGCTCCTCGAGCGCGAGCACGCGGTCGGCGTTGTAGGCCAGCTCGCCGACGAGCAGGATCTTGAGCCCGTCGCGCGCAGGAGGCGTGCCGGGGCGCTCGCGCATGCGCCGGTACTGGCCCGGCTCGTCGATCAGCTGCCCGACCGACGTATGGAAGCGCAATGGCACGCGCACCCGGTAGTGCTGGCGGAAGGGGTTGATGCCGCCTGCCGGCTCACGCATCAGCTTGTGGCGCTGCAAGGGATGGTCGACCCACTCGCAGCTGACGCGGCCGGTGCCGACGAAGCGGCCGTGGGCGCGCAGCTTGCGCCAGTAGAGCCGTTCCAGGTCGTCCGACTCGAGCTCGTCGCGCTCCACCCAGCGTTCGTCGACGTGTCTGTGCATGCACTGCACCAGTTGCAGCGCCTCGCCCGGCACCGCGCCCTCGCATTCGCGGTTGTAGTGGTGCCGCATGCCGCTGTAGGCGAGCACGGCGCCTGGGTCTTCGTCCAGCGCGGCCTTCAGCGTCGCCAGGTGCCCGCTCCAGTACAGGTCGTCGCTTGGCAGGTAGGCGATGCAGTGCCCGCGGGCCAGCGCCAGGGCGCGGTTGAGCGCGCGTCCCAGGCCGCCTTCCACGATGCGCTCGTAGCGCACGCGTGGATCCACGAGCCACGCCCGCACGGCGTCTTCCGTCGCCCGTCCGGGGCTCGCGTCGACGACGATCGCCTCCCAGTCCTGCCAGGTCTGCGCGCGCAGACTGTCCAGCGCGCGGTGGATGAACTCCGCCTGTTCGTAGGTGGGGATCAGGACACTGACCGCCGGGGCGACGCTCGTCGACATGGAAGACTCCTCATCGGCCGGCGCGTCCGGCCGCCGGCCACTAGGAGCAATCGCGGTGCCCGTGGGGCGTCCGCCTGCGATACACGCGTCTGGGATACGCGGCATGCTTGTCGCGAGGTGGCATGCATATCGCCCCCCGCGGCGGCCCCCACCCCGAGGGGGTGTCGGCCCGGCTTCGGGCCTCAAGCGCTTCGTCGTTCGGTGTAGAGCCGCTCGATCTGATCGGCGTAGCGTGTTTCCAGGTTCTTGCGCTTGAGCTTGAGCGTGGGCGTGAGCAGGCCGTTCTCGACGGTCCAGGGATCCAGCAGCGCGATCGCGCCGCGCGGCTGGGCGTAGTGGGGGAACGAAGCCGTCAACTCGCGCAGCCTCTGCACGATGGCCCGCCGCGCCAGGTCCGACTGCAGGCTCGCCGGGTCGCGTGCATCCACGCCGAGTTCGCGCGCCAACGCCTCCCAGCGGGACGGATCGAGCACCACCGCGCAGCCGATGAAGGGACGGTTGTCTCCGAAGGCCCAGACCTGCGCGAAGAGCGGGTCCGCCGCGATCGCCTGCTCCAGGTCCGCCGGCGCGATCTTCTCGCCGGTGGAGGTGACGATGATCTCCTTGACGCGTCCCAGGATGCGCAGGCGCCCGTTCTCGAGCGCGGCCTGATCGCCGGTGCGCAGCCAGCCGTCCACGAAAGCCGAGCGGGTGTCGTCCTCGCGATGCCAGTAGCCGCGCATCACGCCCGGCCCCCGCACGAGCAGCTCGCGGTTGTCGCCAATGCGCACCTCCACGCCCTGTAGCACGCGGCCGACGGTGAAAGGGTCGTTGTCCTCCGGCGCGTTGGCCGCGATGACGGGCGAGGTCTCGGTCATGCCGTAGCCCTGCACGATCGGTACGCCCAGGCCCAGGAAGCAGCGCGCGATCGCGGGCGGCAACGGCGCACCCCCGCTCACCGCGACGCGCAGGCGTCCGCCGAACTGCCGTTGCAGGGGTCGCGCGACGAGGCGCTCCAGCAGCGGCCATTGCAGCGCATCCAGCCAGGTCGGCCCCGGCGCTTCGACCGGCAGGCCCTGCTCCCGGCAGAAACGCCGCCAGCCCACCTGCACGGCGCGCTGGAAGAGGCGCCGCTTGAGCGGGGAGGCGGCCAACAGCGTCTGCACCTGGCCGTAGACACGCTCGTAGATCCGTGGCACGGAGACGAGGATGGTCGGACGGATGGTGCGCAGGTCCTCGGGCAGGTCCTTGACCGAGCGCGCGAAGGCGACGACGGCCCCCGCGGCGACCGGCAGGTAGTAGCCGATGGTGCGCTCGAAGGTGTGCGACAGCGGCAGGAAGGAGAGGAACACCTCCTGCGGTCCCGGCACGACACGCGCCAGCGTCGCCCGCACGTTGGAGAGCACGTTGCCGTGCGTGAGCATCACCCCCTTGGGCTTGCCGGTGGTGCCCGAGGTGTAGACGATGGCGGCGAGGTCCTCCTCCGTCGGTCCCGCGATCGCGGCGTCGCGGCCTTCTGCCGCACGGAGCCAGCGCTCCGCGCCGACCACCGGCACCGGCCCGGTCTCCTCCAACGCCTCGCCGTCGGCCAGCACCACCTCGCGCAGTGCCGGCAGCGGCTCGGCGCTGGCCTCGATCGTACCGCGGATCGCCTCCCATTGCCCGCGCGACTGCACGACCAGCAGCGACGCTTCGCTGTCGCGCAGGATGTACGCGATGCTGCCCGGGTTGTCGATGAGGTGCATCGGCACGGGCACGCAACCGTTGGCCAGGGCCGCCTGGTCGACACACACCGCGTCGAGCCCGTTGGGCAGGAGCACGCCCACGCGCGACTGCCGGGGCAGCCGCATCGCGGCCAGTGCGCGGCTCCAGCGCGAGACGCGCTCGCCCATGTCCCGCCATGAGAGGGAGTGCCAGCGACCGTGCGCATCGGCTTGCTGGTAGGCCGTCGCATCCGGTGAGCGGTGCACACGCCAGGCGAACAGCTGGGCCAGCGTGCGGACGGAGTCGGGTGGGAACTGCGAGGCGCCAGGCTCCGGGAAGCCGTGCGTGGGAGTGTCGGTAGGCATGAGCGTCGAAACGAAAGCGCGGCGCCGAAGGACGGAGCCGCGAGGGAGCGCAAGGATACCCGAGGCACCACCACCCGCTGCGCCCGGCGCATCCTTGTCCCCGCTTGGCGGGACCCTTGCCGCCTGCCTCAGGTCGGCGCCATGGCCTCGTCGCGACCCTGCGTGATTCGGCCGGTCCGCGCACCGGACAAACGCCGACGCAGGCACGGACGGAAAAGAAAAAAGCCCGGCGGGTTACGCCGGGCTTTTCGACAGCGCCTCGGACGGCGCGGGTCGGTCAACGCAGGTTGTTGCTGATGAGCTTGGTCATCTCGAACATCGACACCTGGTCCTTCTTGAAGATTTCCTTCAGCTTGGCGTCGGCGTTGATCATCCGCTTGTTCTGCGCGTCCTGGAGCTTGTTCTTCTTGATGTAGTCCCAGACCTTCTTGGTCACCTCGGTGCGGGGGGCCGGCTTGTCGCCGATGACCGCGGCCAGGGCCGGGGTCGGCGACATCGCCTTCATGAAGGCGGCGTTCGGCGTGCGCTTGACCTTGGGCTTGGCCGTCTTGGCGGCAGCCTTCTTGGCCGGGGCCTTCTTCGCCGCCGTCGCCTTCTTCGCCGGAGCTGCCTTCTTGGCAGGTGCCGCCTTCTTCGCCGGCGCAGCCTTCTTGGCGGCCGGGGCCTTCTTCGCCGCCGGTGCCTTCTTGGCCGGGGCCTTTTTTGCCGCCGCCTTTTTCGCGGGGGCTTTCTTCGCAGTTGCCATCTCGAATTTCTCCATCAAGTCGGTGGTTGATGTGCCGGGTTGGGGCGAAGACCACGTGAGCCTTTCGTTCTCTGCCAACACCTGCGTCGCGAATGGTACTGCGAGGCTGCTGCATTGAGAAGCAGTTTTCAGAGGGAAATCAAGCGCTGCGCCCAGGGAAAACGCCGTTTTGTCGCGGCGTGGCATCACTTCCACCACTCCGGTCTGCGTTTCTCGCCACTGGCAAGTGCGCACAGGCGCGATCGAGCAGCGCGCGGCCCCTCGAAAGAGGGGCCTTCGCGCAGGCGAAGTAACCCGCTATTACCCCAGCGCTGCCTGCCGTTCGCACAATGGCTGCAGGGGCTGCGAAGGAGCGACGACCGTCGCGCGACGGCCCCGCCACCCTTGGGACACAGGAGACATCGATGGCCAAGAAGATCCTCATGCTCGTCGGCGACTTCGGCGAGGACTACGAGACGATGGTGCCCTTCCAGGCGCTCACGATGGTGGGTCACACCGTGCACGCCGCCTGCCCCGGCAAGAAGGCGGGAGAGTGGGTGATGACGGCGATCCACGACTTCGACGGCTACCAGACCTACTCCGAGAAGCCCGGGCATCGCTTCACGCTCAACGCGACCTTCGACGAGATCCGCGCCGAGGACTACGACGCACTGGTCGTGCCCGGGGGCCGCGCGCCGGAGTACCTGCGCATGAACGAGCGCGTCATCGCCTGCGTCCAGCACTTCGCGCAGGCCGACAAGCCGATCGCCGCGATCTGCCACGGGGCGCAGCTGCTCGCCGCGGCAGGGGTGCTGCGCGGCCGGCGGGTGTCGGCCTACCCGGCGTGCGCGGCGGAAGTCGAACTGGCCGGCGGCAGCTACGCCTCGATCGAGGTGAACCAGGCGGTGACCGATGGCAAGCTCGTCACCGCCCCGGCGTGGCCTGCCCATCCCGCATGGCTCGCGCAATTCCTCGAGGTGCTCGGCACCCGCATCAGCGCCTGAAGGGCGGGCGCTTGCATGCCGCCCCCTGCCCGGCGGCGCAGACAAGTCCGTGCCGTCGGGGTATCGTGGGCCGTGTGACGCGATCAGCAGGCAAGGGGCAGAGCGATGTGCGAGATCTTCGTGAGCGCGGATCCGGTGTCCTATGACGCCAAGACCCGGTCGGTGCGCCTGCACGGCGTGGTGACCAGCATCCGGTTGGAGAACCTCTTCTGGGAGGTGCTGGAGGAGGTGGCGGCGCGCGACGGGATGTCGGTCGCCCAGCTGGCCGAGCGCCTCTACGACGAACTCGTCGAGGCGCGGGGCGCGGTGGGCAACTTCACGTCCTTCCTGCGGGTGTGTGCGCTGCGCTACCTCGCGCTGCAAGTGCAAGACCGCATCCCCCGCGATCTGTCCGTTCCCATCCGTTCGCTCGACGCGCGCCAGGTGCTCGCGCCGCGCCGGGCAGCGCCTCACTGACCTGCACCGTCACGCGGACCGTTCGTGCGCCGGCAAGGGCCCCCGCGGTGGGCGAGCGCGGCCACGTTCCGGGCTGCTGCGCCCCGCGCAGGGGGCCGCTCAGCGGGCGTCCTCGGCGCGCCACAGCAGGGTCGGGTCGATCTGTTCCAAAGTGGCGCAGCCGCACGAGGCCATCGCGGCCTCCAGTTCGTCGCGCAACAGGCGCAGTGCATGGGCCACGCCGAGCGCGCCTGCGCAGGCCAGCGCGCAGACGAGGGGCCGGCCGACGAGGACGGCGCGCGCCCCGAGCGCCAGCGCCTTGAGCACGTCCGTCCCCCGCCGGATACCGCCATCGACCAGCACGGGGATCGCGTCGCCGACGGCCTCCACCACCTGCGGCAGGGCGCGGGCCGTCGGCAGCGCGGTGTCCAGCGTGCGTCCCCCGTGGTTGGAGACGACGAGCCCCGACGCACCCGCGGCCCGGGCCTGGCGCGCATCGTCGGCACGCAACACGCCCTTGAGGAGCAGCGGCAGGCGCGTCTGCGAAGCCAGCCAGGCGACGTCGTCCCACACGGGGGCAGCGAGCGCCAGGCGGTCGAAGACCTCGCTCTCGCCGGCCGTCGGGCGCGGTGCGTGAGGCTGTCCGGCGAGGTTGACGGCGCGCACCTCGGGCGGCACCCCCGGGCCCTGCCGTCGCTCGCGGTCACGCACCCCGCTGACGGGAGCGTCGACGGTCAGGACCAAGGCCTCATACCCGGCCGCTTCGATGCGCGCGAGCAGCTCGCGCATCCATCCCCGGTCGGGGTGCCAATAGAGCTGCATCCACAGCGGCCCGCGGCCGGCGTCCGCCTGCATCGCGCGCGCGACCGCTTCGAGCGGCGTGCTGGCCTGCAGGCTCAGCACCAGTCCCGCCCCTTGTGCCGCCGCCGCGTACGCCGTCGCCAGTTCGCCATCGGGGTGGACGGCCCGCTGGTAGGCCACCGGGGCCACCAGCACCGGGTGCGGCCACGTCCGCCCGAAGAGTTCGATCCGCGTGTGCCCGTGCGAGAGCGCGCGCAGCACCCTCGGCTGCAGCCACAGCCCGTCCCAGGCGTTGCGATTGGCGCGGCGGGTCAGCTCGTCTCCCGCTGCGCCATCCAGCCAGGCCCAGGTCGCCGGCGAAAGCCGCTCGGCCGCCAGCCGCTCGTAGTCCGCCAGGTTCACCACACCGGGCGGGATGCGATCCGGAAGGCGGGTGCTCGCGTTCATCGTGGCGTCTCCGTGGCGATCAGGTGTCCGCCCACATGCGCAACAGGTTGTGGTACGTGCCGGCAAGGGCCACCGCGATGTCCGACTCGCCGTCGCGCTCGCGCAGCCGAAGCAGGTTCATGTCCAGGTCGAACAGCAGGCGGCGCTGGTCGTCGCTGCGCACCATGCTCTCGACCCAGAAGAAGCTGGCAATGCGGTGGCCGCGCGTGACGGGCGCGACCTGGTGCACGCTGGTGCCCGGATACAGCACCAGGTCGCCTGCCGGCAGCTTGATGCGCTGCGAGCCGTAGGTGTCGTCGACGATCAACTCGCCGCCGTCGTATTCGTGCGGCTCGCTGAGGAACAGCGTGCAGCTGACGTCCGTGCGCACCCGCTCGCCGGTCGCGCGCGAGTGCAGCACCGCCCCGTCGACGTGCTTGCCGTAGTGGTTGGTCTGGCCACCATAGCGGTTGAACAGGGGGTTGAAGATCTTCTTGGGCAGGGCGGCGGAGAAGAACAGCGCGTTGCGGTTCAGCGCCCCCAGCACGATCTGCCGCAGCCGCTGCGACGCCTCGCCGTCCTGCGGCAACTGCTGGTTGTTCTTGACCGCCACTGCCTGAGCGCCGGCGGTCGTGCGGCCGTCCGACCACGGGGCCGCGGCCAGGATCGCGCGCGCTTCGTGCAGTTCGTCGGCGGATAGGACGTTCTTCAGGTGCAGCAGCATGATGTTCGGTCGGCGATGCGTGAGATGCAAGTGTGGCCGAATCGGCGGGGATCCGGTGCGCCGAAGGCCGCCGCCCGGTGCCCGGGCTTGCCCCAGGTCAACGGACACGCGGGAATGAAAAAGACGCAGGCCATCGAGTCCCCGGGACGTCGACGGCCTGCGTCAGGACTTGCAGGCGGCGCCTGCGTGTCGGACTGCTAGATCAGAACACCGCCTTCAGCGACATCTGGTAGGTGCGCGGTGCGCCCGGGGCGTAGAAGCCGCGGTACAGCGAATCCGCGTAGAGCTCGTCGGTGGCGTTCTTGACGTTGAACTTCAGCGAGAGCATCTCGTTGATCGTGTACTCGGCCATCAGGTCCAGCGTCGTGAACGACTTCGCCTTCAGCAGGCGCTGCCCTTCGGGCGACTGCTCGCTGCGATAGTTGAGGCCCGCGCCCAGGCGCAGGGCAGGCAGCACCCGGTACGTCGTCCACAGGCTGGCCATGTGCTTGGGCGTGAGGCCCGGACGGTCGCCCTTGACCTGCGCCCCGCCTTGGCCCGGCGCGGCTTCCCCACTGGCGTGCTTGTCGATCTTGGCCTCGGGAATCCAGGTGTACGATGCGAACGCCTCCCACTTCGGGGTGATGCGACCGGCAACGTCGATGTCCAGGCCCGCTGCGTGGCGCTTGCCCGACAGCAGGACGACGTTGAGGTCCGGGTCAGTGTTCCGCTCTCGGTACTTCTCGGTATAGAAGAGAGCGGCGCCGACGAACAGGCGGTTGTCCAGCAGGTCGAATTTGCCGCCGATCTCGAAGTTGCGGCTTTCCTCCGGCTTGATGTTCGCGTTGGCCGCGCTCAGCGAGTAGGTGTCACCGGAGGTATTGAACGACGTGCCGTACGAGATGTGGTACGAGGCCCACCCGGTCGGCTGGAACAGCACGCCGACGCGGTGACTCCACAGGGCGTCGGTGCGGCCGAAGCCCGAACCGTTGACGACGTTGTTGAAGTCGTATTCGAAGTGGTCGTAGCGCAGGCCGGCCAGCACCTTCCAGTGGGGCGTGAGTTCCACCGTGTTCTGGCCGTAGACGCTGAAGGTCTCGGCCTTGAAGGTGTTCATTGGGATGTCGCCCCGCGTGTCAGGGATCCAGGCGCCGTCGTCGGGCGAGCCGACCGTGGTGCCCGGGCGCGTCGGCCCGGGGTTGGTTTGCACCGTGTTGTTGTTGCGCTTGGCGTCTTCCTTCATCCACTCCGCGCCGGCGACGAGGTTGTGCTTGACGCCCAGCCAGTTCGCCACACCGGTGTAGGTCGTGCCCAGATAGGTCACGTCCGTCTCGCCGCGGCGGCCCTTCTCGGTACGGCTCAAGGGCTGGTCGGGGTTCTTGTACACGTCGGTGGACGTGTTGCCTGCAGGAATGCCGACACCGCGGATCACGCTCGCCCACAGGTCGCGCTCGTAGCGGCCGTGGCGCAGGACGGTCTTCAGTTCGTTCTGCCCGTCGAAGCGGAAGATGTGACTCAGCGTGCCGTAGGTCGCCTTGCCCTTGTTGTAGTCGCTGTCCATGCCGTAGTAGTTCTTGGCCGGCAGCGTCGGCTGGATCTTGCCGTCGCGCACCACCCAGGGGTGGTTGTACAGAGGCCGGTTGTCGAACTCGAGGTGGTACAGGCCGATCGAGAACTCGTTCTTCTCACCGATGCCGAAGCGGTAGGTCGGGGCGATGCCCTTCTTGTGCACCTGGGCGCCCCATTTGTCGGCGTCGTGGTACATCGCGTTGAGGCGCAGCGCCGCGTTTTCGCCGGTCTTCAGGTTGAAGTCGCCGGTGATGCGGTACTCCTCGCCCGACCCCACCGTCAGGTCGACTTCGTGCTGGGTCATCAGGAATGGCTGCTTGCTCACCTGGTTGACCACACCGCCGGTCGAACCGCGGCCGAACAGCATGGACGCGGAGCCCTTGAGCACTTCCACGCGGTCGTGGTTGAAGGTGTCGCGCTCCTGCAGCGCCGGGTCGCGCACGCCGTCCACATAGATGTCACCGGCCTGGAACAGCGAGAAGCCGCGCAGCCGCACGTCCTCCTCGCCGGTTTCGCCGGCCTGGAAGGTGACGCCCGACGTGGTGCGCAGCACCTCGCGGAAGTCGTCGAGGTTGCGGTCGTCCATCAGGCGCTCGGTGTGCACCGTCATCGACTGCGGCACGTCGCGCACGGCCTGGTTGCCCTTGCCGATGCTGGTCCGGTTGGCCTTGAAACTGTCCTTCGACGCCGTCTCCGGCGTGCCGGTCACCCTCACCTGGGGCAGCGGCTGCTCCTGCTGGGCGGGCTGGGAGGGTGCCTGCGCGTAAGCCAGGCTCGCGAGGCCAAAGCCGGCCGCCAGGGCGCCGAGCGGCGCCAGCGGCGTGCGGGACTGGGATCGGGGTTGGGCGGCGCCGGCCTTGCGGCGCTGAGGGCGAGGGCGATGTGCCATTCGGTTCTTCTCCAGGTCTGACGAAATGCGGCCACACACCGCAGTCCGTGGCTCGCGCGCCGTGGAGGGGCAAACAAAAGAGCACGCCCGGCTGGTGGACCGGCACGTGCCCTGCGCTGGCTGGGGACCGCTGGGTAAAGATACGTAATGATAACGATTCTCGTTATTAACCGGTCCTCCGGGCGCGCAAGCCGGTGCGCAAAGCGCGCAGCGTGGCGCCCAGGCGACGCTGCGGCCGCCCGGCCCTCTTCCATGCGGTCGGCGGCAACCGGCTCCCGGGGGCGACGGGGCGCCGGGCGTCCTGCGTTCAGCCGCGCTTGGCGGACAGGCGCGGAGCGGTCTTGACGCTCAACACCATCGTCACCGCGAGGATGGCGACCACGACGCCCAACGAGACCAGCACCGGGATCTTGTAGACGTCGATCAGCAGCATCTTGGTGCCGATGAAGGCGAGGATCACCGCCAGGCCGTAGCTGAGCAGGTGGAACTTGGCCGCCATCGCGGCGAGCAGGAAGTACATCGCGCGCAGGCCCAGGATCGCGAAGATGTTGGACGTGAGCACGATGAACGGGTCGGTCGTGATCGCGAAGATCGCGGGGATCGAGTCGACCGCGAAGATCACGTCGATCACGCCCACCAGAAGCACCACCAGCAGCAGCGGCGTGGCCACGCGGCGGCCGTTCGCCAGCGTGAAGAACCGCTCGCCATCGAAGTCCTTGGACACGGGGATCACCCGGCGCAGCAGACGAAGCGCCGGGTTGCTCTCCAGGTCCGGCTCCTCGCCGGAGGCGCGCCACATCTTGATCCCCGTGATGACGAGAAAGGCGCCGAAGACGTACAGCAGCCAATGGAACTGCGCGACCAGCCAGCTGCCCACGAGGATCATGACGGTGCGCAGCACGATCGCGCCGATGATGCCGATCATCAGCACCCGCTTCTGGAAGGCCGCCGGCACGGCGAAGTAGGTGAAGATCATCAGGAAGACGAAGATGTTGTCCACCGCGAGCGACTTCTCGATGAGGTAGCCCGTGAGGAACTCCATCGCCTTCGTGTTGGCGACCGCGCTGCCGTGGTCCTGCGCGACGGCCCACCAGAACAGGCCGTTGAACGCGAAGCTCAGCAGCACCCACACGACGGACCAGTGCAGCGCTTCCTTCACCGAGACTTCATGCGCGCCTTGCTTCTTCAGCACGACGAAGTCGACGAACAGCGCGACGAGAACGGATACGACAAAGAATGCCCACAGCCAATCGGGCGCAATGGTGTCCATGCACACTCCAGGAGGTTGAACGATTGCGCCGAAAGGTCTTGCGGGGGAGGCGCGAAGGGCCGGGGGGCGGCTGCGCCACGTGCGGGACCCGGGCGCTCCGCCAGGCGGCGAGGCGTCCGTATTGACGGGTGTCCGCCACGGCAAGGTGCCGTGTGCTACTCCCCTTTCGACAGGCGCGATTGTGCGTACGCCGTCAATTCCTGTCGAGGCGCAGGGATTTGGCTGCGCCAGCCTTTGTCAGCCGCGTGGCGGCGCGGCAGACTGCGGGTCACACCCGGCCGCGTCAGTGGCCTCGTCACGTTCCGGCATACCATGAAGAAGATCGCCGTCTTGCTCGACGATGCCCTCCACGCGCAGCAGCGACTGCAGTCGGTCGCGCCGCAGGGCGAAGTGCTGTGGGTGCTCGTTGCCTGCGCGCCGCGCCTGACGCACCGGGCCTCGAAGTGGGTCGCGCACGGCGCCCGCGAGCACTGGCGCGCCAAGTGGGCGGCGCGCGTCTTCGATGCGATGCGACCGTGGCTCGAGCAGCGAGGCTGGCGCTTCGAGGCGCTGGTCGCCCGCGGGCCGCTGCCTCCCCTGCTGGCCCAGTTGCGCGCCGACGAGGTCATCGACGCCCGGCGCCCCAAGCTCGGGCCGCCCGCGGGCGGGCCCGAACCGGCGCCTGCGGCGCGGTCCGGCCTCGGCGGCGATTCGACGTGGATGCTGCTGGTCGGCTCGATGCTGCTGTGCGAAGCCTGAGGCCCAGCGCCCAGCGCCCGGCCGCCCGAAGCCGGGCCGCAACCCCGTGGGGGGGTGGGGCGCAAGCCCCGGGGGTCGACATGCATGCCTCGCGGGGCCCGGACGCTGGACGCTGGGCGGCGCGGGCGTCGACGCACGGGTGTATCCTCCCGCGCATGCTGAAGATCCTCGTCCGCTGGTTCCTGCTCGCTGCTGCCTTGCTGCTCGTCACCCAGGTGTACCCGGCAGTGGAGGTACGCAGCTTCGGCTCGGCGCTGGTCGCCGCGCTCGTGCTGGGCCTGCTCAACGCGGTGGTTCGGCCCATCCTGGTGGTGCTGACGCTGCCCGTCACCGTGATCACGCTGGGACTCTTCCTCTTCGTGATCAATGCGCTGATGTTCTACTTCGCGGCCAACATCCTTGCCGGGTTGAACGTGCCGACCTTCCTCGCGGCGCTGGTCGGCTCGCTCATCTACAGTGTGTGCGGCGTCATCATCGACGCCGCGCTCGAGGCGCTGTTCGATCGGCGCTGAGGGCGCGACACCGGCAATGCTGCTCGTCGGGGGGCTTCAGCGCCCGGCTTCCTCGCGCACGCGCTCGCGCCATTCCTGCTCCCACTGCCGCAGCCGCGCATCGACCACCTGGGCCTCGATGAAGTCGCTCTGCGCGCCCGAACGCGAGAGCGACTGCGCCGCCCGCAGGCGGTCGATGGCGCCTTGCACGTCGCCCACCAGGTAGCGCGCCTCGGCCTGCGCGCGCACCGCCCGCAGGGGCTGCCCCAGCCGCTCCCAGGTCTGCGCCAGCAGCTCCCAGGCTTGCAGGTCCGTCGCGCGCAAGGCCACCCAGCCTTGCAGGTCCTCGGCGGTGCGTTTGAGCCTCGCTTCGGACCCGGGTCCCTGCGCCGCCAGTCCGACGCGCGCGCTCATCAGCTCCATCGCACGCGAGCCGTCGCCACGCCAGTTCGCCAGCGCCTGGTCCGCGCGCCCGGCGTCGCCGCGCAGCAGCCACATCTCGGCGGCGAGCATCGACAGCGAGCGCATGGCCCGAGGCTCGCGTTCGACCAGTGGCGCCAGCTCGGCCAGGGCTGACTCGGCCGCGGCCCACTCGCGCAACTGCGTGGCCGCCTGGGCCCGCGTCGCCAGCGCCAGCACGCGGCCGCCCGTGCCCGCATCGGCCTGCGCCGCGGGCCGCAGCCACGCGCGCCACGAATCGGGGCGCGGGTCCATCAGCACGCGCGCGCGGGCCTGCATCAGCGCGTGTTCCAACACGTCGCGTCCCGCGCGCGCCGGGGTCGCACCCTGCCGCGCACGCGCCTCGCCGATGCGCTCGCTCGTCAGGGGGTGCGTGCGCAGGTACGGAAAGGCGCCGCTGTCATTGACGCGCGAGTTCTGTTGCAGCCGCTCGAACATGCTCGACATCCCAGCCGACGAGAAACCAGCCTCCTCCAGCACCAGAAAGCCGATGCGGTCGGCCTCGCGCTCCATGTCCCGCGAGAAATTGAGCTGCCCCTGCAGCGCGGCGGCCTGTCCGCCCGCGATCATCGCGTTGGCCGCCTGCGGGCTGCGGCTGGCCGCCAGCATGCCGACGATCAGCGAGGCCATCGCCACCAGCGATTGCTGCTTGCCCTTGACCAGGCTGCGCGCGATGTGCCGCTGGGTCACGTGCGAGAGCTCGTGCGCGAGCACGGACGCCAGCTCATCGCGCGTGCCGGTCAGCGCCATGAGCCCCAGGTGCACGCCGACGTAGCCGCCCGGCAGTGCGAAAGCGTTCACCGTGCGGTCCCGCAGCAGGAAGGCCTGCCACGCGAAGCGATCGCGCAGCTCGGGCGAGACTTCGCCGCGGGCGCGGGCGGCCGCGAGCAACTGCTGCCACAGCGATTCGAGGTAGTCGTCCAGCAACGGATCGGAGAAGTACGCCGGGTCGCGCCGGATCTCGGCCATGATGCGGTCGCCGAGCTGGCGCTCGGTGCCAACGCCGAACTCGCCGGACACGCTGTCGCCCAGCGCCGGCAGCTGGTTGGGCAGCGGCGCCGGGGTGGATTGGGCCCTGGCCACGGAGGGCGCGAGCGGCATCACGCCGACCGCGAGCGCGACCGCCATGGCCACCGCCCGCCTCGCGCCGCACACGAGGCGCACAGCAGAAGTGCAAAGCCGGTGGGCGTGCAAACCGGCGGCAGGAAGTCGATGCAACAAGACGTGTACTCCAGGCCGGCCGGATGCCCGCCTTTGTGCCTTAGAAGCCGTGGGCGGGCCGTAGTTCATCGCGCCCTGGCGCCTGCGTGTTCGTCGGCACTGGCCTCGCGACCACCGCAATTCTGTCTATGATGCCAAAGCCATGAGTTCCACTTCAGCCCCCGCCGCCGGCCTGACGCACTTCGACGCGCAAGGCCAGGCCCACATGGTCGACGTCGCCGCCAAGGACGTGACCCATCGCATCGCGGTCGCGCACGGCTACATCGAGATGCTGCCGGCCACGCTGCAGGTCATCCAGTCCGGCACCGCGAAGAAGGGCGACGTGCTCGGCATCGCGCGCATCGCGGCGATCCAGGGCGCCAAGCGCACGTCGGACCTCATCCCTCTGTGCCACCCGCTGCCCCTTACGCGCGTGGCCGTGGACTTCGACGTGGACGCCGCCGCCTCGCGCATCGAGTGCCGCGCGCAGGTCGAGACGCTCGGCCGCACCGGCGTCGAGATGGAGGCCCTGACGGCCGTGCAGGTGGGCCTGCTCACGATCTATGACATGTGCAAGGCCATCGACCGCGGGATGACGATCACGGGCGTGAAGCTGCTGGAAAAGCACGGGGGCAAGTCGGGCTCCTACCTCGCTTCCGGCGCTTGAGGCCCGGCGCCCGGCCGCCCGAAGCCGGGCCGCAACCCCCATGGGGGGTGGGGCGCAAGCCCCGGGGGCAGACAAGATACAAGGGCCCGGCGCTCGGCCGCCACGGACTGCCCTTCAGCGGCCCAGGGCACGGGCGTTGACGTGCTTGTCTTGCAAGAGGCGAAGCGGCTCCAGGTCCTCGAAGCCGTATTCGGTCACGGGCGTGGTGTCACAGTGCCACGGCAGGGCGTCGCCCGGCGCGCCATCGCATGCGGCGAACCACTGCTCGCCCAGTGGATGGCGGAACTCCCGCAGGCGCTGCGCGACGTACAGGGCCCGCCGGGTCTCTCCCCGTTCGTGCAGGGCCCTGGCGTAGGCGATCATCAGCCTGGCATCGATCAGTCGGTGCAGCGGCCGATCGAAGGAGGCGAGAACCTCGGACGGCCTTGCGGCGGTCGTGACGGCCGCGTAGTCCGCATGGTGCACGAACCATCGGCCTTGTTGTCCTGCACGGATGCGTTCGGCCAGCGGGCGCTGGCCCGCGGCGCCGCTCGGCGAGAAGATCTGCATGACCCGCTGGTAGTCTCCCGCCGCCTGCACGGCGCCGACGATCATGACGACGCCCGCGACGCGCGCTCCCCAGGCCACCGCCAGCGAGTGACGGAAAACCCACCTGGGCCATGACGGGCCCCCGGCGGCGAGGTAGATACCCAGGGCCACCAGCGTGGGCAGCAGGAAATAGGGGTACCACAAGGGGTACTCCAGCATGCTGTGCAGGCCCACCAGTGCGAGCATCGCCAGCGACACGCGCGAGGCGAGCGCGCGCGCGGGCTCGTCGCAGCGCAGGCCATCCCGCGCGCGCCACATCGCCCACGCCAGTCCGCCCAGCAGCACGAAGGTTGTCGGGATGCCCAACTCGACCGCCAGTTGCAGCACGAGGTTGTGCGTATGGTCGAAGAAGGCCACCGGGCGATCGGGGAACGGGGTCAACGTCCACGCGAAGTTGAAGTTGCCCCAGCCGACGCCGGTCCAGGGGTACTCACGGATCAGCGCCAGCGTGTTCGACCAGATCGCGAAACGAGAGCTGCTGATGTCGCTGCGGCTTTGCATGCGCGCCTCGGCGAAGTAGGTCACCCCGCCCAGGTGCCCCCACGCCCACGCCGCGATCGAGAAGAGCACGGCCAGCGGCACCGTGGCCAGCAGCATCGCACGCACCTGGGGGCGCAGGCCCCGGTCCACCGCGCCCCAGAGGGCCAGCATCGCCACCATCAGCCATCCCATGCGCGAGCCCGTGAGCACGATGCCGAGCACGAGGAGGGCGGTCGCCGGCAGCAGCACGGCCCGCGGCCAGGCGCGCGACTGTCCCCACCAGGCCAGGCCGCACAGCGCGAGGGCCAGCAGCGTCGTGAGCTGGTTGGGCTGACGCAGATTCCCGACGGCACGGCCCGAAGAGGCGGGTGTCGCGATGAACTCGGGCAGTGGCGCCGCGCCGGCGATGACGGGCCAGACGTACTGCACCACCCCGAGCACGGCGCTCGCCAGACCCGCGGCCAGCCACCCCAGGGCGAGGCCGGCGATCGGCCCCGGCCCGCCGCGCGGCGGACGCTGGTCGGCGCCGCCGGCCGATCCCTGCGGGGAGGCGCACGCCAGCCACACGCCGAAGGCCAGCACGCTGGCGAGCATGTGATAGACGACCGGCTCCGGAGACGGCGCACCGAGGGCCAGCGGGGGCAGCGCCACGGCCAGGGCCAGCAGCGCAAGACGAAGGTCACGGGGGCTGCGGATCACCGGGCAGATTGTGCCGCGGCCGCCCGAGCCCCCCTCCCACGCGCCCACGGGGCGCGTGCGGGGGGTGGCCCGGCACGGCGACGCAGGGTGCGCAGGCGCGGCGCGAGAAAATATGCGTGTCTTGTCCGCATCATGCCGTGCCGGCCGTCACGCGTTTTTTGTAGCATGCGCATCGCCTCGCGAGGGCCGACCGGCGAGGCCCTTCCACTTCCACTGCAGTGCGACCTGCCATGTACGCGGTACAGGAAGTCTTCCTCCTGCGCGCCGACGCCCGCGCAAAGTTTCCCGGCGTCAACGTGTGGCACGACGATCTCGGGCGGGCCCGCGCCGTCGCGCGCTGGCTGGCCGACCGCACGCTCGCGCACCGCCTCGTCATCGTCCGGCCGTCTGGGGTCCGGGTCGAGGTGGTGGAGGAGGTGCCGCTTGCGCCGTGGCGCGAGCGCTGGCTGCGGGCGCATCGCGAGGGGCAGGCGGCCAGGCAGCGCGCCCGCGAGCCCCGGCTGGCGGCGGCCGGCCGCTAGGGCCGGGAGGGCGGCCAGGCCGCGGCGCGCTTACTGCTTGCGCCCGGCGATGGCCTTTTCGGCGGCGCCCACCAGGTCCGCGCCGATCTGGCCCTTCCACTTGTCGAACACGCCGCGTGTCGCCTTCACGAAGGCCTCGCGCTCGGCGGGCGAGAGTTCCGTCACCGTCACTCCGTTGGCCGAGATCTCCTTGATGAGCGGCTTGTCGGCCTCGACCAGGCCCTTGCGGGCGAGGGCGACCTGCTCCTTGCCGGCTTCGATCGCCGCCTGCCGTACGATTTCGCGGTCCGCAGGCGACCAGGAGTTCCACACCTCCTTGTTGACGACGAAGATCAGCGGGTCGTTCATGTAGCCCCACAGCGTGATGTGCTTCTGCCCCACCGTGTGCAGCTTGGCGGCCGTGTAGACCGACAACGGGTTCTCCTGCCCGTCGACCGCGCCGCTGGCCATCGCCGGCTGCGCGTCCGCCCAGCTCATCTGCGTCGGGTTGGCGCCGAGCGCCGTGAAGGTGTCGAGGAAGAGCGGCGAGCCCACGACGCGGATCTTCATGCCCTTGAGGTCGGCCGGCGACTTGATCGGGCGCTTGGAGTTCGAAATCTCGCGATAACCGTTCTCGCCCCAGGCCAGCGGCACCACGCCGGCCTTCTCCAGCGTCTTGAAGATGGACTGGCCCACGTCGCCCTGCGTCACTGCGTCCACCGCGGCGTAGTCCGGGAAGAGGAAGGGCAGCGAAAAGAGGTTGAGCTGCTTGACTTGCGGCGACCAGTTGATGGTCGAGCCGATGGCCATGTCGATCACCCCCTGGCGCAGCGCGCTGAACTCGCGCGTCTGGTCGCCCTGGATCAGTGACACGCCGGGGTAGAGCTTGATGTTGATGCGCCCGTCCGTGCGCTCGCGCACCTTGTTGGCCCAGATCTCGCCGCCCTTGCCCCATGGGAAAGCCGTGCCCAGCACCAGCGACATGCGGTACTCGCTCTTGTAGGTGCCTTGGGCGAAGGCGGGCGCCGCGAAGGCGACGGTGGCGGCAGCGGCGACCGCGGTGGCGAGGAGTTTGCGGAACTTCATCGGTTGTCTCCTTGGAAGAATGTCGTCAATAGCCCAGGCGGGCGGGCAGCCACAAGGCCAGCGGCGGGAAGGCGATCACCGCCACCATCACGAAGAACATCGCCAGCAGCATCCAGCCCACCCAGGGGAGGGTGGACTCCATGCGCACGCCGGCGATGCGGCACGAGACCATCAGGTTGACGGCCAGGGGCGGGGTGAACTGGCCCAGCGCGACCTTGAGCGTGAGGAGCACGCCGAACCACACCGGATCCCAGCCGTAGTGCTGCGCGATGGGCAGCAGCAAAGGCACGAAGATCAGGAAGATCGAGATCCCGTCGAGGAACATGCCGACGGTGATGAGCAGCAGCATCAGCAACGCCAGCACGCCCCACTCGCCCAGCCCCGAGTTCACGATGGCCTGCGTCACCGGGTCGATCACGCCCAGCGTCGACAGCGAGAACGCGAAGATGCCGGCCAGCGACACGACGAGCAGGATCACGGCGGACAGCTCGCCGGCCTCGCGCAGGATGGGGAAGAGGTCGCGCACGCCGATCGTGCGGTGGATGCACATGCCGACGAACAACCCGTAGAACACCGCGACGACGGCCGCTTCCGTCGGCGTGAACCAGCCGGCCCGCATGCCGCCCAGGATCAGCACCGGCGCGGCCAGACCCCAGGACGCTTCGCGCAGGCTCTTCCAGAAGGGCGGGCGTGGCAGTTCGGCCTCCAGCGTCCCCATGCGGTGGCGCCGCGCGAGCCACACGGCGGGCACGATGAGCGCGATGCCGGCCAGCACCCCCGGCACCATGCCCGCTGCGAAAAGGGCCGGCACCGAGGCGCCGGGCACGAGCACCGAGTAGATGATGAAGGCCACCGAGGGTGGGATGAGGATGTCGGTCGCGGCCGCCGCGCCGACGACACTGGCCGAGAACGAGCCCGGGTAGCCGGCGCGGGACATCGCCGCGATCATCACGCCGCCGACCGCCGCCGCGTTGGCCGGGCCCGAGCCCGAGATGCCGCCGAGGAACATCGCCACGGCGATCGCGACCAGCGGCAGCATGCCGGAGCCCCGCCCGACGATCGCGACCGCGAAGTTGACCAGACGCAGCGCCACGCCCGAGCGGTCGAAGATCGAGCCGACCAGCACGAACATCGGAATCGCCAGCAGCGGGTACTTGCCCAGACCCGCATAGAAGTTCTGTGGCACCGCGAGCAGACCGAACCACTGGACTTCCTGGTTGGCCAGCGCGATCGCGGCGGCACCCGCCAGACCGAGGGCCGCACCGATCGGCACGCCCACCACCATCAGGACGACGAAAGCCAGGAACAGCAGCGCGGCGATCATCGGCCCGCGTCCTCGCGTCCGCAACGCCGGTAGAGCCCCACGGCCCTCCACGTGATGAGCGTCGACAGCACCGGCAGCCAGATCGAGTACCACCACTGCGGCACGCCGATGCCGGGGGACGTCTCCTCGAACCGGTAGTGGTCCCAGACCATGCGCAGGCTCAGCACCGCGATCAGGCCGAACAGCAGCGCGACCATCAGCGCCCCGAAGCGAGCCAGGCGCCGCCGGCGCGCGGCAGTGCCGGCCTCGGCGAAGTACTCGATGCGGATGTGCCGGTTGCGTGCCACCGCGGCTGAGCCGCCCACCAGGGCGAGCACGATCATCAGGAAGATGGAGATCTCCTCCGTCCACGCGAACGAGGCGTCGGTGAAGTAGCGCACCACCACGTTGGCGAACGTGATGAGCGCCAATGCCGCCATCACGAGGACGGTGAGCCAGTCCTCGAGACGCAGCGAGCGGGGTTCGTCAGTGCAGCGGGTGCCCGAGCCGGGCACCTCTTCGTGCGCCGGGGGCGGGGAAGCGGATGGCATGGACGCAGACAGGCAGAACGACAACAAACAACATGGGAGCCTCTGCGCCCGAAGGTGTTGTGCACCGGGGGCTGGCGGGGGGCGCGGGTGGCGCGGTGTAGGCTGATTATGCCCGCCCGGCGTTCCGGGCGTGGGCCCCCGCTTCCGAGCGCGCGGTGTGCAAAGCGACACGCTCGACGCCACGCGCTCGCCCGGCCGCGGTCCGAGCGATTGGCGCCTTCCAGTATCCTGTGCCCGCCAAATTTCTGTCGTGGGGATTCTTTGGATATCAGCATCGTATTGCCAGCAAAGAACGAGGCGGCTGGGCTACGCCGCACGCTCCCTGCATTGCGCGCGTTGCTACCGGAAGCAGAGATCATCGTGGTGAACGACGGTTCCACCGACGAGACTGCCTCCATTGCCGCCGAGCATGGCGCGGTCGTGCTGTCCGCCCCGTACTCCATGGGCAACGGAGCGGCCATCAAGCGTGGAGCACGCGCCGCAAAAGGCGAGATCCTTGTGTTCATGGACGCCGATGGCCAGCACGACCCGGCCTGCATCCCGAAGTTGCTGGAGAAGCTCGACGAGGGCTACGACATGGTGGTCGGCGCGCGCGACTGGGCCGGCCAGGCGGGGGCGCATCGGGGCTTGGCCAACACCTTCTACAACTGGTTGGCCACGCGCATGACGGGGTTCCCGGTGCGCGACCTCACCTCGGGTTTTCGGGTCGTGCGCGCCGACAAGTTCCGCGAGTTCATCCATCTGCTCCCCAACGGTTTTTCCTACCCCACTACCTGCACGATGGCGTTCTTCCGCAGCGCCTATCCGGTGACCTACGTGCCGATCCCGGTAGCCCGCCGCGTCGGCAACGGCAGCCACATCCGGCCCCTGCGGGACGGAATCCGCTTTCTCTTGATCATCTTCAAGATCGCAACCCTGTACTCGCCGCTGAAGCTGTTCGCCCCGGTGTCCCTGGCCTTCGGCCTCACGGGGCTCGGTTGGTACGCATGGACGTACCATCACTTCGGCCGCTTCACCAACATGAGCATGCTCCTGCTCAGCGCCGCGGTGATCATCTTCCTGATCGGGCTCATCTCAGAGCAGATCACCGCGTTGACCTACCGCCGCGATGATTGATGAGGGGTCACTGTCGGGCTCCTCACGCCCGACGTTGCTCGTCCTGGCATCCACCTATCCGCGGTGGGCGGGGGATCCCGAGCCGGGATTCGTGCACGAGCTGGCGAAACGGTTGACACAGAGATTCAGGGTCATCGCGCTTGTGCCTCATGCTCCTGGCGCGCGGCAGCGCGAAACCTTCGAGGGTGTGGAGGTCGTGCGCTACCGCTACGCACCGGAACGCCTGGAGACGTTGGTGAACGACGGTGGGATCGTCGCCAACCTGAAGCGCGACCGCTGGAAGCGGCTCCTGCTACCGACGTTCGTGCTGGCGCAGGCCTGGGGGGTATGGTGTTTGTGTAGGCGCGAAAAGGTGGATGTCCTCCATGCCCATTGGTTGATCCCCCAGGGCCTCGTCGCCGCGCTGCTGCAACTCCTTCCGGGCCGCAAGGTTCCATTCGTCGTCACTTCGCACGGCGCCGATCTGTACGCCTTGCGTGGCCGTGCGTTGCAGGCGCTCAAGCGCTGGGTGCTCGCCCGCGCGAGCCGTTCCACGGTCGTGAGCAGCGCAATGCGCGAGACGGTGGCCGCCCTGGGCGCAGACGTCGGCAAGGTCGCGGTCCTGCCCATGGGCGTGGACCTGCAGGAGCGTTTCGTGCCCGACGAGACGCTGCCGCGCTCGCGCAGCGAGCTGCTATTCGTCGGGCGCTTGGTCGAGAAGAAGGGCTTGCGCCACCTGCTGGACGCGCTGCCCGAGGTGTTGCGCGTGCGGCCCGACGTCACCTTGACCGTCGCCGGATTCGGGCCGGACGAAGCGAAGCTCAAGGCACAAGTCGCTGCCTTGGGAATAGGTCACGCCGTTCGCTTCCTGGGCGCTGTGCCGCAGGCGGAGCTGCCGGCTCTGTACAGGCGGGCTGCGCTGTTCGTGGCGCCCTTCGTCCAGGCTGGGTCGGGCGATCAGGAGGGGTTGGGCCTGGTGCTGGTGGAGGCCATCGGCTGCGGATGCCCTGTGCTCGCAGGGGATGTGCCGGCGGTGCGGGACGTGCTGAGCGTCGATCCGAATGAGTGCCTGGTCGATCCCCGTGACGCCGGCTCCCTGGCGGCCAAGGTGCTGCGTGCGATCGAGCGGCGCGAGCAAACCATGGCACAGGCGGCGAAGCTGCGCGCCCTGCTGTTGGCGCGTCTCGATTGGGCATCGGTGGCCCACCGCTACGCAGATCTGTTGGCAGGCGCGCGCCCTCGTTTGGATGTGACGCGCTGAGTCCCGGTGCTCGCTTTCCGTCAGCCCGATCGCGCCCGTACGATCTGTGTCAAGATCGCCTCCACCCGTCCCACCAAAGCCTGCCAATCCAAGATGGGGACAGCAGGCGTGACCGGGGCGGCCAGCTGCCGCTCGATGGCTGCAGCCAACCCGGTCGCATCCCCGGGGGCGAACAACACCTGGGGCACATCCGCGAACAGCGTGGACATCTCGCCGATGTCCGTCGCCACGACCGGCAGCCCGCAGGCCAGCATCTCGTACGCTTTTTGCGGAAAGCAGTAACGGCCAAAGGGCGTATCCAGGATGGAGATGATGCCGACGTCCAGGGCACGGAAGAGGTCGGCCACTTGAGAGTGCGCCAGTTGACCGAGGTAGTGGACCTGAGGGTCTTCTGGCGGAGGCAGATCCGGGCGAAAGGGGCCAGCCAGCACCAAATGGAGGTTGGGAAAGCGCGCTGCCAAGAGCGTCCGCGCCTGGTAGATCGGTTCTACACCTTTGTCCCGATACAGCCCTCCAGCGGTGCCGATCAGCAACCCTTTCGTTGGAAGTCCGAGGCGTTTTCGTGCGAGGAGCCTGTCCCCGGGCGTGAAGACTCTTAGGTCGACGCTACTGGGCATCGAAATGACTGCCCCCTGGGCGCGGTATTCCTGCATCACCAGCTGGCGCAGCGGTTCACTGGTCGTGGTCACCATCGCTGCCTTGCGCGCCGCACGTCGTAGGGCAGGCACGAATCCGGGGATGCGGGCCTGCCCGAAGCCTTCGAAATTGTCGTATAGGTCTACTGCGTACGGTACGCCGAGCCGGCTGGCCAGCCAGGCTCCGAGGGCTACATGGGGAATGTCCGACGCCGCGAGCAACACGTCGGGCCGAAAGCTCTTCAGTTCCTTCAGTACCTGCCAAGGATAGGCCAATGGCATCCGAAGAATCGCCAGGGACGTGGACTTCCACGTCAGCGTGCCGGGCGCGGCCTCGTGGCTCCACATGCCGGAACCGCGCCCGTGGTAGTCCAAGCAATGGGCCTGGACGTCGTGGCCCAGCAAGGCCAATTGCCGCGGGATCTCGTACAAGCGGGCGTAACGGTCAAGGATGACGTCCTTGCCCATGTAGCGCCTCTTGCAAAGGAATGCGATCCGCATGGCCAGGATCAGCGCGAGGCCAGTCGGCTTTTCACTTGTTGCGCGGCTGCCAAGGCCGCGGCCGCCACCTGATCCATGTTGTAGTAGCGGTATTGTGCAAGACGGCCGACGAACGTGACGTTGGACTCGACGTGCGCCAATTCCTCGTAGCGGTTGTAGAGCGCCTCGTTCTCGTCGCGGGGGATAGGATAGTAAGGCTCCCCCTCGGCCTGGGGATACTCACGCACGATGGACGTGCCGGCGTGCGCCTGACCAGTCAGGTGCTTGAACTCCGTGATGCGCGTGTAGGCGTGATCGTTCGGGTAGTTCACAGTACCGACAGGTTGAAACTCCTTGACGTCGGGCAGGTGCTCATGCTCGAAACGTAGGCTCCGATAAGGGAGTGGCCCGAAGCGGTAGCGGTAGAAGGCGTCGATCGGGCCGGTATACACCACGTGCGCGTATGCTGAGCGATCATCCACTTCCTCGAACTCGACACCTGTTTGCACCCGAATGTTGGGGTGATCGAGCATGTTCTCGAACATCCTTGTATAGCCGTGCAGAGGCATCGCCTGGAATGTGTCGGTGAAGTAGCGATCATCGGTGTTCGTGCGAACGGGGATCCTTGCCGCCACTCCGGCCTTCAGTTGCGTTGGCTCCAGCCCCCATTGCTTACGCGTGTAGTTCAGAAAGAACTTTTCATAGAGATCTCGGCCGACTGAGTTCAGCACCACGTCTTCACTCGTGCGTATAGCGTCGCGCGGCTCACGCGCCTTGTGGAGGAACGCTGCAGCCCCAGCTTCGTCCAGATTGAGTCCGTAGAGCTGATTGAGTGTGTCGCGATTGATTGGGAACGGGTACAGCACACCGTTCAAACACGAACGCACTCGGTGCTCGTAGGGCCGCCACTCGGTAAACCGCGACAAGAAGTGCCAGACCTTCTCGCTGTTTGTATGAAAGATGTGGGGTCCATATCGGTGCACCAGCACGCCGTGGTGGTCTGGTTCGTCGTAGGCGTTCCCACCGACGTGAGCACGGCGGTCGATGACGTGCACCCGACATCCTCCCTCAGCCAGTACACGGGCGACAGTGCTGCCCGCAAAGCCGGCTCCGACGATCAGCAGCGTTTCAGTGATCACTTGATGCCCCAGAACACGTGCCGTTTGCCTTTGATTCCGAGCAAGCCGTCGATGAACCCAGCCAGGAAGGCGTGCAGCTGCGCGAACTTGCGCGGCTCCTTCAGCAAAGCTGCCACTAGCCGCACGAAGGACCCCGGAACGGTCTGGGTCAGCAGACGCAGCCCGTAGTACTTGCGGGCGATCAGCAGTCGGTTTCGTGTGTCGTAGTAGCGCTTCCATGGAGGAAGCGCGAGACAAGTCAAGGTATGTCCCAACACGCGGACCTTGTAGGGCCGCGACTTGGGATGCTCTATGCGACTTTGTCCTGCAACGATGATGCGCGCGCCTGCGAGCTGCGCCCGAAGGCAGTACTCAATGTCATCAGCGGCAATAAAAAACCCCGCGTCGGGAAAGCCGATTTTCTGGACTAAAGTGCGATGAATCATGAATCCAAGAAATGGTAGTGACTGAACCTCGGCGCATTCGGGGACACCCTCCGCGATACCGATCTCCCCAAGAGGCGGATCGATCACGTTGGTCAGCCATGATGTGTGGTTCCCTGCGATCGCTAATGACCCGTACACTGTGTCGGGGTCCTTTGCCACGCGCATTAGTTTTTCCAGGGAGTCCGGATATGGTTCTGCATCGTCATCCATCATCCAGACCCAGTCGGCCCCCGTTGCGATCGCGCGTTCCATGCCGGCCACGAAACCGCCTGCTCCTCCTGTATTTTTGGTTAGGGCTATCACCTCTATCTCTGGCCGTTTCAGCCAGCCCTCGGCCGCCAGCATCTCACCAGTTCCATCTGTGGACGCGTTGTCCACGACGATAATCTTTGACGGCGTTTGACTTTGGCAACCGATTGCCCTTAGGGCTCTACTCAGAAGCTGCCGCCGGTTATGCGTTACTACGACCACAAAGATCTTGTCGGTTGTGGTTCTCTTGGGCCGTACGTCCCTCGGAGTGTCGCGGACCATCTGAGCGCTCTCAACCTCGAGGGGCGGCGAAGAACTGCGGAGGAAACGTATCGGGATCCAAGCGCGACATTTCAGGTAGCATCCTCTTCATGAGAGCTTCTTGAGGGTAGAAAGAAAAATGACCGGCCAGCACTGTCTCCACGATATACATGGGTCTCGAGAAAGATACGCAATCTCGACAAAGCATATCTTCGTCCACACCCAGGATGCCAGCATGCCACGCTGATTTGAACCCTCCGATCATCTCCCAAAATTGGCGTCGGAACAATATCGCTCCTATGCTGAAACGGGTGCTGCAGATAGAGAAGCGTTCTGGCCCGTTAGAAAATCTGTCGGCTATCTCCCTGAAGGGCAGCGTCTTGCTCCAGATCCACCAAGCCGCCTCAGGATTGTTGTGAACCGGCACGTCTTGGCACCGCATCACCAGCGGACCGAACATGCTCTTGTACTCTTCTTCCAGGCCCAGCGTTCTCAGGAAAGTGTAGTAGGTTATTCCGTTGATATTCAGTACAGGAGCGCAAAAGCCAGGCTCCAGCATTGATCTCTCGAGCACTCGTTGGTAACCGATTCGCATGGCGGAGAAGAAGCCCGGGGAGATGACTATGTCTTCGTCCAGTTTGAAAATGTAGTCGGCTCCGGGGTGCAATGAAACGGCCTGATTTAGTGCCACGCCCGGTGAGTTTCTCTGCACAGACAGGTACGACCAGTTATTTTTTTCGCAAATACTCTTTAGCTCTTCCGAATAAAGCCCCGGAGAGACGACACATACGTCGCAATCATCGTGCTGACTGCTGTAGATCCTTTCCAATGTGGTCGGCCAAAGGAAGCTTTTGTACCCCGCCAAGACTACAATCAGACCGTCTTTGTGCGCTCTTCTGTCAATAAAACGATATCTCGTGCTTCCATCTCGAATTCGCGCGAGATGTTTGCTGGTAGCAGCTAAGGCGTCAGCAAAAGCAGCTCCAAAGAATCCCTGGATCCCTCGCTGTCTTAGCGATCTTTTCACCCTGGTGAGCACCTTATTCCTCATCGACCTTTGGGGTTCCCTCCGTTATTCTTACTGCAACTTGCTGGCCCAGCTTGTTGTAAGCGATATATTCGCAGCTCCAGCCTGTATCACTGAGGAATTCGTTCAGTGCTCGATGCTCATGTTGCTGCCAACCCGGATAGTTTATGTACTCATCGAACAGAATGATCGTGCCAGGTCGAATGCGAGGCGCAAGTATTTTGAGGGCGCATATAGTGCTGGAGTAGAGATCGCAATCGATATGCACCAGTCCCGCGACTTCCGGTACGTGATCAAGGAAGATGGGTAAAGTTTCGTGGAAGAGACCCTTGTAAATCACGCAGTTCTTCTCGAACTTGATTTCATCAAGCGAGGTTTCGAAGGATCCTTTAGGGAAACCCTCGCGCCAAAATTCCGGGAGTCCTTCGAACGTATCAAATCCGTAAACCTTTTCGCTTGGATTCCTGCGGGCGAGCTCGTTCAGTGAATGTCCTCGATACACGCCTAATTCGCATATAAAGCCATCACTCCGAGCTCGAATTGCCGCCAACATAACATCCAACCGGCTGACGCAGGCGGTGGCGGCCTGCATATGCTTTTCTACAAATAATGCGGATTCATGCGTTGCCCATATCGTTCTATGAAGTTCAATGTCAGTCGCGACTCTTCCAAGTGCAGCTCGAAGGAGTTTGGCAGAAATGTATCCGACTAGTTTCTTTGACATGGTTTAAAATTAGATGGCGTGCGCTTGACATCCACGCGATCACCGTGGATGAGTCAGGGGGCTGAATCTGCAATCCAGAGCCTACTCAGTGATCGGGTCGGTTGACCCAAGCACGGCAATGCCACTGCATGATTTCAAACTCCCTCCGCGGTGAGCGATCACTACGATCGTTTTTTGCCCGGACAGCTGTTGAATGGCCTTATTCACCGCGGTCTCGGTGGCTCCGTCCAACGCGCTTGTCGCTTCGTCCATTAAAAGTACGGGCGGATCACGATAGAGTGCTCGCGCAATGCCTACCCGCTGGCGCTGCCCACCGGAGAGGCGGACGCCCCGGTCGCCTACACGCGTGTCATAGCCGTGTGGCAGATCCTGAACGATAAAGTCGTGGATCTGGGCAGCGCGCGCGGCCCGTTCGACGGCGGACATGTCGATCTGGTCTTTCGGGATGCCGAAGGCAATGTTTTCGGCCACGCTGGCGTCGGTCAGATAGATGTGTTGAGGCACATACCCGATAGAGCGTTGCCAATCGGCCACGTTCTCGGCAGTGATAGGTACCCCGTCCACGGTGAAGGTGCCGGCCTGTGGGATCAACAGGCCCAGTAGCACGTCCATCAGCGTGCTCTTGCCCGCGCCGCTCTTTCCGGCAATGCCCAAACTTGTGTTGGCCGGGATGACGAGGTCCGCGCCATCGAGGGCAGGTCTGTGCGGTGCATTGGGATAGGAGTAGCGGATGCCTTGCAGGCGTATCTCGCGCTGAGGGACGAGGGCGTTCTGGGAGAGAAGGCGAGCCTTTGCCGGCAAATGGAGATCGGCTTGGATACTATCCAGCGCGGCGGCGGAAAACCGCAACCGGGCAAAGCCGCGATACATGATTTGCGCCGCAGGGAGCAGGCGGTATGCGGCGAACCCATAGAGACCCAACGCCGGTAGCACATGCGCGATGTCGCCTGACCGCCATAGTAGGACCAGCGCGATGACGATCAGCCCGGAGTAACCGACCGCTTCGACAATGTACAAGGGGGAGTGGCTAAGCGTTTCACCGGTTGCACAGTGCCGGGAGAACTCGCGCGACGCTCGGGCGAAACGTGTGAGCCAAACATCTTCGCTGTGGGTGGCCTTGACGTCCTTGATTCCGCCTAGCGCTTCGCTGCAAGCTTGGTAGCGAGCGGTATTTGCGTCCTGCCGCTCGTTGCCCACGAAGGCGAGGCGCTTGCGCACGAGCAAGTAGATCGCTCCGTAGAGCAGTCCCACGGTCAGTACGATACACAGCGCCATCCATGGGTCGTAGATCACAATCAGCAGCGTCATGGCCGCGACGATCAGACCTTGGGCGATCAGTTGCGACAGTGGTTGCAACAGGTCAAAGATGAGTTGGTCGACCTCGGAGAGCACGTTCTTGGCCAGCTCCGAGGGGTTGCGTTGCAAGAAGAACTCGTAGGGTTGGCGCAAGTAGGCCGAGAGCAAGCGGACGCTGAGGGAATGTCGCTGCATGTGTACGATGCGGCCGACTACATGAAAGGTCAGCGTCTTGAAGGCCGACGACGCCACTACGATTAACAGCGTGCCGATCCCCAGCACCGCTACGAACGATCGGTAATCCTGAAATCCGAGCGTTTGATACGCCGCGCTGAGCCAAGGGTGCTCTTGCGTGATGCCCGGTCGTGCGAGTACGGAGAGGAAAGGCGCTAGCGAAAGCACGCTGGCCGTTTCCGCTACCGCCATCAGGATGATGAGCACCAGCACGCCCACTGCTTTGTGTCGCTCGCCAGGCGTGAACAATGACCATACCTTCTTGAGCGTCGCACGCATGGCAGGGTCTCAAGCGACGATGACGTTCTCGCCGGACATCCGGCCTCGCGTATCGACGACCAGCCGAGCCTGTCGCCGCAGCTGTTCATAGTCGAACGCGTCATGGTCGGTGGCAAGAACCACGCAGTCATAGCTCGCGATCGCATCTGCGGTGAGCGGCACGGACTGCAGATCGAAGTGATAGTCGCGCTTGCGCGGAAAGACGGGCACGTGCGGATCACTGTATGCGACCTCGGCACCCTTGGACTGCAGCAGATGCATGATCTCTACCGCGGGTGACTCGCGCGTGTCGTCGATGTTCTTCTTGTAGGCCAGCCCTAGCACCAGGATCTTGCTGCCCTTGATCGCCAGCCCGCGCTCATTGAGCGCGTCGGCCACCTTCCCCACCACCCAGTGGGGCATGTAGTGATTGATCTCCCCCGCCAGTTCGATGAAGCGCGTGTTCACACCGTATTCGCGCGCTTTCCACGTCAGATAGAAGGGGTCGATCGGGATGCAATGCCCTCCCAAACCCGGCCCGGGGCGATAGGGCACGAAGCCAAAGGGCTTGGTCGATGCCGCATCGATCACTTCATGGATGTTGATGCCCATCTTGTCGGCCACGATCTTCATCTCGTTGACCAGGCCGATGTTGACGCTGCGATGGATGTTCTCCAGCAGCTTGGTCATCTCGGCGACCTTGGTGCTGCTCACAGGGACCAAGGTGGGAATCGCGTGCCGGTAGACGGCTTGACCCAGCTCAAGGCAAGTAGCCGTCATGCCGCCGATGACCTTGGGAATGTCCTGGGTGGCGTAGTGCGGATTGCCGGGGTCCTCGCGTTCGGGGCTGAAGACCAGGGCGCAGTTCTGGCCGGGAATCAGGCCACGCGCGCGCAGCCGGGGTGCCAACACTTCTTCCGTCGTACCGGGCCACGTCGTGCTCTCAAGGCTTACGAGCTGCCCCTCGCGCATGTGCGGCAGCATCGTCTCGACCGTATCGACGATGTAGCTCAGGTCGGGCTCCCGGTAGCGGTTGAGTGGTGTCGGTACGCAGATGATCAACGCATCGGCCTCTGCGGTGCGGGCAAAGTCGCCGGTCGCCTCGAACCCGCGAGCCCGAGCCTGCTGAATCCGATCCGGGGTGAGCCGCTCGATGTAGCTTTGCCCTGCGTTGAGCTTTTGCACCTTGTCCGCATCGATGTCGAAACCGATCACCCGGATGCCCACCTCGGCAAAGCGCAGGGCCAGCGGCAAGCCGACGTAGCCGAGGCCGTAGATACCAACGCAGACGGCCTTGCTGTGGGTTCGCTCGCGCAGCGCCTCCAGCGAACTAGGAAATTGAGAAGACATTCTGATATTTTGGTGCGTCAAGATGGGTGCTGGCGTACTTCGTGTTCGGCCGACGGTGAGCCCACTTACAGCCTGGTCACCGGCGCCCTTCAAACGTGTCCGATTCCGCCAGTAGTTGTTTCATGCGGGCGATCTCGTTCCGATAGTACGCGACGCCGAGGGGCGCTACGTCATAGCTTCCCGCGGTGATCCCACGCTCGATGTCATCAAGCATCTGCGCCGCTTCGCGCAGGTAGCCCGCGTTAGCCATTTCGGCGAACATCTGCATCGCCGCGCTGGCTGTGGCGTAGCGGTCCATCGCCAGTCGGTACTTCTCGTAGGCCTTGACCGGATTCCTCAGAGACAGGTACAGCTTCGCTTCGTTGTAGGGGATGAGCCGCATGAACAAGGGAAACTCTCGGTAGGGTCCATGAGCGCTCAGGTACTCGAGGAGCTGCAGAGTCGGTCGCCGGTACTCGGCCAGCGCTTCGGTTCCGGCCACGTCGTCGGTCAGTGTGCGCAATCCGACGACCGTCTGAGCGTCAAAGGGTTGTCGTGCGAGTTTCTCCGCCGCTCGTTCGAAGTGCTGCGAGGTCGCCTGTTTCGTGTTGACGTGAAGACGAAGCCAAGTGAGGGTCAACAACGAACTGTCGGGCAACTCGACAATTGACTGATTGGCCCAGGTCAGAGCTTCCCCGTATCGCTTTTCCGCCACGAGGCGGCCGATGAGGAAGTTTTTTCCCCGCGCCGATTCGGGACTACTCACCGCCCAATAGGTCTGAAGTCGGTCGCCGTCTGCCCACAGCTGGCAGCGTTGCCATGTCAGCCCGGCCACCATAGCGATCACACCGAGGCCGGCCAGCCCGGCAACCCGACCGCTGAACTGTCGGCTCAAGGACCGAATGCCGACAGCGAGCGGCAGAAACATGAACAGCGCCGGCGCATAGTTGCGGTGTTCGAAATGAAGCTCCAACCCGACGACAGTCGATTCGATCAGGTGTCCGCAGAAGAAAAAGGCGAGCGCGAGCCAGACAAACGGGAGGTGGTGATACAGAAAGGGCAGTGCCGCGAGCAGTGCCGTCAAGCCGAGCACGGCCCAAAGCGTGCTGATGGGCTGGGTGAGGCTGCGGGAGATCTCGAACCCGTCCTGGTACAGCCCGGAGCCCTCCACCCGGGGCAACCACAACGAACCCAGGTAGTCCCACACAATGCGCGCTTCGGAATAGAGCCGCTCGATCTGATTGAAGGGCCGCGTGGGCCACGGATTGGGCGAGAAATCGACCAATGACACCAAGTAGGCCACGACGGCGGCTGCGGGGAGCACAAGGAACGGGCCTATCCAGGACAGGCGCGGGCCCGAGCCGCCGGCACGGCGTAGAAAGAACTCGACGACCAACAGAAGCAGGGGCAGCAGCGCGCCATTTTCTTTGCTGAGCACCGCGAGCACCGTACCGAACCCCACGGACAGGCTCATCAGCACATAGCCATGAGCGGGTGGCCTGCCGGACTCCTTCAACCACAGCCGTCCCTTCAGGTAGCCCACCATCCCGAAGAGCATGAACAGGGTGCACAGCACCGTCATCCGTTGCACCACGTAGAGCGTCGTGGAGACGAAGAACGGGTGCAGCATCCATACGCTGGCGGAGAGCACAGCGACGCCGGCCGCTTCCCCTTCGTCCCACTCGGCCGCACGCAGCAGCAGGTAGGTCGCCCACGTCAGGAGCAGCCCGCAAATCAGGTGGAGCTTGAGATTGGTGGGCTTGAAATCCGAGGCAACGCTGGGCCAGGTGTTGTCGTCTACGAGGAAGCTGACCAAGGACAGCGGCCTGCCCGTGGGCCCGGACCAGCCGCTCAGGACGTAGGCCTTGAATGTGCTCCAGTCCTGCACGCCGCCGAGTTCGCCGAGCGCCTCGAGATTGGGCGCGTCGTCGAACAGGAAGGGGCCGTCCAAACCGGCCCAGTAGCACCACGACGTGAGTGCGAGGGTCAGCGCCAGCAGGCCGAGCGGCCAAAGCTTTTTCATCTGTTCGAACCAGAAAGGACCGTCAGCGGGATCAATCGAGCGGTCACCGGCAGTTTGTGGGTCGGAATCTCGCCTCGAGGGTGCCACCGCTGCACTTCCAGTCGATTTCTCCACCTCCGGACACGGGACTGAGTGCCAGCGTCGCATTGTTTCTCACCTTGTCGTTGTAGGTGATGATGATCCGTCCGTCGTTGACCGCAATGGAATGGACGGCATTGCCGGTAATCGCCGTCGCCATCGCCAAGCCCGCGGACGCATTGTTAGGGGGAAAACGCGCGTGGGCCGCAAAGAATTCCGACACGTGAGCCTTGGGTTCCGCGACCAGGACCAGGCTCTCAGCGACGTGCGCGCGTTTGGTGTAGTCCTGATAGGCCGGAAGAGCGAAAGCGGCCAGGATGCCGACGACCGCAACGACAACCATCAACTCGATCAGAGTGAAGCCTCTGTGCTGCTGGATGCGCTTCATCGCAAGAAGCCCTTGTAGGAGATGTGCACGCAACGCACGAGGCGCGGTGCCGCGGAGCAATAAAAAACGCCCACCGGCTCGGTGGGCGTTCTGCTCGGGAAACGAAGCGAATTAACGGCAGTTGGACGGCAGGTACTTCGGCAGCATATTCGAACCGGCCTTGCAACGCCACGTCACGCCGCCCGCGCCAGAAAGGGGGCTCAGCAGCACGGTGGCATTGTTAGTGACCTTGTCGTTGTAGGTGATGGTGATCAGTCCGTTGGCGCCAACCGCAACGGAGGTCACGGCATTGCCCTTGATATCAGTTGAAGTGGCGAGCCCGGCAGAGGCGTTGCTGGCGGGGAACCGACCCTGGGACGAGAAGAATTCGGTGACGGACGCCTTGGCGCCCCCCGCAAGGGTCAAGCCCTCGGACACATGGCTGCGCTTGGTGTAGTCCTGATAAGCCGGCAGCGCGATGGCGGCCAGGATACCGATGATCGCCACGACGATCATCAGTTCGATGAGGGTGAAACCCTGCTGAACACGCTTCATAGATCTCTCCTGAGGTTGGGGGGAAGCGGTCCCCTCCAATGCAGGGGTTGTGCCAGGGGGCAAAGCGGCGGTTTCCCGTGATCTAGCTCACACCCTCATCCTGAGGGTTGACAGCTTTGCGACCAAGCGTGTCTTCTTCGCGGCCAAAGTGACAAGAAACGTCACCCGGCCGAGGTCCCCCTCGCCGTCAGAGGTGGAACACCTGCCCCGTCTCCAGGGGGAGGATGCGGTGGGAGTCGAGCCCGGCCAGCTCGCTGGCGACCTGGGCCTGCTCGCCAGGCTTCATGTGGGTGATGTAGACCGGCACCTGGGGGGCCAGGGCGCGCAGCTCGTGGGCGAGCAGGCGGGGGGCGAGGTGCTGGCTGACGACGGCAATGTCGGCCTCGCCGTCACTGAATGCGGTCTCGATCACGAGCATCGCCACTTGGCGGGGGGCGAGCAGGGGCCACAGCGCAGGGTTGGGGCCGGTATCGCCCGTGTAGATCCACCAACCGCTCTCGGCCTCGATCCCATAGCCCACGGCCGGCACCGTATGCTCCGCCGGCAGCACCTCGATGCGCCGGCCGCCCAGGTACAGCTCCTGGCCTACGGACAGGGGCTCGAATCGCAGCACCGGCGCGGTCTTGGAGGGCAGCTGCGTGAAGTCGGGCCAGATCACCCAGTTCATCACGTGCTGCCGAAGGGCCTCGATGGTCTCGGGCAGCGCGTGCACGGTGATCGGCGTGCGGCGACGGCTCATCACGCTGTCGGCCAGCAGCGGGATCCCGACGATGTGGTCGAGGTGGGAGTGCGTGACCAGGATGTGGTCGATGCGCGCGAGTTCGTCCAGCGTCAGGTCACCCACGCCGGTCCCGGCGTCGACGAGCAAATCGTCGTCGACGAGGAAGGCCGTCGTCCTGCTGCCGGCGGCGATCGCGCCGGAACAGCCCAGCACCCGCACTCTCATCGGTCGGACTTCCAGCGGTGGCAGGGGCCCGGCACGAGCCGGCGGGCCAACGGCGGGCAGGGGGGCGACGTGAAGGGCATCGGGCAGGGGGCTAGCGCTCGCGCGTGTCGCGCGGCAGTGGCAGTACCCCTATGCTGCGCGCCCCGACGGACGCTGCCAAGTGCACAGTGGCGGCCTGCATGGGCTTGCGAAGGCACTCGGTGCACGCGGGGCAGGGTGGCGTGAAGAACTTCACGGCCGGTGTTGCGGCCGTATGCCAGCCTGGGCGGCATCCTGGCGCCCCCTTCCCCTTGCTCTGTCATGTCCGCGGGAGGTCGCGCCGGCAGGCGCACGGAGGTCTTCTACCCCTGCACGAACTGCATCTGCGTGCCGGCCAGCTCGATGATGTCGCCGTTCTTGAGGTTGATCGGGTCGGCGCCGACCGGCGTGCCATTGACCGTGGGGCGGGCGGCGCCTTCCACGTGCGCGAAGACGTAGCCGCCCGGGCGCTTGGTGATGGAGGCGACTTGCACGCCGGGCTTGCCGACGGTGGTCACGACCTTGGTCAACGCGACCTCGCGGCCGGCGGCAGCCCCGTTGAGCACCTTGATCGAGGCAGCGGGCACGCTGGGCAGCGCGCCGAAGCCGGACGAGGCGCCGAGCGCACCGAAGCCCGAGGGCGCGGCCAGCGGCGAGGCCGAGGGGGAGGAGGCGGCGAGGGGGGCAGCCGGCGCCGCGCCCACACCCGCCATCGCCCCCGGCTTCATCACCATGGTCTTCTCGTAGTCGGTGGCTTCGTCGGTCAGGTACTTGATCTTGTACTTGCCGATCTCGATCGTGTCGTTGTGCGCCAGCAACTGTTTCTTGATGGCCTTGCCGTTGATGTAGGTGCCGTTCGTGCTGTTCAGATCCTCGATGAACACGTCCTGCCCCACCATCTGGAGCACGGCGTGCTCGCCGCTGACGGCCAGGTTGTCGATCACGATGTCGTTGTAGGGCCGCCGACCGAGCGTGGTCTTGTCCTTGGTGAGCTGGACTTCCTTGATCACCACCCCGTCGAGCGAAACAACCAATTTCCCCATGCCTTGGCCTCGTTGGAATCTTTAGTTGTGAGTCGGTGCGGGCGCGCGGCAACGCCTCAACGCCTGAACGGCCACCAGGAACGGCCAGCAGACGAGGTGCCCAGGGCACGGGCCAGCACGACCGCGATATTATCCCGCCCCCCCGCCGCGTTGGCGGCCGCGACGAGGCCGGCTCCGGCCTCGGCGAGGTCTGGCGTGCTGTTGAGGATCGCGGCGATCTGTTCGTCGGGGATCATGTCCGAGAGCCCGTCAGAGCACAACAGGTAAACGTCGCCCGGCTGCACATCGTGCACGCGGGTCTCGAGCAGCACGCTGTCTTCCACGCCGACCGCCCGGGTGACGAGGTTCTTGTTGGATGAGAACGCGGCCTGCTCGGGCGTGATGAGGCCGGCGTCGATCTGTTCCTGCAGCAGCGAGTGGTCGCGCGTGATCTGCATCAGCTTGCCCGCACGCAGCCGGTAGCCGCGCGAGTCGCCCACGTGGCCCACGAGCAGCCGCCCCTCGCGGAACACGGCGACGACCAGCGTGGTCCCCATCCCGGCGTAGTGAGGGTTGGAGTTGGCGGCGTTGTAGATCGCACGGTTCGCGTTGTCGACGCAGATGTCCATGGCCCGGCGCACGTCGGTGTCGCTCGCGTTCGTCGCCGCCTCGGTGAGCCAGCGGCCCAGCTCCGTCTTGATGAAGGAGGTGGCCATTCCGCTGGCGATCTCGCCGGCGTTGTAACCGCCCATGCCATCGGCCAGCACGGCCAGTGCCGCCCGTTCATCGACGGCCACCGAGTCCTCGTTGTTGTCGCGTGCGCGGCCGGGGTCGGTCAGGCTGTAGAACTCGAAGGACATGGGCGGTGGATGCAAGACGGAACCTATCGTGGCGACGCGGGGCCCGCACTGGAACTGTCAGTGTCGGCATTGTGCCCTGTATCGTTACATTCCGGGCGTGGCGGGGATGCCCCGCGATCCCGGGGTGGCAGCAGGACGGTGGCCTGCTCGTCCGGGGCGCCTGCAGCAGGTGGCATGCCTGCGCGAGCCGCCGGTGCCGGGGAGGGGCCGCCGCGCCACGCGGCCGCCAGCCCGGCCAGGTCGGCGGCGAGGGTGTCGGCGCTGGCGTACCGGGTCTCCGGCCTTTTCTGCAAGGCCAGGAGCACGACGTCGGCCAACGCCCGCGGGATCTCGGGGCGCAGCGCGCGGGGGTCGGGCGCCGGTTCGTGCACGATCCGGTGCATCAGGTCGGCGAGGGTGTCCGCGCGGTGGGGCAGCTGCCCGGTGAGCAGTTGGAACAGCATCACCCCCAGCGAATAGAGGTCGCTGCGTCCGTCCACCTTGCGGCCGGCCAGTTGTTCCGGGGACATGAAGGACGGCGTGCCGAGCACCATCCCGGTGCGCGTGCGGGAGACGTCCGTCAGCCGGGCGATGCCGAAGTCGGTGAGCTTGACGATGTCGCGCGCCGGGTCGTAGACGACGTTGGCCGGCTTGACGTCCCGGTGGACGATGCCGCGCGCGTGCGCGTAGGCGAGAGCTTGGGCCAGCCGTGCGCCGAGCGAGACCACGGTGCGCATGGGCAGCAGCTGGCCGGGGCGGGTGTGAGGCACGAGGTCGCGTCCCGTCAGCAGTTCCATGGCGATGTAGGCCCCTTCCGGCGCTTGGCCCGCCTCCAGGATCTCGACGATGTGCGGGTGGCGCAGGCGCCCGGCCGTCTCCGCCTCGCGCAGGAAGCGCTCGCGCGCGTCGGCGAGCGCCTCGCCCTCGAAGTCCGTGGACAGCGCCAGCACCTTCAGCGCGATTTGGCGGTCCTGCAGCGGGTCGTGGGCGAGGTAGACCACGCCCATTGAGCCGTGTCCGAGTGGGCGGACCGGGCGAAAGCGCCCGACTTGCGCGGGCATGGGCTCGTCCGCAGCCACGCGTGGCGAGGCTGGCACGACCGTGTCCGGCGCCGCGGCCGATGGCTGGAAGGGCTGGGTGGGGAGGGCGGAGGAGGGGGGGAGGGCGAAGGAGGAGGGGCGTCGCCAGCGGGTGAGCCAGCGCCGCAGGCGGGCGAGGAGGCCCTGCGAGGCCTCGTCGTCGCCCTGCCCGTGGTCACGCATCTTCGGTGCCGCCCCTGCTCGTCCGTCTCCGCAAGAGCACGCACGGTAGCAGAGGCGGCGCAGGGGGGCAAGGGCGGCCGGGCGCCGGGCATGCATGTCGACCCCCGGGGCTGCGCCCCACCCCCCGAGGGGGTTGAGGCCCGGCTTCGGGCGACCGGGCGCCGGGCATGCATGTCGACCCCCGGGGCTGCGTCCCATCCCCCGAGGGGGTTGAGGCCCGGCTTCGGGCGGCCGGGCGCCGGGCATGCATGTCGACCCCCGGGGCTGCGTCCCACTCCCCGAGGGGGTTGAGGCCCGGCTTCGGGCGGCCGGGCGCCGGGCCTCAGGCAGCCGGAGCGCTCGCCTGGCGCCGGCTCGCGATGAACTTGCCTACGGCCAGCACGAGCAGCGCCCCGCCGATGCCGAAGGCGTACTTCAGCACGTCGGTCTGCGGCAGCTTCGGGAAGTACGCGGCGACCTCCGGGTTGGCCACGGCCGGATCGGACAGCAGCATCGTCCCGGCGATCCAGCCCAGCAGCATGCCGCCGAGCGTGATGATGATCGGGAAGCGGTCCATCAGCTTGATCACCAGCTGGCTGCCCCAGATGATGATGGGGATGCTGACGAGCAGGCCGAAGATCACCAGCGGGACCTGGTGCTGACCGCCCGCGGTCTCGGCGGCGCCGGCGATCGCGATCACGTTGTCCAGGCTCATCACGAAGTCCGCCACGATGACGGTCTTCACGGCTGCCCACAGGCGATCGCTGGCCTGGATGTTGGCGTGGTCGTCGTCGTGCTCGGGGGCGAGCAGCTTGATGCCGATCCACAGCAGCAGCAGCGCGCCGACGATCTTCAGGAACGGAATCTTCAGGAGTGTCAGCGCGAAGACGATCAGCACCACGCGCAGCGCGATCGCGCCGAAGGTGCCCCACAGGATGCCGAGCCGGCGCTGGGGCGGGGGCAGCTTGCGGCAGGCCAGCGCGATGACGACGGCGTTGTCGCCACCGAGCAGGATGTCGATCATGATGATCTGGCCCACGGCGAACCAGAACTCGGGGGTCATGAACTGCTCCATCGGAGTCCTTCTGTCAGGAGGGGGAAGCGAAAGGCGCGGCCGGCGGGTGGGGCCGGGCGTTGAGCCCCCGGAGTGTAGGGCGGGCCGCCAGCGGCCCCGTTGCGCGGAATTACGTACCCTGCAAACGAAGAAGGCCGCGATGGCGGCCTTCGTTCGAGCCGGGGTGCACTCAGACCAGCGACTTGAGGATCTTGCCCATCTCGGAGGGGTTGCGCGTGACCTTGAAGCCGCACTCCTCCATGATGGCGAGCTTGGCCTCGGCGGTGTCCGCGCCGCCAGAGATCAGCGCGCCGGCGTGGCCCATGCGCTTGCCCGGAGGTGCGGTGACGCCGGCGATGAAGCCGACCACGGGCTTTTTCATGTGGTCCTTGCACCAGCGCGCGGCCTCGGCCTCGTCCGGGCCGCCGATCTCGCCGATCATGATGACGGCGTCGGTGTCCGGATCGTCGTTGAACATCTTCATCACGTCGATGTGCTTCAGGCCGTTGATCGGGTCGCCGCCGATACCCACGGCGCTGGACTGGCCCAGGCCCAGCTCGGTCACCTGAGCGACCGCCTCGTACGTCAGCGTGCCGGAGCGCGAGACGATGCCGATGCGGCCCTTGCGGTGGATGTGGCCGGGCATGATGCCGATCTTGATCTCATCCGGCGTGATGAGGCCGGGGCAGTTGGGGCCGAGCAGCAGCGTCTTCTTGCCGCCGGCCGCTTCCTTGGCCTTCATCTTGTTGCGCACGTTCAGCATGTCGCGCACCGGAATGCCTTCGGTGATGCACACCACCAGGTCCAGGTCGGCCTCGACCGCTTCCCAGATCGCGTCGGCCGCGCCTGCGGGCGGCACGTAGATGACGCTCACGGTCGCGCCGGTGGCCTGCTTGGCGTCCTTGACGCTGGCGTAGATCGGGATGCCTTCGAAGTCCTCGCCCGCCTTCTTCGGGTTGACGCCGGCCACGAAGCAGTTCTTGCCGTTCGCGTAGTCGCGGCACATGCGGGTGTGGAACTGCCCGGTCTTGCCCGTGATGCCCTGGGTGATGACCTTGGTGTCCTTGTTGATCAGGATGCTCATGACTGTCCTCGAATTCGATGCAGGTTGCCCAGCAGGCGCCGCGGATCGGGCTTTACCCGTCCGCTGGCGCCGCCCCCACCAGGGGGAGCGCCGAAGGCGCTACGGGGGTGGTTCATCGGGCTGCGGCCACGACCTTCTGGGCGGCCTCGGCCATCGTGTCGGCGGAGATGATGGGCAGGCCCGACTCGGCCAGCATCTTCTTGCCCAGGTCTTCGTTGGTGCCCTTCATGCGCACCACCAGCGGCACCTTCAGGCCCACTGCGCGGCTGGCGGTGATCACGCCGTCGGCGATCACATCGCAGCGCATGATGCCGCCGAAGATGTTGACCAGGATGGCCTTCACGTTCGGGTTCTTCAGCATGATCTTGAAGGCCTCGGTCACCTTCTCGGCCGTGGCGCCGCCGCCGACGTCGAGGAAGTTGGCCGGCTCGCCGCCGAAAAGCTTGATGGTGTCCATGGTCGCCATCGCCAGGCCCGCGCCGTTGACCAGGCAACCGATGTTGCCGTCCAGGCTGATGTAGGCCAGGTCGAACTTGGAGGCCTCGATCTCGGCCGGATCCTCCTCGTCCAGGTCACGGTAGGCGACGATCTCGGGATGGCGGAACAGTGCGTTCGAGTCGAAATTGAACTTCGCGTCCAGCGCCTTGATGTTGCCGTTGCCTTCGAGGATCAGCGGGTTGATCTCGGCCAGCGATGCGTCGGTCTCCATGTAGCACTGGTAGAGCTTCTTGAAGACGTCGATCGCCTGCGCCTGCGAAGCGGCCGGCACGCCGATGCCGTCGGCCAGCTGCTTGGCCTGCTCGTCCGTCAGGCCCTGGAGCGGGTCGACGAAGACCTTGATGATCTTCTCGGGAGTCGCGTGGGCCACCTCCTCGATGTCCATGCCGCCTTCGGAGCTGGCCATCATCGCGACCTTCTGGGTCGCGCGGTCGGTCAGCGCCGCCACGTAGTACTCCTTCTTGATGTCCGCGCCTTCCTCGATCAGCAGGCGCCGCACCTTCTGGCCCTCGGGGCCCGTCTGGTGGGTGACCAGCTGCATGCCGAGGATCTGGCCGGCCAGGGTCTTGACGTCCTCGATGGAGCGCGCGAGCTTCACGCCACCGCCCTTGCCCCGGCCGCCGGCATGGATCTGCGCCTTGACGACCCACACGGGGCCGCCCAGCTTCTGCGCCGCCTCGACGGCTTCCTGCACGGTGAAGGCGGGATAACCGCGCGGCACCGGCACACCGAAGTTGCGCAAGATCTCCTTGCCTTGGTACTCATGAATCTTCATGGTGGTGTGACTCTCTAAGGGACGTCTACGGAGAAGCCGGCTCGGCCTCCTGGGGCCGGTACCAGCGCGGGTAAAACTGCCGCACGACCTGGCCGTCGGAGCGCAGGGCGTGGCAGCGGTCGATCTGGAAGGGCGGTTGGTCGGAGGGGCCCGCGGCCCCTTCCTGGGTGTCGAGCACCTCGCCGGCGAAGGCCTGGATCACCGCCGTGGGCAGCACCTGCGTCATCTCGGTGATGTGGGTGCAGCCCTGCACGCCGCCCAGGCGTTCCTTGACGGCCTGGCGGAAACCCTTGAGCAGGTTGAGTCCCACCAGCCGGCCGTAGGCATCGCCATAGGCGTTGCACTGCCCCGGGTAGGGCATGCCGTCGGTGCGGGCGGCGGCGGCGAGGATGTTGAAGCGGGTGTCGACCACCAGGTGCAGCGTCATGTCGTGCACCGGGTCGCCCGCGCGGCGCACGTCGCCGGCCAGGACGACGTCGCGCGTCTTCGTGTCGGTGAGCCGGGCCTCGACCTCCCACAGCCCGTCGGAACGGGCATACACCGCCACGTCGATGTGGCGGCGATGCTTGAGCTGACGCTGGGGGTCGGGCGCAGGCTGGGCCATGTCGGAATGCGCCGTCGCGCGGTTTCAGCGCGGTTTCGGCGAAGCCCTTGACTTTAGCATGGTGCGTCGCACCAAAGCTTGCGGAAGGCTGTCGGGCAGGGCTGAGGGAGGGCGCTGGGCGCACAACGGTGCGAATGGCGCGCGGCGGCGGCATCCCGGCGTGGCGGGGCAGGGCGGGGGTGGAGGCCGTGCCCTGGACGCGGGGCGCTGGACCCTCGGGAAGGCGGACCGTACACGGTCAGTCGTCTTCAGTCCCGCGCACGACACGCCGGATCACCTCGGCGGAGAAGCCCCGGCCGGCGAGAAAGCGCATCTGCTTGGCGCGCTCGGCCGGTGTGGCGGGCGGCGGGGCGTCGCCGAAGCGGCGCTGCCACAAGGCGCGTGCGCGTTCGTACTCCGTGCCCTGCAGCTGCGCGAGCGCATCCCGCAACTGTTCGGGCCCCAGGCCGTGGCCGTGCAGTTCCTGCCGGATGCGGGCGGTGCCGAAGCGTGCGGCCTTGCGATGCACCACCGACTCGACGAAGCGCTCGTGGCTCAGCAGCCCCTTGGCCTCGAGTTCATCCAGCAGCGTCTCGACCTGCTCCGGCGCCTGGGCGTGCGGCGCGAGCTTGCGCGCCAGTTCCTTGCGCGAGTGCTCGCGCGCGGCCAGGTACTTGAGTGCCCGGCCGCGCAGCGAGAGCTTGGAGGCCGGCGTCATTCCTTCGCGGCGCGACCCTTGGCCGGTTTTTCAGGGGGCGTCGCCTCCGCCACCGGCTCGCTGCCGGCCAGCAGCGGCACGCCCAACGCGGCGCGCACCTTGTTCTCGATCTCGCGGGCGAGATCCGGGTTCTCCTTCAGGAACTCGCGCGCGTTGTCCTTGCCCTGGCCGATCTTCTCGCCGTTGTAGGCGTACCAGGCGCCGGACTTCTCGATCACACGGGCGTTGACACCCAGGTCGATGATCTCGCCCTCGCGGCTGATGCCCTCGCCATAGAGGATGTCGAAGTCGGCGGTCTTGAACGGAGGCGAGACCTTGTTCTTGACGACCTTGACCTTGGTCTCGCTGCCGATCACCTCCTCGCCCTTCTTGATCGAGCCGACGCGGCGGATGTCCAGGCGCACCGAGGCGTAGAACTTGAGCGCGTTGCCGCCGGTGGTCGTCTCGGGCGAGCCGAACATCACGCCGATCTTCATGCGGATCTGGTTGATGAAGATGACGGTGCAGTTGGTCTTCTTGATCGTGGCGGTCAGCTTGCGCAGCGCCTGGCTCATCAGGCGTGCCTGCAGGCCGGGCAGCGAGTCGCCCATCTCGCCTTCGAGTTCGGCCTTGGGCGTGAGCGCCGCGACCGAGTCGACCACGATCAGGTCCACCGAGCCGGAGCGCACCAGCGCGTCGACGATCTCGAGCGCCTGCTCGCCGGTGTCGGGCTGGGAGATCAGCAGGTCCTGCAGGTTGACGCCGAGCTTCTGCGCGTACTGCACGTCGAGCGCGTGCTCGGCGTCGATGAAGGCGCACACGCCCTGCTGCTTCTGCATCTCGGCGATGACCTGCAGCGTGAGCGTGGTCTTGCCGGACGATTCCGGGCCGTAGATCTCGATCACGCGGCCGCGCGGCAGGCCGCCCACGCCCAGCGCGATGTCCAGCCCCAGCGAGCCGGTGGAGACGACCTGGATGTCTTCGACGGCCTCGCCCTCGCCCAGCCGCATGATGGAGCCCTTGCCGAACTGCTTCTCGATCTGGGCCAGCGCGGCCTGCAGGGCCTTGGCTTTTTCGGTGTTCAGGGCCTTGACGGGTGCGTCCACGGACATCTCCTTGAAAGACTGATCGTTGGTGCGGGGTGCCTGTGGTTAACGACAGGCTGGATGAATGAGCAGTATTCTGCGCAGCCGTTCTTTCGAAGTAAACCGTTTTTTAGTCAGTTTGCATTACCATGTCGGCATGGACCCCTCGCCCGCCGTCGCGGACCACCCTCCACCCCGCATTGAACGGGGTGCGGCGCCTGCCGGCTTACCGGCAACCGATCCCGCCTGGCGCCTGACCCATCTGGGCCGTCTGCTCGGTCATGCCATGCGCCGCTTCGACGCGCGGGTGCTGTCGCTCATGGCCCGGGACGTGGAGGTGCCCTTGGCGCTGGCCCACCTGGCCGCGCGCTCGCAGATCACGGCCGCGCACATCCACATCACGCGCCACCTCGCGCTCGAAGGCTCGCGCCTGACCGACCTGGCCGCCCAGGCGGGCATGACCAAGCAGGCGATGGGCGACCTCGTGGACCAGTGCGAGGCCTGGGGCCTGGTGACCCGCGAGCCCGACCCGCGCGACCGCCGGGCGCGTCTCGTGCGCTTCACCCCCACGGGTCTGGCCTGGCTCGCCGCCTTCCAGCGCGCCGTCGCCCAGGCCGAGGCCGAGTTCCGGGCCGACGTGGGCGAGGAGGTGGCCACCGTGGTCAAGCTGGGGTTGGAGGCCTACGCGGGCGGCTGGACGGCTTGAGGCCCGGCGCCCGGCCGCCCGAAGCCGGGCCGTAACCCCCATGGGGGGTGGGGCGCAAGCCCCGGGGGCAAAGACACAACGCCCGGCGCCCGGCCGCCCGAAGCCGGGCCGCAACCCCCATGGGGGGTGGGGCGCAAGCCCCGGGGGCAAAGACACAACGCCCGGCGCCCGGCCGCCCGAAGCCGGGCCGTAACCCCCATGGGGGGTGGGGCGCAAGCCCCGGGGGCAAAGACACAACGCCCGGCGCCCGGCCGTCCCGAAGCCGGGCCGCAACCCCCTCGGGGGGTGGGGCGCAAGCCCCGGGGTCAAAGATACAAGGCCCACCGGCGGAGCGGCCCCGTGACGAAAGGCCCGAAGGCCGCACGGGGCCGCAGGGGCCAGGCACGGGACGGCAGGGGTGGCAGGGGTGGCAGGGGTCGCTGCGCGAGGCGGCGGAGAGGGCCCCGCTCCCCTAAAATCGAAGGAGACCTGTCGACCACAGACAGACACAAAACGAGAGGAGACAGCCATGCGCATGCTGATCGCCGAAGACGATCAAGTGCTGGCCGATGGCCTGATGCGGTCGTTGCGCAGCAGCGGCTACGCGGTCGACCATGTGGGCTCGGGCACCGAGGCCGATGCGGCGTTGTCCTCCCACGAGTTCGACCTGGTGATCCTGGACCTGGGCCTGCCCAAGCTGCACGGGCTGGAGGTGCTCAAGCGCCTGCGGGGCCGGGGCGCGGCGACGCCGGTGCTGATCCTCACCGCCGCCGACAGCGTCGAGGAGCGCGTCAAGGGCCTGGACCTGGGCGCCGACGACTACATGGCCAAGCCGTTCTCGCTGCAGGAACTGGAGGCGCGGGTGCGTGCGCTGGCCAGGCGCGGGATGGGCACGGCCAGCAGCATCATCAAGCACGGGCCGCTGACCTTCGACCAGACCGGGCGCGTGGCCTACATCAATGACCAGATGGTCGAACTCTCGGCGCGAGAACTGAGCCTGCTCGAGGTGCTGCTGCAGCGTGCCGGGCGTCTCGTCAGCAAGGACCAACTCGTCGAGCGCCTGTGCGAATGGGGCGAGGAGGTGAGCAACAACGCGATCGAGGTCTACATCCACCGGCTGCGCAAGAAGATCGAGCAGGGCCCGATCCGCATCGCCACCGTCCGGGGCCTCGGCTACTGCCTCGAGAAGATCCCAAGCTGAAGATCCTGCGCTCCCACCACCGCGAGCAACGCTCGCTGTTCGGCGAGATCCTGGACTGGATGCTCGCCCCGCTGCTGTTGCTGTGGCCGATGAGCGTCGCGCTCACCTGGCTGGTGGCCGAGAGCATCGCCGACCGCCCCTTCGACCGGGCGCTGGCCGAGAGCGTGCGCAACCTGGGACAGCAGGTGGCGGTGGCCAGACAGCAGGTGGTCTTCCAGATGCCCCCCACGATCGTGGAATTCCTGAAGGGTGACAACGCGGACGTCATCTACTTCCAGGTACTTGGCGCGCGGGGCGAGCTGGTGGGGGGCGACCCGGAGCTGCCGGTGCCGCCGGAGCAGGAGCCGCACGACCCGGGCACCGTGAAGTTCCGTGACGACCGCCTGCACAACGAGCCGCTGCGCGTGGCCTACATGTGGGTGATCGTGCAGGGCGCGGCGGACGGGCAGCACGCGCTGGTGCAGGTGGCCGAGACGCTGAACAAGCGCTCGCAGCTGGCCACCGAGATCATCAAGGGCGTGATCCTGCCGCAGTTCGTGATCCTGCCGCTCGCGGTGCTGCTCGTGTGGCTCGCGCTCGCGCGCGGCATCGCCCCGCTGTCGGAGCTGCAGCGGCGCATCCGGCGCCGTCAGAGCGACGACCTCAGCCCCATCGACGAAAGCGAGGCGCCCGAGGAGGTCGCCCCGCTGGTGCGCTCCATCAACGACCTGCTCGCCCGGCTGGACCAATCCATCAAGACGCAGAAGCATTTCCTGGCCGACGCGGCCCACCAGCTCAAGACGCCGCTTGCCGGGCTGCGCATGCAGGCCGAGCTCGCCCAGCGGGAGATCGACGCCGGCCAGCGCGACCCGCAGGAGCTGAAAAAGTCGCTGCGGCAGATCGCGCGCTCCAGCCAGCGTGCGGCGCACATGGTCAACCAGCTGCTCGCGCTGGCGCGCGCGGAGAACCAGGGCCGGGTGCCGCACCGGCACGAGGTGCCGCTGGCACGCCTTGCAGCCGAGGTGGTGCGCGACTTCGTGCCGCGCGCGATGGACAAGCGCATCGACCTGGGCTACGAGGGGCCCGAGACTCTCGGGCCCGGTGCCGCGCCGGCGGCCCGCGTGTTGGGCAACCCGCTGCTGATCCGCGAGCTCATCCGCAACCTGGTCGACAATGCCACCCTCTACACCCCGCCCGGCGGCACCGTGACCGTGCGGGTGGTCAACGACCCCTTCGGACAGGTCAGCGTGCTGCAGGTCGAGGACTCGGGCCCCGGCATCCCGGAGTCAGAGCGGGAACTGGTGTTCCAACCCTTCTACCGCACCCTGGGCACCGACGTGGACGGCAGTGGGCTGGGCCTGGCCATCGTGCGCGAGATCGCGGGTCAGCACGGCGCGGAGGTGGCGCTCGAAGACGCCCAGGCGGCCGGAGAGGTCGCGGCGGGCCACTCACGCGGCACCCGCGTCACGGTGCGTTTTCCGACCGTTCCCCTGGCGTCCGAGCCCGCTGCGGCCGACGAAGTCCACCCGTGATTGCGAACGCTGCGGCCCGAGGCCCCGCGCCCGATGCCCGGCCTTCGCTTCACCCGGATTTACCCTGAACCAGGCCTCGTCCGGTGATCGCGGCGGCACAAGCCCGCCGGCATCTCGCGGGCCCGATCACTTTGCTGCGGCGCAGCTGAGGGTCGGCCCCGACTGGCAAAAACGAACGACCGTTCTCCAATCCGGCCCAACCGCGGCATCGCCCGCGTCGAGGTGGGTCCGGCCACCGCCCGCGCGACCGCCGTGGTCCTACTCGACCGCCCAGCCACAGGAAGGAGACGCCCTTGAAACGCCTGATCGCCCGCAGCGCGCTCGCGCTGGCCTGCAGCCTCGCTGCCGCCGTCCACACGCCCGCGGCCCACGCCGACACCTACACCCAGACCCGTCATCCCATCGTGTTGGTGCACGGCCTCTTCGGCTGGGACAGCATGGGCCCGATCGACTACTGGTACGGCATTCCCTCGGCCCTGCGCGCGGGCGGCGCCAAGGTCTACGTGACGCAGCAGTCGGCAGCCAATGCGAGCGAGGTGCGGGGCGAGCAACTGCTGGCGGAACTGCGGCGCCTGAAGGCGGCCTATGGGCACGCCAAGTTCAACCTGATCGGCCACAGCCACGGCGGCCACTCGGTGCGCTATGTCGCGGCGGTCGCGCCGGAGCTGGTGGCGTCCGTCACCACGATAGGCACGCCGCACCGCGGCAGCCCGGTGGCCGATGCGATCAAGGCGGGCACCGGCGCCACCGGCACCACCGAAGCAGTGGCCCAGCTGGTCAACGGCATGGCCAGCGTCATCAGCTACCTTTCCGGTGGCTCGGGATTGCCGCAGAACTCGGAGGCGGCGATGAACGCGCTCACCACCGCGGGCTCGGCTGACTTCAACCGCCGCTTTCCTGCCGGTGCCCCCGCCACCGCCTGCGGCAGCGGCGCCGGTCAGGTCAACGGCGTGCGCTACTACTCGATGGGCGGCAGTTCCGTCGTGACCAACGTGCTCGATCCGACCGAGGCCATCCTCGTGCTCGGCTCGGTGTTCTTCCTCGGCCAGGACAACGACGGACTGGTCGGCCGCTGCTCGTCGCGCTGGGGCCAGGTGCTGCGCGACGACTACCCCTGGAACCACATCGACCAGATGAACCACGCCTTCGGCCTGCGCGGGCTGTTCGCGCCCGACCCGGTGGCCGTGTACCGCGCCCACGCGAACCGGCTGAAGCAAGCAGGGCTGTGAACCCGGTGCGACGCCCCTGCGGCCGCGGCGCCCTCGCGGCGCTCGCATTGGCCGTGCTCGCCGTGGCGCTCGCCGCCTGGTGGATGGCCGCCCCTGCCGGGGAGCGGTCTTCCTCGGTGGGGCACCTCGCGCCGCTGCCCGCAACGGCCCGGTGGAGCCTGCTCTCGGCCGGTGACCAGGATGCCGGGAAGCCGTTGTCGCCGACGACGGCCGGCATCGACGCGCTGGAGCAGCGCCTCTACGGGCAGGGTTCGCTGCAGGGCACCGTCCCGGACGGCGAGTGGGGCGTGGATGCGCAAGGGCAGCTGCGCCCTACGCTCGCGTTGCGGCGTCGCTTCGACCACTACCTTGCCGCCTTGGGCGAGGCCACGGTGGACGAACTCACCGTCTTGATGCAGGCCCATGCCACGCGCGACGTGGGCGAGGCGGCCACGCGCCAGATCCGCGAGGTCTGGGACCGCTACGTCGAGGTCCAGCGCCACCCATACCGGATCACGCTGCGCCTGGACGACCCGCACACGTGGGAGGCGGCGCTGGCCGAGCGCCAGCAGGTCAGGCGCGAACGGTTGGGGCTGGTCTGGGCCGAGGCGTTCTACCGCGAGGAGGAGGCCGCCTTGCGCACCCACATCCAGGCCGCGCGCGGGGAGTCGCGGGGCATCGAGAGGGTGGCTGCGCAAACCCAGGCCCGCCTGCTCGGGCCACCTGCCGGCGGCGTGGACCCCGGTGCCTTGCACGAGCAGCGCGTGCGCGAGTTCGGGCCCGAGGCCGCCGAGCGCCTGCGGCAGGAAGACCTCGCCTGGGCGGACTGGGAACGGCGCCTGGCCGAGGCGGGGCAGCTCATCGAGGCCCTGCGCCAGGCGCCCGAGCTTTCCCCCGTGCAGCGCGAGGCCGCCATTGCCGGCCTGATCGAAAGCCGTTTCACGCCCGCCGAGCGGCTGCGTGCCCGCAGCCTCCTACTTCGCTAGAGATCCGCAATTGCCCTGCCCCCGTCGCCGTCGCCGTGCACGGGCACCGCGACGGGCGCATAATTTCCCACACCCCGGTCGCCGCTGGGGAGCAAGGGCAAGTGCCCACTTCACCACGCCGGTGGGCGCGGTGAACGGGCGTGTGCGCTGCGCGCACGACATAATGAGCCTTCAGGGAGACCGATGACCGGCGAAGTGACAGGCGCGGTGGCGGAGGCTGTATGTACGCATGGCAAGAGGATGACATCCAGTCCTTGCTGGCTGTTCCAGACGAGAACGAACTCTTCGAGCGCCTGACCCGCGCGGCGCAGGATCTGGGTTTCGAGTACTGCGCCTACGGCCTTCGCATGCCGCTGCCGCTGTCGAATCCTCGGGTCGCGATGTTCAATAACTACCCGCGCCCCTGGCAGGAGCGCTATCAGGCCTGCGGGTACGTCACCGTCGATCCGACCGTGCAGCACGGCATGCGCTCCTCGCTGCCGGTGGTGTGGTCCGACGAAGTCTTCGCCTCGGCGCCCCAGCTGTGGGACGAGGCCCGGGCTTTCGGCCTGCGGGTGGGCTGGGCACTGGCCTACCGAGATGCCAGCGGCGTGCGCAGCCTGATGACCTTGTCGCGGTCCCGCGGGGAACTCACGCGCGACGAACTGGACGCCAATCTGCCGCGGCTGTACTGGCTCACGCAGGTGGGCCACATCGGCATGACGCAGCTCATGGCACCCAAGCTGATGCCGGAGATCCGGGTGCGCCTGAGCGAGCGCGAGGCCGAGGTGCTGCGCTGGACGGCCGATGGCAAGACCTCCAACGACGTGGCCGAGATCCTCGGCATCTCCGAACGCACGGTGAACTTCCACATCAACAACGCGATGGCCAAGCTGGGTGCGACCAACAAGACCTCGGCCACGATCCGCGCGGCGATGCTGGGGCTGCTCTGAAGCGACTTCGAGCGTCCGCAGCGCGCCGGACGCCGCGCGGGCTCACGCCACGAGCCCCAGGGCCGAGGCCACCGTGCGCTCCCAGCCCATGGCCATGAGCCGCCGCTGCAGGAGCAACTGGGTAGGCGCCACACCCAGGTCCTGGCCGCGCTCGTCCACCAGCATCAGGTTGGTGCGCAGTTCGCCGGCGTCCCAGGCGAGGGTGCCGGGCCCCCAACGCACGCGCCAGTCCCAACCCACTGACACCAGCGGGTCGCTGGCACCGGCCCACTCGCTGTAGCCCCAAAGCTCGGGGAGCGCCTGGCCGCAGCGCAGCGGTCGGGCCGTGGGAGCCTCCTCGGCTCGGCCCGGCAGGTCGCCTTGATCGGCCGCCGGGTCCCACTCGGAATACAAATGCAGAAGGGGCAGGGTGTAGAGCGAGCGGGCGCGCAGCCGGATGT
>DATMBN010000090.1:0-12389 GCA_035559275.1 Burkholderiaceae bacterium
CCGGTCACGCCATGCCCAAGCTGCTCCTGCTGTTCGCGCTCATCAACCTGATCATCGGCACCGGCGCGTTCGTCGTCGGCGGCATCATCGACGCGATCGCGCAGTCGCTGCAGGTGCCGGTTCCCGCCGCGGGACAAGCGATCACCGTCTACGCACTTGCCACCGCGCTGCTCGCACCCGTGATGCTCGTGCTCACCGGGCGCTGGCGCCGCAAGCGCGCGATGCAGTTGGCCCTGGCGCTCTTCACGCTCGGCAATGCCGTGTGTGCGTTCGCCCCCAACCTCGCCACGCTGTTGGGTGGCCGCGTGCTGATGGGGCTGGGTGCGATGTTCACGCCGATCGCGGCCGGAATCGCCATTGCCTCGGTGGAGCCGGCTCGGCGCGGCCGGGCGCTGTCGCTGGTGTTCCTCGGCATCAGCCTGAGTTATGTCGTGGGCGTTCCCCTGGGTGCCTGGCTGGGCCTGCGCTACGGGTGGCATACGCCGATCGCGCTCGTCACGGTGCTGTCGTTCGTGATGCTGCTGGTAGCCAGCCGATGGGTGCCGGATGAGATCCAGGCGCCGGGTGCCAGCTTCGAGGGGCTGGGCCGCCTGTTGGCCCGCGCCGCGGTGGCCTGGCCGCTGGCGCTCACACTGCTCTACTTCACGGCGATCTTCTGCGTCTTCTCGTACATCGGACCCGTGCTGCAGTCGCTGCTGCCGATGTCGCACGAGCGACTGTCGTTCACGCTCATGCTGTTCGGCGTCGCAGGGGTCGTCGGCACCCTGGTCGGCGGCTGGGCCAACGACCGTTTCGGACCTCGGCGGTCGCTGACCGTGCAACTGATCATGCTGGGCACGATGATGGCGCTCGTGCCTCTGACGCGCGGGCACTACCTTGCGATCGTCACCGTGTTCGTGATCTGGGGTGTGGCGGGCTTCGGCATGATGACGCCGCAGCAGTCGCGCCTGGCCTCGGTGGCACCGGCGCAAGCGCCGCTGCTGCTGTCGCTCAACACCTCGATGCTGTACTTCGGCACCGCCCTGGGCGCCGCGGTCGGGGGCGCGGCGAGCACCTCGATCGGCTTCGACCACCTGTCCTGGCTGGGCGTGCCGCTCACGCTGCTGGGCCTGACCACGTTGGCCTTCGGACGCGCTGAGCATGCGACGAGGGCGGCCGTGGGCGCCTGAAGCCGGACTGCGGTACACTATCTCCCGCGGCGCCCCTTCCAGTCAGGGCGCCGCAGTCGCTTCAGACACTTCCTTCCACCGCATCTGCCTTTCCGACTGGTGCCCTCGAGCCTCGAGCGGCAACAGGCCGATCCGTGCCTCCGTCCGGGGGCGAGAAATCCAAGCAATGACGTTTGCAGAACTCGGCCTTGCCGAGCCCCTCGTGCGTGCCGTGCGTGAGCAAGGCTACGAAACCCCTACTCCCATCCAACGCCAGGCCATTCCCGCCGTGCTCGCGGGCGGGGACCTCTTGGCCGGCGCACAGACCGGCACCGGCAAGACGGCCGGCTTCACCCTGCCCCTGCTGCATCGCCTGGCCGCCGACAAGCCGGCACGCGATGCCAAGGGCCGCGTCGCGATCCGCGCACTGATCCTCACGCCCACCCGCGAACTCGCGGCCCAGGTCGAGGAAAGCGTGCGCACCTACGGCAAATACCTGCCGCTCAAGAGCATGGTGATGTTCGGCGGCGTGGGCATGCAGCCGCAGATCGACGCGCTGCGTCGCGGCGTCGACATCCTGGTCGCCACGCCCGGCCGCCTGCTGGACCACCATCAGCAGGGCACGCTGGACCTGAGCCACGTGCAGTACTTCGTGCTGGACGAAGCCGACCGGATGCTCGACATGGGCTTCATCCACGACATCCGCAAGATCCTGGCGATCGTGCCGGCGCGCAAGCAGAGCCTGCTGTTCTCGGCGACGTTCTCGGACGAGATCAAGGCGCTGGCCGAGCGGCTGCTCGACAAGCCGCAAGTCATCGAGGTCGCGCGCCGCAACACCACGGCCGAGACGGTGGCTCAGCGGGTGCACCCGGTCGACCGGGACCGCAAGAAGGAACTGCTCGCCTACCTCATCAAGCGGGAGAACTGGCATCAGGTGCTGGTGTTCACGCGCATGAAGCATGGGGCCAACCGTCTGGTCGAGTTCCTCGAGAAGGAAGGCATCACCGCGATGGCCATCCACGGCAACAAGAGCCAGGGTGCGCGCACGCGGGCCCTGGCCGAGTTCAAGAGCGGCGAGCTGCAGGTGCTCGTGGCCACCGACATCGCCGCGCGCGGCATCGACATCGACCAGTTGCCTCACGTGGTGAACTTCGAGCTGCCCAACGTGCCCGAGGACTACGTGCACCGCATCGGCCGCACGGGCCGCGCCGGCGCCGAAGGCCAGGCGATCTCGCTGGTGTGCGTCGACGAGGAAGCGTTCCTGCGCGACATCGAGAGGCTGATCAGGCGCGAAATCCCGCGCGAGGTGATCCCGGGCTTCGAGCCGGATCCGAACGCCAAGCCCGAGCCCATCAAGCTGGGACGCATGACGCTGCACGGCGGCCTCAAGCGCGACGGCGGCGGCCGCGGATCCCACGAGCCGCGACGTCAGGGCGGCGGGGGACAGCCGCAGGCGCGGCAGGCCCAGCCTCGCCGCGAACCGCACGCGCCCTCGCGCGACGTGGCCGGCGCCCGGGCCCCGAACGGCAACCGGGGCCCGGCCCAGGGCCGGGACGGCGCCGGAGCACGCCCGCAAGGCACCACTCATGCCGGCGGTGCCAAGCGCGAAGGGCACGCCGCCGCCTCCCGCGCCGCCACCTCGGCCCCACAGGGCCGGCCCGCCGGGCGCAGCCCTCAGCAGGCGGCCCTGACCGGCGGCAAGCCCCGTCGTTGAGCCCCGGCCCGGCGCCTGCCGTCGGGCCTGCCTCCGCGGTCCTGCCGGCGCGGCCTGCAGGCCATGGCCGGCTTTGGCATAGTGCACGGCTTCATCGCATCGCCGTGCACCGATGTCCCACCCAGCCGCGACGACTTTCTCCCTGACGGCCCCCCGGGCGGCAGCCCTGGTGGCGCTGTCGGCCGCCGGTTTCGGCGCGATGGCCATCTTCGCCCGCCACGCGTATGCGGACGGCGTCGACGTCCACGGCGTGCTGATGCCGCGCTTCGTGATCGCCGCCGCGGTGCTGTGGATGGCGCTGCGACTCCTGGGACAACGCCTGCCCGAGCGCCGCCGCCTGCCCGGCCTGGCGCTCATGGGGCTGGGCTACGTCGGGCAGTCGTTCTGTTTCTTCACCGCGCTGCGCTACATCCCGGCGGGGATGGTGGCGCTGCTGCTCTACCTGTACCCCCTCTTCGTCGTGCTGCTGTCGTGGCTCGTGGGACAGGAACCGCTCACGCGCCGCAAGTTGCTCGCGCTGGTGGTGTGCTCGGTCGGCACCGTCCTCACGCTGGGCCTGGGCGACATCGGGCAGGTGACTCTGGACTGGCGCGGTGTCGCGCTCGCGGTCGCGGCCGCGGTGATCTACTCGGTCTACATCGTCGGCGGCAGCCGGGTCACGCGGGGCCTGGACCCGATGGCCTCGACCACCGTGATCCTCGCGAGCGCGGCGGGAGCGCTCGTGCTGATCGTCCTGGCGCGCGCCGCGCTGGGAGAGCCGACCCGCTTCGCGCACACCGTCGCGGGCTGGAGCGCGGTGCTCGCGATCGCGCTCGTGTCCACCGTGCTCGCGGTCGGCCTTTTCGTCGTCGGGCTCAAGCACCTGGGGGCCTCGCGCACGGCCCTCATCTCCACGCTGGAGCCCGTGATCACCGTGGGTCTGGCCGCCGTGTTCCTCTCCGAGCGGCTGGCCGGCCTGCAGTTGGTGGGCGGCGCCCTCGTGCTTGCCGGCGCCTTGCTGCTCGCGTTGGCGCCCGCGGAAGAGGCGCGCGATGCACGAACCGGGAGCGCATGAGCGAAACCGCACGCGCTGCCCGCCCTCGCGGCTGGCGCGCGCGGGCAGGCTCTGGCATAATCCTTGTTGCGCCGCAACAAACGCGGCGCTTCGTTCATCCCCACTGACCTTTTCAAGCGCGGCGCCGACGGCGCCATCTCCAGTGTCTTGAGCTCCGGTTGGCGGCGATGCCGTCGCAACACACCGACTCGAGGCCTGCCGCCCTCCCCGGCGACTGCCCCCTGACTCCTTGCGACTTTCCTGGATGCGTTCGGCGTCGGTGCCGGCGCAAGGGCTGTCTTTGCCGTCGCGGTGCGCGGCTGCCGGCAGCCCACCGCTTGAAAAGAGTACACATGAGTTTCGATACCCTGGGCCTCGCGCCCGCCCTGCTGAAGGCCGTGGCGGACGCCGGCTACCAAGAACCCACCGAAGTGCAGTTGCGGGCCATCCCGGCCGCATTGGAGGGGCGCGACCTGCTCGTCTCCTCGTCCACCGGCAGCGGCAAGACCGCGGCCTTCGTGCTACCCGCGCTGCAGGGCGTGCTGGCCGCGCGCCAGGACCCGGCGCAGCGGCGCGAAAAGGGCAAGGTCCACGGCCCGCGCGTTGTCGTGCTCGCGCCCACGCGCGAACTTGCGATCCAGGTGTCCAAGGCCTGCATGACCTATGGCCGCCAGATCCCCGGACTGCGGGTGGCGACCGTCGTCGGCGGTGTGCCGTACGGCGCCCAACTCAAGGCCTTGCGTGGCCCGCTGGACGTGCTCATCGCGACCCCCGGCCGCCTGCTCGACCATCTGGGCAGCGGCGCCGCCGTGCTGGCCAACGTGCAGATGCTGGTGCTCGATGAAGCCGATCGCATGCTGGACATGGGCTTCATCGACGACATCCATGCCATCGCCGAGACCCTGCCGGCGCAGCGCCAGACCCTCATGTTCAGCGCCACCTTTGCGGGCCACGTCGGTGGCTTGGCGCAGCGCCTGACACGCGAGCCGCAACGCGTGGACGTCGCGTCGCACACCGACACGCACGCCAACATCGAGCAGCGCCTGCACTGGGCCGACAGCATCAGCCACAAGAACTCGCTGCTGGAGCATATCCTGACCGAGCGTGAGCTGGACCAGGCCGTGGTGTTCACGAGCACCCAGCGCGACGCCGACTGGCTGGCCGACCGCCTGGCCGAGATGGGCCACGCCGTGGCCGCCCTGCACGGAGGCATGCCGCAAGGTCGCCGCAACCGCGTGCTGCAAGGCCTGCGCCGGCGCGAGTTGCGCGTGCTGGTGGCCACCGACGTCGCCGCGCGCGGCATCGACGTGCCGACCATCACGCACGTCATCAACTACGGGCTGCCGATGAAGGCCGAGGATTACGTGCACCGCATCGGCCGCACCGGCCGGGCGGGACGCGACGGCCTGGCGATCACCCTGGCCGAGCGGCGCGACACCGGCATGATCCGCCGCATCGAGCGCTTCACCACGCAGCGCATCGAGGCCGCCGTCATCCCCGGCCTGGAGCCCAAGGCGCCGCCGGTGGAGCGCAAGAAGCCCGAGGGCTGGCGCCCGGGCATGGGCAAGGCCGGCTTCAAGCCGCGCCGCGACGGCGGCGGCCACCGCGGCCATCCGTCCGAAGGACGGCCCTTCGAGTCTCGCGGATTCGAGTCGCGTCACGGTCGTGACGATGGCGGCCCTCGCGGCCATCAGGGCGAGCGCGGCAGCTACGGCGACCGCCCGTGGCGCGACGAGCGCAGCGGCCAGGGCGACCGTCCGGCGTGGGGCGCGCAGAAGCCGCATGGCGGCAAGGCACGCGCGGAGCACGGCGACCGCCCGTCCTACGGCAAGCCCTCGTTCGGCAACAAGCCCTCGTTCAACAAGGGCTTCGGCGGCAAGCGTCGCCAGGGCTGAGGAAGCTCAGGCGAACAGCGGATGGCGCATCGCCTCGTCCATCCGCAGCACGGGGCTGACGCAGCAGTCGGCCGGCTCGAACAGCGCCGTCCACTGCGCCTGCGTGCGGGTCGCGAAGACTGCCGCCACCTCTCGCTGCAGGGCGCGCGCATCTGCTCCGCCGATCTCCTGCCCCAGCGACCAGTGCCGCTCGCCCCACTCGGGGCGGCCCAGCACCTCGCACGCCTTGCGCCAGAACTTGAGTTCCAGCGCGCCCACCGCCATCCAGCGGTCGTCCGCGGTACGGTAGACCTGGTAGCACGGCACGCCGCCGGTCAAGAGGTCGGCACCCGGGGCCGGCGCCCGCCCGGTCCGCTCGACCGCCAGCCGCGCCATGAAGTGGTGCTCGTGCACGACGTGCGTCATCGACACATCGACGAGGCGCCCGCGCCCTGTGCGCTGGGCGGCGTAGAGCGCGCCCAGGATGCCGGCCACGGCCGCCATGGTACCCCCGAAGAGGTCGCCGATCTGGAAATTGGGCAGCACAGGAGTTCCATCGATGCTCGCAACCTGCTCCAGCACGCCCGCGTAGCCGACGTAGTTGATGTCATGCCCCGCACGCTGCGAAAACGGCCCGCGCTGGCCGTACCCGCTGATGGAGCACATCACTAGCTTCGGATGGGCCTCGTGCAGGCGCTGCCAGCCCACGCCCAGCTTGTCCATCACGCCGGGGCGAAAGCCTTCGACCAGCACGTCGGCCTCACGGGCCAGGGCGAGCAGTTCTTCCTTTCCTTGCGGCTGTGACAGATCGATGCGATGCAGCCGTTTGCCTTCGTTGAGCAGGCGAAAGAAGAGACTCGGCTCGCCGGCCCCAGCCTGCGCATCGCCACGCAGGAACTGCCTGGCGTAGTCGCCCGGGCCCGGGTCCTCGATCTTCAGCACGTCGGCCCCCATGCGGCGCAGATGCAGGGTCGCGAACGGCCCCGGCAACAGCCGGGTGAGGTCCAGCACCTTCACGCCCTCGAGGGGACGGTCGTCGTCGTAGAAGCTCATCGGGCAGTATCCGCAGCGGGAAACGCGCCCCTCATTCGAACCGCTGCTCGCGCAGCCACTTCGTCGCAACCCACTTTTCCCCCTGCAGCACCGCAGCGCCGCCGTGCAGCGTCCGCGTCGCGGGGTGCGGGCGGTCGTAGCTGAAGAAAACCGCGTTGCCCTTGACCGGCGCCACTTCGAGCTTGACGTCCGGAAAGACGGTGGCTCCGCCCTGCCGGGGCGTATTCAGGTACATCACGAGAGTGGCCACCCGCTGCCCGCCGCGCTTGAGGATGGTTGGCGTGCCGGGTTGCGCCGGGTCGAAGTAGTCGTAGTGCGGCTTGTACTCCGCGCCGGGCCGGTAGCGCAGGATCTGCAGACCTTCTCCATGGTCCACCGGCCAGCGCACCAGCGTCGCGATGCGGCGCTCGATGCGCTCGCACAGCTCGTGTTCGCCGCGCTGGAAGAACATCCCGTCGCTGGTGCGGGCCTCGCTCACCTCGCTGCCGCCTGTGTCCGTGCGCACCGTCTCCGAACGTACCAGCCGCGGCTCGGCCAGCCCGCGCAGTTCGTCGCATTCCTCGTCGCTGAGCAGTCCGCCAAAGACGACGACGCGCGGCTCCTGCATGGTCATGACCACGCTGACCTCCCGGTCGCCGGCCCACAGCACGGCGGGGGAACGGCTGAGGTCGGGCTCGGGCAGGCGTTTGGCGGGCGCAACCGGTGGTGCGAGCGAGGCGGCGGCCTGCTCGGGCGAGATGCCCCGCTCGCGCAGATAGGCTGCCAGCGTCTCTTCCATGGCCCGCACGGCGATGTCCTCCTGCCACCCGCTGGCGAGCATCGCGTTGAGCACTGACTCCGGCGTGCAGCCGGCCGAGGCCTGCTCGACGATCCACTGCCTGAGTTCGGGCGTGATGGTCTGTGCACTCATCCCGCCGATTTTGCAGGAACGCCCCACCACCGTCAGGCAAGGGCTATCCCGGTGCGAGGGCCGCTCGGTACCGTCAAGCCTTGCGGCGAAAGACCAGGCGGTCCGGCTCCGACACTGACTCGTCGTAGCGATAGCCCTCGCGATCGAAGGCCTTGAGTTCGTCCGGATGCAGCGCGCGCCGCTCGATCGCATGGCGGGCCATCAGGCCGCGGGCGCGCTTGGCATGGAAGCTGATGATCTTGTAGGCGCCGCCCTTCCAGTCCTCGAAGACGCAATGCACGACGCGCGCCCTCAGCGCGCGCAGGTCCACCGCCTTGAAGTACTCCTCCGACGCGAGGTTGACGACCACCGGCGAGGCGTCGGCGCGAAGCCGTTCGTTGAGGTACTCGGAGATCGTCGCTCCCCAGAAGGAGTACAGGTCCTTGCCGCGCGGCGTCTTCAGCCGCGTGCCCATCTCCAGCCGATAGGGCTGCATGCGGTCGAGCGGTCGCAACACGCCGTACAGGCCACTCAGGATGGCCACGTGCTCCTGTGCCCACGCGAGTTGCTCCTCGGTCAGCGTCCGGGCGTCCAGCCCCTCGTAGACGTCGCCGTTGAACGCGAGCACGGCCTGCTTGGAGTTCTTCGCGGTGAACTTCGGCTGCCAGGCTGCGTAGCGCCCCACGTTGAGGGTCGCCAGGGCATCGCTCAGGTCCATGAGGCTCGCGACCTCGGCCGGCGTCTTCTCGCGCAGCACCGCGATCAGTTCGGCCGCTTCCTTGACGAAGCGCGGCTGGGTGTGGGCCAAGACGTGAGCGGGAGTCTCGTAATCAAGGCTTTTGGCGGGGGACAGCAGGAACAGCATGGCGGTCGGAAGAGGCCTGGTCGGTGCGAACGGAGCGCAAGGTTAGCAGCGTCCGTCCAGCCAGACCCCGATGCGACCTTGGCATGATGTAGGGTCACGTCTCGAGTCCCGCATGAGTTCGATGTCCACCGACGCGCCCTGCCCCTGCGGCAGCGGCCACCGCTACGTTCAGTGCTGCGCCCGCTGGCACGGGGGGCCGGGGCAGTTCCAGGCCCCCACGGCAGAGGCCTTGATGCGCTCACGCTACAGCGCCTACGTGCTCGGCCTCGTCGACTACCTGCTCCAGACGTGGCATCCCAGCACCCGGCCGGCAGCTCTAGGGACCGACCCGCCGGGGCTCAAATGGCTGGGACTGGAAGTGCGGCGGCACGAACTGGTGGGGAAGGACCGTGCGACGGTCGAGTTCGTCGCCCGCAGCAAGCTGGCAGGCCGGGCGCACCGGCTGCACGAGATCAGCCGCTTCGTGTACGAAGGCGGCCGCTGGTACTACGTCGATGGCGACATCCGCTGACACACCTGCGCCCTGCGGGTCAGGAGAGGTGGGTACCGCAGGCGGTGAAGAGGATGCACCGCGAGCGATCCTGCGCGGCGGTCCTGTCGTGCTCCACCTCGACGACGCGCTGGTCGCCATCGTCAAACCGCCGGGCCTGCTCGTGCATCGTTCGCCGGAAGTCCCGCCCGCAGAGCCGGTGGCAATGCAATGGGTGCGCGACCACTGCGGCCGGCACGTCTACCCGGTACACCGCCTTGACCGCGGCACCTCAGGCGTGCTGCTGTTCGCCTTCACGCCGGGCGACGCCCGCGAGCTGGCCCTGCAGTTCGAGCACGGCACGGTCGGGAAGACCTACCTTGCCCTCGTGCGCGGCTGGCCGGAGGAAGCCGGCCAGGTCGATCACGCGCTCAAGCGTCTCGAGACGGCACGACCGAAGACGGACCGCGGGATCGCAACGGGCGCACAGCCCGCCGTCACCACATGGCGTCGGCTGGCACGCCGCGAAGAACCGATCGCCCTCGGCCCGCACCCCACCAGCCGGTACGCGTTGGTGGAGGCCGCGCCCCACACCGGACGCCAGCACCAGATCCGCCGGCACTTCAAGCACCTCGGCCACCCGCTCATCGGAGACTCGACTTACGGCAAGGGCGTGCACAACCGTTGGTGGGCCGCGCAGCTCGGCCGGCAGCGGCTGTGGCTGCACGCCTGGCGGCTCGCCGTGCGCCATCCGCGCGAGCGCCGCCCGCTCCACCTCGTGGCGCCTCCCGGCGCCGATTGGCTCGCGCTGTGCGCCCGCCCCGGGTGGATATGGGATGCGAGCACGCCGGATGAGCTACGGGCTCAGGTCGATTCGGCGTGCAGCACCTGAGCCGCCGCATTGACGACGGCCGCGATGCGGCCGATGTCGCGCAGTTGCTGCACCGTGTAGCCTTCCTTCTTCAGCAACTCATAGTGCGATTTCACGCAGAAGTGGCACTTGCCGATGATGGACGCGGCCAACGCATAGGCCTCGAACTTCTTCTTCTCCACGCCGCCGCTCGTCGCATAGGCATTCATGCGCAGTTCGGCGCGCACCGTCTTGAGCTCGGCATCGTCCGCCATCTCGATGTACGGGTACCAGACGTTGTTCATGCCCATCAGCGCGGCCGCGGTCAGCGCCGCCTTGCGCTCGGCCTCAGGGGTGTTGGCCTTGAACGCCTCGATCAGCGCGGGGCTCTTCGCAGCGAACGCCGCTGCCAGCGCGCAGCCCAGGGCGTCTTCCGGCGGCAGGCTCGAGCGGGCGATCACGCCGTCGAGGTTGAGCCGTATGTCCTTGGCGTAGTCGGGAATGTGGTCCTTGATGCCGGAGAGGAAGTCCATAGATTTCTCCTAAGCGCTTGCGGTGAAAAAACCCACCGCAGCGGGTGTCGGGCAGGGGTCGTCAGAGCGTCTCGCCGCCCACTCCCCGGTTGCAAGGGCACAGCTCGTCGGTCTGCAACCCGTCCAGGATGCGCAGGACCTCCTCCGGCGAACGCCCCACGTTCAGGTTGTTCACCGACACGTGCTGGATGGTGTTGTCCGGATCGACGATGAAGGTGGCGCGCAGCGCCACGCCCGCCTCCTTGTCGCGCACGCCGAGCTGGTCGATCAGCGAGCCGGTGGTGTCGGCGAACTGGTAGTGGTTGAGGCCCTTCAGGTCCTTGTGCTCGCGGCGCCAGGCCAGCTTGCAGAACTCGTTGTCGGTGGAGCCCGCGAGCAGCACCGCGTCGCGGTCCTCGAAGTCCTTCGCGAGCTTGGCGAAGCCGACGATCTCCGTCGGGCAGACGAAGGTGAAGTCCTTGGGATAGAAGTAGATCACCTTCCACTTGCCCGGAAAAGACTGCTCGGTGATGGTCTCGAAGGCCGATTGGCCGTTCTCTTCATGCTGGTTGAAGCCGGGCTTGACGCCCACGACGGAGAACGTTTCGAGCTTGTCGCCGACGGTTTTCATGAGTCACCTCCTTGAAGATGTGGCGAGGACCAGTGTAGGCAGACCATCATACGAAGGTGTGACATTCGTCACGATCTAGATTTTCGCTATGCCGGCCATAGCAGGGGCAATCCCTGAAAGCCGACGAACGCCGCCCCCGCGGGCCGCCGCGAGCGGCTTCCTATACTCCCGCCACGGCACCAAGAGAGGACCCCATGCACGTCGCCATCCTCGGAGTCGGTCTCATGGGCGCGCCGATCGGCAGGCGCCTGCGCGAGGCCGGTTTCGCCCTCACCGCCTGGAACCGCACGCTGGAAAAGGCACGGCAGCTGGCGCCTCATGGCGCGCGCGTCGCCCCGAGCGCCGCCGACGCGGTACGCGAGGCGGACGTGGTCGTCACGATGCTGGAGAACGGCGACGTCGTCGAACACGTCGTCTTCGGGCTCGGCGTGGCCGAGGCGATGCGCGAAGGCACGCTGCTCGTGGACATGAGCTCGATCCGCCCCGCGCAGGCCCGCGACCATGCCGCCCGCCTCGCCGCGCGAGGGATCGGACACCTCGACGCGCCCGTCTCCGGCGGCACGGTGGGAGCCGAAGCCGGGACGCTCGCGATCATGGCCGGCGGGCAAGCGTCGGACTTCGAACGGGCCCGCCCCGTCTTCGCTCCGCTCGGCCGGGCCACCCACGTCGGCCCTCACGGCGCGGGGCAGCTGGCCAAGCTGGCCAACCAGATGATCGTGGGCATCACCATCGGCGCCATCAGCGAGGCCTTGCTCCTGGCCGCGCAAGGCGGGGCCGACATGGCCAAGGTACGCGAGGCGATCCGCGGCGGCTTCGCGGAAAGCCGCATCCTCGACGTGCACGGGCAGCGCATCGTGGAGGGCGACTTCGCCAAGCGGGCTGCGCTGGCGGTGCAGTTGAAGGACATGCGCAATGCCCTGGCGACGGCCGCCGAGTTGGGCTTCGACGCGCCGATCACCCGGCTTTTCGAGGAGCTCTACGCCAGCGCCAGCGAACACGGCTATGCCGACCTCGACCACTGCGCTCTCTTTTGCGAACTCGCCAGGCGCAACGGGGCGCAATGAGGCGCGAAGACCGGCGCCGCAGGATGCATGCCCGCCCCCTTCTGAACGGAGATTTCTGCTATAGTGGAGGGCTCTTGGGGCGGTAGCTCAGCTGGGAGAGCGTCGCGTTCGCAATGCGAAGGTCGGGAGTTCGATCCTCCTCCGCTCCACCAAGACACCAGCCCGGTGCGGCCGCGCAACTTGCGGTGTGAAAGTCGCATCGCGCAATCCCCGCATCATGCAATTCCAGGACAACGGCCCCATGGGGCCGTTTCTTTTTTGCCTGCCTCCTCGCACGGGCACTTCGC
>DATMBN010000091.1:0-18803 GCA_035559275.1 Burkholderiaceae bacterium
CCGCCATGTCGTTGACCTTCTTGGCGAAGTCGTTGGCGAACTCGTGGAAGATGTCCTTGGCCGGCCAGGTGCTCTGGAAGCGCATCGAGACCGTCTGTGCGGTCGAGACCATCGGGAAGGCGGCGGCACCGGCGCCGACGGTGCCCGCGGCGGCCTGCTTCAGGAAGCGGCGACGCGGCTGCGGCTTGTCGGCAGCGCGTCGAGCAGTCTTGCTCATTGAAGTCTCCTTTGGTGTGCGAGAAGTCCTCCCCGCGCGCTCTGACGGCGGCTGGGGTGAGATCCATGCTAAACACCGGCTTAGAAGGGACGCGCTAGCGAAAACCCGCGAGTCGAGGAAGACCCCGCGCGCGCAGCGCACAGCTGACAGCAAGCTGAATTGGGGCGGTGGGCTCAAACGGCGTGCGGCAGGCGGTGGCGACACGCGCCCTGGCGCGCCTGTTGCCTCTTGGGAGGCATCCACCTCAGGAGCCGCGAACATGAACCCCAGCTCTGCGCAATCCCAGCCCGCTGCCAGCACGCGCCGCACCCCGCCGGGGATCACCGGTCACTGCCTCTGCGGCGCGGTGACGATCACGGTGGCGGGCGAGCACGACCCGCGCGTGGGGGCCTGCCACTGCCGCATGTGCCAGCGATGGTCCGGCGGGCTGTTCCTGTGCTTCACGGCGGACGCGGCCGCCATCACCGTCACGGGCGAAGTGACGCGCTATCGCTCCTCGGCCTTCGCCGAACGCGCCTTCTGCCCGCGTTGCGGCTCGCACCTGTGGTTCAACGACGTGGACGAGGGCGGCCAGCCTCGCTGCTACGAGCTCATGCCCGGACTCTTCGACGCGGCCCGCGGTTGGCCGCTTCGATCCGAGATCTACGTCGACCGGGCCATGGCCTGCGTCCGTCTCGCTGGCGACCATCGCCGCAGGACGCGGGCCGAATACGAGGCGGAGAACCCGTTCGTCGAGGAAGACACCGGGTGACGAAGAGACCTCCGCCGCCCGGGCAGGTGGCCGATCACGCCAGCGCCCGCCCGATGAGGATCTTCTGCACGTCGGAGGTGCCCTCGTAGATCTGTGTCACCCGCACGTCGCGGTAGATGCGCTCGACAGGGAAGTCGCTGACGTAGCCATAGCCGCCGTGGATCTGGATCGCCTCGGAGCAGACCCGCTCGGCCATCTCGCTGGCGAACAGCTTGGCCATCGCGGCCTCCTTGAGGCAGGGCTGCCCGGCATCGCGCAGGGCCGCCGCGTGCCAGACCATCTGGCGCGCGACCTCGATCTGCGTGGCCATCTCGGCCAGGCGGAACTGCACCGCCTGGTGCTCGAAGATGGGTTTGCCGAAGCTCTCCCGCTGCTTGGCGTAGTCCAACGCCGCCTCGAATGCCGCGCGGGCCATGCCCACGCTCTGCGCCCCGATGCCGATGCGCCCGCCCTCGAGCGCCGACAACGCGATGCGATAGCCCTCGCCCTCCTCGCCGATGCGGTGCTCGGCCGGGATGCGGCAGTTCTCGAAGACGATCTGCGCCGTGTCGCTCGAGTGCTGGCCCATCTTGTCCTCCAGCCGGGCGACCTGGTAGCCCGGCGTGTCGGTCGGAACCAGGAAGGCGCTGATGCCCTTCTTGCCGGCGGCCTTGTCGGTGACCGCGATCACGATCGCGACCTGACCGTTCTTGCCGCTGGTGATGAACTGCTTGACGCCGTTGATGACGTAGTGGTCGCCGTCGCGCTGCGCCGTCGTGCGCAGCGCCGACGCATCGGACCCCACGTGCGGCTCGGTCAGGCAAAAGGCCCCGAGCAACTCGCCCTGCGCCAGCGGCACCAGCCAGCGGCGCTTCTGCGCCTCGCTGCCATAGCGCAGCAGGATCGCGCACACCGGGCAGTTGTTGACGCTCACGGCGGTGCTCGTGCCACCGTCGCCCGCGGCGATCTCCTCCAGCACCACCGCGAGCGTGACGTAGTCCAGGCCCGCTCCGCCGTAGTCCGTCGGCACGCAGACACCGTAGGTGCCCAGTGCCGCCAGACCCCGGTGCACGTCCTTCGGGAAATGGTGTTCCTTGTCCCATCGGGCCGCATGCGGCTTGATCTCGTCCTGCACGAAGGCGCGGACGGCGTCGCGGACCATGGCCTGGTCGGGGCTCAGCAGCATCGTGTTCTCCTCTTGTCGTTTGTCAGGCCCGCCGTCCCGCCTGGCCATCACCAGGGGATGGGCGTGCCGTCGTGGTCCAGAAAGCGGCCGTTGTCCTCCGGTCCCAGGCGCTGCAGCAGCGCGCGCAAGTCCCGCACGCTGTCCTCCGCCGACAACGCGGCCGATGGACCGCCCATGTCGGTGCGCACCCACCCGGGGTGCAGGGCGACGCAGACCGCCCCTTCCGAACCGAGCGTCAGCGAGACATCACGCAGGACCGAGTTCAAGGCCGCCTTGGAGGCGCGGTAGAGCCACCCGGCGCAGGACTCGCGCCCGCCGATGGAGCCCATGCGCGAGGACAGCACCGCAAGCTTCGCCTGCCGCGACAGCAGCCCGCGCAGCTGCGGCAGCACGCGCATCGCGCCCAGCACGTTCGCGTGCATCACGAGATCGAAGTCCTGCATCGTGGGAATCTCGAGCGCGGAGGTCCGCGGTCCGTAGAGGCCGGCGCAGTACACGACCACGTCGAAGCGCTCGCCGTCGATGCGCCAGCCCAGCCCCGCCGCGCTCGGCGCTTCCGTCACGTCCAGCGGGATCGCCTCGCAGCCCAACTGGCTCAAGCGCTCGAGTCCCGCCGGGTCGCGTGCGGTGGCCCACACGCGATGCCCTTCCGCCCGGTACTGCCGAGCGAACTCGTGGCCGATCCCCCGCGAGGCGCCGATCAAGAGCACGTTCATGCCGCCTCGCCCTCCCGCTGTCCAGACGACGTCGGCATCAATCCACCTCCTTCACCAGCAGCGTCCCGCGGCTGATCACCGCCACGCCCGAGCGCTCGGTGCTCGCCGCGCCGTCGACCATCACGACGTAGCCCTCCAGCTTGCGGTTCCATTCGACCGACGACACCACCCAGTGCAGGGTGATGTCCTCGTTCGCATAGACCGGAGCCTTGTAGGCGAAGTTGAAGTTGAGGCAGACCATCTGCCGCTTGATGCCATCGTCCCGGCGCGAGAAGTGGCTCGCGGCCAGCCCCATCAGCATCGAGGCGGTGTGCGGACCGCTGGCGATGAGCTCGCCGTAGCGGGATTCGGCCGCCTCCTCCGGGTTGTGGTGCAGCGGATTGCTGTCGTGGCAGGCCGCGGCGAAGGCGACGATGTCGGCCTCCGTGAAGCGAACCGTCCGGGCGAAGGTCTCGCCCACCTTGACGATCTCTCGTTCGGTCACTGCGCTCATCGTGTCCTCCCTGACATCTGTAAAAGCGCTACGAAGGGTTGCAATCAATACAGCTCGAGAGCCATCGCAGTAGCCTCTCCGCCGCCGATGCACAGCGCCGCGACCCCCTTCTTGAGCCCGCGCTTGCGCAGCGCGCCCAGCAAGGTGACCACGATACGGGCACCGCTCGCACCGATCGGGTGCCCCAGGGCGCAAGCGCCACCATGGACGTTGACCTTCTCGTGCGGCAGCCCGTGCTCGTGCATCGCGGCCATCGTGACGGCGGCAAACGCCTCGTTGATCTCCCAGAGATCCACGTCCTTGGCCGTCCAGCCGCTCTTCTTGAGCACCTTGTCGATCGCGCCCACCGGGGCGGTGGTGAACCACTCCGGTGCCTGAGCATGCACGCTGTGTGCCAGAACGCGAGCGACCGGCTGCAGACCCATGCTGCGGGCAGTGGATTCGCGCATCATCACCAGCGCCGCCGCGCCGTCCGAGATGCTCGACGAGGTAGCCGCGGTGATGGAGCCGTCCTTCTTGAACGCGGGCTTGAGACCCGGGATCTTGTCCAGCTTGGCCTTGAACGGCTGCTCGTCCCTGGTGACCTGCACGTCGCCACCCTTGCCGGCCAACGTGACGGGGGCGATCTCCCAATCGAAGCTACCGTCGCTGTTGGCCTGGATGGCGCGCTGCGTCGAAGCGATCGCGAACTGGTCCTGCGCCTCACGGCTGAAGCCGTACTTCGCGACGCAGCTTTCGGCGAACACCCCCATGGCCTTGCCGCGGTCGTAGGCGTCCTCCAGGCCGTCGAGCGCCATGTGGTCGTAGAACGCGGTGGCACCGTACTTCTGGCCCTTGCGGATGAAGGCCAGGTGCGGGGCGTTGGTCATGCTCTCCATGCCGCCGGCGACCATGACGTTCGCCGAGCCCGCCGCCAGCATGTCGTGCGCGAACATCATCGCGCGCATGCCCGAGCCGCACATCTTGGACAGGGTGACCGCACCGGTGGACTGCGGCAGGCCGGCCTTGAGCATGGCTTGCCGCGCAGGCGCCTGGCCCTGGCCGGCCATCAGGCAGTTGCCCATCAGCACTTCGTCCACGGCGTCCTTTGGCACGCCGGCGCGCTCGACGGCGGCCTGGATGGCCACCGCCCCCAGTTCCCAGGCGGCCAGGGAGGCGAAGTCGCCCAGCAGGCCGCCGATGGGTGTGCGGGCGGCGGAAACGATGACGACGGGATCGGACATGGTGTACTCCTCGATCAAGTGGGGTTGCGACGCGGGTCAGACCGGCAAGGGCTCGGCCGTCGGTGCCGCTTTCATGCGGCGCTGGCGACCGAAGCGCTTGCTCACGTCATAGGGAAACACGTCATGCACATGGCCGGCCAGGATGCGCTCCTTGTGGCCCTGCCAGAACGCCGGGTCGAGCAGGTCGGCGTGGTGCTGCATGAACACCTCGCGCACCCTGGGATCGCCCAGCAGGAACGGTTCGAAGGTCTCGGGAAAGACGTCCTTCGGGCCCACGCTGTACCAGGGCTCACCGGAGAGCTCGTCCTCCTCGTTGCGGGCCGGCGGCACCTTGCGGAAGTTGCAGTCGGTGATGTACTCGATCTCGTCGTAGTCGTAGAACACCACCTTGCCGTTGCGCGTCACGCCGAAGTTCTTCCACAGCATGTCGCCCGGGAAGATGTTGGCCGCGACCAGGTCCTTGATCGCGTTGCCGTACTCGACGACGGCCTGGGCCACCTGCTCCGGCGCCGCTTCCTGCAGGTAGATGTTGAGCGGGATCATGCGCCGCTCGATGTAGAGGTGCCGGATCACCAGGTGGTCGCCTTCCTCCTCGAGCAGGCTGCCGCAGTAGTGGCGCAGTTCGTCGACGAGGTCTTCGTCGAAGCGCGAGCGGGGGAAGGCCACGTTCGAGTACTCCATCGTATCGGCCATGCGGCCCACGCGGTCGTGCTGCTTGACCAGCAGGTACTTGGCCTTGATCTGCTCGCGCGTGGTGTCCTTCTGAGGCGGGTAGAAGTCCTTGATGACTTTGAAGACGTAGGGGAACGACGGCAGGTCGAACACCAGCATCACCATGCCCTTGATGCCCGGAGCGATGCGGAAGCGGTCGCTCGAGTGGCGCAGGTGATAGAGGAAGTCGCGATAGAAGATGTTCTTGCCCTGCTTGTGCAGTCCCAGCGCGTTGTAGATCTCCCAGCGCGGCTTGCGGGGCATGAGGGAGCGCAGGAACTGCACGTACGCGGCCGGGATCTCCATGTCGACCATGAAGTAGGCCCGAGCGAAGCTGAACAGCATCTGCATGTCCTCCTCGCCGAAGAGGACGGCATCGATGTACAGGCCCCTGCTGCTGTGCAGGATGGGCAGCGCGAACGGCGTCTCCCGGAAGCCGTTGATGATCTTGCCGACGACGTACGCCCCCTTGTTGCGGAAGAAGAGCGACGACAGCACCTGGATCTGGAAGTTGGCGCGCCAGCGGAAGCTGCCGAACTGCGCGGTCATGGCCTGCAGGACGTTGTCGACGTCCCGGTCGAGGTCGTCGAAGTCCCGCTGCAGTTGGTAGTTCGTGACGATGCGGTGCAGCGTCTCGCGCAGCGAGTCCTTCGTGGGGTAGTAGGCGCGGAAGGTCGGTTGCGAGGCCGGCTCGTCGTTCTCCAGGTACTCGGTCGAGATCGCCGGCCGCACGAAGATGAAGTTGTTGTTGAAGTAGCTGCGGTGCAGGATCTTGGTCGTGACCGAGTTGAAGAAGGTCTCCGCCAGTTCGGGCTGCAGGTGGTTGGTCAGCAGACCGATGTAGTGCAGCTTGATCTGGTGCCACACATCCATCGGCAACTCGTGCGCCGAGAATTCGCGCTGCAGCCGCTCGACGGCCTCGTCCACACGCTTGTCGTAGTACTCGATGCGCTCGCGCTGGGCGCGCTGCTGGCCGTGCCAGTCGGCCTGCTCGAAGCGCTGCTTGGCGGCGGCGCTGGACTCGCGGAACAGCCGGTAGTGGCGGTCGAAGCCCTCCAGCAGCGCGCAGGCGATCGCGTAGGCGCGGGCGTCGTTGAGCTGCTGGCGGGGGAACATCATGCGGCCTCGCGAGGAAGCGGAGCCTGCGCCCGCAGCATGTCGTAGCGGTTGCGCACGCGCTGCAGCGCTTCCTGGTAGGCAAGGCCCACCTGTTCGGGCCCCGGAACCGTCATGCGCAGGTCCTGCAGCAGGCCGTTGTGCAGGCCGTACACCCAGCCGTGCACCACCACCTGTTGCCCGCGTGCCCATGCATCCTGCACGATGGTGGTCTGGCAGACGTTCAGGGCCTGCTCCAGCACGTTCAGCTCCACCAAGGCGTTGACGCGCTGGTCCGCAGGCAGCGTCTCGAGCCATTCTTGATGGCGATGGCGCACGTCCTGCACATGGCGGATCCAGTTGTCCGCCAGACCCACGCGCATGTCCTCCAGCGCAGCACGCACCCCACCGCAGTTGGAGTGGCCCACCACGATGATGTGCTGGACCTTCAGCATGTCGACCGCGAACTGCATCACCGACAGGCAGTTGAGGTCGGAATGCACCACGACGTTGGCCACATTGCGGTGCACGAAGAGTTCGCCCGGCAGCAGGCCGACCAACTCGTTGGCCGGCACGCGGCTGTCGGCGCAGCCGATCCAGAGGTACTGGGGCGCCTGCTGCTCGAGCAGGCGCGAGAAGAAGCCGGGTGTGCGCTGCTCGACCTGCTGAGCCCAGGCCCGGTTGTTGTCGAAGAGTTCCTGCAGTTCCGTGCTCATCACCTACTTTCCGGCCGCGCTGCGGCCACCTCCCGAGCAAGGGAGCGCCGCCGTCTTGGGGCGGCCGGGCGCCGGCGCTCGCGCGTCAAGGGGCAAGGGTCCCGCAGAGGGCCTCGCCCACCCAATTCTTTGCTGCACCGCACAGTGTACGCAGCCGGCGTTTCCGCGTGGTGGGCCCGGCTTGTCGGCCAGGCTTGGAACGCAGGGTGCGCAACGAGCCGTTACATCGTCTCGGCGAACAGCTCGCGGCCGATCAGCATGCGGCGGATCTCGCTGGTCCCGGCGCCGATCTCGTAGAGCTTGGCGTCTCGCCACAGGCGCCCCAGCGGGTATTCGTTGATATAGCCGTTGCCGCCGAAGATCTGGATGCCCTCGCCAGCCATCCAGGTGGCCTTCTCGGCGCACCAGAGGATGACGGCCGCGCAGTCCTTGCGCACCGTGCGCACGTGCCCGCCGCCGGAGTTCTTCGACAGCCGATCGAGGTTCTTGCCGACCGTATAGCAGAAGCTGCGCGCGGCCTGCAGCACGGTGTACATGTCGGCCACCTTGCCCTGGATGAGCTGGAACTCGCCGATGCTCCGGCCGAACTGCTTGCGGTCGTGGATGTACGGCACGACGTTGTCCATCACGGCCTGCATGATCCCGACGGGCCCGGCGGCCAGCACCGCGCGCTCGTAGTCCAGGCCGCTCATCAATACCTTCACCCCGCCGTTGACCGTGCCCAGCACGTTCTCGGCCGGCACCTCCACGTTCTCGAACACCAGCTCCCCGGTGTGGCTGCCGCGCATACCCAGCTTGTCGAGCTTCTGCGCGATAGAGAACCCCTTCATGCCCTTCTCGATGATGAAGGCGGTGATGCCCTGCGCGCCCTGCTCCGGCTCGGTCTTGGCGTAGACCACCAGCGTGTCGGCATCGGGACCGTTGGTGATCCACATCTTGCTGCCGTTGAGCAGGTAGTAGCCCCCCTTGTCCTCGGCGCGCAGCTTCATGCTGACCACGTCGGAGCCTGCACCCGGCTCGCTCATCGCCAGCGCGCCGACGTGCTCGCCGCTGATGAGCTTGGGCAGGTACTTCTTCTTCTGCGCCTCGTTCCCGTTGCGCCGGATCTGGTTGACGCACAGGTTGGAGTGCGCGCCGTAGGACAGTCCCACCGACGCGGAGGCGCGGCTGATCTCCTCCATCGCGATCATGTGGGCGAGGTAACCCATGTTCGCGCCACCGTACTCCTCCTCGACGGTGATGCCGAGCACGCCCAGCTCGCCCATCTTGCGCCACAGGTCCATGGGGAACTGGTCGGCGCGGTCGATCTCGGCCGCGCGCGGCGCGATCTCGGCCTGCGCGAAGCTGTACACGGCGTCGCGCAGCGCGTCGATGTCTTCACCCAGTTGGAAGTCGAGTCCTGGAAGTTGCATGGAAGTCCTCTCGATGGATGGATGGATGATGAGGCCGGCACGCGCCCCCCCTCGGAGCCGCCGAGCAGGCGGTCCTAGTCGCGCACGTCGGCCCGCCCGACCACGGTCATGAGCGTGGCCGTCATCGTCGCGACCAGCCGCTGCCCGCGCTCGCCCCGCTCCACGGCGCGCGCCTCGGCCACGGTGATCGAGCGCCCCGGCTTGACGACCTCGGCCTCGAAGCGCAAGTGCGGCCCGCGGGCCGGCGCCAGCAGGTTGACCTTGAACTCGATGGTGAGCACGCCGGCATCAGGCGGCATCAGGGAGAACGCGGCATAGCCGCAGGCCGAGTCGAGCGCGGTGGAAACCACGCCGGCGTGCAGGAAACCGTGCTGTTGCGTCAGATCCGGGCGGTGCTGCATCGTCAGCACCACCCGGCCCGGTCCCACCTCGGCCAGCTCGATGCCCATCGTCGCCATCACCGCCTGGCGCTCGAAGGAGCGCCGCACGCGGGCCGCGAAGTCGGGGTCGGCAGGGATCGGCTCGGTGGGCATGGCGTTGCTCGCTCGAGTTGACGTTAACGTAAACGTCAATTCTAGACGCGCACGTGCCGACTCAGGCTTTTTTCTTCTTCTCGCTTTCCCCGAGCAGACGGCGCGCCTCGCGCTCGTGGCTGCGCACCTCCTCCAGGGTGACCTGCAGGTCGGCCAGCTGCTGCTCGAGCTGCTCGCGGTGTTCGGCAAGCACGACCAGGAACTTCTTGAGCTGGGGCACCGTGTCGCGCGGCGACTCGTACATGTCCACCAGTTCCTTGATCTCGGCCAGGCTCAGCCCGAGCCGCTTGCCCCGCAGCGTGAGCTTGAGCCGCGTGCGGTCGCGCGCGGTGTAGACGCGGTTGCGCCCGTTCGGGCCGCTGCGCTGGGGGCTGAGCAGCCCGCAGTCCTCGTAGAAGCGGATCGCCCGCGTGGTGAGGTCGAACTCCTTGGCCAGCTGGCTGATGGTGTAGGTCACGGCCCCGTTGACGGGTGACGCCTCGGTGACGGCAGGGGAAGACATGGATGCCTATACTGGGGCAGAAGTTGACGTTTACGTAAAGTGTAGCGAATGAACCCGCAGGAACAACGGCTCGACTATCCCCAGGGCGACCGGCTGCCGGAGCCCGGCCGGACGATCGAGGTCGCGCCCGGCGTGCGCTGGGTGCGCATGGGGTTGCCCTTCGCCCTGGACCACATCAACCTCTGGCTGCTGCGCGACGAGCAGGACGGACGGGCCGGCTGGACCATCGTGGACTGCGGAATCGCCAACGACACGACGCGCCAGGCGTGGGAACAGGTCTTCGAGCACGAGCTGGAGGGCCTGCCGGTGCTGCGGGTGATCGTCACCCACATGCATCCGGACCACATCGGGCTGGCGCACTGGCTGACCGAGCGCTGGAGCACCGGCGGTCGCGAGTGCCGGCTGTGGATCAGCGCGACCGACTTCAACGCGGCGCGCATCGCCAGCCAGAGCACGACCGGCTACGGCGGCGACTCGGCCGCCCGCTTCTTCGCCAGCCACGGCCTCACCGACCCCGAGTCGCTCCAGAAGGTGCGTGCCCGGGCCAACTACTACGCCTCGATGGTGCCGCAGGTACCGGCGCAGTTCCGGCGCCTGATGGACGGCCTCGCCGTGGAGATCGGCGGCCGGACGTGGCGCTGCATCGTGGGCTACGGCCACTCGCCCGAGCACATCTCGCTCTATTGCGACGAACTGCGCGTGCTGATATCCGGAGACATGCTGCTGCCGCGCATCTCGACCAATGTCAGCGTGATCGACCTGGAGCCCGAGGCCAATCCCTTGCCTCTGTACCTGCGCTCGGTGCACGCGTTCGAGTCGCTGCCGCAAGACACGTTGGTGCTGCCCTCGCACGGGCGCCCGTTTCGAGGGCTGCACGAGCGGGTGCGGCAACTGCAGGAGCACCACGACCTGCGTCTGGGCGAGGTGATGGACGCCTGCCGCCGCGCGCCGCGCAGCGCGGCCGACCTGCTGCCGGTGCTCTTCAAGCGCGCACTGGACCTGCACCAGACCACCTTCGCGATCGGCGAGTCGATCGCCCACCTGCACACTCTGTGGCTGGAGGGCCGCCTGCACCGGGAGCGGGGCGCGGACGGCGTCTTCAGATTCGCGCCGGCGTAGCCCCTTGCCGAGCAGGGGTGGGGCGCCCGCGCGCGGCGGGGGTGTCGCCGGCGCGTCGCGACGGGTACATCTGCCGCGCCACTTGCAGGAAGGCCTCGGCGGCCGGCGACAGCTTGCCTGCGTCGCGCACCGCCAGTCCCACACGGCGCGGCGCGCGCGGCGACAAGGGCCGGTACACCACGCCCGCTGCGTCGTCGGGCAGCGCCAGGCGCGCGGCGACCGACACCGCAAGACCGCGCTCGACGAACCCGAGGATGGACAGCAGCTGCGGGAAGCGGTAGAGGATGCGCGGCCGCGCGCCGCCCTGCTCCAGGATGGACTGGATCAACTCCCCGCAACCGGCCTCGGGCAGCACGAAGGGCAGGTCGTCCAGGTCCGACGGTGCGACGCTCCCCTTGCGGGCCAAGGCGTGATCTCGCGGCAGCACGGCGACGAACTCGTCCTGCACCAGCGGCAGCGTCTCGAACCGGTCGTCGGGCAGCACCACGAAGCCGATTTCCACACGCCGCTCGGTGAGCCAGCGCACCACCGTGTCGTCGGCCTCCTCGTCGATGTAGACCTCGATGCCGGGGTGCAGGGCCCTGAAGCGCGCCAGCAGGTCGGGCAGGATGCGCAGGCTCGACGTCGAACCGAACGAGGCGATGCGCAGCACGCCCTCGCGCAGTCCCTGGGCGTCCTTCGCGTCCTGGATCAGCGCCTCGTGCAGAGTGCGGATTTCGTGCGCGCGGGCGAGCAGCCGGGCACCGGCGGGCGTCAGCTCGGGCACCGCGCGGTCCCGCACGAAAAGCGTCACCCCGAGTTCGCGCTCCAGGGCGCGGATCGCGTGGCTCACCGCGGATTGGGTGATGCCCAGCAGCGCGGCCGCCCGCGAGAAACTTCCCGCCTGGGCCAGCGTGGCGAAGACTTCGAGTTGCGTGAAAGTCATTGAACCCCCGGCGTTCCGGCCGTACATCCACTCGGGACGGCGCCGCCAACCTCATGAGCTTTCGCTCATTTCACTATGAAGCAGGACGAGCATACACTCATTCGACACCCCGATGCGAGCGATCCCATGAGCGCCGTCCTGCCCTCCTCCGCCACCTCGACCGGCCCGTTGTGGCCCCTGTACCTGCGGCTCGTCGCCGTCCCGGCGATCTGGGGCGGCACCTTCATCGCCGGCCGCGTGGTCGCCCTGGCGCTGCCGCCGGGCGTCGGTTCAGTGCTGCGCTACCTGATCGCCTGCGTCGCGCTGGTGCTGGCGGCCAAGGTGCTGGAAGGCGGACTGCCCAAGCTCGACCGCCGGCAGCTCGGGGTGACCTTCGCGCTCGGGGCGACCGGCATCTTCGCGTACAACCTGTTCTTCCTCGGCGCGCTCAAGCACCTGCCGGCCAGCCGCACGTCGCTCATCATCGCGCTCAATCCGGTGGTCACCATCGGCCTGGCGGCCGTGCTGCTGCACGAACGCCTGAGCCTGCGTCGCTGGCTGGGCGTGGCGCTCGCGCTGGCCGGCGTCTGGGTCGTGATCTCGCGCGGCGACGTCACCGCGGCCCTCGGCCAGGCGGTGGGCATCGGCGAATGGCTGATGTTCGGCGGTGTCTGGAGCTGGGCTGCCTACACCCTCATCGGCCGCGTCGCGCTCAAGGGGCTGACGCCCCTGGCCGCCACGACCTATGCCTCCCTGTGGGGCTGCCTGCTGTTGGGCCTGTATTCGGTCACCGAATGGCCGACCGTCGAACTGCAGGCCTTCACCTGGCCCGTCGGGCTGGCAGCCCTCTACTTGGGCGTGCTGGGCACCGCCCTGGCCTTCGTCTGGTACTCGCAAGGCGTGCAGCGCATCGGCGCGGCCCGCACCGTCGTCTTCAACAACCTCGTGCCGGTGTTCGGCGCCACCTTCGGCGTGCTGCTGCTCGGCGAATCGCTGCTGCCCAGCATGCTGATCGGCGGCGCCATTGCGGTCACCGGGGTGATGCTGGCCTCGCGGCCGCGCTGACGCGGGCACCGGTTTCGCGGGCACAGGCAAGGTCGTGCAAGTGCGACGTATCCATCCCGGCCACGGCGCAACAGAGCAGCCGAACCTCTTCAGTCCATCACGGGCACGACGCTGTCCTTGAGCACTCCGCGCACCTGCTCGTAGTCGGGCATCACGGAACGCACCACGTCCCAGAAGCGCGGGCTGTGGTTCATCTCGCGCAAGTGGGCCAGTTCGTGCGCGACCACATAGTCGATCGTGGGCATCGCGAAGTGGATCAGCCGCCAATTGAGGCGGATGGAGCCGTCCGCCGAGGCGCTGCCCCACCGGGTCTGCGCGGACGAGAGCGCCAGCCGCCGGTAGCGCACGCCCAGGCGCGCCGCGAAGTGCTGGCAGCGTTCCTCGAACACCCGCCGCGCCTGCCGCTGCAGCCACGACTGCACGGCATCACGGATCTGCTCGGGACTCGCCTGCTGCGGCAGGCCGACGTGCAGCGTCAGGCGTGGCACACCGGGCAAGGCGTCGGCGTCGACGTTGAGCACCGCGCCCGTGGCGCGCGGATCGAGCACGACGATCACGGTCTCGCCCAAGAAGGGCACGCACGTCCCGTCCTTCCACTCGATGCGCGCCTGCTGCAGTCGCTTGTTGCGGTCGGCCTGCTCGGCCAGCTTGCGCAGGATCCAGCCGGCCTTCTCGTGCAAGGCGGTCTCGATGTCGGCCAGGCTCACCCAGCGCGGCGCGCTCACGCTCAGCCCCTCGGTGGTCACCACGAAGCCGATGGACCGCCGCTTGGCGCGCTTGAGTTCGTAGGCGATGCGATGCTCCTGCAAACGCACCTCCCGGCTGGCGCGGGGATGGCGGAAGGTCGGCAGGCCGGGCGGGGCCGCGGGCGCGCAGGAGGCCAAAGACGGCGCCGTCGCTACCGGGGCCCTGAGGACGGCCGCCTCGGGTGCGTCGGGCGCGCCGGGGGCGGGCGCCGCGGCGCGCGGGGCAGGCGGCGCCAGCGTCTGGCCCTCGGGAGCGAAAAGCGGCAAGGCCAGTTGGGCGGACTCGAACTCGCTTGCCTTACTGCGTGCCATGGGCGGCGAGTATAGGACCGGCGCGCGCGCTGGCGCGTGACGATGCGGGAAGCGCGCCACACCGCACCGCCCGGGCCGCGTGCGGAAATGCCGCCACGCCGCAGCAGGCGACGGGCGAGGCGGCCATGGCAGCCGCCCTAGCCCTGCGTACCGTCGGGCACCGTCGGCCGCACGACGGCCTGCGGCGCGCCCTGCGGGTAGGCCTGGGGATCCAGGCGGCGCATCTCGGCTTCGATCCAGCCCTCCACCTGGCGCATCAGCTCGTCGGGCTCGCGGCCGGTCGACGGGATGGGCTGGCCGATGGAGATCTCCACCAGCCCGGGACGCTTGACGAAGGCGTTGCGCGGCCAGCAGCGGGCCGAGGTGACGGCGATGGGCACGACCGGCACCCCGGTGGCCACGGCCAGCCGCGTCCCGCCCGACTTGTACGTGCCCTGGCTGCCACGCGGTGTGCGAGTGCCTTCCGGGAACATGATCACCCAGTTGCCCTGTCCCATGTAGCGCCGCCCCTGCTCCGCGACCTTGGACCAGGCCTCCGAGCGCTTGCTGCGATCGATGTGCACCATGTCCAGGCGGCCCAGCGCCCAGCCGAAGAACGGCACCCACAGCAGCTCGCGCTTGAAGACGAAGCACAGCGGCCGCGGCATGATGGACGGGAAGGCCAGCGTCTCCCAGGCCGACTGGTGCTTGGGCAGCAGGATGGCCGGGCCGTCGGGCAGCCGCTCCCAACCGTGCACGCGCCAGCGGATGCCGCAAATCCACTTGGCGCCCCAGATGGCGATGCGCGTCCAGCCGACGCACAGCCAGTACAGCGGCGCGCCGCGCACGAAGATCGAGACGACGAGCACCATCACCGCGTAGGGCACGACGGTGACGATCAGCCACAGGAGATAGGCGAGCGAACGCAGGAACAGCATCGGGTGAAGGGGCTGGGTCAGTTCGTCTGCACGGCGTCGCGCGCCAGCAGGTGGTCGGCAAAGGCGGCGAGGTCCGCATGCACTCGCGTGCCAGGCACGCGCTGCACGATGTCGGCCAGACCCGCCGGGTCGAGCGCGGCGGCCTTGCCCGTGCGCACGAGATGGGGCTCGCAGCCCGCAGCTGCTGCGGCCTGCAGATCGCGCAGGGTGTCGCCGACCACGGGCACGCCGGTCAGGTCCACGCCGTAGTGGCGGGCGATCTGACGGAACAGACCGGGCCGCGGCTTGCGGCAGTCGCAGCCTTCCTCGGGTCCATGCGGGCAGAAGAACACGCGGTCCACGCGCGCGCCGTGGGCGGCGAGCAAGCGCTGCATCTTCTCGTGCATCGCCTCGAGCGTCGCAAGGTCGAAGTAGCCGCGTGCCAGCCCGGACTGGTTGGTGGCCACTGCCAGCGTCCAGCCCGCGTGGAAGAGCCGCGCCATGGCCTCGATCGCCCCCGGCACCGGCACCCATTCCCGTGGCGACTTGACGTAGTCGTCGCGGTCTTCGTTGATCGTGCCGTCGCGGTCCAGGATCAGCAGTTTCATGAGGGGCGGACAGAAATCGTTCAGGCAGGCGGCAACGCGCCGAAGGTGGACGGATGGCGGGACGCCAGGCCGCCTGCCACCGCCGCGCGCTGCATCAGGTGCGCGACCAGCGCATCCAGGCTGGCGTGCACCCGGCTGCCCGGCACCTGCGCAACCAGAGCATGGGCCTCGGCTTCCGACAGATGGGCGCTGCGGCCGCAGAGGATCAGGTGCGGCTCGCAGCCGGCGGCCTCGGCCGCCTGCAGGTCGCGCAGCGTGTCGCCGGCCACCACCATCTCGCCCCGGCTGACGCCGAAGCGTTCGGCGATCTTGAGGAGCAGCCCCGGGGCGGGCTTGCGGCAGTCACAGCCGTCGGCCGCCGTGTGAGGACAGATGAAGATGGCATCGATGCGGCCGCCGTGCCGTGCGAGCTCCTCGTTCATCCGACGATGCACCGCGTTGAGGCCGGACATGTCGAGCAGGCCGGTCCCCAGGCCGGGCTGGTTGGTCGCGACCACCACGTGCCAGCCCGCATGATTGAGCCGCGCGATCGCCTCCAGCGCCCCGGGCAGCGGCTCCCACTCGGCCGGATCGGCGATGTGCTCCTCGCGGAACCGGTTGATCACGCCATCCCGCCCCAGCACCACCAGACGCATCGCTCGGTCCATCGTCGCCTCCCGGTCCTCGGGACCTTCAGGTGGCCAGGCGCGACAGGTCGGCCACCCGGTTCATCGCCCCATGCAGCAGCGCCAGCAGGCCCAGCCGGTTGGCACGCAGCGCGGCGTCCTCCGCGTTGACCATCACCTGGTCGAAGAAGGTGTCCACCGGCGCCTTGAGCGCGGCCAGGGCCTGCAGCGAACCAGTGTAGTCGCCCCGCTCGAACGCGGCATCGGCGGCCGGCTGCACCTGCAGCAGCGCCTGGTGCAGCGCGCGTTCGGCGTCCTCGCGCAGCAACGCGGCGTCCACCTTGGGCTCGACCGCGCCCTCGACCTTCTTGAGGATGTTGCCCACGCGCTTGTTGGCCGCAGCCAGGCTTTCGGCCTCGGGCAGCGAGACGAAGGCGCGCACCGCCTGCAGCCGCTTGGGGATTTCGCCCCAGCGCGCAGGACGGACCTCGACCACCGCTTCCACCTCCCGGGCGTTGTAGCCGGCATCGCGCAGGTAGCCAACCAGGCGCTCGCGCACGAAGAAGGCGACCTCGGCCTGCGCCTGCCCGTGCGAGGGACCGAAGACGCGGAAGGCCTCGGCGATCAGCGCGTCCATCTCGAGCGGCAGGTCCCGCTCGATCAGCATGCGGATCACGCCCAGGGCATGGCGGCGCAGCGCGAACGGATCCTTGTCGCCGGTCGGCACCTGGCCGATGCCGAACAGGCCCGCGAGCGTCTCCAGCTTGTCGGCCAGCGCGACGGCGAGGCCGATGGGGTTGCGCGGCAGCTCGTCGCCGGCGAAGCGCGGCTTGTAGTGGTCCTCGATGGCCTGGGCGATCTCCTCGCCCAGGCCGTCGTGACGGGCGTAGTAGCCGCCCATGATGCCCTGCAGTTCCGGGAACTCGCCGACCATGTCGGTCAGCAGGTCGGCCTTGGCCAGCGTGGCCGCCTGCGCGGCGCGCTCGCCCAGCACCTGGTCGCCCAGGCGCGCGCCGACCGCCTGCGCGATCGCGCGCAGCCGCTCGACGCGCTCGCCCTGGGTGCCGAGCTTGTTGTGGTAGACCACTTTGGCCAGGCCGGGCACGCGCGAGGCCAGCGTCTTCTTGCGGTCCTGGTCGAAGAAGAACTTCGCGTCGGCCAGGCGCGGGCGCACCACGCGCTCGTTGCCGCCCACCACCGCGCTCGGGTCCTCGGGACGGATGTTGCTGACCACCAGGAACTGGTTCGTCAGCCGCCCCTGGCCATCCAGCAGCGGGAAGTATTTCTGGTTGGCCTTCATCGTCAGGATGAGGCACTCCTGCGGCACCTCGAGGAACTCCCGCTCGAAGCGGCCGACGAGCACGTTGGGCCGCTCGACCAGCGCCGTCACCTCGTCGAGCAGGGCCGGGTCGTCCACGGGCGTAACGCCCCCGCCCACCGCCCGCGCCGCCGCTTCGAGCTGGCGCGCGATCTCGGCCCGGCGCGCGTCGAAACTCGGAACCACGGCGCCCTCGCGTTCCATCTGCTCGGCGTAGCTGTCCGCATCGCGCAGTTCGACCGGGTTGCGCAGCGCCTCGAAGCGGTGGCCGTGCGTATGGCGTCCCGCGTCCAGGCCCAGCACCTGCACCGGCACCACGTCGGCGCCGTGCAAGGCGACGAGCCCGTGGGCCGGGCGCACGAAGTTGACCGTGGTCCAGCCGTCCTCCAGCTGGTAGGTCATGACCTTCGGGATGGGCAGCCTGGCCAGGGCATCCTCCAACGCCTTCTGTAAGCCCTCGCGCAGCGTGGCCCCGGGCACCACGCTGTCGTGGAACAGCGCCTCGGCCTTGCCGTCCACCGCGCGCTGCAGCCCGGGCACCGCGCTCTCGTCCAGGCCGAGCGACGCCAGCTTCTTCAAAAGCGCCGGCGTGGGCCGGCCCTCGGCGTCGAGGGCCACCGACACGGGCATCAGCTTTTGCCGCAGCGGCTTGTCGGCCGCGCGCTCGGCCACCTGGGCCACGTGCACCGCGAGCCGGCGCGGGGAGGCATACGCGATGGCCTGGGCGTCGGGCGCACACAGGCCCTGCGACGCCAGTCCCGAGGCGATGCCCTGGGCAAAGGCCTCGCCCAGCTTCTTCAGCGCCTTGGGCGGCAGTTCCTCGACGAAGAGCTCGACCAGCAGATTCTTCACGTTCGCGGCGCCGCTCATGCCTGCGCCTCCTTCTTCGGCAGCTGGGCCACCCACTCGCGCGGGGCCATCGGGAAGCCCAGGCGCTCGCGGCTGTCGTAGTAGCTCTGAGCGACGCTGCGCGCCAGGTTGCGGATGCGGCCGATGTAGGCGGCGCGCTCGGTCACGCTGATCGCGCCGCGCGCGTCCAGCAGGTTGAAGGTGTGCGCCGCCTTGAGCACCTGCTCATAGGCCGGCAGGGCCAGTTGCTGCTCCATCAGGTACTTGGCCTGCTTCTCGTGCGCCGCGAAGGCCGAGAGCAGGAACTCCACGTCGCTGTGCTCGAAGTTGTAGGCCGACTGCTCGACCTCGTTCTGGTGATAGACGTCGCGATAGGTCAGCGTGTCGGTCCACTTGAGGTCGTAGACGTTCTCCACGCCCTGCAGGTACATCGCCAGCCGCTCGAGGCCGTAGGTGATCTCGCCGGTGATGGGCTTACAGTCGATGCCGCCCACCTGCTGGAAGTAGGTGAACTGGGTGACCTCCATGCCATTGAGCCAGACCTCCCAGCCCAGACCCCAGGCGCCCAGGGTCGGGTTCTCCCAGTCGTCCTCGACGAAGCGGATGTCGTTCTTCTTGAGGTCGAAGCCCACCGCCTCCAGCGAGCCGAGGTAGAGCTCGAGGATGTCGGCCGGCGCCGGCTTGAGCACCACCTGGTACTGGTAGTAGTGCTGCAGCCGGTTCGGGTTCTCGCCGTAGCGGCCGTCCTTGGGACGGCGCGACGGTTGCACATAGGCGGCGCGCCACGGCTCGGGGCCGATCGCGCGCAGGAAGGTATGCACGTGCGAGGTACCGGCGCCAACCTCCA
>DATMBN010000092.1:0-6026 GCA_035559275.1 Burkholderiaceae bacterium
ACGACCACACCCGGCGCTTGGCAGCGGCCGGCGCTTCACCCGCCTGGGCACCCGCCCGGCCGAACAGCGCATCCAAGATGCCGGCTCGCGCCGGGGCGGCAGTCAATGCGGCCACGAGGCCGAACGCGACGAGCGCGGTATAGGTGCGAGCCATCTTCGTCTCCTCAATGCACGTGGCGCGGGGTTGCCCCCGCCCTCAGGGTTCAAGCTCTTCCAGTGCGCGGGCCGCACCGACGAGCGCGGGTGCCGCGGCGTGGACCACGAAAGTGGGAATCTCCGACAGGTAGGCCCTGAACCGCCCCTTGGACTCGAAACGGTCGCGGAAGGGGGATCGGCTGAACCATTCGCCCAGCCTGGGGACGATGCCGCCGCCAATGTACACGCCGCCACGCGCGCCCAGGGTGAGTGCAATGTTGCCGGCGACGTTGCCCAGGAAGCCGCAGAAGAGCTCTAGCGCCCCGAGACAACGCGCGTCCGTGCCCTCCAGCGCGCGTCGGGTGATTTCGGGCGCCTCGATCGCCTCCGCGGCCACCCCCTCCACCTCGCACAGCGCGCGGTAGAGCTGGACCAGGCCGGGCCCTGACACGGCCCGCTCGGCCGAGACGTGGCCGAAGCGTCCTCGCAGCACTCGCAGTACGGCCTCGTCCCTGTCGTCCACCGCCGCCAGCGTCGCGTGACCACCCTCTCCGTTGACCGGCAGATAGTGCCCCCCCGCCGCCGGCAGCAGGCCGGACACGCCGAGCCCGGTGCCCGGTCCCACCAGGCCGATGGGCGCGCGCGGGACAGGCGTTCCCCGCCCCACCGCCTGCACCTCGTCGGCCGACAGGGCCGGCAGCGCCAGCGCGAGCGCGGTGAAATCGTTGAGCACGAGCAGGCGCTTCATCTCCAGGCGTTGGCGCATGTCTTCTATCGAGAAGGCCCAGTGGTGGTTGGTCATGCGCACGTGGTCGCCGACCACGGGGTTGGCGATGCCGATCGCCCCCCATGCCGGCACGGCCATCCCATGCTCTTCCAGGTAACGCCGGATGGCAGCCTCGAGCGATGCATGTTCAGCACAGCGGTACGACGCAACCCGCGCAAGAGGGGCACCGGGTTCGGCGAGCCAAGCGAAGCGGGCGTTGGTGCCGCCGATGTCGCCGACAAGGCGGGGATAGCTCGGGTCTGAGGGCATGCCCAATTCAGTGTGTGTAGTTCGACTACTTACGCATGCTAAACGCAGGACCACTTCGCTGTCTAGCGTCAAGTCGACGCGACCTTCTGGAATTCGGGCTAGGGATTACCCGATTGCTGATCAAGTAGTTTCACTACTAGAGTTCGCCTCGTCCGAGAACTACATCACTTTCTGTAGTCCTATTACTCGCCGCCATGACCGCCCTTCCGGCCCGCCCATCCATGACCGCCTCCCGCCTTGGGCAAGGCGCCAGCGGCAACGGCCGGGAAGTGCCTGCGGGCGGTCATCGGCTGCGCCGGGCAGCGCTCCCACCCCTGCCCCCACCGGTTGGCTTCATCTCCCGAGAGAGCGACTTGGCGACCCCCGCCCTGGGGGTCGCTCCTTTTTCCCGCCCGGCGCCCACCCGCCGTGCGAAGCCCGCCGCTGCGCTTTCCCACCCTCCGGGACGCCGGCCCACACCGGCCACCGGACTTTTCCACCCCAAGAACCACGAGGAGTTCACCAATGAAAGGCAAGTTGAAGCTGCTTGCGGCAGCAGCGGCCGCCATGGCCGGCGCCCTGGGCGCCGCGCCGGCGAGCGCGCAAGGCCAGGGCATTGAGTTCAGCGGCTACCTGCGTACCGGCACCGGATCGAGCAGCGAGGGAGGCAAGCAGGTCTGCTTCCAAGCGCCTGGTGCGAGCGCCAAGTACCGTCTGGGCAACGAGTGCGACACCTACGGCGAGCTCGCCTTCGCGTTGCCCTTCGGGAAATCGGACGGGGCGTGGGCGAAGTTCAACCTGATGGTGGCGATCCTGGAAGACAACGCGGCCTCGGACTTCGAGAGCACCAACGGCGGCGATTTCGACATCGCCAGCCGGCAGAACTACTTCCAGGCCGGCGGCTTCTTCGGCGACGGTGCGCTCAGGGACGCGAAGATCTGGATCGGCAAGCGCTACTACAACCGCCACGATGTCCACATCAACGACTACTACTACTGGAGCAACAGCGGGCTGGGCGCAGGCATCGAGGACATCGCCCTCGGCAGTTCCGCCAAGTTCGCACTGGCCTACCACAGCAAGGGCAACGACGATCTGCGCACGGACCTGCTGAACGGCCTCAACACCCGCCGCCTGTCTGCCCGTGTCTACGACATCCCCCTCAATCCCGGTGGAAAGATCGAGTTCGAGGCTGCGCTGCTCAAGGGTGACAGCGCTGGCTCGCCGCGCGATGGCAAGGGCAGTGGCGGCGCGCTGTTCGTCGAGCACATGCAGACGGGCATCCTGGGCGGCTACAACAAACTCGCCCTCGTGCTCGGCAAGGACGCCGGCATGGGGGGCAACTGGGTGCCGACCTACCAGGACGCGACCGACCGGGTCGAGGGCAGCAGCTGGCGCGTGATCGAGCAGATTTACGTGGCCCCGCAGGGGTCGCGCTGGTCTGGCCTTGCCACTGCTGTGTTCGAACAGATCAAGCCGGATGGGGGCAACAAGGCCAAGTGGTACAGCTTCGGCATCCGCCCGCAGTACCAGTTCACGGACCACTTCAGCTTGGCGTTCGAGCTCGGTCACGACCGCACCGAGCTGGAAGGCAGCCCCGACGCCACCTTGACCAAATTCACCGTCGCGCCGCAGTTGGCCTTGGGACCCGGCTTCTGGAATCGCCCTGTCTTCCGGGCCTTTGCCACTTATGCGAAGTGGAATTCGGGCTACGAGGCGCGCTCGGACGATCCCTCCACGGCGTCCGTCGAACGTCCCGTGGGTGGGGTCTTCGGGAGCAAGCGGCATGGCATGACCTACGGCGTCCAGGTCGAGGCCTGGTGGTGACGACATGAACGGAGGACGTCCCCAGGCGCCCTCCACCTGCCATCCTCGCGGTGGCGGGCTCAATGCCCTGGTTGGCGCGCCTGCCAGGGCATTGCGTCCGACCTTCCGGAAACCCTACCCATGTCCAAGAGCCAGTCCCAACCGCTCGACGCCTGGTGGCGCGGCGGCGTCATCTACCAGATTTATCCGCGCAGCTTCGCCGACAGCAACGGCGACGGCATTGGGGACCTGCCCGGCATCATCGACAAGCTGTCCTACGTCGCGAGCCTGGGAGTGGACGCGATCTGGATCTCGCCCTTCTTCCGCTCCCCGATGAAGGACTTCGGCTACGACATCTGCGACTACCGCGACGTCGACCCGATGTTCGGCGCGCTGGCTGATTTCGACCGCCTCGTCGCCCGCGCGCACGACCTGGGCCTGAAGGTGGTGATCGACCAGGTGCTCTCGCACACTTCCGACCAGCACCCCTGGTTCAAGGAAAGCCGATCCAGCCGCGACAACCCCAAGGCCGATTGGTACGTCTGGGCCGACCCCAAGCCGGACGGCACGCCTCCCACCAACTGGTTGAGCGTCTTTGGCGGTTCGGCCTGGCAGTGGGACGCGCGCCGTCGCCAGTACTACCTGCACAACTTCCTGACCAGCCAGCCCGACCTCAACTTCCACTGCGAGGCCGTGCAGCGGCAGGTGCTGTCCGACATCCGCTTCTGGCTGGACCGAGGCGTGGACGGCTTCCGCTTCGACGCGTGCAACTTCCACTTCCATGACCGCAAGCTGCGCGACAACCCGCCGGCGACCAAACGCGACACGAAGTCGGTGCAGGACACCAATCCGTACGGGATGCAGCAGCACCTGTACGACAAGACGCAGTTCGAGAACCTGGCCTTCCTAGAGAAAGTGCGCGACCTGCTGAACGAGTACGGCGCGGCCAGCCTGGGGGAGATCGGCGACGACAACGCCCTGGCCACCATGGCCGCCTACACGGCCAGTGGCAACAAGCTGCACATGGCCTACAGCTTCAACCTGCTGACCCACGAGAACACCGCCACGTACATCCGCAGCCAGGTCGAGGAACTGGAGGAAGCGATGGACGGCGGTTGGCCGTGCTGGTCGATCGGCAATCACGACGTCGCGCGGGTGCGCACGCGATGGGGAGGTCCGAACGCGCCAGCCATCTACAACAAGATGGCGCTGGCGATGCTGCTGTCGCTGCGCGGCAGTGCGTGCTGGTACCAGGGCGATGAGCTGGGACTGCCGGAAGCCGAGGTCCCCTACGAGCGATTGCAGGACCCGTACGGCATCAACTTCTGGCCGGAATTCAAGGGGCGCGACGGCTGCCGCACGCCGATCCCGTGGGACAGCTCGCAACCGCATGCTGGCTTCAGCGGCGGGCGTGACGTGGAGCCCTGGCTGCCGGTTCCCGAGGCTCACCGCCAGCTCGCGGTGGATGTCAACGAGGCCGATCGAGATTCGGTGCTGCACTTCACGCGCACCTTCCTCGCCTGGCGCAAGCGGCACCGTGCCCTGGTGTGCGGGGGCATCCGCTTCCTCGACACGGCCGAGCCCGTCCTGGCGCTGGAACGCACCCCCGAGCGCCGGGGCGAGGGCACCCGCATCCTCGCCGCCTTCAACACCAGCGCCCAGCCCGTCAGGGCGCGGCTCGGACGCCTGCCGGTGGTGCGTCCGCTCGGCGGGCATGGCTTCCCCGCGGCGCAGTTCGGCGTGCTGGACGGACAGGAACTGCGGCTGCCCCCCTACGGCGCCTATTTCGCGACGCTCGGCGACTGAACGACGACCACCATGGCGAATCTGCAACTCAAAGGCTTGCGCAAGTCCTACGGCGACGTCGAGACGCTGCACGGCATCGACCTGGAGATCGACGACGGCGAGTTCATCGTCTTCGTCGGCCCCTCCGGCTGCGGCAAGTCCACGATGCTGCGCTGCATCGCCGGGCTGGAGGAGATCACCGCGGGGGACCTGTACATCGGTGGCCAGCGGATGAACGAGCTGCCTCCTGCCAAGCGTGGCATCGCGATGGTCTTTCAGAGCTACGCGCTCTATCCGCACATGACGGTGGCCGAAAACATGGCCTTCGGCCTGCGGCTGGCCGGCTACGGCAAGGAAGAACAACGCGCCGCCGTCCAGCGCGCCGCGCAAATCCTGCAGATCGAACACCTGCTGGAGCGCAAGCCCAAGGCCTTGTCGGGCGGTCAGCGGCAACGTGTCGCGATCGGGCGCGCGATCGTGCGCAAGCCGGGCGTGTTCCTCTTCGACGAACCGCTGTCCAACCTCGATGCCGCCCTGCGCGTGCAGATGCGCGTGGAGCTTTCCCGTCTGCACAGGGAATTGAAGACGACCATGGTCTACGTCACCCACGACCAGGTCGAGGCGATGACGCTGGCCGACCGCATCGTGGTCTTCAATGCCGGGCGCATCGAGCAGGTCGGCAAGCCGATGGACCTCTACCATCGGCCGGCCAACCTCTTCGTGGCCGGCTTCATCGGCTCGCCGAAGATGAACTTCGTGCCTGTCACGTTGGAGTCGGCCACGGTGCAGGCGGCGCGGGTGCGCCTGGCCGACGGCAGCGTGGTCGAGGTGGCGGTGGACGCCAGCCCCCTGCCCCCCGGGACGCCGCTGACGCTTGGCGTGCGGCCGGAGCACCTCAGCGCGCACGCCGCTTCCGCATCCGGCAGCCTCAAGGGCGTGGTGCAGGTCGCCGAGCACCTGGGTGACACGACCTACCTCTATCTGGAAGTGGCTGGCGCCCAAGGACCGGTGGTCGTGCGCGCCGACCCCGACAACCCGCTGGCGGCCGGCGACGTGGCCCATCTTGGCGTTCCGCCGGCGCGAGCCTATCTCTTCGACGCGCAGGGAGCATCCCTGCCGCGCGCGAACTGAACGGTTTTCCCAGGACAAGTCACGCGACGACTTGCACGAAACGCCCTCGAGGCAAGACCCAAAGGAGCACTGAAATGAGCATTGAACGTGGACGCATCCGTCTGGTGGCCGCCGCCGTGCTGGCGGTCGCCGGTGGCCTGGCCGCGCCCGCCATGGC
>DATMBN010000093.1:0-7058 GCA_035559275.1 Burkholderiaceae bacterium
TGCCTGGGGCGCTGTGCGCGCCGGCCAGGGTCTGTTGATCACCAGCTACGGCACGGCGCCCCGAGAGCCGGCCGGCGATGCCACCGCCGCGCAGGCCTTGATGCAGCAGGTGCGGCACCTGGCCCAACTGCACGATCGCGCCGCGACCACGCACCAGACCGTGGCCTTGAGCAGCGAACGCGGCAGCCCTGCGAGTGGCCAAAGCGCGCTGTCCTCGTCTGAGCCGCCGCTGCAGGCCCTCGAGACGGCACTGAACGGGCAGGTCGATGCGCAAGACCTGTCGCGCGCACGGGCCGACGCCGCGCAACGCACGACGCAAGGCGCGCACAAGCTGCCGCACAGCACCGATCCCGTCGTGGCCGTCGCCGCCCGTGCGGGCCTGGTGCTCACCGCGGGGCGGGACGTCGTGATGGCCAGCTCCGACACGATCCACTCAGCCAGCGGCCGCGACACGAGCCGCGCCGCCGGCGGCGCCCAGCGCCTGCACACCGGTCAGGCCATCGGCGTGCTGGCCGGTGCCCAGCAGCCGGGCACCGAAGCACAGGGTCGCGGGATCACCATGGTGGCCGCCCAAGGCGACGTGCAGGTGCAGGCGCAAAGCGACACGCTGCAGATCGCGGCCAAGGGGCGGGTCAACGTCCAAAGCGCCCACAGCCACCTCGACTGGGCCGCGGCCAAGAAGATCACCCTGAAGACCTCCCAAGGCGCCAGCATCGCGATCGAGGCCGGGGGCATCACGGTGCAGTGCCCGGGCAAGATCACCGTGAAGGCGGCGACCAAGAGCATGGTGGGGGCGAGCACCTATGCGTACAGCATGAACGCCATGCAGGGCGACGCCCGCTTCGACGAAGAATTGATCCTGCGTTGGCCCTACGACGACGCGCCCATAGCGAACCGGCGGTTCGAAGTGCTCAGGGCCGATGGCACCACGGTCCGGGGGCGAACCGACGCCAACGGCCGCACCGGCCTGCAAAAGAGCGACTTCTTGGAGCAGCTGAACCTCAGGCTGCTGGAGGACCACTGACATGAGCAAACAAGCCGTTCAGGAGCGGCGCATCCCGGTGCGTTACGACGAACGCGGCAATCCATACTGGCAAAGCCGCATGAGCCCACCGGACGACAGCGTCGGCGTGTGCTACATGGTGCCGGACCAGGTCATTCCCGTGATCTTCGTGCCAGGGGTGATGGGCAGCAATCTTCGTGAACGGGGCGCTGCTCTGAAAAGCGCCGTTCGCTGGCGACTGGACGATGCGAAGAGCGCAGGGCGTTGGGCAGCCCCAGACAGAAACGCCGCGTTTCGCAAGGAGTATCTGAACCCTGCTGTGATGGAGGTCGATCCGGATGGCAAGGTGACGGACCAAACGTCCCTGCCTGCCGAGGAGCTGCGCCGCCGTGGTTGGGGCGAGGTAGGGTACCTTAGCTATGGCGAGTTTCTAGGCTGGCTAGAGAACACGCTCAACGACTTCGAGCAGTGCAAGACGGGGTTGCGCTCACAGCTGGTCGGCAAGGCGCTGCAGGCCATGACAGGGGACGAGCCGCTGTCGCGCGATGAGGTAGCCCTGAGCTATCGCTACCGCTTCACGGTCTATGCCTGCGGCTACAACTGGCTGGACAGCAACGTGGTTTCCGCCCAGAGGCTCAAGAAGCGCATCGAGGAAACGATCGCGCGCTACAAGGCCGAGAAGAAGCGCTGCGAGAAGGTCATCATCGTCACGCACAGCATGGGGGGGCTCGTGGCTCGCTACTGCTCAGAAGCGCTGGGCATGCGCGAGAGCATCCTCGGCATCGTGCACGGGGTGATGCCGGCGATCGGCGCCGCGGCGGTGTACCGGCGCTTCAAGGCCGGCACGGAAGATCCCACCGCCTGGTACAACGTCAAAGGCGCGCTGGTGTCCTCGGCGCTGGGCAACGATGCGCGCGAGATAACGGCAGTGCTGTCCAGCGCACCCGGGCCGATGCAGCTGCTGCCCACACCGGAGTACGGCAACGGCTGGCTGCGCATCAAGGACGGCAAGACCACCATTTCGCTGCCACAAAAGGGCGACCCGTACAGCGAGATCTACGCGGTGCGCGGCAAGTGGTGGAGCCTGTGTGAGGATCACCTGATGAATCCGCTGAATGCCGAGAACGACCCCACGAAGCGTAAGGCGGCGATAGATAGAGATTGGGCGGGCTATCTTGAGTTGCTGCGCCAAGTGCAGAACTTCCACGACAAGGTCAAGCAAAAGTACCACCCCAATACCTACGCCTTCTTTGGCAGTCACGCCGATCAACGGGCCTACGGCAACGTCACCTGGACAGGCGACGGCGGAAGCTGGCTGCGCGGCGGCCGCCCTGCCGACGTCCTGAATGCCCGGGCGCTCGATCCGTCCCAGGTCAATGAAACACGCACCGTCGTCGCGTTGCTGCAGGGTTCGGGCTGGTTGAAGGCCGAACAGCAGGACTACACCATCAGCGAACCCGATGAGCCGGGCGATGGGACGGTGCCGCACCGCTCCGGCATCGCGCCCAAGGCGCATGTGCGTTCGCTGCTGCAGGTGAACACGGGGCACGAGCCGGCCTACTACGCGGGAGCCGATATCGAGAAAGTGCGTCAGTTCACCGTGCGGGCCATCGTGAAGATCGCGCAGCGCGTCACGGAAACCATCCTCGCCTAAAAGTGATTCCACGTCGAGTTCTGCCCACGCTGCTGGCGGCCGCCTTGTTGGCTGGCTGCCAGCGCCCTCCTGCGCAGATGACCCACTCTCAAGCCGCCCAGATGAAGAACCTCACCAGCGACCTCGTGCCGCGTTGCGTCGGCCGTTACCTGATCGACCTGCCGCGTGAATTCGGCGTCAATCCCGTTGCCCGTGCACAGGTTGAAGATGTCACCGTGATCGTCGAGCCTATGGAGCGCACGAAGTTCGACCAACGGCTCCGTGAGCGAACAGAATCCCTGCGAATGGAAAAGATCTTTGGTGAAGAGACAGCCTCTCTGGCGGACATCCACCCTCTACCAGACAACCAGGGGTCCGTCTTCAACCGTTCTAAATCGAGAGACGTGGCGAGCCACAGAACTTTGGAGTTGCACGGCTGGAAGAACGGATATGCCGTGCAGATGGAGTCGAACGCATTTGATCGCGGTCTCGACAAGCAGGTCCCGGAATGGGACACGCGGCAAACGAACATCGCAGAAAGACTGGCTCACCTTCTGAGTCTGTATTCCCGCACCTCCGGCCGCGCCGACCACGAGATCCCCACCGGCCCGGGTGTGTGCGTTCGCCACGGCTTCATCCAAGGGCCGGCGACCGATCAGGAATGGATCGAACTCAACTACTACCTGAGCACGGCAGAGGATGTGTCGTTCACGTTCCGCTACCTCAGCCACATCGGCCCGATGTCCGATACCCTGCTGCAACGGGGGGGGGCCATCGAGCCCGCATTGGCGAAGGTAAACGGCCGCACGCTGCGCAAGGGCGTGCGGGACGCGCACCCCCTCAAGCCCGAAGAGTGGTTGATGGAGCGCGAAATCGACCCGGGGGTCAAGGACTATCACTTCACGCTGGAGATAAACAGCAAGCAGGGCAACGCGCACGCACCCTTGCTTGTGATAGACCTGGATAGCGGATCACGCATTCCGCGCACCGAGGGCACATTGGAAGAGGCGGCGAAAGTGAAGCCCATTGCAAAGGCCACCCTCGGGGAAGCGGAGTCGATCGCGCTTTGGGACGCCGTCATCCCGACACTCCGGGCTCGCCCGGGTGCGTTTTGAAATCCGCCGCTCGCCGACAAAACACGCTGAGGCACTATTGGCGCAAGGAGCGCACCGTCGTCTATGGTCCCGCGCCGTCTCCGCAACCCGCCGGCCACCACCCACCGCTAGAAGACTACGACCACCTCGGAGGGCGGCGCGCTGGGCGCTGGCGCCGTCGGAAAAGGCGGAGGGGAGACGCTGCCGCTGGCACCGGCATTCGACGGCTTTGCGCTGCAGGGACGAAGAGTACGTCTTGCGCTGGCCCGATGACCGGCCCGTCGCGCGCAGGCGCTTTGAGGTCACCCGCCCGGATGGCACCATCGTGCGCGGCACCACCGATGCCCGAGGGGGCACGGGGTTGCAGAAAGACCTCTTCGCCCATGCACTGGGCCTGAAGCTGCTCGAACCGAACTGACCATCATGAGCAACGAGCTGGACATGAGCAAAGCCCGGGTGATCGAACCCGAGTTCGACCACCGCGGCACTCCCATCTGGAAGTCCGTGCTCAGCCCACCGGACGACACCTTTGCGCTGGTGTATGTCATCCCCACTCGCATCATCCCCGTCATCTTCGTGCCCGGCGTGATGGGCAGCAATCTGAAGCCCAGGGGAGAAGGCGAGCGCTGGCGCATGGATTCGAAGCTGACGGCCTCTCCGTGGATATGGGCTGACGCAAAAGAGCGAAAAAAATCCCTGCGCCCCGAAGCCATGGTGGTGGATGACGACGGCAAAGTCCCCACCGACATGAAGCTGCCCGCCGAAGAGCTCAAGCGCCGGGGCTGGGGCGAGATCGCGGCGATGAGCTATGGCCCGGCGTTGCGCTGGCTGGAGGAGCACCTGAACGACTTCGGCTCGTACCAGAACTGCCTGCGCGCCCAGCTCAAGCGCCAGACGCTGGGCGCCGACGTGGGCGAACAGCCGCTCGACGAGGATGACGTGCGCCTGAGCTACCGCTACCGTTTCCCGGTGCATGCCTTCGGCTACAACTGGCTGGACGACAACGCCAAGTCCGCCCAAGCCCTGGGCCGCCGCATCGACGAGATCATCGAGCGCTACAACCAGCGTGAAATCTCCCAGGGCTGCCCGCTGGCGCGCTGCGAGAAGGTCATCTTGGTCACCCACAGCATGGGCGGTCTGGTGGCGCGACATTGCTCCGAGGTGCTGGGCTACCGGGACAAGATTTACGGCATCGTGCACGGGGTGATGCCGGCCACGGGGGCGGCAGCCGTGTACCGGCGCATGAAGGCCGGCACCGAAGGCCGCTGGGGCGTGTCCGAGGTGCTCGGCGCCGATGCGGCCGAAGTCACGGCGGTGATGTCCAGTGCGCCGGGGCCGCTGCAGCTGCTGCCCAGCCCCGAATACGGCAACGGCTGGTTGAAGATCCGCGCCGGTGCCCAGGAGGCGGCCTTGCCGCAGCAAGGCGACCCGTATGGCGAGATCTACACCGTGCGTGGCGCCTGGTGGGGCTTGTGCGACGAGGAGCTCATCAACCCGCTCAACGAGGAAACCGACCCCCACAGGCGCAAGCGGCAGGTGGACCGGGATTGGGAGGCCTACGCAAAAACGATCTTGGAGGTGGTTGCGCCCTTTCATCAAAAAATCGCTGCGGCTTACCACCCCCACACCCACGCCTTCTGCGGTGCCAGCCCCGAGCACAAGGCCTATGGCACGGTGAGCTGGCAACGCGCCGGCGATGCAGGAGAGCCGCCGCAGCGCTGGATGCACAGCCCCCTGGCTTCGCGGGTGGGTCTGCGCGAGTTCAGCAAGACTGAAGACACCCGCACGGTGCTGCACCCGCGCAGCCGCATCCCGGCCGCCTTCACGATCAGCGCGCCTGACGAAGCCGGCGACGGCACCGTGCCGGCCCGCTCGGGCCTGGCGCCCAAGCCGCACTGCCAGAGCTTCCTGCGCGTGCCCGTCGAGCACGAGCCGGCCTACAACCCCGAAGCAGGCTCGGCCAGCCTCCAGGCCCTGCGCTTCACGCTGCGCGCCATCGTGCGCATCGCCCAGCGCGTGCGTGAGTCGCCCCGCATGATGTACGAGGATTTGCGATGACGCTCAGCCGACGCCGCTTGCTGTTGGCTGGTGCCTGCTTGCCGGCCTTCTCCCTGCTGGCCTGTTCTCCCCGCACCCCTGCCATGACCCCTGAAGAAGCCCAATTCGTCCAAAAGCTCACCGCGCGCATGCGCACGCGCTGCATCGGCCGCCACCTCATCGACTTGCCCGAGGACTTCGTGCTCAACCCGGTCGATCGCGTCGAGATCGAAGGCGTGGAGGTGAGCATCCGGCCGCTGTCGCGTGCGGGCTTCGACTACCAGTTGGAGCGCAGGACCGAGGAACTCAAGGTCGAGACCATTCACGGAGAGAAAACGCTTTCCCTGCGTGAGGTACGTCAGTTACCAGATGGTCGAGGCATTGTTTACGATCGGTCCAAGACTGGCGCCAATCCGGCGATCCGCACGTGGGAGCTGCGAGCTTGGCTAGACGGTTACCAGTTGGTGATGACAACGGAAAGTTACGACAAGTCGTTGTCTAAGCGGCCTTTAGCTGAACTCAAAACCGACGTCGAAGAGAAGTACACCCACCTGCTGAACGTGTACGGCCGCCTGCGCGGGCGGCGCGACGACGAGATCCCCAGCGAGCCGGGGGACTGCTTTGCGCATGGCTTGTGGACAGGGGCGCAGGCCGAGGCGGCTGAGTTCTACGTGAACTACCACCTCAAGGACGCGCCGGATGTGTACATCCACCTGCGCAGCGTCAGCGGTGACGGTGATGTGGCCCGCCCCGACACCGGCTTGATCCAGCGGCGCAGGCAAATCGAGCAACAAATCAAGCACTCGGGCTCCGAGTTGCTACGGCTGCAGCAACGGATGATTCATGGCAAAACGTACGAAGAGTCTGCAGCACGTGAGCCGGACCAAGTGACCTCGGCCCGTGTACCCGGGCACAGCGCTGTCTTGCAGACCGATCAGTCGGTCGAGGGCCGCTCGGCACCGTTCTTCAAGATGCTGATGTTCAACGGCCACTACATCCCCTCGCCGCCGCGCAGCCTGGAGGAAAAGGCCAAGATCCCGGATCTGACGCGCGCCACCTTGAGCGAAGGCCAGGTGCTGGCGCTGTGGGAGGCCATCACGGCCACGCTGCGGCCGCGGCCTGGGGCGTTGTGAGACGCACCGTCCGCCGGCGCATCGGCCAGGAAGTGCTGGTCGGCTTCCTCGAAGGAGACATCGACCGGCCGATCGTGCGCGGTGCCCTCTACAACGGACGCGGCGAAGGCGGCGTGCCGGCCACGCCGGGCGGCCAAGGCGCCGAGAGCGAGCGCGGC
>DATMBN010000094.1:0-3815 GCA_035559275.1 Burkholderiaceae bacterium
GGCGGCGCTGGCTGTGGTAGGCCAGGCCGGTGCCCGCCGGGATCAGGCGGCCGACGATGACGTTCTCCTTCAGCCCGCGCAGGCTGTCGCGGGTGCCGCGCACGGCCGCCTCGGTCAGCACGCGGGTGGTCTCCTGGAAGGAGGCCGCGGAGATGAACGACTCGGTCGCCAGCGAGGCCTTGGTGATGCCCAGCAGCACCGGCTCGAACTTGGCCGGGATCTCGCCGCGGGCCACCAGCCGGGCGTTCTCCTCGATGACGCGCTGGCGCTCGACCTGCTCGCCATTGAGGAACTTGCTGTCGCCCTGGTCGGTGATCTCCACCTTGCGCAGCATCTGCCGGGTGATGACCTCGATGTGCTTGTCGTTGATCTTCACGCCCTGCAGCCGGTACACGTCCTGGATCTCCTTGACCAGGTACGCGGCCAGCGGCTCGATGCCGAGCAGGCGCAGGATGTCCTGCGGGCTGGGCTCGCCGTCGACGATGGTCTCGCCCTTGGTCACGTGCTCGCCCTCGAACACGATGATCTGGCGGTACTTCGGGATCAGCTCCTCGTGCTCGCCGCCGTCGGCGTCCTTGATGATCAGGCGCTGCTTGCCCTTGGTGTCCTTGCCGAAGCTGACCACGCCGGAGCGCTCGGCCAGGATCGCCGGATCCTTCGGCTTGCGCGCCTCGAACAGGTCGGCCACGCGCGGCAGGCCGCCGGTGATGTCGCGGGTCTTGGAGGCTTCCTGCGGGATCTTGGCGACCACGTCGCCCACGCCCACCGGCGCGCCGTCCTGCAGGTTCACCAGCGAGCGCGGCGGCAGCAGGTACTGCGCCGGCAGGTCGGTGCCCGGGATGGTCAGGTCGTTGCCGTCCTTGTCCACGATGCGGACCAGCGGGCGCAGGTCCTTGCCCTGCGAGCCGCGGCGCTTGGGATCGGTGATCTCGCGCGAAGCCAGGCCGGTCAGCTCGTCGGTCTTCTCGATGACGGTCACGCCGTCGACGAAGTCCACGAAGCGGACGAAGCCCGCCACTTCCGAGACGATCGGATGGTTGTGCGGATCCCAGTTGGCCACCGACTGGCCGGCCTTGACCTCGGCGCCGTCCTTGACGGTGATGGTGGCGCCGTACGGCAGCTTGTAGCGCTCGCGCTCGCGGCCGTGCGGGTCGAGCACCGAGATTTCGCCCGAGCGCGATACGGCGACCAGGTGGCCGGCCGCGTGCTCCACCGACTTGAGGTTGTTGAACTTGACCGAGCCGGTGGTCTTGACGGTGATGTTGTCCACCGCCGCCGCACGCGAGGCCGCGCCGCCGATGTGGAACGTACGCATCGTCAGCTGGGTGCCGGGCTCGCCGATCGACTGGGCGGCGATGACACCCACCGCCTCGCCGATGTTGACCAGGTGGCCACGGGCCAGGTCGCGGCCGTAGCACTGCGAGCAGACGCCGAAGGCCGATTCGCAGGTGATGGTGGAACGCACCTTGATCGACTGGACGCCGGCGTCCTCCAGCTTCTGCACCCAGCCTTCGTCCAGCAGGGTGTTGCGGGTGACGACCGGATCCTCGTCGTTGCCGGGCAGGAACACGTCCTCGGCCACCACGCGGCCGAGCACGCGATCGCGCAGCGGCTCGACCACGTCGCCGCCTTCCACGATCGGGGTCATGGTCAGGCCCTGCAGCGTGCCGCAGTCGTGCTCGGTGATCACCACGTCCTGGGCCACGTCGACCAGGCGGCGGGTCAGGTAACCGGAGTTGGCGGTCTTGAGCGCGGTGTCGGCCAGGCCCTTTCGCGCGCCGTGGGTGGAGTTGAAGTACTCCTGCACGTTCAGGCCTTCGCGGAAGTTGGCCTTGATGGGCGTCTCGATGATCGAGCCGTCAGGACGGGCCATCAGGCCGCGCATGCCGGCCAGCTGGCGGATCTGCGCCTGCGAGCCACGGGCGCCCGAGTCGGCCATGATGTACAGCGAGTTCATCGACTTCTGCGCGATCTCCTCGCCCTTGGCGTTGACCACGCGGTCGGTGCCGATGGTGTCCATCATCGCCTTGGCGATGCGCTCGTTGGTGCGCGACCAGATGTCGACCACCTTGTTGTAGCGCTCGCCGGCGGTGACCAGGCCGCTCTGGTACTGCTCCTGGATCTCCAGCACCTCCTGCTCGGCCTCGGCCAGGATGCCCTTCTTCTCGGCCGGGATCAGCATGTCGTCGATGCCGATCGACACGCCGGCGCGGGTGGCGAAGGCGAAGCCGGTGTACATCAGCTGGTCGGCGAACACCACGGTGTCCTTCAGGCCCAGCTGGCGGTAGCAGGAGTTGATCAGGCGCGAGATGGCCTTCTTGTTCAGCTCGGTGTTGGCGAGCGAGAACGGCAGGCCCTCGGGCAGGATCTCGGCCAGCAGCGCGCGGCCGACCGTGGTATCCACGATCGACGCCTTCTTCTGCTTGTTGCCCGCCTCGTCGGTCACGGTCTCGACGATGCGCACCTTCACCTTGGCGTGCAGCTCGACCACGCGGTTGTCGTAGGCGCGCTTGACCTCGGCCACGTTGGCGAATGCCATGCCCTCGCCCTTCTTGTTCTCGAGGGCGCGGGTCATGTAGTACAGGCCGAGCACCACGTCCTGCGACGGCACGATGATCGGCTCGCCGTTGGCGGGCGAGAGGATGTTGTTGGTCGACATCATCAGCGCGCGCGCCTCCAGCTGGGCCTCCAGGCTCAGCGGGACGTGCACGGCCATCTGGTCGCCGTCGAAGTCGGCGTTGAACGCGGTGCAGACCAGCGGGTGCAGCTGGATCGCCTTGCCTTCGATCAGCACCGGCTCGAACGCCTGGATGCCCAGGCGGTGCAGGGTCGGGGCGCGGTTCAGCAGCACCGGGTGCTCGCGGATCACCTCTTCCAGGATGTCCCAGACCTCGGCTTCCTCGCGCTCGACCAGCTTCTTGGCGGCCTTGATGGTGGTGGCCAGGCCGCGGCGCTGCAGCTTGGCGAACACGAACGGCTTGAACAGCTCCAGCGCCATCTTCTTGGGCAGGCCGCACTGGTGCAGGCGCAGGTACGGGCCGACCACGATGACCGAACGGCCGGAGTAGTCGACGCGCTTGCCCAGCAGGTTCTGGCGGAAGCGGCCCTGCTTGCCCTTGATCATGTCGGCCAGCGACTTGAGCGGGCGCTTGTTGGTGCCGGTGATGGCGCGGCCGCGGCGGCCGTTGTCCATCAGCGCGTCGACCGACTCCTGCAGCATGCGCTTCTCGTTGCGCACGATGATGTCGGGCGCGTTGAGCTCCAGCAGGCGGCGCAGGCGGTTGTTGCGGTTGATGACGCGGCGGTACAGGTCGTTGAGGTCGGAGGTCGCGAAGCGGCCGCCGTCCAGCGGAACCAGCGGGCGCAGGTCCGGCGGCAGCACCGGCAGCACGGTCATGACCATCCACTCGGGGCGGTTGCCCGACTCGATGAAGGCCTCGACCAGCTTGATGCGCTTGGTCAGGCGCTTGAGCTTGGTCTCCGATCCGGTGGCGGCGATCTCCTCGCGCAGGCGCGCCATCTCGGCCTGCAGGTCGATGGTGCGCAGCAGCTCGTAGATGGCCTCGGCGCCCATGGCGGCGTCGAAGTCGTCGCCGTGCTCCTGGCGCGCCTGCATGTACTGCTCCTCGGTGAGCAGCTGGCGGCGCTCGAGCGGGGTCAGGCCCGGCTCGGTCACCACGTAGGCCTCGAAGTACAGGATGCGCTCGATGTCGCGCAGGGTCATGTCCAGCATCAGGCCGATGCGGGACGGCAGCGACTTCAGGAACCAGATGTGCGCGACCGGGCTGGCCAGGTCGATGTGGCCCATGCGCTCG
>DATMBN010000095.1:0-40912 GCA_035559275.1 Burkholderiaceae bacterium
GGCCCCTGGTGTCGAACCAAGCCTGTACACCCGCCTCTTCGACCGCGCCGGCTGGGGCGGTTTCGTGGTTGCCTGCGGCTTTCTCGCTGCGATGAGCGTGGTGGGCGACCTCTTCGAATCCCTGGTCAAGCGCAGCGTCGGTGCCAAGGACAGCAGTCAGCTGCTGCCTGGTCACGGCGGGGTGCTGGATCGCATCGATGCCTTGCTTCCGGTGTTCCCGATCGCGTGGACGCTGAGCCGGCTTTGAGATCATGAGCCCAACCCCGACCCGCCAGCGGGTCTGCATTCTCGGTTCGACCGGCTCCATCGGCACGAGCACGCTGGACGTCATCGGCCTGCATCCCGGGCGCTACGAGGTCTATGCCCTCGCCGCGCAGCGGCGCGTCGAGCCGCTGCTCGCGCAGTGCCTCGCGTGGAGGCCGCGCTACGCCGTCATGGTCGATCCGCAAGCCGCCGCGCAGTTGCGCCAGGGCCTGCGCGAGGCCGGCTCCCGCACGGAGGTGCTCCAAGGCGCTACCGCACTGGAGGAGATCGCCGCCCACCCCGAGGTCGACACGGTGATGGCCGCCATCGTCGGCGCAGCCGGTCTGCCGCCGTGCATCGCGGCGGCCCGCGCTGGCAAGCGGTTGCTGCTGGCGAACAAGGAAGCGCTGGTGGTGGGCGGGGCCTATTTCATGGCCGCGGTACGGGCCGGCGGGGCGCGGCTGCTGCCCATCGACAGCGAGCATTCGGCCATCTTCCAATGCCTGCCGGACGATCCATCCACCTGGTCGCGGCGGGTCCAGCGCATCGTGCTCACGGCCTCCGGCGGCCCGTTCCGCCAACGGGAGCCGGCCACGCTGCGCCATGTGACACCCGATGAGGCCTGCGCCCACCCGAACTGGGTGATGGGCCGCAAGATCTCGGTCGACTCGGCGACCATGATGAACAAGGCCCTGGAGGTCATCGAGGCGCGCTGGCTGTTCGACCTGTCGCCGGAACAGATCGAGGTCGTCATCCATCCGCAGAGCATCATCCACTCCATGGTCGTCTGCCGCGACAACTCCGTGCTGGCGCAGTTGGGCACACCCGACATGCGGGTGCCCATCGCCTACGGACTGGCGTGGCCCGAGCGCATCGCCTCGGGGACCGAGCCGCTCGACTTCTCCCGGCTGGGGGCGCTCAGCTTCGAGCGGCCCGACCCGGCGCGCTTTCCGGGCCTGTTCCTCGCGTGGGAGACGCTGCGAGGGCCGGAAGGCAGCACCGCGGTCCTCAACGCAGCCAACGAGGAGGCCGTGGCTGCATTTCTCGCCGGAACCATCCGCTTCGACCAGATTCACACCGTCAACGCCCACACGCTGGAGGCGGTGGCCGGGCGCCTGGCGCCCGGGTCCGTCGGCTCGCTCGATGCCCTGCTCGAACTCGACGCGAGCGCGCGCCGCCATGCCCGGGACTACCTGACGCGGGAGCTTGTCGCCCCATGACCACCTTGTTCGCCTTCCTGCTCACGCTGGGCATCCTCATCGTGGTGCACGAATGGGGGCACTACCGCATGGCGCGTGCCTGCGGCGTGAAGGTGCTCCGGTTCTCCGTGGGGTTCGGCAAGGTGCTGTGGCGGCGCCAGCGCACGCCCGGCAGCACCGAGTTCGTGATCTCCGCCTTGCCGCTGGGCGGCTACGTGCGCATGCTGGACGAGCGGGAAGGGCGGGTGCCTCCCGAACTCGCGCACCAGGCGTTCAACCGGCAACCCCTGCGTTCACGCGCCCTGATCGTCTTCGCCGGACCCGCGGCCAACCTGGTCCTTGCCGTGATTCTGTACGCCGCGGCTGGCTGGGTCGGCATGGACGAGCCCAAGCCCGTGCTCGGTGCCCCGGTCGCCGGCAGCCTCGCCGAGCGCAGCGGGATGCGTCCGGGCGACTGGGTGCAGGCGGTCGTCGACACCGACGGTGAGCGCATTCCCGTGCTGTCGCTGAACGACTTGCGCTGGCAGATCGCCGAGGCCACGGTCGCGGAGCGGGACCTGACCCTGGAGGTGACGGACCATGCCGGCCGCCACGCGCGGGACGTGACCTTGCCCCTGGGCCAACTCGGCTCGCGCGAGGTCGATGCAGGCCTGCTGCAACGCATCGGTCTCGGGGGCCCATACAGCGAGCCCGTGCTCGGCAACATCGTCGAGGGCGGGCCGGCGGCCGCCGCCGGTTTGCGCGAAGGCGACCGCGTGCTGTCCGTCGACGGTCGGGAGGTGCCCGACGCCAACCGCCTGCGCGAATGGATACGCACGAGCCTGAAGGACGGACAGCCGGTGCCGATGCACTGGCGTGTGGAGCGCGCGGGGCAGGTGATCGAACTGGTCGTCACCCCGGGGGTGCGCGAGACACCGGAAGGCAGGGTGGCGCGCATCGAAGCCTACGTGGGACGGGCCCCGGAGATGGTGCGGGTCACCTACGGGCCGGTCGAGGGCCTGGCCTACGGCGTGCAGCGCACCTGGGAGGTCGGCGCGCTCACCCTGAAGATGCTGGGCAAGATGCTCATCGGGGAGGCTTCGCTCAAGAACCTCAGCGGACCGCTCACCATCGCCGACGTGGCGGGGCAGTCGGTGCAGCTCGGGCTGGCCTACTATCTGGGCTTTCTCGCGCTCGTCAGCGTGAGCCTGGGCGTACTCAATCTCCTCCCGCTGCCTGTCCTCGATGGGGGGCACCTGATGTATTATCTTTTCGAAGGAGTGACAGGCCGGCCGATCTCGGACGTGTGGCTCGACCGGCTGCAGCGTGGGGGTGTGGCCATCATGCTCTTGATGATGTCACTCGCCCTCTACAATGATGTGGCCCGGCTCCTGGGTCTGCACTGATCGCATGCTCTCCTCCCGCTCGCGCATCCGCCTGCCCGCCCTCCGCCGCCCGTCCACCATCGCCGCCGCCATCCTCCTCGCCCTGCAGTCGGGCTGGGCGTGGGCGGTCGAGCCGTTCGCGCTGCGGGACATCCGCATCGAAGGGCTGCAGCGGGTCGAACCGGGCACCGTCTTCGGCTCGCTGCCATTCCGCATCGGAGACACCTACAACGACGACAAGGGCGCAGCGGCGCTGCGGGCCCTGTTCGCGACCGGCCTGTTCTCGGACGTGCGGATCGAGGTCGAGAACGACGTCGTCGTGGTCGTCGTAGAGGAGCGGCCCATCATCTCCGGCGTGGAGTTCGTCGGCACCCGCGAATTCGACAAGGACATCCTCACCAAGGCGCTGCGCGACGTGGGCATCGCCGAAGGGCGGCCCTTCGACAAGGCGCTGGTCGACCGGGCCGAGCAGGAGCTCAAGCGCCAGTACCTGGGCAAGAGCCTCTACGGCGCCGAGGTCATCACCACCGTCACGCCACTCGAGCGCAACCGCGTGAACGTGACCTTCACGGTGACCGAGGGAGACGTCGCGAAGATCCGCGAGATCCGCATCACCGGCAACCGCGCGTTCTCCGAAGGCGAACTGAAGGACCTGTTCTCGCTGACCACCGGCGGCTGGCTGACGTGGTACACCAAGTCGGACCGCTACTCGCGCGCCAAGCTCAATGCCGACCTCGAGGCGCTGCGCTCGTTCTACCTGAACCGCGGCTACCTGGAGTTCGCGATCGAATCGACCCAGGTCGCGATCTCCCCGAACAAGGAAGACATTTCCATCACGATCAATATCCGCGAGGGGCAGCCCTACGTGGTGACCGACGTGAGGCTCGAGGGTGACTACCTCGGCAAGGAGGATGACTTCAAGTCGCTGGTGACGGTGCAGCCGGGGCGTCCGTACCGAGCCGAGGATGTGGCCGAGACGGTACGCAAGTTCGCCGAGCGTTTCGGCAACTTCGGCTACGCCTTCGCGCGCATCGAGCCGCGCACGGACATCGACCGCAGCAACGGGCGGGTCGCGCTGACCTTCGTCGCGCAGCCTCAGCGGCGCGTCTACGTGCGACGCATCGATGTCTCGGGCAATGCGCGCACACGCGACGAGGTGATCCGGCGGGAGTTCCGGCAGTTCGAGTCGGCCTGGTACGACGGCGACAAGATCCGCCTGTCGCGCGACCGTGTCGATCGCCTGGGCTTCTTCAACGAGGTCAGCGTCGAGACCAACGAGGTGCCCGGCACGCACGATCAGGTCGACCTGACGGTCAACGTAGTCGAAAAGCCCACGGGCAACCTGCTGCTGGGCGCCGGTTTCTCCAGTGCCGAGAAGCTGACGCTGACGGCGTCTGTCAAGCAGGAGAACGTGTTCGGCACGGGTAACTACCTTGGGGTGGAGTTCAACACGAGCAGGTACAACCGCACCTTCGTGATCAGCACGGTGGATCCGTACTTCACGATCGACGGCATCTCGCGTTCGCTGGACTTCTACTACCGCACCACGCAGCCCTTGTCGAGCCAGGGCAGCGACTACAAGCTGGTGACCCCCGGGGCGGCGATCCGTTTCGGCGTACCGTTCACGGAGTTCGACACCGTCTATTTCGGCATCGGCGTCGAGAGCACCGAAATCCGCGGCGACGACGGGTCGCTGCCCAACGGCTACTTCAAGTACCGGGAGCAGTTCGGCGCGCGCAGCCTGGGCATCCCGCTCACCCTGGGCTGGACGCGTGACGGGCGAGACAGTGCGCTGGTGCCCACGCGCGGTCGCTACCAGCGGGTCAACGCCGAGGTGAGCCTGGCCGGCGACGCCCGCTACGTGCGCGCGAACTACCAGTTCCAGCAGTACGTCCCGCTCAGCCGTGCGTTCACCTTGGCCTTCAACACGGAGCTTGGTTGGGGCAAGGGCCTGCAGGGGCGCCCGTATCCGATCTTCAAGAACTTCTACAGTGGCGGCCTGGGCACGGTGCGCGGCTTCCAGCAAGGCTCCCTCGGCCCGGTGGACGCGACCGGCGCCTATCTGGGCGGACCCAAGCGCGTCAACTTCAACACGGAGTTGTACGTGCCGTTCCCCGGCGGCGGTCCGGACCGCACGCTGCGGCTGTTCGGCTACGTCGACGCCGGCAACGTGTTCGGCGAGGACCAGAAGTTCAGCTTCTCGGACCTGCGTGCCTCCACCGGCATCGGCCTGAGCTGGATGTCGCCGATCGGTCCGCTGAAGCTGTCCTACGGCTTCCCGTTGCGCAGGGAGCCAGGGGATAGAATCGAACGATTGCAATTTCAGATTGGGACTGCGTTCTGATGGACAAGACCCGGGTGATTTCGAGCGTGTGTGCGGGCCTGCTGGCGCTGGCCCTGCATGGCGCAGTGCAGGCGCAGGAACTGAAGATCGGCTACGTGAACAGCGATCGCGTCCTGCGCGACGCGGCCCCCGCCAAGGCGGCGCAGGCGCGACTGGAGCAGGAGTTCTCGCGCCGGGAGAAGGAACTGGCCGACTTGCAAGCCAAGCTCAAGGCCGCATCCGAGCGGCTCGACAAGGACGCACCGACGCTGTCCGAGTCCGAGCGCGCGCGTCGCCAGCGCGAGCTTGCCGACCAGGAGCGTGAGTTCCAGTACCGCCGTCGCGACTTTCAGGAAGACCTGAACCGGCGCAAGAACGAGGAACTCGCCGCCATCGTGGAGCGGGCCAATCGCGTGATCAAGCAGATCTTCGAGCAGGAAAAGTACGACATCATCCTGCAGGAGGCGGTCTTCGTCGGCCCGCGCGTGGACATCACCGACAAGGTGATCAAGGCCCTCAACGCCAACAACGGCGGGAAGTGATGGGCCGCCGTGAGCCAGGTACGTCTGGGTGAGATCGCCGACGAGCTCGGCGGTGAGTTGATCGGCCCGCGCGACCTCGTCATCACCCGCGTCGGCCCGCTGGAGGGTGCCACGCCCTCGACACTCTCCTTTCTCTCCCATCCCCGCTACCAGTCGCAGCTGGCCACCACCCAGGCCGGCTGCGTCATCGTCGCGCCGGCGGTGCGTGACGCGGCCTGCCAGCGGGGAGCCGCGATCGTCACCGAGGATCCCTACCTCTATTTCGCGCGCCTGACGCAGTGGTGGGTACGCCGGCATCGACCGGCGCTGCCGCCCGGTGTGCATCCGGACGCGGTCGTCGCCGCCGACGCGCAACTCGGTCGTGACGTGCGCATCGAGGCAGGGGCGGTGGTGGAGTCCGGTGCGGTGGTGGGTGACGGCGTCGTCGTCGGTGCACAGAGCTATGTCGGCCGCGGGGCGCAACTGGGCGCATCGACCCGCCTGGCGCCGCGCGTCACCGTGCTCGACGGTTGCAGCCTGGGCGAGCGCTGCCTGCTGCACCCCGGCGTCGTGATCGGGGCGGACGGTTTCGGCTTCGCGCCGCACCAGGGAGCTTGGGTGAAGATCGAGCAGCTGGGTGCCGTGCGCATCGGCAACGACGTCGAGATAGGCGCCAACACCTGCATCGACCGCGGCGCGCTGGACGACACAGTGATCGAAGACGGTGTCAAGCTCGACAACCTGATCCAGATCGCGCACAACGTGCACATCGGCGCGCACACGGCGATGGCCGCTTGCGTGGGCGTGGCGGGCAGCGCGCATCGGGCGCCATTGCACGGTGGGCGGCAGCGCGGGCATCCTCGGGCACCTGACCATCGTCGACCACGTCCACATCTCGGCGATGGCCCTGGTCACGCGCTCCATCCTGCAGCCTGGCGTCTACAGCGGCTCCTTCCCCATCGACGACAATAAGACCTGGGAAAAGAACGCAGCCACGCTGCGGCAGCTGCACACGCTGCGCGAGCGCTTGCGTGCCCTGGAAAAGAAGTACTCCCCATGATGGACATCCACACCATACTGAAGAAGCTCCCGCACCGCTATCCGATCCTGCTGGTCGACCGCGTGCTGGAGCTCGAGAAGGGCAAGCGCATCAAGGCGCTCAAGAACGTCACGATCAACGAGCCGGTGTTCACCGGCCACTTCCCGAACCGTCCGGTGATGCCGGGCGTGCTGATGCTCGAGGCGCTGGCGCAGGCCTCGGCGCTCCTCGCCTTCAACGCGGAGGATGTGGATCTCGACCCCCGGGCGGTGTACTACTTCGTCGGCATCGACGGCGCGCGCTTCAAGCGCCCGGTCGAGCCTGGCGACCAGCTGGTCCTCGAGGTCGAGATGGACCGTGCGCGCGGCGGCATCTACAAGTTCAAGGCCAAGGCAACGGTCGACAACGAGCTGGCGGTCGAGGCCGAGCTCATGTGCACGATGCGCCTCATCGACGCCTGATACCCGCATGGCGACCATCCATCCGACCGCCATCGTCGATCCCAAGGCCGAATTGGCCGATTCCGTCACCGTCGGTCCCTACGCGGTGATCGGCGCAGGCGTGCGCATCGGAGAAGGCACGACGATAGGCGCGCACTGCACGATCGAGGGGCCGACCACGATCGGGCGCGACAACCGGATCTTCCAGTTCGCGTCGCTCGGCGCGGCGCCGCAGGACATGAAGTACCGCGGCGAGCCCACTGAGCTCGTGATCGGCGACCGCAACACCATCCGCGAGTTCTGCACGTTCAACCGCGGCACGGTGCAGGACGCGGGCGTCACGCGCGTCGGCGACGACAACTGGATCATGGCCTACGTGCACCTCGCGCACGACGTGCAGCTCGGCCATCACACCATCCTCGCCAACAACGCGACGCTCGCCGGCCATGTGCACGTGGGCGACTGGGCCATCGTGGGCGGGCTGACCGGCGTGCACCAGTTCACCAAGATCGGCGCGCACGCGATGATCGGCTTCGCCAGCCACGTCTCGCAGGACGTGCCGCCCTACATGACGGTGGCGGGCAACCCGCTCTCTGTGCACGGCTTCAATGCCGAGGGATTGCGTCGGCGGGGCTTTTCGGCCGAGCGCATCTCGCTGGTCAAGCAGATGCACCGGCTGCTCTACCGCAAGGGCCTGACGCTGGAGCAAGCCAAGGCACAGATCGCGGCGCTCAAGGGCACGGTGCCGGGCGGCGATGGGGACGTGGATCTGCTGCTCGGCTTCCTCGAGGCGTCCACCCGCGGCATCGCGCGCTGAAGGGGTCAGGCGATGGCGCACGCACCGCGGCTGGCGCTGGTCGCCGGCGAGGCTTCGGGGGACCTGTTGGCGGGCCTGCTGATGAGCGGCTTGCGCCAGCGCTGGCCCAGCATGCAGGCGGTGGGCATCGGCGGCCCGAGAATGGCGGCGCACGGCTTCGAGGCCTGGTGGCCGCACGAGAAGCTCGCGGTACGCGGCTATGTCGAGGTGCTGCGGCACTACCGCGAGATCGCCGGCATCCGCCGGCAACTGGGCGACCGGCTGCTGCGTGAACGCCCCGACGCCTTCATCGGCGTGGACGCGCCCGACTTCAACCTCGGGTTGGAGGAGCGGCTGCGCGCCCAAGGTCTCAAGAGCATCCATTTCGTCTGCCCATCCATCTGGGCCTGGCGCGGCAAGCGGGTCGAGAAGATCAAGCGGGCGGCCGACCATGTGCTGTGCCTGTTCCCCTTCGAGCCGGAACTGCTCGCCCGGCACGGGATCGCGGCGACCTACGTCGGCCATCCCCTGGCCGATGCGATTCCGGTGGAGGTTCCCCGCGCCGCTGCCCGCGAAGCGCTGGGCGTCGGACAGAGCGAGACCATCGTCGCGCTGATGCCCGGCAGCCGCCGCAGTGAGGCGCAGTACATGGCCGCCTCGGTCGTGCAGGCGGCGGCGCAGATGCACCGTCGTCAGCCGGGGCTGCGCTTCCTGCTGCCGGTGGTGCCTGGCCTGCGCGAGCTGATCGCGCCGGCCGTCGAGCAGTTCGCCGGCGGCGCGGCCGTCACGCTGGTCGACGGCCGTTCGCACGACGTGCTGGCGGCGTGCGACGTGGTCATCGTCGCCAGCGGGACCGCGACGCTCGAGGCCGCGCTCTTCAAGCGGCCCATGGTCATCACCTACAAGATGCACTGGCTGAGCTACCAGCTCATGAAGCGCATGGGCTACCTGCCGTGGGTGGGCCTGCCCAACATCCTGTGCGAGGATTCGGTCGTGCCGGAGCTGCTGCAGGATGACGCCACTGCCGAGGCGCTTGCGACCGCGGCGTTGCGCTGGCTGGACGATCCGGCCGGCTCGGCCCGGCTGGTCGAGCGCTTCACGGAACTTCATCTTCGCCTGCGCCGCAACACCGCGCAGGCCGCGACCGATGCGATCGCGCAAGTCCTCGGGCGTTGAGCAGCTGAGCCTGCACTGGGAGGTGCAGGGGCTGGTGGCCGGTGTGGACGAGGCCGGGCGAGGGCCCCTCGCCGGGCCCGTGGTCGCGGCCGCGGTGATTCTGGACGACGAGAACCCGATCGAAGGCCTGGCCGATTCCAAGCAGCTGACCGAGCGCACGCGCGAGCGGCTGTTCGAGGAGATCCGAGCGAAGGCGCTGTGCTGCTCGATCGCCGAAGCGAGCGTGGACGAGATCGACACGCTCAACATCCTCCAGGCCACGCTGCTGGCGATGCGCCGGGCCGTGGAGGGGCTGCGGCTGCGCCCGGCCAAGGTGCTGGTCGACGGCAACCGGCTGCCGGTGCTGAAGGTGCCCGCCGAGGCGATCGTGCAGGGCGACGCGCGGGTGCAGGCGATCTCCGCCGCCTCCATCCTGGCCAAGGTGCACCGCGACCGGCTGTGCCGGGAACTGCACGAGCGCTTCCCGCAGTACGGCTTCGCCGAGCACAAGGGCTATGCCACCCAGGAACACCTGGAAGCCTTGCGGCGGCACGGGGCCTGCATCGTCCACCGACGCAGCTTCGCGCCGGTCCGCGAGGCCCTGGGTCTGCCGGAGGACTGATCGTGGAGCCGCTGCACATCAGTTCGCGCGACAACCCGCTGCTCGTGCGGCTGCGCAAGGCGCTTCATGACCCCGCCGCCTACCGCAAGAGCGGCCTGGTGTGGATCGAGGGCGAGCATCTGTGCGAGGCGTGGCGCGCGCGCGGGCAGGCCGTACGGGAAGCGATCTACAGCGAGTCGGGCTACGGGAGGCCCGCACTGCAAGCCCTGGGGCAGGGGGCAGGACGCCTCGTCGTGCTGCCCGATGCCCTGTTCGCGAGCGTGAGCGGGCTGGAGTCGCCCGCCGGCGTCGGCTTCGTGGTCGACCTGCCGCTGGTGTCGGCCCTGCAGTCGGGCGTGGACACCGTCGTCCTGGACCGCCTGCAGGACCCGGGCAACGTCGGATCCATCCTGCGCAGCGCGGCCGCCTTCGGTGTGCGGCAGGTCGTCGCCCTCAAAGGAACCGTGGCGCTGTGGTCGCCCAAGGTGCTACGCGCCGGCATGGGCGCCCACTTCGGGCTGCGGCTGCTCGAAGGCATGCAACTCGAAGACCTGGCCGCGCTGGCGGTACCGCTGCTTGCGACGAGTTCGCATGCCGGGCAGAGCTTGTGCGACGTGCGCCTGCCGCGGCCCGCCGCCTGGGTGCTGGGCCACGAGGGGCAGGGCGTGCAGCCGGCACTGCTGCAGCGCTGCGCGATGACGCTGCGCATCCCGCAGCCCGGGGGCGAAGAGTCGCTCAACGCTGCGGCGGCCGCTGCGATCTGTCTCTACGAGGGGGCTCGACAGGCGGGAGCTTGACACGGCTGCCTAGCAGCCGAGCAACTCGGCCAAGTGCTTGAAGTCCCTGGCGTGCACTGTGTTGTCCGGCCGGGGCGACACGTCCTTGGGATGCGCGCGGCCGAACTCCCAGGGCCGTTCCACATAGGCCGTCTGCAATCCGCAAGCCCGGGCGCCGGCCAGGTCGTCGTGGTGGGCCGCGACCAGCATCACCTGCCCGGGAGGCACGTCGAACACCCGGGCCACGCCGAGGTAGGTGGCCGGATCTGGCTTGTACGCCCGGAACACCTCCGCCGAGAGGATGCAGTCGAAGGGGAGGTGGGCGTGCTTGGCCAGCTCCGTCAACAGGCCGAGGTTGCCGTTCGAGAGGGTGCACACGATGAAGTGCTGCTGCAGCAGCGTGAGCCCCTCGGCCGCGTCGGGCCAGGGCGCGAGGCGGTGCCAGACCTTGTTCAGGTGGCGGCGCCGGGCCTCGTCCAGGTGCTCCAGTCCGAAGCGGGGCAGGATCGCGTCGAGGATCATCCGGTGCAGGTCGTCCAACAGCGTCCAGCCGAACTCGCCGGACATCACACGCTGCATCGCTGGTCGGTAGCCGGCACGCCAGGCGGCGGCGAAGGCGTCGCCGTCCACGGACGGATGCAAGGCGGCCATCTCGCGCACGATGCTGCCGTGCCAGTCCACGACCGTGCCGAAGACGTCGAAGGCGAGCACTTTCGGGCGGGACATCGAGCGCTCCTTCCATTCAGTAGATCAGCCGGTCGGGTCGGATGTCGCGCAGGATGGTGGTCGCGATCTCCTCGATCGACTTGTGGGTCGACGACAGCCACGCGATGCCTTCGCGCCGCATCAGCGCCTCGGCGGCCGCGACCTCGTAGCGGCAGTTCTCCAGGCTGGCGTACTTGCTGCCGGGTCGGCGCGAGTTGCGGATCTCGGCCAGGCGCTCGGGCGCGATCGTCAGGCCAAAGCACTTCGCCTTGTGAGGCACCAGCGCCGACGGCAGGCAGTTGCGCTCGAAGTCCTCGGGGATCAGGGGGTAGTTGGCGGCCTTGATGCCATGCTGCATCGCCAGGTACAGCGACGTGGGCGTCTTGCCGCTGCGGCTGACGCCGACCAGGATCACGTCCGCCTCGGCCAGGTTCTTCGCGGATTGGCCGTCGTCGTGCGCGAGCGAGAAGTTGATCGCCTCGATGCGGTTGTGGTACTCCTGGCTCTTGGCGATGTCCGAGAACCGTCCGATCCGGTGGTTCGACTTCATCCCGAACTCGGCCTCGAGCGGCTCGACGAAGGTCGTGAACATGTCCAGCACCAGGCCCCGGCACTCCTCCTTGACCACCTTGAGCACGTCCAGGTCCACGAGGGTGGTGAAGACGACCGGACGGCGGCCCTCGACCTCCGCCGTCCGGTTGATCTCCCGCACGGCCTGGCGGGCCTTCTCGACGGTATCGACGAAGGGCATGCGCACGTGCCGGGGCTGGATGGCGAACTGCTTGAGGATGGAGTTGCCGAAGGTCTCGGCCGTGATGCCGGTGCCGTCGGAGACGAAGAAGACGGTGCGGGTGGACATAAAGGTATCGTTCAGTTTCCGTTGAGCGGCGTGTGCGGCAGCAAAGCCGCCAGCCCCTTAGAATTGGTGCCAAGTATCTCTCGCCATTGCCCATGCCTGCCCATCTGCACGAACCAGAATCCACAAAGTGGATGGGCCCGCATGCGTCCGAGGTGGACGCCGCGCCGCGCGGGGCACCGGGAGCGCCGGTTTCTCAACATCACGGAGCTTTCCCATGTCTTCCACCTCACTGGCGACCGCCCTGGTCGTACCGTTTGAAAACCTGAGGATGACCGACGTCGAGTCGGTCGGCGGCAAGAACGCCTCCCTCGGCGAAATGATCAGCCAGCTCGCCGCCTCCGGCGTGCGCGTGCCCGGCGGCTTCGCGACCACCGCGCATGCCTTCCGCGAATTCCTCCGCCACGGGGGACTGGCCGACCGCATCAACCAGAAGCTCGCCTCCCTCGATACCGAGGACGTCAAGGCGCTGGCCGAGGCCGGCGCGCAGATCCGCCAGTGGGTGATCGAGACGCCGTTCCCGCCCGCGCTGGAGCAGGCCATCCGCGCCGAGTTCGAGAAACTGACGGCGGGCAATCCGCAGGCCTCGTTCGCGGTGCGCTCGTCCGCCACTGCTGAAGACCTGCCGGACGCGTCCTTCGCCGGCCAGCAGGAGACCTTCCTCAACGTCGTCGGCATCGAGGACGTGCTGCACAAGGTCAAGGAGGTCTTCGCCTCGCTCTACAACGACCGCGCGATCAGCTACCGCGTCCACAAGGGCTTCGCGCACAGCGACGTCGCGCTGTCGGCCGGCATCCAGCGCATGGTGCGCTCCGACCTGGGGGCGGCGGGCGTGATGTTCACCATCGACACCGAGTCCGGTTTCAAGGACGTGGTGTTCATCACCGCCAGCTACGGCTTGGGGGAGACCGTCGTGCAAGGCGCGGTGAACCCCGACGAGTTCTACGTCCACAAGCCGGCGCTCAAGAACGGCAAGTTCCCGATCATCCGTCGCAACCTCGGCTCCAAGCTCATCAAGATGGAGTTCGCGACGCCGCAGGAGAAGGCGCAGTCGGGCAAGCTGGTCAAGACCGTCAACACGCCGCCCGAGCAGCGCAACCGCTACTCGCTCGGCGACGCCGACGTGGTCGAGCTGGCCCGCTATGCCCTCATCATCGAGGAGCACTACGGCCGGCCCATGGACATCGAGTGGGGCAAGGACGGTGTCGACGGCCAGATCTACATCCTGCAGGCCCGGCCCGAGACGGTGAAGAGCCAGTCGCAGGGCAAGGTCGAGCAGCGCTACAAGCTCAAGGGCCAGGGCACCGTGCTGGTCGAGGGTCGCGCCATTGGCCAGAAGATCGGCACCGGGCGCGTGCGCATCGTCCATTCCATTGCGGAGATGGACAAGGTCCAGCCCGGCGACGTGCTCGTCACCGACATGACCGACCCCAACTGGGAACCGGTGATGAAGCGCGCCAGCGCCATCGTCACCAACCGGGGCGGACGCACCTGCCACGCCGCCATCATCGCGCGCGAACTGGGCATCCCGGCGGTGGTCGGCTGCGGCGACGCGACCGAGGTGCTGAAGGACGGCGCGCTCGTCACCGTCGCCTGCTCCGAGGGCGACACCGGGTACATCTACGACGGCCTGCTGGAGACCGAAGTGGTCGAGGTGCAGCGTGGCGAGATGCCGTACTGCCCAGTCAAGATCATGATGAACGTGGGTAACCCGCAGCTCGCGTTCGACTTCGCGCAGATGCCGAACTCCGGCGTCGGCCTGGCGCGGCTCGAGTTCATCATCAACAACAACATCGGCGTCCACCCCAAGGCCATCCTCGACTATCCCAACGTCGACGCCGAGCTGAAGAAGGCGGTTGAGTCGGTGGCGCGCGGGCATGCGTCGCCCCGGGCCTTTTACGTGGACAAGTTGGCCGAAGGCATTGCGACCATCGCGGCGGCCTTCTGGCCCAAGCCGGTGATCGTGCGCCTGTCCGACTTCAAGTCGAACGAGTACCGCAAGCTGATCGGAGGCTCGCGCTACGAGCCCGAGGAAGAAAATCCCATGCTGGGCTTCCGCGGCGCCTCACGTTACGTCAGCGAGGCCTTCGCCGAGGCTTTCGCCATGGAATGCGAAGCCATCAAGCGGGTGCGCAACGACATGGGGCTGACCAACGTCGAAATCATGGTGCCGTTCGTTCGCACCTTGCAGCAGGCCGAGCGAGTCACGCAACTCCTGAGCCAGCACGGCCTGCAGCGCGGCAAGGACGAACTGCGCGTGATCATGATGTGCGAGGTGCCGAGCAACGCCATCCTGGCCGAGCAGTTCCTCGAATACTTCGACGGCATGTCGATCGGCTCGAACGACCTGACGCAGCTGACCCTGGGCCTGGACCGCGACTCCGGCCTGGAGCTGCTGGCGCAGGACTTCGACGAGCGCGATCCCGCGGTGCGTGCGATGATCTCCCGCGCCATTGCCGCCTGCCGCGCGGTGGGCAAGTACGTCGGTATTTGCGGGCAGGGTCCCAGCGATCACCCCGACTTTGCCGAATGGCTGGCCCAAGAGGGGATCGTCTCGATCTCGCTCAATCCCGACACCGTCGTCGAGACCTGGCAGCGACTTGCCAAGCGCTGAGCGGTTGGCGCGCCGCGCGAGAAGGGGCCCGAGGGGCCCCTTTTTCATTGCAAGACCGCCACAGCCGAGGGTAAGTCCTCATCGGGCTGCACCCGAGGTTCGGGCGTGCTGTCAGAAATGTGTAAGGCGGCGATTCAGAATGGAGAAAGGTTTCCAAATCCAACTCAGTGAGCCGCTGGCATGCTGCTTTTCGTCACCATCGTCCAGACGGTATCCGCGATCGCGCTGATGGCGCTCGCCGGCCAATGGCTGCTGGGGCTGCTCGCCGGCAGCCGGCGTGACAGCAATCTCTTCTACCAGCTCTTGGCAATCCTGACGCGGCCTTTCGTTCGCCTGACCCGTCTCGTGACGCCACGGTTCGTGCTCGATGCGCACATCCCGCTGGCCACGTTCCTGTGGCTGGCCATGGCCTACATCGCGTCCACGCTGGCGCGCATCTCGATTTGCATGCAGATTGGGGTCCATCTGTGTCGGTGAGCACCCTCCAGAGTCCTCGCGGTTGGGCCTATCGTTGGTTGCGATGGAGGGCCCTGGTCTGTCTGGTCGTGGGCCACCGCAGGCGCGCCCTGGAAGTCTTCGACGAGATGGTCGCGTCCTACCCGGACGATCCCTATGCGCGGAACAGCCGCGCCCACCTGCGTGCTCAAGCCGCCCAGCAAGAGGCGGCCATCGACGACTACCGGTATCTCCTTGAACGCCACCCTCAGTACAGCGCGGCCGCGTGGTTCAACCTCGGCTACCTGCTCGAGGCGAAGGCGCGCTACGACGAAGCCGAGCACGCCTTCCGGCGGGCGGTCGAACTCGACCCGAAGCTCGACCGCGCATGGTACGGGCTCGGCCTCGTGCTGATCCGTGCGCATCGCTTCGACGAGGCGGTGCAGGCGCTAAAGCGCAATACCGAATTGCAGCCCATGAGCCCCTACGGCTGGTACCAGCTGGCGCGGGTGCACATGGACCGTCACGAGCCCGAAGAGGCGGCGAAGATCATTCGCCACCTCAAGGGCTTCGAGCCCAAGGTCGCCGCTCAGCTCGAGCGCGAAACCGGCTTGGCCGTGTGACGGAGCAGCGGGTGGCCCGGCTGCGAGTTCGCCTGGAGGAGACGGGCGATCGGGCCGTCACGAGCCGGGGGGCGGTTTCGTCCCGAGGCATCATCAAAGGAGACCGGAGTCATGCAACTATCTTCGAAGCATGAGGAGTACTGGCGCAAGAACCTGAGGGTCACCGGCGTGCTGCTGGTGATCTGGTTCTTCGTCACGTACGTCGTCGCGTTCTTCGCGCGAGACCTCAATTTCAACTTCTTCGGCTGGCCGTTCAGCTTCTGGGTCGCGTCCCAGGGTGCGCTGGTGGTCTATGTGCTCATCATCGGGTACTACGCTCGGTACATGAACCGGCTGGACCAGGAATACGGCGTCGCCGAGGAGTGAAACCATGGCAGGCATGACACCCACTGCAGGCGCTTCCTCGAGCGCGGCGGCCAACGCCGCGTTCCGCAAGCAGCTCAACAAGGTCTACGGCTGGTATACCTGCGGTTTCCTTGCTTTCGTCATCGTGCTGGCCGTCCTCGAGCAGGCCGGCATGCCGAGGAACTGGATCGGCTTCATCTTCCTGCTGGCCACCGTGGCCTTGTATGCCGGCATCGGCATCATGAGCCGCACGACCGATGCAGCCGAGTACTACGTGGCCGGCCGCCGCGTCCCGGCGATCTACAACGGCATGGCCACTGGCGCCGACTGGATGTCGGCGGCATCGTTCATCGGCATGGCGGGAACCCTTTACCTGACCGGGTACGGCGGTCTGGCCTTCATCATGGGCTGGACCGGCGGCTACTGCCTGGTGGCGCTGTTCCTTGCGCCCTACCTGCGCAAGTTCGGGCAGTTCACGATTCCCGACTTCCTCGGCGCCCGCTACGGCGGCAACCTCGCGCGCCTGATTGGCATCCTCGCCGCGATCCTGTGCTCGTTCACGTACGTGGTGGCGCAGATCTACGGCGTGGGCCTGATCACTTCGCGTCTGACGGGCTTCGCGTTCGAGATCGGCATCTTCGTCGGCCTGGGCGGCATCCTCGTGTGCTCGTTCCTTGGCGGCATGCGCGCCGTGACGTGGACGCAGGTCGCGCAGTACATCATCCTGATCATCGCCTACATGATCCCGGTGGTGTGGCTGTCGGTGAAGCAGACGGGCGTTCCGGTGCCGCAGGCCATCTACGGCTACCAGCTCCAGAAGGTGACCGAGCGCGAGAATCAGCTGCGCAACGACCCGAAGGAGCAGGAGGTCATCGCGATCTTCAAGAAGCGCGCCGACGAGGCCGCCGAGAAGCTGAAGGACGTGCCGGCGGCCATGGCCGCGGACCGCGCCGCAGCGGAGAAGAGGCTCTCCGACCTGAAGGCCCAGAACGCGCCGGTGGCCGACATCCAGGCGGCCGAGAAGGCGTTGCAGTCCCTGCCGGCCACGGAAGCCGACGCGGTGAAGGCCTACACGGCGGCGAAGACGGCTGCGGAGGCGCGGGCCAAACCTCTGGGCGGCATGCCGGCGCATGCGCAGGTCTTCGCCGGCGACCCGAACGGAGACGCTGCCGCTCAGAAGGCGTTCGAGACCTCGCGCAGGAATTTCCTCGCGCTGGTCTTCTGCCTGATGGTCGGTACGGCCGCGCTGCCGCACATCCTCATGCGTTACTACACCACGCCTTCGGTCAAGGAGGCGCGTGAGTCGGTGACCTGGTCGCTGTTCTTCATCTTCCTGCTCTACTTCACGGCACCCGCGCTTGCGGTGCTGGTCAAGTACGAGGTCCTGACCGTCCTGGTCGGCACACCGTTCGACCGGCTGCCGGAGTGGATCGCGGCGTGGAACCGTGTCGATCCGGCGCTGCTGTCCGTGCAGGACGTCAACGGCGATGGCCTGCTGCAACTGGGCGAGATGAGGATCGGTGGCGACATCATCGTGCTGGCGACTCCGGCCATCGGCGGGCTGCCGTACGTGATCTCCGGCATGGTCGCCGCCGGCGGCCTGGCGGCGGCGCTGTCCACCGCGGACGGCCTGCTGCTGACCATCGCCAACGCGCTGTCGCACGACCTGTACTACAAGATGATCGACCCGAACGCCCCGACCTCGCGCCGGGTGACGATCTCGAAGATCCTCCTGCTGGTCGTGGCACTGTGCGCCGCCTACGTGGCTGCCCAGAAGCCGGCCGACATCCTGTTCCTCGTGTCCGCGGCCTTCTCCTTCGCTGCCGCTGCGTTCTTCCCGGCCCTGGTGCTCGGGATCTTCTGGAAGCGGGCCAGCAGCATGGGCGCCGTGCTGGGCATGATCGCGGGCCTGGGCATCACGTTCTACTACATGGCCACGACGCAGCCCTGGCTGCGCAGCGTGTTCGGCGTGACCTCGCCGGTGGAACTGTGGTGGGACATCCAGCCGATCTCGGCGGGGGTCTTCGGGGTGCCGGTGGGCTTTGCGGTGATCATCCTCGTGAGCCTGTTCACACCCGCGCCGAAGAAGGAAGTGCAGGAACTGGTCGAGCACGTCCGGTATCCCAACCTGAGATCGGCCTGACACGCCGCGACTCCCGGCCGACCGGGGTCGCGGCAGGGGACCGGGCCTGAGCCCAGGCTCGCACGGTCCTCGCACTTCGCCGCGCCTCGTGCGCCGCGCCAGGGCCCGCTCGAGAGAGCGGGCCTTTTTCGTTCGGTTCGGCTATAATTTCGGGCTTTCCTTGCCGCACCCGTCATCCGGGGCTGCTCGGGCTGCTTGCGCGGCCGGGCGGGCCGGGTGGTGACGCCACGGGGCGGCTTCCCTACTGGAACCCACAAGGAGTTTCGATGCGTCATTACGAAATCGTGCTGTTGATCCACCCGGATCAGAGCGAGCAGGTCAATGCGATGGTCGAGCGCTACAAGACCGTCGTGACCAACGCCGGTGGCAAGGTCCACCGCGTGGAAGACTGGGGCCGCCGCCAACTGGCCTACATGATCCAGAAGCTCGCGAAGGCCCACTACGTGTGCCTGAACGTCGAGTGCAGCAAGGAAACGCTGCAGGAGCTCGAGACCGCCTTCCGTTTCAACGACGCCGTGCTGCGTCACCTGACCGTCCAGAAATCCAAGGCCGAGACCACCCCTTCGGTCATGATGAAGCTGGTCGAGAAGGAAGAGGCGAAGAAGGCTCAGCAGGAGGCGTCGGCCTGAGGCCGGCACCGGCTGCCGCGAAGCCCGCGCCGCCTTCTGAACCACGCAGATGAATCGCGTGGTGCTTTCGGCGGTGGTGGTGGAGCGGGGCGCCGTGCGCTACACCCCGGCTGGATTGCCCGCCCTCGACCTGCGCCTGGCGCACGAGTCGAGCGTCGTGGAAGCCGGCCAGCCCCGCAAGGTCCGCATGGAACTGAAGGCGGTGGTGATCGGGGAGCTGGCGCAGCGCCTGGCCCGCGCGGAGCTGGGGTACGCCGGCACTTTCGCCGGCTTCCTCGCCGCCCAGCGCAATGGCCGTGGCACCGTGCTGCACATCACCGAGCTGCAAGACGTTTCCGGCTCGTTCTGAAACTGGATCGATAGACAAAGAGATAGAGGTCAAACATGCCCGCACCTCGTGGTAAGTCCTCCAAGGACCGCAAAGGCAAGCGCAACCAGCAATCGCTGCTGTTCAAGCGCAAGCGTTTCTGCCGCTTCACCGCCGCCGGCGTCGAAGAGATCGACTACAAGGACGTCGATACCCTGCGCGACTTCATCGGCGAGAACGGCAAGATCATCCCGGCCCGCCTGACCGGCACGCGCGCGATCTACCAGCGCCAGCTGTCCACCGCCATCAAGCGCGCCCGCTTCCTGGCCCTGCTGCCGTACACCGATCTGCACAAGGTCTAAGGAGTCGACCCCATGCAAGTCATCCTGCTCGAGAAAGTCGCCAACCTGGGCAACCTCGGCGACGTCGTCAAGGTCAAGGACGGCTACGCCCGCAACTTCCTGATCCCCACCGGGGCCGCCCGCCGCGCCACCGAGGCAGCGATCAAGGAGTTCGAGGCCAAGCGCGCCGAACTCGAAAAGAACGCCGCCGAGAAGCTGGCCGCTGCCCAGGCGCAGGGCGAGAAGCTGTCGGGCAAGACCGTCACGATCGCCCAGAAGGCGGGTGTCGATGGCCGGTTGTTCGGCTCCGTCACCAACTTCGACATTGCCGAAGGCCTGAAGAAGATGGGCTTCGAGGTGCACAAGTCGCAAGTGCGCCTGCCCAACGGCCCGCTGAAGGTCGTGGGCGAGCACCCCGTCTCGGTGGCGCTGCACACCGACGTCCTGGTCGACATCACGGTCTCCGTGGTCGCCGAGAACGACTGAACGGCGCTTTCTGCATCCCGAGGGCCGGCCTGCATGCCGGCCCTTTTGTTTTGGGGCGGACAGTTGTCCCCGGGACCTCACGGGATATCCACAGGGATGTCCCCGCTCGGTCCACAGGCCTGTCCACCCGCCATGCACACGCCTTGCACACCCCTGTGCACCGCTTCGTGCGCAGACCTCTTGCCCTGGCGGGCAGGGGGACCTATCGTGAGCGTTTATGTCTGCGATCCTGAACCCTTCCGAATCCTCGGGGCGCCCCGGGCGTGCGGATGACGAAGTTGCCCGGCTGCGGGTGCCGCCTCATTCCGTGGAGGCCGAGCAGAGCGTGCTCGGCGGCCTGCTGCTCGACAACGGGGCCTGGGACCGCGCAGGCGACCTGCTGAGCGAGAGCGACTTCTACCGATACGAGCACCGGCTGATCTACGCAGCGATCGCCGCCTTGATCAACGCGAGCAAACCGGCCGACGTCATCACCGTCTACGAGCACCTGCAAAGCCTGGGCAAGGCCGAGGAATGCGGAGGGCTGGTCTACCTGAACGCGCTCGCGCAGAGCGTGCCGAGCGCCGCCAACCTGCGCCGCTATGCCGAGATCGTGCGCGAGCGGGCGGTGTTGCGCAAGCTCGTCGCGGCGGCTGACGACATCGCCACCGCGGCCTTCAACCCACAGGGGCGGGCCGTGTCGCAGATCCTGGACGAGGCCGAGGGCAAGATCTTCCAGATCGGCGAGGAGGGCAACCGGTCCAAGCAGGGCTTTCAAAGCATGGACCAGCTGGTGGTCGACCTGATCGACCGCGTGACCGAGCTCTACGAGAACGGGGCGGAGGAGGTCACGGGCGTGCGCACCGGGTTCTTCGACCTGGACCGCATGACGGCCGGGCTGCAGCCCGGCGACCTGATCATCCTGGCCGCGCGCCCCTCGATGGGCAAGACCGCCTTCGCGCTGAACATCGCCGAGAACGTGGCGGTGCAGGAAGGCCTGCCGGTGGTCGTGTTCTCGATGGAAATGGGTGCGGCGCAGCTGGCGCTGCGTATGGTCGGCTCGCTCGGCCGCATCGACCAGAGCCACCTGCGCACGGGCAAGCTGGCCGATGACGAGTGGGGGCGCCTGAGCGAGGCGGTCGAGCGTCTGAAGAACGCCAGTGTGTTCATCGACGAGACGCCGGCTCTCAACCCGGCTGAACTGCGGGCCCGCGCGCGCCGACAGGCACGTCAGTGCGGCCGGCTGGGCCTCATCGTCGTCGACTACCTGCAGCTGATGAGCGGCACGAGTTCCAGCGAGGAGAACCGCGCGACCGAGATCGGCGAGATCTCGCGGGGCCTGAAGGCGCTGGCCAAGGAACTGCAGTGCCCGGTGATCGCGCTGTCGCAGCTCAACCGCTCGGTGGAGCAACGCACGGACAAGCGGCCGATGATGAGCGACCTGCGCGAGTCGGGCGCCATCGAGCAGGACGCCGACGTGATCATGTTCATCTACCGAGACGACTACTACAACCGCGAGAGCAAGGAGCCCGGCGTGGCCGAGATCATCATCGGCAAGCAGCGTAACGGCCCCGTCGGCACCGTGAAGCTCGCCTTCCTGAAGCCACTCACCAAGTTCGAGAATCTCGCGCCGGGCAGCTACGGCGGGGAGTATTGACCGTCCCGGCGCGCAGCGGTGATGGCTGCCGTGCAGAAACGACAAAGGAGGCCCGGCGGGCCTCCTTGCGTTTCGGCGCACGGGTGACGGTTACAGCACTTCGCTTGCGAAGTCGGCCAGGCGCGAGCGCTCGCCGCGCGCCAGCGTCACGTGGCCCGAGTGCGGCCAGCCCTTGAAGCGGTCCACCGCGTAGGTCAGGCCGGAGCTGCCTTCGGTGAGGTAGGGCGTGTCGATTTGGGCCAGGTTGCCGAGGCAGACGATCTTCGTGCCGGGACCGGCGCGCGTGATCAGGGTCTTCATCTGCTTGGGCGTCAGGTTCTGCGCCTCGTCGATGATCACGTACTTGTTCAGGAAGGTGCGACCCCGCATGAAGTTCAGGCTCTTGATCTTAATCTTCGAGCGCACGAGCTCGTTGGTGGCGGCACGGCCCCATTCGCCCGCGGACGTGTCGGTGCGAGCCAGCACTTCCAGGTTGTCGTCGAGCGCACCCATCCACGGCGACATCTTCTCTTCCTCCGTGCCCGGCAGGTAGCCGATGTCCTCGCCGACGGGTACCGTCACGCGCGTGACGATGATCTCGGTGTAGCGGCGCTCGTCGAGCACCTGCGACAGACCCGCCGCCAGGGTCATCAGCGTCTTGCCGGTGCCCGCCGTGCCAGTCAGCGTGACGAAGTCGCACTCCGGGTCCATCAGCAGGTTGAGCGCGAAGTTCTGCTCCCGGTTGCGAGCCACCACCCCCCAGACGGCGTTCTTCTGGTGGGTGTAGTCCTTGAGGGTGCGCAGCACGGCGGTCTTGCCGGTGATCTCCGTGACCTTGGCGTAGAGGGGGGCGACGCCCGGGGCCTCCAGGTACACGAACTGGTTCACGAGCAGCGCGGGCACCATGGGACCGCTGATGCGGTAGTAGGTATACCCGCCTTGCTGCCAACTCTCCATCGTCTTGCCATGGCGCTCCCAGAAGTCCTGGGGCAAGGCGAGCACGCCGGTGTAGAGCAGGTCGACGTCGTCCAGCGTCTTGTCGTTGTAGTAGTCCTCGGCTGGCAGGCCCAACGCGCGGGCCTTGATGCGCATGTTGATGTCCTTGGACACCAGCACGACGTCGCGGTCGGTGTAGTGCTTGCGAAGGGACTGCACGACACCGAGGATCTGGTTGTCAGCCTTGCCTTGTGGCAGACCTTCTGGCAACTCGGCCTTGAGCAACTGGGTCTGGAAGAAGAGCTTGCCTGCGGCCTCGCGGTGGCCGGTCTTTGCCAGAGGAATACCCTTCTGATGCTCCTCGGCGGAGATGCCGGCGACCAGCGCATCGAGTTCGCGGCTGACCTGGCGCGCGTTGCGGGCGACCTCGGACATCCCGCGTTTGTGGCTGTCGAGTTCCTCGAGCGTGATCATCGGCAGATAGATGTCGTGCTCGTCGAAGCGGAAGATCGACATCGGGTCGTGCATCAGCACGTTCGTGTCAAGCACGAAGAGCTTGGGCGGACCCTCGGATTTGGGGCGACGGGGTTTGGGCGTCGCCTGACGCGCGCCGGCGGGCCCGGGCACGGGGCGCAACGCGGGCGCAGGCTTGGCGCCGACGGGGGCCGGGGTGCGGTCGTGGGGGTCGAACAGATCGAGGACCGCCGGGGAAGCCGGCTCGGATTTGTCGGCTTTCTGCGTCCGTTTGGCCGGGCGTGGGGTCGCCTGGGCGTCGATTTCGGCAAGTGAAAGGATGGTGGCTTTCTTGGCGGGCGGCTTCGGCAGGGGCATTGGCGCAGGGACTCGGGCTGCGAAAAACAAAAAAGCCGCAGGGGTGACCCGTGCGGCTTTGCGATCATGCAGGAGCGTGCTCTCGACTCAACAGCATGAGCCCATTATGCACATCTCGCGATGGCGGGCAATGACGGCAGGTGCTCTTTGAGTGCCAGACGTAAGAATGTGTGAGGCGCGCGACAAGGTCGCCAAAACCCTGGATTCAACCCTTGCTGAGGGCCTTGACCGCCTTGAGGACCTCGTCGACATGACCGGCGACCTTGATGCCGCGCCACTCATGGCGCAGCACGCCCTCGGCATCGATCACGAAGGTGCTGCGCTCGATGCCCTTGACCTTCTTGCCGTACATGATCTTGTTCTTGACCACGCCGAACATGTGGCAGAGCTTTTCCTCGGTGTCGGCGATCAGTTCGAAGGGCAGTTCCAGCGCCTGCTTGAATTTGTCGTGCGATGCCATGTTGTCGCGCGACACGCCGAACACGACCGCGCCAGCCTTCACGAAATCCTTGTGCCGGTCGCGAAACTGCATGGCTTCGGTCGTGCAACCTGGGGTATGGTCTTTCGGGTAGAAATACAGCACGACGATTTGCCCCGCATAGGCCTGAGGCGTGAATTTCACGCCCCCGGTCGCGAGCGCTTCAAAATCCGGAAGGGGTTTATTGAGGGCTGGCGTCATGTAGGTTTTTGAGGGTTGGGGCCCGCGGACAGGCGAGCCCCTTATTATATCCCGGCCGGCAAGTCCCGGCCGCCCTGCGGGGCCCTCTTCCGAGGGAGCAGGCGCCAGCGGGCGCCCCATCGACGGTCAGCCCTGGCCCTCGCCCTCGACCAGCAGGGCCGCCACGACGCTGCGGCCTTCGGAGACCAGGATGTTGTAGGTCCGGCAGGCGGCGGGAGTGTCCATGGTCTCCACGCCGATCCCGCGCTCGATGAGCGGGCGCAGCAGCGAAGGCGGGGGAAAGCGCAGCCGCGCCCCGCTGCCGAAGATGACGACTTCCGGCGCCAGCTCGGCCACGCGCTCGAAGTGCTCGGCGCGCAGATCTTCCAGTTTGCGGCACTCCCAGTCGCGCACGTCGCCTTGCGCCGGCACCAGCACGCTGGACGCGCGAGGCTGCCCGTTGACGGAGATGCTCTCGCGGTCGTAGCCGCTGATCATGTTGGTGCCTTCCAGGCGGTCGGGTTGGAGCTTCACGCGGAGGACTCGGCAAGGGATGCGACCATTCGATCGCAGGCGCTGGAAACGGAAAGGGCTGTGGTTAAATTATAGGTTTTTGCACTGCAGCGAAAGCTGCACGGCCCCAAACCCCTGCCGGAGGTCTTCTTGAAACCCGTCGCCAAGTCCGCGAAGCTGGCCAATGTGTGTTACGACATCCGCGGCCCGGTGCTGGAGAAGGCCCGGCAGATGGAGGAGGAGGGCCACAAGATCATCAAGCTGAACATCGGCAACCTCGCGGTGTTCGGCCTGGAGCCGCCGGACGAGATCGTCCAGGACATGATCCGCAACCTGCCCCACACGGCGGGTTACACCGACTCCAAGGGTCTGTTCGCCCCGCGTCGCGCGGTGGTGCACTACACGCAGGAGAAGGGCATCCGCGGGGTGACGGTCGATGACGTGTACCTGGGCAATGGGGCCTCGGAACTGATCGGCCTGAGCCTGAACGCGCTGCTCAACGACGGCGACGAGGTGCTGATCCCCGCGCCGGACTACCCGCTGTACACCGCGGTGGTGTCGCTCTCTGGCGGTACGCCCGTGCACTACATGTGCGACGAGCAGTCCGACTGGATGCCGGACATCGCGGACATCAAGTCCAAGATCACGCCGCGGACCAAGGCGCTGGTGGTGATCAACCCGAACAACCCGACAGGCGCCCTGTACCCCGAGTCGGTGCTGCTGGAACTGGTCGAGATCGCGCGCCAGCACCAGCTGATCGTCTTCGCCGACGAGATCTACGACAAGACGCTGTACGACGGGCACACGCACACCAGCATCGCGTCGCTTGCTGACGACGTGCTCTTCGTCACTTTCAACGGGCTGTCGAAGAACTACCGCTCCTGCGGCTACCGCGCGGGGTGGATGGTCGTCTCGGGCGAGAAGAAACACGCGCGCGACTACATCGAGGGGTTGAACATGCTCGCGTCGATGCGGTTGTGCGCGAACACGCCGGGGCAGCTGGCGATCCAGACCGCCCTGGGCGGCTACCAGAGCATCAAGGATCTGGTCGCGCCAGGCGGGCGGTTGTGCCGTCAGCGCGATCTGGCGCACAAGCTGCTGACCGAGATCCCGGGCGTGAGCTGCGTCAAGCCCAAGGCCGCGCTCTACATGTTCCCGCGGCTGGACCCGAAGCTGTATCCGATACAGGACGACCAGCAGTTCGCCTACGAGCTGCTGGCCGAGGAGAAGGTCCTCATCGTCCAGGGCACCGGCTTCAACTGGCCGCAGCCCGACCACTTCCGACTGGTGTTCCTGCCGAACTCCGACGATCTGACCGAGGCGGTCGGTCGCATCGCGCGCTTCCTCGAGCACTACCGCAAACGTCACTCTGTCTGAAGACCCTTCCATGAAGCCCATTCGTATCGGCCTGCTCGGAGCTGGCGTGGTGGCCGGCGGCGTTGCACAGGTGCTGCAGCGCAACCAGGAGGAGATCAAGCGCCGCGCCGGTCGCGGCATCGAGATCGCCCTGGCCGGCGTGCGCAGCCCCGAGAAGGCGCGCAAGACGCTCGGCCCGCAGGTCGAGCTGTCGACCGATCTCGACGCCGTGGCACGCGATCCCGGCGTGGACATCGTGGTCGAGCTGATCGGCGGCACGACCCGCGCACGCGAGCTGGTGCTGGCAGCGATCGAGGCGGGCAAGCACGTGGTCACGGCCAACAAGGCGCTGCTCGCCGTGCACGGTACCGAGATCTTCGCCGCTGCGAGCCGGCATGGCGTGATGGTGGCCTTCGAGGCGGCAGTGGCCGGCGGCATCCCGATCATCAAGGCCTTGCGCGAGGGACTGACGGCCAACCGCATCCAGTGGATCGCCGGGATCATCAACGGCACGACCAATTTCATCCTCTCGGAGATGCGCTCCAAGGGATTGGACTTCGACGTGGTGCTGAAGGAGGCGCAGCGCCTGGGTTATGCCGAGGCCGACCCCACGTTCGACATCGAGGGGATCGACGCCGCGCACAAGGCGACCATCATGAGCGCGATCGCCTTTGGCATTCCGATGCAGTTCGACAAGGCGTACGTCGAGGGCATCACGCGGTTGCAGGCGGCCGACATCACGTATGCCGAGCAGCTGGGCTACCGCATCAAGCTACTGGGCGTGACCAAGCGCCGCGCAGAGGGCATCGAGCTGCGCGTGCACCCGACGCTGGTGCCGGCCAGGCGGTTGCTGGCGAACGTGGAAGGTGCGATGAACGCCGTCGTCGTGCACGGCGACGCGGTGGGCTCGACGCTGTACTACGGCAAGGGCGCCGGTTCGGAGCCTACCGCCTCGGCCGTCGTCGCCGACCTGGTCGACGTGACCCGGCTGCACACCGCCGACCCCGACCACCGCGTGCCGCACCTGGCCTTCCAGCCCGACGCGCTGGACAACGCGCCGATCCTGCCGATCGAGGACGTGATCACGTCGTTCTACCTGCGCCTGCGTGTGGCCGACCAGACCGGCGTGCTGGCACGGCTGACGGGCATCCTGGCCGAGCACGACATCTCCATCGACGCCGTGCTGCAGCGCGAGGCGGGCGACGACGAGAACCAGACCGACCTCATCATCCTGACGCACGAGACGCAGGAAGGCCGCATGAACAAGGCGATCGCGCAGATGCAGGCGCTGCCCACGGTGCTGCAGCCCATCGTGCGCATCCGCAAGGAAGAACTGAACAACTGAAGGCCGGGCGCGCGAGACGCCGGAGACGACTTTGAAGTACATCAGCACGCGCGGCGAGCGCACGCAGCGCCGCTTCTCCGAGATCCTGCTCGAGGGCCTGGCACCGGACGGCGGTCTCTACCTGCCCACGCACTACCCGAAGGTCGATGCGGCGACGCTGGTGCGGTGGCGCGGCCTGCGCTATGCCGATCTGGCGTTCGAGATCCTGTCGCTGTACATCGACGACATCCCTGCCGCCGACCTGCGGGCGATCGTGGAGCGCACCTACACGCCCCAGGTGTTCGGCACCGAGGCCATCGTGCCGCTCAAACCGCTGGAACCCGGCGTCGCGCTGGAGGCCCTGTCGAACGGGCCCACGCTCGCCTTCAAGGACATGGCGATGCAGCTGCTCGGCAACCTGTTCGAGTACGAGCTGGCGCGCCGGGGCGAGGAGCTCAACATCCTGGGGGCGACCTCGGGCGACACCGGCAGCGCCGCCGAGTACGCGATGCGTGGCAAGAAGGGCATCCGCGTCTTCATGCTCTCGCCCTACGGGCGCATGAGTCCATTCCAGCAGGCGCAGATGTACAGCCTGCAGGACGCCAACATCCACAATCTCGCGGTGCAAGGCGTGTTCGACGACTGCCAGGACATTGTCAAGGCCGTCTCCAGCGACATCGAGTTCAAGCGCCGCCACAAGATCGGCACGGTCAACTCGATCAACTGGGCCCGTCTGGTCGCCCAGGTGGTGTACTACTTCGCCGGCTACTTCCAGGCCACGAAGAGCAACGACGAGGAGGTCAGCTTCGCGGTGCCGTCGGGCAACTTCGGCAACATCTGCGCCGGACACGTGGCGCGCATGATGGGCTTGCCGATCCGCAAGCTGGTGCTGGCGACCAACGAGAACGACGTGCTCGATGAGTTCTTCCGTACCGGCACGTACCGCGTGCGCAAGGGCGCGGAGACGTACGAGACCTCGAGCCCGTCGATGGACATCTCCAAGGCGTCCAACTTCGAACGCTTCGTGTTCGATCTGCTGGGCCGCGACGCCGGGCGCACCCGCCAGCTCTTCAAGGACGAAGTCGAGCAGCGCGGTTCGTTCAGCCTGAGCGCCGGGGAGTTCGCCCGCGTGACCGAGTACGGCTTCGTCTCGGGACGCAGCACGCACGCCGATCGGCTGGCGACCATCCGCGACACCTGGGAGCGCTTCGGCGTGATGATCGACACGCATACGGCCGACGGGCTCAAGGTGGCCCGCCGTTACGTGGAAGCGGGCGTGCCGATGCTCGTGCTCGAAACCGCCTTGCCTGCGAAGTTCGCCGCGACGATCCGCGACGCGCTTGGCCGTGAGCCGCAGCGTCCGCCGGGGCTCGAAGGGATCGAGGATCTGCCCAAGCGCTTCACGGTCATGCCGCCCTCCGCGCAGGCCGTGAAGGACTACATCGCGCAGAATTGCTGATCCATACGGGGTCGGCACAAGCATGAAAGTCGTTGGGTTCTGCGGTTATTCGGGATCGGGCAAGACGACCTTGGTCGAACAGCTCGTCGTGCAGCTGAGGCTGGCGGGGCAGCGCGTGTCCGTGGTCAAGCACGCGCATCACGAGTTCGATATCGACTATCCGGGCAAGGACTCCTGGCGCCACCGCCAGGCGGGGGCCTTCGAGGTCGTCGTGGCGTCGGACCGTCGGCTGGCCAAGATCCGGGAGTACGAGGTCCGCATGGACCCCACGGTGCACCAGCTGATCGCCGAACTCCTGGAATGCGACTGGGTGCTGGTGGAGGGCTTCAAGCACGCTGACATCTGCAAGATCGAGGTGTGGCGGCCGGAGACGGGCAAGCCGGTGCAGTACGTGCACGACCCGTTCGTCACCGCGATCGCCACCGACAGCCCGGACCGGCTGCCCGAGCCGACCCTGCGGCCGGTGCTCGATCTGAACGACCCCGACGCGGTGGCGCAGCATCTGCTGGACAATCAACACCGCTATGAGTACTGCTCCCCGTTCACCGATGTTGAGCCTCGAGGAGGCGCTGACGAGGCTCCTCTCTTCGGTCCGGCCGCTGGCTGAGGCCCAGACGCTGCCGCTGGCCCTGGCGCTGGGCCGTGTGCTGGCCGAGGACGTCGTCTCCCCCATCGACGTGCCGGGCCACGCGAACAGCTCGATGGACGGCTACGCCGTGCGGCTGGCGGACGTCCCGGAGCCCGGCGTCGTGCTTCCTGTCGCCCAGCGCATCCCCGCGGGGCATGTCGGCGCGCCACTCCAGCCCGGCACGGCCGCCCGCATCTTCACCGGCGCGCTGCTGCCGGAAGGGGCCGATGCCATCGTGATGCAGGAGCTTTGCGAGCCCGTGGAGGGCGGGGTGCGGGTACAGGCCGTGCCGACCGCCCGCCAGTGGGTACGCGAAGCGGGCGAGGACGTGCGGGGCGGATCCGTGGTGCTGCCGCGCGGCACCCGGCTGACACCCCAGGGGTTGGGACTGGCCGCCACGGTCGGTCGCGCCGAGGTAAGGGTGGTCCGGCGCCCCCGCGTCGCGCTCTTTTCCACCGGCGACGAGCTGGTGATGCCAGGCCAGCCGCTCAAGCCCGGGGCCATCTACAACTCCAACCGCGACACGCTCAAGGGGCTGCTGGCGCAGTTCGGCTGCGAGTGCTCGGACCTGGGCATCGTGCCCGACAACCTCCCCGCGACCCGCGAGGCGCTGAGGCGGGCGGCCGCCGAGAGCGACCTCATCCTGACCTCGGGCGGCGTGTCGGTCGGCGAGGAGGATCACGTCAAGCCGGCGGTAGAAGCCGAGGGGCGCCTGGACCTGTGGCAGATCGCGATCAAGCCCGGCAAGCCGCTGGCCTTCGGCGAGGTGCGTGCCGGCGGGCGTACGGCCTGGTTCATCGGGCTGCCTGGCAACCCGGTGTCGAGCTTCGTGACCTTCCTGGTGGCGGTGCGTCCGCTGTTGCGGGCGCTGCAAGGCGCTGCGACCGCAGCGCCCCCGCCCGTCTGGCTGCCCGCCGGCTTCGACTGGCCCAAGCCCGACAAGCGCCGGGAGTTCCTGCGGGTGCGGCGGGGGGCGGACGGGCGGCTGGAGCTGTTCCCGAACCAGAGCTCCGGCGTGCTGACCTCGACGGTCTGGGCCGACGGTGTCATCGACAACCCGCCCGGCCACGCTTTCAGCGCGGGTGACCTCGTGCCCTATGTCTCGTTTGCGGAGTGGATGCAATGAAGGTGCGGGTGAAGTACTTCGCCTCGATCCGGGAGGCGCTGGGCCCCGGCGAGACCGTGGCGCTGGAGGAGGGCATGACCGTCGGGCACCTGCGCGACCGGCTGATCCAGCGCTCTCCCCTCCACGCCCAGGCCCTGGCGCGCAGCCGGGCCCTGCGCTGCGCGCTCGACCAGGCGATGTGCGACGAGACGGCCGCCCTGCGGGACGACGCGGAGGTCGCCTTCTTCCCGCCTGTCACCGGAGGGTGAGGCGAGCCATGCCAGGGACGCGTGGCGCAGAAGCGGAGCGACCGAGATGAAGCAGACGGAGCGGGTGAGCATCCAGACCGAGGACTTCGACCTCTCGACCGAGGTCGCGCGCCTGCGCGAGGGCGATGCCCAGGTCGGCGCGGTGGCTGCCTTCGTCGGCACCGTGCGTGAGGTCAACGAGGGCAGCGGCGTCTCGCGGATGGAACTGGAGCACTACCCCGGGATGACCGAGAAGGCGATCGAGGCCATGATCGACGAGGCCGCGCGGCGCTTTCGCATCCGGGCGACCCGTGTGATCCACCGTGTCGGCGTGCTCGAGCCTTGCGACCAGATCGTCATGGTCGCGGTCACCTCGGCCCACCGGGGCGAAGCCTTCCAGGCCTGCGAGTTCCTGATGGACTACCTCAAGACCCAGGCACCCTTCTGGAAGAAGGAGCACACGCCGCAGGGGGCGCGCTGGGTGGACGCCCGTGCCAGCGATGACGCCGCGCTGGCGCGCTGGGGGATTGCCGCGCCCAACGCTGCGGGCGATATCCCCGGGGCCGGCCGGTGATGCAGCAGCTGACCCTGACGCACGCGCTGGCGGTGGCCCTGGGCGCCGTCATCGGCGCCTGGCTGCGCTGGCTCGCCGGGGTGTGGCTCCATGCCTCCTGGTCCGGGTTCCCCCTGGGCACGCTGCTCGTGAACTGCGTCGGGGGCCTCCTGATCGGTGCGTCCCTGGTCTGGTTCAGCCGCCATCCGGACGAGTTCTGGCGGCTGCTGTTCGTCACCGGCTTCCTGGGGGCGTTGACCACGTTCTCGGCGTTCTCGCTGGAGTCGCTCCAGCTGCTGCACAAGGACCAGTGGGGCCTGGCGGCGGCACACGCGCTGGCCCACGTGGCGGGCGGGCTGGGGTGCGCCGCGCTTGGGTTTCGGGTGGCACGATGGGTGTGGGCCTGAGCCGGTCGTGCCACCGCGGGGCACGGGGTTTGCACTTGAAATGGGCGATCCCCGCCTCATTTGCGTCGCAATCGGAGGATTTTTCCCATGCGACTCGAAAAACTCACCACCAAGTTCCAGGAGGCCCTGGGCGATGCCCAGAGCCTGGCGCTGGCGCACGATAACCCCTACATCGAGCCGGCGCACATCCTGCTGGCCATGCTGCAGCAGGACGAGGGCCCCAAGGCCTTGCTGGACCGCGCAGGGGTGAACACTGGTGGGCTGCGCCGGGCCGTGGAGGCCGCGATCAAGCGGCTGCCTCAAGTGCAGGGCGCGGAGCAGGTCCAGGTGGGCCGCGACACGGTCTCGCTCCTGCAGGCGGCCGAGAAGGAGGCGCTCAAGCGCGGAGACCAGTTCATCGCGAGCGAGATGTTCCTGCTCGCGCTGACCGAGACCAAGGCCGAGATCGGCCAGATCGCCAAGGAGCATGGCCTCACGCGCCGTGCGCTGGAGGCGGCCATCGAGGCCGTGCGGGGCGGCCAGCACGTGGACAACGCCGAGGCGGAGGGCCAGCGCGAGGCGTTGAAGAAATACACGCTGGACCTGACCGAGCGCGCCCGCCAGGGCAAGCTCGACCCGGTGATCGGCCGCGACGACGAGATCCGGCGCGCGATCCAGGTGCTGCAGCGGCGCTCCAAGAACAACCCGGTGCTCATCGGCGAGCCGGGCGTGGGCAAGACGGCGATCGTCGAGGGCCTGGCGCAGCGTATCGTGGCCGGCGAGGTGCCGGACACGCTGCGCGACAAGCGGGTGCTGGTGCTCGACATGGCAGGGCTGCTGGCCGGCGCGAAGTTCCGCGGCGAGTTCGAGGAGCGGCTCAAGGCCGTGCTCAAGGAGGTGTCGCAGGATGAAGGCCGCATCATCCTCTTCATCGACGAGATCCACACGATGGTGGGCGCCGGCAAGGCCGAGGGCGCCATCGACGCGGGCAACATGCTCAAGCCCGCGCTGGCGCGCGGCGAGCTGCATTGCATCGGCGCGACCACGCTGGACGAATACCGCAAGTACATCGAGAAGGACGCGGCGCTGGAGCGGCGCTTCCAGAAGATCCTGGTCGACGAGCCCAGCGTCGAGCAGACCATCGCCATCCTGCGCGGCCTGCAGGAGAAGTACGAGGTCCACCACGGCGTGGAGATCACCGACCCGGCGATCGTGGCCGCGGCGGAGCTGTCGCACCGCTACATCACGGATCGCTTCCTGCCCGACAAGGCCATCGACCTGATCGACGAGGCCGCGGCCAAGATCAAGATCGAGATCGATTCCAAGCCGGAGGAGATGGACCGGCTCGACCGGCGCCTGATCCAGCTCAAGATCGAGCGTGAGGCGGTGCGCAAGGAGAAGGACGAGGCGTCGCAAAAGCGCCTGTCGCTGATCGAGGACGAGATCGCCAAGCTCGAGCGCGAATATGCCGATCTTGAGGAGATCTGGAAGGCCGAGAAGGCCGCGGCCCAGGGGTCGGCGCAGGTCAAGGAAGAGATCGATCGCATCAAATTCCAGATCGAGGAGTTCAAGCGCAAGGGCGACTTCAACAAGGTCGCCGAGCTGCAGTACGGCAAGCTGCCGGAGCTGGAAAAGCGCCTGAAGGACGCGCAGGCCAAGGAGGCGGGCAAGGCCAAGGACGCCAAGGACGGCGGCCGGCCGCAGCTGCTGCGCACCATGGTTGGCGCGGAAGAGATCGCCGAGGTGGTCTCGCGCGCGACCGGCATTCCGGTCAGCAAGCTCATGCAGGGCGAGCGCGAGAAGCTGCTCAAGATGGAGGAGAAGCTGCACGAGCGCGTCGTCGGGCAGGACGAGGCCATCCGTGCGGTGAGCGACGCCATCCGCCGCTCGCGTGCCGGCCTGTCGGACCCGAACCGGCCGTACGGGTCCTTCCTCTTCCTGGGCCCGACGGGCGTGGGCAAGACCGAGCTGTGCAAGGCGCTGGCGAGCTTCCTCTTCGACAGCGAGGAGCACATGATCCGCATCGACATGAGCGAGTTCATGGAGAAGCACTCGGTGTCGCGGCTGATCGGCGCGCCCCCGGGTTACGTGGGCTACGACGAGGGCGGGTATCTCACCGAGGCGGTGCGGCGCAAGCCCTACAGCGTGGTGCTGCTGGACGAAGTCGAGAAGGCCCATCCGGATGTGTTCAACGTGCTGCTCCAGGTGCTGGACGATGGCCGGCTCACGGACGGCCAGGGCCGCACCGTGGACTTCAAAAACACCGTCATCGTGATGACGAGCAACCTGGGCTCGCACCTCATCATGCAGATGTCCGGCGAGGACCCGGAGACGATCCGCGACGCGGTGTGGGCGGAGGTGAAGCAACACTTCCGGCCGGAGTTCCTCAATCGCATCGACGAGACCGTGGTATTCCACGCGCTCGACCAGAAGCACATCGAGTCGATCGCCAGGATCCAGCTGCGTCAGCTCGAGCAGCGTTTGGAACGGATGGACATGAAGCTCGACGTCTCGCCCGCGGCGCTGGCCGAGCTCGCCAAGGTGGGCTTCGACCCGGTGTTTGGCGCGCGGCCGCTCAAGCGCGCGATCCAGCACCGCATCGAGAACCCGGTGGCCCGGCTGATCCTGGAAGGCCGCTTCGGCCCGAAGGACGTGATTCCGGTGGACGTGGCCCTTGGGGAGAAGGGACCGGAGTTCGTCTTCGAGCGCGTGGTGCACTGAGCGCCGGACACCGCGTGGAGGAAGGCCGGCCAGGTGCGACCGGCCGTGCTCAGCGCGCCCAGACGCCGTCGATGCGCTGCAACTGGAATCGCACCAGCGATTGGTTGGTCTTGCTGCGGTCGAGGAGGGCGTGCAACGCCAGGCCGGCATGTCCGGGCAGCGGGCGCACGACCTGGTGGTGCCGCTGCGACGAGATGAGCAGTTCCTCCGCGGGTTCGGTCAGCCCGAGAGCCAGTCGCGCGGTCTCCTGCGCGTGCAGCAAGGCGCTGCCCTGGCGGGCCATCTCGAGCGGTCCCAGGCTGTGGCCCGCATGGCCGAGCGGGGCGCCGGTCGACACGTCGAACACGCAGCAGGCGAGCAGGCCGGTGAGTTGGCGCACGTGCTCGACGTAGTTGCTCGCCACGGTGGCGCCGGGTGCCTGTGCGGAGGACGAAGCGGCGCGCGGTGGCGCGGGCATGAGGGGCGCCGGTGCGTCCGGCTCCTGCGCGGTCGGACGCAGCTGGAGCAATGCCAGCGGCGGGACAGAGGCCGTGGCGGTCGGGGCGAGCCGTCCGCGCCCTTCGTTCTTCTGCCAAAAGCCGAGGATGAAGGCCCAGGCGTCCGACCCCTTGGCGGGCTGCGGCGATGCGCGCAGCAGCAGCCCGTTGCGCTGCACCACCTGGCTGCATTGCGCGGCAGCGGCGGCCGCCGCCTGAGGGCCGAGGGGCATGACGAGCAGGTTCGGGCAGACCCATGGTCCGCTGTGCACCATCTGCAGCGCCTGCCGCAGGGACTGCGCCGGCGAGGGCGTGGCCTGCTCGCGGAGCAGCAGCACGCTGGCCTGGGCAAGCTCGAGCATGGCCCTGGCGACGGCTTCCTGCGCTGCCGGCGTCGCCTGCACGTTGGTGGAGTACACGCGCACGGGCACTTGCCCGCCGGGCGCGGTGTAGTCGGCATACTGCACCGTCGCCAGGGTGGTGCCGTAGCCCTGCTGACGGATGACGAGTTGCTGCACCGCGCCGCCGCCCATGGCGGCAAGTTGGCGCAGCAGCTGCGTCCCGATGGTGCCGGAGCCCAGGTCGTGCAGCGCGATGTGACGGCTTTGCAGGTGTTCGAACTGCTGTCGCAGAGCCTCTGCCGCATCGCAGGAGACGAACAGCTCGCGCAGGTTGGGGGCGGTCAGTCGCCCGATCTCCCGCTCGGCGGGCGCCAGGTATTCCTTCTCCCCGCGCATGATGCGCGTGGCCATCAGGTCGTCCGCTGGCATCGTCGCCTCCCATGCGCCCATGGGCGCGGGAACTCCGGGATCCGCGGGCGAGGGCCGGCCGAGGGCTGCGTGGGACGGATGCATCGAAGGAAGTCCTGTGGGATGTAGCTGTGAGTGTAACGAGCGGTGTCTCGCCGGTCGTCCCCTGGATGGGGGAATGGCGCGGTGCACGCGCGCCTCTTCCAGCGAAGCGGGGCGGGCCCGCCGGAGTCCCGTCGATAGAATGGAACGGCACTTTGTTGTGATCGGATGACGTCGCGCATACGCGACGGGCCTGCGTCGGCCGGCAGGGACGGCGCTCGAGGGAACACAGATGACCATGGAGATGGGAGCACCGGTGGTGATCGTCGGTGCAGGGCTTGCCGGGCTCACGGTGGCGCTGCACCTGGCCGACCGGCAACCGGTGATCGTGCTGGCCAAGCGCGGCCTGGAGGAGGCGGCCACCGCATGGGCGCAGGGGGGCATCGTCGGGGTACTGGGCAGCGACGACAGCATCGACAGCCACGTCCGCGACACGCAGGATGCAGGCGCCGGGCTGGTGGACGAGCGCACGGCACGCTTCATCGCCGAGCACAGCGCCGATGCGATCGAATGGCTGGTGCAGCAGGGCGTTCCGTTCTCGCCCGATCCCAGCGGCCCGCTCGGCCTGCATCTGACGCGCGAGGGTGGCCACGCGGTGCGCCGGATCGCCCACGCGGCGGACGCCACGGGCAAGGCCATCCATGACGTACTGCTCGCAGAGGTCCGGCGGCACCCGAACATCCAATTGCGCGAGCGCTGGATGGCCGTGGACCTCATCACCTCCCGCCACCTCAAGCGCGACGAACCCTCGCGCTGCTATGGCATCTACGCGCTGGACATCGAGCATGGCCGCGTCGAGACGCTGCCGGCCGCCGCGGTGGTGCTCGCCACCGGGGGCGTGGGCAAGGTCTACCGCTACACCAGCAACCCGGACACGGCCACCGGCGACGGGATCGCGATGGCATGGCGGGCCGGCTGCCGGGTGGGCAACATGGAGTTCGTCCAGTTCCACCCGACGTGCCTGTACCACCCTCAGGAGCGCAGCTTCCTCATCACCGAGGCGCTGCGCGGCGAGGGAGCGCACCTGAAGCTGCCGGACGGGCGCCGGTTCATGGCCGATCACGACCCGCGCGGGGAGCTCGCGCCCCGCGACATCGTCGCCCGCGCGATCGACTTCGAGATGAAGAAGCACGGCCTGGACCACGTGTGGCTCGACGCCACGCACTTGGGCGCCGAGTTCCTGAAGGAGCACTTCCCGACCATCTACGCGCGCTGCCTGCGGCTGGGTATCGACATCACGCGCCAGCCCATTCCGGTCGTGCCCGCTGCGCACTACACCTGTGGCGGCGTGGTGACGGACCTGGAAGGCCGCACCGACCTGCCGGGACTCTACGCGGTCGGCGAGACGAGCTACACCGGCCTGCACGGCGCCAACCGTCTGGCGAGCAATTCGCTCCTCGAGTGCGTGGTGCTGGGCCGCACGGTGGCGGCGCACATCGGCGCGCAGGACCAGGATGCCTTGCCGGTGCTGCCAGCCTGGGACGAGAGCCAGGTGGAGGATGCCGACGAGCAGGTCGTGATCGCCCACAACTGGGACGAACTGCGCTTGCTGATGTGGAACTACGTCGGCATCGTGCGCACGACCCGTCGCCTGGAGCGGGCGTTGCACCGCATCCAACTGCTGCGCAGCGAGATCGACGACTACTACGCCAACTTCCGGGTGACGCGTGACCTGCTGGAGCTGCGCAACCTGGTGGACTGCGCCGAGCTCATCGTGCGCTCGGCCTTGCAGCGGCACGAAAGCCGCGGCCTGCACTACAGCCGCGACTATCCGCGCACGCTCCCGGCGAGCCTGCCGACCATCCTCGTGCCGCCCGCGGCGCGGCGGGTCAACGGCGGGATCGAAAGCCCCTAGGGGGCGTTTGCCGGGAACCTGGGCCGGCCGCGGCGAGCGCGGAAGCTGACCGCTCAGCGCGCCCGCATCGCGCGCCGGGCCTGGACGAACTCGAACGCGTAACGCACGGCATCCCCCACCGCCTTCTCGTTGTCGGCCCGTTCCTTTTCGGTCAGGTAGAACGCCAGGTCCACGTCATGCCTGATGTACCGCGGGGGCAGGCGGTTGAGCGCAACGCACGCCACGTCGGCGAGCAGTTCGCCTTCGACGAGAGGATAGTGCGAGGCGACGGCGGCCACCGCCTCGAGCACCGGGCGCTCGTAGTAGTTGTGGATCGAGGCGAAATCGGGGCTGATCGGGACGGCAGGTGAGGACATCGGTGGCTGGCTCCAGGGCGACTTGTGCAGTGTCGCCCCAGCCGCAGGTCCTGTGGGTGGGAAAAGCACCGTGTCAGGGGGCCAGATCGAGTCGCCCACGCCGCCAGCACGCCGCCAGCGGCCGATGCCCGAACTGGCAGGCGAGATCGCGCGGATGATCGATCGCCCACAGGGCGAGGTCCGCTCGAAGACCGGCGACGATGCGCCCCGTCTCGCCATGGAGCCCCAAGGCCCGCGCGGCATGGCGGGTGACTCCGGCGAGCGCCTCCACGGGCGTCAGACCGAAGAAGGTGCAGCCCATGTGCAGCATGAGCAGCAATGAGGTGCACGGGCTCGTGCCCGGGTTGCAGTCGGTGGAAAGGGCGATCGGCACGCCCTGCGTGCGCAGTGCCGCGACGGGCGGCAGACGGGTTTCGCGCAGGCAGTAGAACGCGCCGGGCAACAGGACGGCAACCGTTCCCGCGGCGGCCATCGCCCGCACCGAGTCTGCGTGCGTGCACTCGAGATGGTCCGCCGACAGCGCGCGGTACCGGCCCGCCAACGCCGCGCCGCCGAGGTCGGAGAGCTGGTCGGCGTGGAGCTTGACGGGCAGGCCCAGGCGTTGCGCCGCATCGAACACGCGCCGCGTCTGCTCGGGCGAGAAGCCGATGCCTTCGCAGAACGCGTCCACCGCATCGACCAGGCCCTCGCGATGGAGCGTCGGCAGCATCTTTTCGCAGACCAGGGTGATGTAGTCGTCGGCCCGCCCCCGGAACTCGGGTGGGACGGCGTGCGCGCCGAGGAAGGTGGTGCGCACCGCGACGCCTTCGCGCTCGCCGATCAGGCGGGCAGCCTGCAGCATCCGCCGCTCGGCGTCCAGTTCCAGGCCGTAGCCGGACTTGATCTCGACCGTCGTGACGCCCTCGGCCATGAGGGCCCGCAGACGTGGCGTGGCGGCGGCTATCAGATCCTCGAGCGAGGCGGCGCGCGTCGCGCGCACGGTGGCGAGGATGCCGCCTCCGGCGCGGGCCATCTCCTCGTAACTTTCGCCTTGCCAGCGCCGCTCGATCTCCGAGGCGCGGCTGCCGGCCCACACGAGATGCGTGTGGCAGTCGATGAGCCCCGGCGTGAGCCAGCGGCCGGCGGCGTCGTGTTCGGGCAGGTCGAGGCCGGGCAGCGCGGGCAGGTCGCGTTGGGGACCGACCCACGCGATACGGCCCTCGCGGACGAGCACGGCGGCGTCTTTCAGTTCGCCCCAGCCGCGTTCCTCGTCCATCGACGCGACGTGCGCGCGGCGGATCAGCCAGGAGGTGCGGTCGTTCCCCGCAGTCATGCGCGTCCTTTCCGGGCCGCGTCGCGGTGCGACTCGACCACCTGCCACAGCAGCCGGGCGGCGGTACGCGCGGTGCGTTGGTCGGCGTCCAGACGGGGGCACAGCTCGGCGACGTCGGCCAGGCGCAGGAGCCCGCATCCGGCGACGGTCTGCACCAGTGGCTCCAGCACCTCCTGCGGCACGCCCCGTGCCGCAGGGGCACTGACGCCGGGCGCCACCGAGGCGGGCAGGACATCCAGGCACAAGCTCAGATAGACGGCGTCGTATCCCCGCAGCCAGCCGGCGAGTTCGCGTTGCAGGCGGTCCAGGTGCAGCAGCGTCATCTCCTCGTCGACAGTCCACTGCACGCCCCAGGCGCTCGCGGCGTCGAAGAGGGCCCGGGTGTTGGCCGTGCGGGAGATGCCGAGCACGCGGTAGTCGACCGGGAGATGATGCTGGCGCGCGTGCTGCAGGGCCTGCAGGAAAGGGGTGCCCGAGGTCGGCCGCGGGTCGGCGCGCAGGTCGAAGTGGGCGTCGAAGTTCACGATGGCAAGACGCTGCGAAGGTCGCTGCCGCAAGTCGGCAACGAGGGCCTGGTAGCTGGCCCACGCGATCTCGTGGCCGCCTCCCAGGCCGATGACCAGGTGGCCTTCCTGCAGCAGGCATGCGGCGCGTGCGGCGTAATCGGCCTGTGCTGCTTCGAGCTGCTCCTCGGCGCACACCACGGTGCCGGCGTCGAGGAGGTCCAAGCCTTCCCCGGCGGGCAGTGGCGCCAGGGCGCGGCGCAGGGCGTCTGGCCCCTCGGCTGCGCCCGCGCGGCCCTGGTTGCGGCGCACGCCTTCGTCGCTCGCCAGGCCGAGCAGCGCGACGCCGGCCGGCAGTCCCGGCTGCCAAGGCCGAACGATCTGGTGCCAGCGATGCCCCGCCGCGCCGTCCGCAGCATCCACCCGGCCCTGCCAGGGCGCGCGCCAGGCGTCCTCCGCGGTGCCCGCAAGAGCTGCGTCGCTCATCCCGCGCTCCAGGAGGGCAGCACGCGGCCCGCGTAGCGCGTGAAGCTGCCGCCGTCGATCAGTTGCTCCACGGCCGCGATGTCGGGCGCGAAGACGCGGTCGCGCGCGTAATGCGGGACCTTGCTGCGGATCAGCGCGTGGGCCTCCTCCAGCCGGCCGGAGGTGCGCAGCGGGCGGTGGAAGTCGATGCCCTGCGCGGCGGCGAGCAGCTCGATCGCGATGATGTGGCGCACGTTGGTGGCCATGTCCGCGAGCTTGCGCGCGGCGAAGGTGGCCATGCTGACATGGTCCTCCTGGTTCGCCGAGGTGGGGAGCGAATCCACGCTGGCGGGGTGGGCGAGCGTCTTGTTCTCGCTGGCGAGCGCCGCGGCCGTCACGTGGGCGATCATGAAGCCGGAGTTGATCCCCGGCTCGCGCACCAGGAAGGACGGCAGGCCCGACAGCGTGGCGTCGATCAGCAACGCGATGCGCCGCTCGGACAGCGCTCCGACCTCGGCGATGGCCAGGGCCAGCGTGTCGGCGGCGAAGGCGACCGGCTCGGCGTGGAAGTTCCCGCCCGAGAGCACCTGACCCGAGTCGGCGAACACCAGCGGGTTGTCGGAGACGGCGTTGGCCTCGGTCACGAGGGTGGCGGCCGACTGGCGGATGAGGTCGAGGCAGGCGCCCATCACCTGCGGCTGGCAGCGCAGCGAGTAGGGATCCTGCACGCGGTCGTCGCCCACGCGGTGCGAGGCGCGGATCGCGCTGCCCTGGAGCAACTCGCGATAGAGCTGGGCGACTTCGATCTGCCCCCTGTGAC
>DATMBN010000096.1:0-7142 GCA_035559275.1 Burkholderiaceae bacterium
GCCGGCGGGTAGGTAGCACCGAGCCGTGCGAGCGATCCACGGCCCAGAGGAATGGCGGTCACGGCGGGGCGACCCGCCGCACAGAATCCGGCCTATCGGCTCGCTTCACGCACTCTTTCCTTCCCACCCGTCGGACGACGGGTCAGCTGACAACAAGAACAAGCGAGCCGCGATGAATCCCGATGCCGACAAGTTGTGGACGGCCCCGCGCTGGGCCCTGGCCGTGCTGCTGGCGGCGCTGGGCATGCTCGGGCCGTTCTCGATCGACACCTACATCCCCGCCTTTTCCGGGATCGCCCGATCGCTGAACGCGACTCCGGTGCAGATGCAGCAGACGCTGTCGGCCTATCTGTTCGGCTTCGCCTTCATGAACCTCTTCCACGGGGCGCTGGCCGACAGTTTCGGCCGGCGGCCGGTGGTGCTCACCGGCGTGGCCGTCTTCACGATCGCCTCGGTGGGCTGCGCGCTGTCACAAAGCATCGGGGCGCTGGTCTTCTTCCGTGCGCTGCAGGGTCTGTCCACGGGCGCCGGCATCGTCGTCTCGCGCGCGGTGATCCGCGACATGTTCCCGCCGGCCGATGCGCAACGGGTGATGTCGCAAGTCACGATCTACTTCGGCGTCGCGCCGGCCGTCGCGCCCATCGTCGGCGGCTACCTCTTCGTGCATGCCGACTGGCACGCGATCTTCTGGTTCCTGGCCTTCGTCGGCGTCGCGCTGTGGGTGGCCAACTGGAAGCTGCTACCGGAGTCGCTGCACCCCTCGCAACGGCAACCGTTCAACGTCGGCAACCTGATGCGCGGCTACTGGCAGATCGGTTCGAATCCGCGGTTTTTCCTGCTCGCGCTGGCCAGCGGCGTGCCGTTCAACGGCATGTTCCTCTACGTGCTGGCGGCGCCGGCGTTCCTGGGCGACCACCTGCAACTTGCGCCCACAGAGTTCTTCTGGTTCTTCGTGCTGACCATCGCCGGCATCATGGGCGGGGCCTGGGCCAGTGGCCGGCTGGCGGGCCGTATCGTGCCGCGCCGGCAGATCCGGCATGGCTTCGTGATCATGGTGGTCGTGTCCCTGCTCAATGTCGCCGCCAACGCGGTGCTCGAACCGCATGCGGGTTGGGCGCTGATCCCGATCGCCGTGTTCGCCTTCGGCTGGGCCTTGATGGTGCCGGTCGTCACGCTCATGGTGCTGGACCTCTTTCCTCAGCGCCGCGGCCTGGCCTCGTCGCTGCAGGCGGTCGTCGCGTCGGTGGCCAACGGCATCGTCGCCGGCGTGGTGGCGCCGCTCGTGATGCACTCGACGCTGCAACTGGCGATCGCCTCGCTGCTGATGTTGAGCGTCGGGCTGGTCGCCTGGATGGTGCTGCGCCGGCATTGGCCGGACGCGGTGGGCGCCGCGGCGCGGCCCGCGACGTGATGCGTGGCCGGACAGCCCGCCGGGGGCGCCGCACAGAGCCTCCGATGGCCGGGCAGGTCCTGCCCGCCTTGCTCATGACGGCTTGGCGACCATCAGCCAGAACACGATGACCAGCGCGAAGAAGGCCGGAAAGCCGAGCGCCGTCCAGTACCGGAAGTAGCGGAAGTAGAGCGGCGGCAGTTCGGTGCCTTCGCGCACGGCCCGCTCGGCCATGTCGCGCATGCGGATCTGCATCCACACCACCGGCAGCCAGCAGGCGCCGGCGACGAAGTACAGCACGAAGGACCACAGGATCCAGGGCGTGGCGAGCGGCAGGCCCGTCAGGTGCATCATGTACAGGCCGCTCAGGGGCTGGAAGACGATGGTCGTCGTGGTGAACCACCAGTCCGCCCGCACCACCAGGCGCACCACCCGGGCCACCGCGCGGGGGTCGCGAGTGCGGCTGACGAAAAACATGTAATAGGCCGAGCCGAGCCCCGTGCCGAAGAGCAGGGTGGACGACAGCACGTGCAGCCACTTGGCGATCAGGTATTCCATCAGCGTCGGCCTTCCTCTTCCTCCAGCGTGTCCAGCAGCACCAGCGCCGCCAGCAGCGGCAGGTTCTTCAACACGGGTCCATAGGGGTGCAGCCAGAACTCGGGCAGCCTGACCGTGATGATCAGCGTGTAGAACAGGATCAGCCCGATCTGTGCGCGCCACAGCACCCGCCGGTGCCGGCGCACGGTCATCGTCGCCACGCCGAGCGCCAGGTCCAGGGCGGCCGCGCCGTAGAGCATCGCCGGCCTCAGCGTCTCGGGCACGCCAGCGCGGGCCAGCAGATCCAGGCTCTGCGCGACCGGATAGATGCCGAGTGAGACGATGCCGGTGACGATCCAGACGAGGGCGATCGAAAGACGCAGCAGCGGCAGCAACCAGCCGAGCTGCGCCTCGCGCCGCACGGCCCGGGCCTGCGATGCGCCCACGAAGTGCTCGACCGCCCGCGGCGGGTGCCCGAGCAGCGCGACGGTGGCGTCGGCTGGAGCGGTGTTGCCCCGCTCCAGCATCTGCCAGGTGTCGGCGTCGAGCAGGCTGGCGGGCAGCCGGCCCATCAACCGGGCACCGGCCGTCACGAGGGGCCGCGGCACGGGGAGGAAGCGAGCCCGCCCCAGGCCCATTCCTTCCCGCAGGGCAGCCAGCCATTCGCGCAACGTGACCTCCCGTGGGCCCACCAGCGGCACGCGGCCCCGCACCGTCTCGTCTTCCACGAGGCGCAGGAGCGCGCGGACGGCGTCGTCCGCGTGGATGGGCTGCAGTGCCTGATCGCCGTCGCCAGGCAGGGGAATGAGGGGCAGGCTGGCCAGCCGGGTGAAGAGGCGGGCGCTGGTGCCGCCGGGTCCGTAGACCAGCGAGGGTTGCACGACGGCGACCGAGGCGAGTGGCAGGCGCAGCAGGTAGTCGTCCGCCGCCTTCTTGCTGACGTGGTAGGCCGAACGTGCCCGCTCGTCGGCCCCGAGCGCGGAGACCTGCACGACACGCGGCACTCCGGCCATCGCGCAGGCGGCAAAGAGCGCGCAGGGCCCGCGCACGTGCACGTCCTCGAACCGCGCGTCGGCAGATTCCCGCAGAATCCCGGCGGCGTTGACCACCACGTCCACGCCCGCCAGCCGGGCCGCCCAGGTTTCGGGATCGTGGTCGCGACTGAAGTCGGCGCGCACGTAGCGCAACGGGGCCGGGGCCCCGGCCGTCGGCGGTGTTGGCGGGCGGCGCACGGCGCACACCACATGGTGACCCGCGCCGAGCAGCGCACACACCAGGCGACTGCCCAGGAACCCCTGGGCGCCGGTCACGAGCACGATCACCGGTGACACCTCCGCAGCAGTGCCCGAGCGCGGCCGAGGGAACGTCGCTTGCCGGAAGACGGGCACCTGTCGCTGTCCGTGGCAATCGCCATTCCCCGACCATGACCTTCCTGCGCTCGTACTGGCTCGACGTCCTGCTGATGGGCAGCCTCGCCAGCCTCGCGTCCACTGCGGCCCTGGCCTGGGGCGCTCGCCGCGAAGGCCGCAGCCCGCTCGCACCGGTGAACGCGCCCAGCCATTGGGTGCACGACGAGCCGGCCCTGGCGCAGGACGGGGCCTCCGCGCGCTACACCGCCACGGGGGCAGCGATCCATCACGCCTGTTCCGTCTTCTGGGCGGCGGTCTTCGCGCGATGGGCGCCGAGCCGGCGCGGGCCCCCGAGGGGCATGACGGCGGCGACCGTGCGCGACGCCGCCATCCTCACCGCGCTGGCGGCATGGGTGGACTTCCGCCTGATGCCCCCGAGGTTCACGCCGGGGTTCGAGCGCAGGCTGGGGCGCACGTCGCTCTTGTGGGGCTACGTTGCGTTCGGAGCCGGCATCGTCGCAGGTGCGGCCCTGGCAGGGCGCGCCCGGCGCCTCGATCAGGCGCGCCGACCAGCCCCCGTGATGCAGGGGAAGGCCCGTGAACGCGTCGTCGCGCGGTGAGGGTTCGCGTCCCGGTCGGTCGCCCGCTTCCGGCGGCGAAGGCAGCCTGCACGGGCACCTGGAGCCGCTGCGCGAGGCACACCGACGTGGCGAGCTCATTCTGTTCGTCGGCGCGGGAGCCTCGTTGTCTCTGGGCCTGCCCCAATGGAGCGAACTGATCGACCACATGGCCGAGGAACTGGGCTTCGAGCCCGAGCGGTTCCGCCGCTACGGCAGCTATCTGGCCCTGGCGGAGTACTACCGCCTGCAGCACGGCTCGCTGGGGCCCTTGCGCAGCTGGATGGACCGCGCCTGGCACCGGGAGGGGGTGCGCATCGGCGATTCCGAGGTGCACCGGCTCATCGTGCAGGGCGGTTTCCGGCTGATCTACACGACCAACTACGACCGCTGGCTGGAGAGCGCCTTCGAGCATCACGGGCGACCATACGTGAAGATCGTGACGGTCGCCGACCTCGCGCGCATCCGCGCCGAGGTGCCGCAGATCGTCAAGTTCCACGGGGACTTCGAGAACGACGAGTCCATCGTGCTGGACGAGAGCAGCTATTTCCGGCGCCTGGACTTCGAGTCGCCCCTGGACATCAAGCTGCGCGCCGACGTGCTGGGGCGCTCGGTGCTCTTCATCGGCTACAGCCTGTCCGACATCAACATCCGTTACCTCTTCTACAAGCTCGCGCGCCTGTGGCGTGCGGCGATGCCGGACGTGCCGCAGCCGCGGTCGTACTTCTTCACGCCGGATCCAAACCCGGTGCAGGAGGCCGTGCTCGCGCAATGGGGCATCCAGATGCTCTCGATCGACGATGCCGAACCGACCGACGCGTTGTGCCGCTTCCTGCACCAGGTCGTGGAGGAGGACGCGCCGGGCAAGGCAAAGGAGCGGCAGGCCAGGGGGTGAAGGCCGCCGGCGCGCTGCGAGGGCCCGCACGACGCGGGACCGCCCGCGTTGGAGGCATTCGCCGACAGGGGGTCAAGCCGCCTCGTCCTCGATCCGCTCGACGTACTCCGGCAGGAAGCTGCGTTGCCGGCCGCTCGGAAATGCGATGCGCACGTGCTCGGCGTTTGCCTCGACCACCTCCCCCTCGCCGTAGCGGGGGACGCGCACCGCCTCGCCGGGGCGCAGCCGGGGGGCACCGTTCCTTCCGTCCGCGTCGACGGACGCTGCGGGGGCGTCTTCTGCGTGGTCCTGGGCCGTGACCGACTCGGCCTGCTGCCGCGCCTCTTGGCGCAGGCAGTTGTCGCAGTGGCCGCAATGCTCGAAAGCCTGTTCCTCTTCGAAGTACTCCAGGAGCACCTTCCAGCGGCAATAGCCGGTGCGGCCGTAGAAGACCATGGCCTCGAGCATCTCGCGGTCGTGCTCCGCCTTGTCTCGGTAGGCCTGCACGAGTGGGCCGATGCCGGCCATGCCCGGGTGGCCTTCTGCGAGCTTCAGACGCCGCTGGCGGTTCTGCAGGACGAGGCCCGCCTGGCGCAGCAGCCTGAGTGCGACCTGCACCTTGTTGCGAGGCGCCGGACACTCCGCCTGCAACTGCGCGAGCTGGCACTCACCCAACCGCTCCAGGGTTTGCAGAACCTGCCGCACCTCTTCCTCCCCGGGATACCGGCCGGCCATGAGGAAGCGCTGCACCGCCTTGTCGCGTTCGTCGAACAGCAGCACGCAAGAAGCCGGCTGCCCGTCGCGCCCCGCCCGCCCCGCTTCCTGGTAGTACGCATCCAGGCTGCCCGGCATCTGGCAGTGGATCACGAAGCGGTTGTCCGCCTTGTCGATGCCCAGGCCGAAGGCATTGGTCGCCACCATCACCCGCGCGCGACCGTCCATGAAGGCGTCCTGCGCCTGGCGGCGCTGGGCCGAGCCCAGACGGCCGTGGTAGCACTCGGCCGCGATCCCGGCGGCCCGCAGGGCCTGGTGCACGTCCTCGGCCATCTTCACCGTGGCCGCGTACACGATCCCCGGTCCCTGCAGTTCCCGGACCACATGCACCAGCCGCTCCACCCGGGCCGCGGGCGCGGTGAAGCGCTCCACCGAGAAGTAGAGGTTCGGCCGGTAGGTGCTGGCGGCGAGCACCTCGAGTCCCGGCACGCGCAGTTGCGACACGACGTCCTCGATCACGGTGCTGGTGGCCGTGGCGGTCAGCGCGAGCAGGCGTGGCCGCCCCAGCCGCTGCCAGGCGGGGCCGATCTCCAGGAACGCAGGACGGAAGTCGTGGCCCCATTGCGACAGGCAGTGCACCTCGTCGACGACCAGCAGGCCGACCGGGTGGCGGCTGACGAGGTCCAGGAACCCTGGCTCGGCCAACCGTTCGGGCGTCGTGAAGACGATACGGCCCCGGCCGGCCTCGATTGCCGTCTCGGCATCGCGTGTCTCACCCGCGGACAGCGCGCTGTGCAATTGCACCGCGGGAACTCCGAGTTCGACGAGCTTGTCGCACTGGTCCTTCATCAACGCGATGAGCGGCGACACGACGACCGTGGTGCCAGGGAGCAGCAGCGCGGGGAGCTGATAGCACAAGGACTTGCCGGCACCCGTAGGCATGACGGCGAGCGTCGGCCGGCCCTGCATCACCCGTTCGATCACCACGGCCTGGGCTTCGCGCAGCCGAGGCAGACCGAAGGTCTCGCGCAGGAGGCGGGGCATGCGCCGCCGCCAGCCGGCCGGCTCGTCGGCATGGCGAGCCTGTCGGCCCGTGGTGCCGCTGCGCGGCGCAAAAGGTGGAGGCATGGCGGTCACGCCATCCGGGGGAGCAAGCGGCGCTCCGGGGCCCGACCTGGTCGGGCGAGCAGGGCGGCGCAGCCCGTCCCCGGTGGCGCAGAATCAGCCCGCGCGAACCTCGATGCGCCGTCCAACGGTGCCGGCGCGCTTGGGCAACTCGATGCGTAGCACGCCGTCACGGTATCTCGCACGGACCTGGTCCACGTCCACTTGGGAGGGCAGCGCGAAGACGCGTCGGAACTGGCCGCGCCGGCTCTCGATGACTTCGTATCCGCCCCGGCGCTCGCGGCGTTCGGTGCGGCGCTCGCCCTGCACCGCAAGCAGGCCGCCGTGCAGTTCGATCGAGAGTTCGTCGCGGCGCAGGCCGGGCGTCTCCAGCCTCACCACGAAGCGCGGGCCCTCATCGCGCACCTCGGCGCTGGGCAAGCTCCAGGGCGCCGGAGGATCACCCGCGTACTCATCGTGCCACACCGGCTCGGCGGCCCGTCGCATCGCGGCAGCGCCGTTTCCGCGTGCGGACCGCCACCGTCTCAGGCGCTCCC
>DATMBN010000097.1:0-30308 GCA_035559275.1 Burkholderiaceae bacterium
CTCGGGCGCAGGCGGACATGCTGCGTATGACCGCCGACAACGTCCCCGCGCTGATCGCCTACTACTCGGCCGACGACTTCACCTGCCTCTTCGCGAACAAGGAGTACGCCCGCAGCTTCGGCTGGGACGAGCACAGCATCGTCGGGCGCACCTTCGCCGAGGTGATCGGCGAGACGGCTGCGCAGGAGATCGACCCTTACGTGCAGAAGATGTTGCACGATCGCGAAGCGGTCTCCTACGTTCGCAAGCGCCAGTTGCCCGATGGGCGTCCCCAGTGGATGGAAGTCACGCTGCTACCCCACCGGAACGCGGCGGGCGAGCCGTTGGCGGCCTTCGTGCTCATCCTGGACATCACCCGGCACCGGCTCGCCGAACAGGCCGTGCGAGAGTCGGAAGAGCGGCTCGCCAAGTTCATGCAGGCCAGTGCCGAGGGGGTCGTCTTCCATCAGAACGGCCGCATCACCGACGTCAACCCGCCCGCATGCGAGTTGGTCGGCTACAGCCGGGAGGAACTGTTGGGCCGCCACACGCTCGACTTCGTCGCTCCGGAGCATCGAGCCAAGGTCGCCCACCTGCAGGCGACCGGCGAGGATGCGACGTACGAGAGCGAGCTGCTGCACAAGGGTGGCGAGCGGATTCCGGTGGAGTTCATCGGGCGCACCATGGTCCGCAACGGCGAACGGCTGCGCATGACCATCATCCGCGACATCCGAGACCGCCACGCGGCGCAGCGGCGCATCCGCCACCTCGCCCACCACGACGCGCTCACGGGCCTGCCCAATCGCATGGCCTTCATGGAGGACCTGGAGCACCGTCTGGCCCTGGCGCGCGACAACGACGAGCGCCTGGCGCTGCTCTTCATCGATCTGGACAACTTCAAGCGCGTCAACGATTCACTGGGCCATCTCGTCGGCGACAAACTGCTCCAGTCGGTGGCGGGCCGGATCGCCGGCACGCTGCGTTCCAGCGACCGGGTCGCCCGGTTCGGCGGCGACGAGTTCCTGGCGCTCCTGTCCAACGCCAGGCGCCGCGACGACGTGGAGGACGTCGCGCGCAAGCTGCTCGCGGCGATTGAAGTACCGGTAGAGGCCGAACAGCGCATGCTCTCGGTCACGCCGTCCATCGGCATCGCGGTCTTCCCCGACGATGCGGCCACCCCGGGCGACCTGGTGGGCAACGCCGACCAGGCCATGTACCTGGCCAAGGCCCGCGGCCGGGCCAACTACCAGTTCTTCGACCCCGCCCGCGCGGGGGCGGCCTACGAGGCCCTGGTGATCGAGAGCGAACTGGCCGGGGCGCTCGAGCGCGGCGAATTCGAGCTGGTCTACCAGCCGCAGGTGCGACTGGCCGACGGCGTGCCGGTGGGGGCCGAGGCCCTGCTGCGCTGGCGCCATCCCGAACGCGGGCTGCTGACGCCCACCGAATTCCTCCCCGCGGTGGAAAACCAGCGGGTGATGCTGTCCCTGGGGCAGTGGGTGCTGACCGAAGCGCTGCGCGAGGCCGCCGGTTGGCGGCTTCGCCTCGGCCGCCCGCTGCCAGTGGCGGTCAACCTGTCCAACATCCAGTTCCACTCGGCGGGGTTCCTGTCAGGCATCGAGCAAACGCTCAAGCTGGAGGGCATGCCCGGCCACCTGCTGGAGATAGAACTGAGCGAGCGCATGCTGATGGACGACCTGGCCGAAGTCCAGCGCAAACTGCAACGCCTCAAGCAATGGGGAGTGCAGCTGGCCGTGGACGATTTCGGCACCGGCTACTTCTCCCTGCGGCACCTGAAAGAATTGCCCATCGACAAGGTCAAGATCGACCGCTCCTTCGTGCACGATTTGCCGGGCTCCGCGGGCTCCGCGGCGATCGCGCAGTCCATCATCCAGGTCGCCCGCAGCATGGGGCACCGGGTCACGGCCGAAGGTGTCGAGAACGAGGCGCAACGCGCCTTCCTGGAAGTACACGGCTGCGACGAGTTCCAGGGGTTCCTTGCCAGCGCCCCCTTGCCGGCCGAGCGCTTCTCCCGCTGGCTACAGGACCGGCAGGCCCGCCGGCCGGCGTGACGCGGGGCGGGCGGCCGGCCGCACCGGATCAGGACGGTCGGGCCCAGCCGGGGTCACCGACCGCAGGCCCAGGCGTCGCCCGGGGGCGTAGCGGCCGCAGCCAGCACCACCCGATCGCGCCCGCCCGCCTTGGCCTGATACAGCGCCTCGTCGGCCCGCTGCAAGAGCGCCTCGACCGGCTCGCCCGGTACCCAGGTAGCCACCCCGAGCGACACGCTCACTCTCAGCCCCGGGACGAGGTCGTCCCAACCCGTGTTCCCGAGCGATTCCCGCACGCGCTCGGCCACCGCGCGCGCGGTGTGGGCGTCCGCCACCGCTGGCAGCACGACCAGGAACTCCTCTCCTCCATAGCGACCGAGGCGGTCGGTGGAGCGCAGGCTGCCGGCACAGATGATCGCGAAACGCCGCAGCACCTGGTCGCCCACCAGGTGCCCGTGTGTGTCGTTGACTCGCTTGAAATGGTCCAGATCCGCCAGGATCACCGCCGGCCCCTGTCCCGCCTCGCCGCTCGAACTACAGGCTTCGGCCAGCAGTTGCATCACCGCGCGCCGGTTCAGCGCCCCCGTCAGCTCGTCGCGGGTCGCCAGATCCTGCAGCCGGTCGGTCGCGTCGGCGAGCTGCCGGGTGCGTTCGCCCAGGCGCCGCCGCACCGCCGCTCCGTACTGGCCCAGCACGGCGCAGCGTCCCATGGCGATCGCCATCCACAACGCGGTGAGCAGCGCCTGGGCTGGGGTGCCGTGCGGCAAGGAGAGCCGTGAAGGGGCCTGGATCACGACGGCCACGACGCCGGCGGAGACCAGCAGCCACATCAGCAGCAGTGGGACCGTGGACAGGCGCAGCGCAGCGAACGCGAAGATGAGGAACATGCTCAGCACCATCAGCAGCGCGACCTCGGGCCACCACAGCGCGACTCCCAGCAGCACCGCGGTGGCGACCACCGCCTGGGGCAGGGCCAGGTAGGGCTCACGTGCGCGCTCGTTCCACCCGCGGCGAAACGCCAGATAGAAGACCGCGCACTGCGCCGTGCCGCCTGCCCACACGGCCAGCGCCGGCTGCCAACCCACGCCGCCCGCCAGCCACATGAGCGCCAGCAGCGAGGCGTCCACCAGGTAGCTGGCATAGACGAGCGCCACCATCAGCAGCCGTTGCCGTGCGCGCCGCTCAGCACGGGACGCGGCCCGGTCGGCGCACTCGTCGCCAGGTGGAAGCGGCCCGTCGGAAGTGGTGGAAGACAACAGGAATCGGATCATGGAAGCCATCGGGTCGGGACGGCCTCGCCGCCCTCGCCCCCTTATCGGCAGACGCGGCAAGGCCCGACACCCGGTCTAACCCCAGGTTTCGGCTTGTGCGAAGCTGACGCGAGCCTTACGATGGGCTGTCGCCGGTCTTCCCGTCCGGCAGCTCGTCCATCCGGGCCCCGGGGCCCCACGCAGGGTAACGGCCATGACCCTCGACCAGATGCGCAGGCTCAAGCGCTGGCAGGCGGCGCACCGCCGGGAGCACCCGGTGGAGTACCACGCCTACGATGCCGTGCTCACCCTCTGGATCATGGGCTGGGCCGGGCTGCCGGCGGCCCTGGTGCTGGCCCCCTGGCCGCTGCTTCCCGCATGCCTGCTGTGCTCGCTCGCGCCGGATCTGTACGTAGGCTGGCGCGCCCGGCTGCACGCCCGCGCCCGCCTGCGCTGCGACTGGCTGGCGGCCTTGCCAGGCACCGGGGAGGGACCGCACCGAGGACGCAGCTAGCGCGATGGCCCGCCCAGGGCCACCCCTAGCCCGCGCCCTCTTCCACGGCCGCCTGCACCAGGGCCCTGACGAGCGGTTCGTCCACCGGTTGCCGGTAGCGGAACTTCAGGTGCCGCAGCCCCTTGCCGCTGCCTTCGAGTTGGGGATACTGGCCGGCCAGAGCCGCGCCCTGGAAGAACTGCAGGTTCGCGTGGGTCTTGTGCGTGACGATGGCCAGCAGGTTCTGCCCCTTGAACCCGAACACCAGGTTGCCCCACTTGACGCTCTGCTCCAGCGCAGGCGCCGCCTCCAGGACGGCCCTTTGCAGCGCCTGCACCGTGATGCGCTGTTCGGGAGGCAGGTTGTCGAAGTAGGCCGCCACCAAAGCGGCGGGTCGCACGGGCGATCTCATTGTTGTCGTCTCGATCCGGTGTCCCATTGTGACGCGGGCCGCCCCGCGCGGGGCTGTCCCCGCGCGCGGCTTTGCGTCCTCAGAGCTGGCGCGCCTCGAAGGTGTTGCATTCCTGCACGCTCCCGGTCTCCCACCCTCGCCGGAACCAACGCGCGCGCTGCACGCTCGTGCCGTGCGTGAAGCTTTCCGGCACCACATGCCCCTGGGAGCGCTTCTGCAGCGTGTCGTCGCCGATCTGCGCCGCCGCCTGCAACGCCTCCTCCAGGTCCCCGTCCTCGATCACCTGCTTGGAACGCTGGGTATGGTGCGCCCAAACGCCTGCGAAGCAATCGGCCTGCAGTTCGAGGCGCACCGACAAGGCGTTGTACTGCGCCTGGCTGACGCGCCCGCGCGCCGACTCGACCTGCTCTGTGACGCCGAGCAGGCGTTGCACATGGTGGCCCACCTCGTGGGCGATGACATAGGCCTGCGCGAAATCACCGGGCGCGCCGAGGCGGTTGCGCAAGGTCTCGAAGAAATCCAGGTCGATGTAGACCCGTTCGTCCGCCGGGCAGTAGAACGGCCCCATCGCCGCCTCGCCCCGCCCGCAGGCGGTGGAGGTCGCGCCGCGGAAGAGCACGAGTCTGGGCTCGCGGTACGTCCCGCCTTCGCGGGAGAACACCTGGGTCCAGACGTCCTCGGTGTCGGCCAGCACCACGGCCACGAAACGCGCGAGCGAGTCATCCGCCGGCAACCCCTGGGTGCCCTGGCTGCTCCCCTGCGGCGCAGGGCCGGTGCCATCCAGCATACCGAGCAACGTCAGCGGGTTGATGCCCAGCACCCACCCGAGCACCAGCGCGACGAGCACCCCTCCGATGCCCAACCCGCCGCCCAGGCGCATCCCCGGGATTCCCGGCATGCCGCCTGCCCGGCGGTCTTCGACGTTCCTGCTTTCCCTGCGGCCTTCCCAACGCATGGTGGGCTCCCTCGGCGAGTACCACGCCCACTGTAGCAGGGACCATGCGCAGGTTCGCAGCCGCGGCGGCGGGTATTCGCGTGACGGGGTACCGCGGCCGGCAACGCGGAACGAAGGCGGCCGCCGCCACAGCGCGGCCAGGCAGGGAATGTCGCTTGCTGCCTCCTGCCGTGGCGCCCGCGCCTTTCGCGGGCGAGTGCAAACGTCCCACGAGGAACCCATGGCCCGCATCAACTTCTTCGACTCGAAGGGCTGCCCCATCGACCAGCAGCGCTTCACCTGGAAAGACCTCAATCCCAAGCCGATCAGCAAGCTCGACGACGATGCCTTCACCCGCGTGCGCATCATCCTGCTCAACGGGCTGGAGATCGACGCCCTGCGCCTGAAGCACCTGATCGCCCGTTTCAACGGCGACCTGCGCGTGCCGCTGGCCGAAGTGCGGCGGGTCGAGCAGCACCAGGCAACCGTGATCAACTGGCTGCTGGGCGCCGATCACTCGCCGATCGAGACCACCATCGCCTATGAACAGGTTGCGATCGAGGTCACCGCGGCGGTCGCCCAGAACGAACCCGATCCCTACCTGGCCCAGGCCTACCGCTTCGGCCTGCTGGAGGATTTCGACCACCTCTACCGCTACTCCGCGCTGCTCGATCGCCTGGAGGGCAAGGACGCCAACAACATCCTGCAGGGCTACACCGACATCCTGCCCGGCCGCCCGACCATGTTGGAGCACCGCGCGCCGGTGGACGACGTACGCACCCCCTATGACAAGACCAGCGCCGCGCTCCTGAGCAAGATCCACGCGGCCCTGATCACCGCGGCCGAGTACCAGACGCACGACTACTACATGAACATCGGCCCTCTCTTCGCCGATCCGGTGGCGCGCGAGCTGTATGCGGAGATCGCGTCGATCGAGGAGCAGCACGTCACGCAGTACGGCTCGCTCGAGGATCCGACCGAGAGCTTCCTCGAGAAGTGGCTGATCCACGAGGCGACCGAGGTCTACACCTACCACGCCTGCGTGGACCAGGAGAGCAACCCGCGCATCAAGGCGCTGTGGGAACGCTTCCTCGATTACGAACTGGGGCACCTGCATCTGGTCGCCCGGCTGTTCGAGGATATCGAGCGGCGCGATGCCTCCGAGATCCTGACCGAGGTCAGCCCCATGATGCCGTTCAAGAGCCAGCGTGCCTTCGTGCGCGACGTGCTGGACCGGGAAGTCGGCTACCGGGCGATCGGCCCGCAGTTCACCCCGGATGGCGCCGAGAGCGAGGCCTCGATCGCCTACCGGCAACAGCTCAACTCCCAGGGCTCGCCCTCCCAGGCCGTCGCGGCCGGCTACCGCTGGACCCCGGGCACCGAACTGGCCCGCAAGGTCGTCAACTACTGAATCCCACGGAGACCCACGATGCAGAACACCACCCACATGGGGATGAACCGGACCGGCGCGAAGATGTCGCCGATCGACGTGAGCCGCATGGAAGAGGCTGCGCAGGCCGCGCCGGCGAGCGAGCCGGACGGCAAGAGCTTCGTCGCGATGCGGGGCGAGGCGATCGCGGAGGCCGATCGTGTCGGCTCCGTGCCGCTGCCCGGCACGGTCAAAGGCGTGCTCACCACCGGCGTGTCCAAGCTCAAGGGCGACAACCCCGAGGTGCTGATCGACAAACTCGGTGAGCGGCTCGCGTTCGAGCGCACCGGCACGCGCCTGTACGAGGCCCTGATCACCAAATGCGAACTGGCGCCTGCTACCGGCTTCGTGCCTCCGATGGAGGCATTGCGCGAGATCCGGGAGGACGAGGCCCGGCACTTCATGCTGCTGGCCCAAGCCCTGGAATCCCTCGGGGCCGACCCCACCGCGCAGACGCCTTGCGCGGACGTCTCGGCGGTGATGGGCATGGGCCTGCTCCAGACCGTGACGGACCCGCGGACGACCGTCGCGCAGTGCCTCAACGCCATCCTCGTGGCCGAACTGGCGGACAACGCGAGTTGGGAACTGCTGATCAAGCTCACGGCCGATGCCGGGCACGACGAGATGGCCGACACCTTCCGTGCCGCCCTGGCTCAGGAGGAACAGCACCTCGTGCAGGTCAAGGGCTGGCTACAGCAGGCGATCGTGGCGGAGGCTCACTAAGGCTCTGTCCCCCAGAGAGAGCGGGCCTGCCACGCCCGCTCCAAGGGGCGTCGCCGGGCCGCGCCCTGCGACTCCCGGCGTCAACGCGAGATGCTTGCTCCTACGGCCTGAAGGGCGCGGGCGCGCTCGCGCAGCGGCTCGCAATCCGTACCCAGCGCGCACTCGATGCAGGCACGGGCGTAGTCCTCGTCGCGCTGCATGCGCGACAGATCCACCCACCAGCCCTGCCCCGCCATCAGCCACTTGAAGTCCACCAACGCCAGCCACGGCGCCGGTTCGGTGGGGCCCTGCCGGGCGGGTCCATTCGTCGTAACGTTCATGTGGTCTCGCGCCCCCGGCGAGCCGGCCGGGCGCTCCTTTGCATCGATGCAGCCAGGATAGGCGCCAGGGCGCCACGGCGTTGTCGGAAGCCCGCTGGACGGGTGGTAGGAGCCGGGATGACACGCAGCGCGGTGGCCCGACCGCCCGCCCGGGGCGGTCTACGCGTCGGCGGGCCGGGCTTGCGCCCCCTGGGCAGGCATCAGGTCTTGGGCAGCGTGACGCCCCGCTGGCCCTGGTACTTGCCGCCGCGGTCGCGATAGCTCGTCTCGCAAACCTCGTCGCTCTCGAAGAACAGCACCTGCGCGCAGCCCTCGCCCGCGTAGATCTTCGCCGGCAGGGGCGTGGTGTTGCTGAACTCCAGCGTGACGTAGCCTTCCCATTCGGGCTCGAACGGAGTGACGTTGACGATGATCCCGCAACGGGCGTAGGTGCTCTTGCCCACGCAGATGGTCAGCACGTTGCGGGGGATGCGGAAGTACTCCATCGTGCGCGCCAGCGCGAAGCTGTTGGGCGGGATGATGCACACGTCGCCCACGAAGTCCACGAAGCTCTTCTCGTCGAAGGCCTTGGGGTCGACGATCGTCGAGTTGATGTTGGTGAAGATCTTGAACTCGTTGGCGCAGCGGATGTCGTACCCGTAGCTGCTGGTGCCGTAGCTCACGATCTTGTGTCCGTCGGCCGCATAGCGCACCTGAGACGGTTCGAAGGGCTCGATCATGCCGTGCTGCTCGGCCATGCGCCGGATCCATTTGTCGCTCTTGATGCTCATCGGGCCTGCCCCTGCAAAGGTCTGCGATTGTAGGCGGGCGGCAGGCGCCCCTCCGGGGTCGGGAGGGTACGTACCGGCGGTGGCCGCCGGGCACGGGCCGGTATCCGGGGCAAACCGACGGGCACGGAACGGGCCGCCTAGGGTAAGTGCCGAGACGAACCGAGCGAAATTTCTCGGGATTTTTTCAGTCATCAGCCTGTCAAAGTCCTAGGATTGGACGTGGCGAGCCGCTTGCTGGGCTCGCCAGGAGGAGATACCCATGCGCAGCGCCCTGGACCTGCTGACCCAATACGCCGAATACCACCGTGACCGGCGCAACATCGCCACCCATTTCGTCGGCGTCCCGCTGATCGTCTTCGCCGTCGGCGTGCTGCTCGCCCGGCCGCAGTTCCAGTTCGGGTCGTGGCTGCTCACGCCTGCATGGCTGGTGTTCGCTGCGGCCGCGGCCTGGTACCTCACCCGCCACCTGGTCCTAGGTGTCGCGGTGAGCCTCGTGATCGGCGTGCTGATCGCGCTGGGGCAGCCTCTGGGCCAGCAAGCCACCTGGATATGGCTGGCAGCGGGGGTCGGCGCCTTCGTCGTCGGCTGGGTGATCCAGTTCATCGGCCACTACTACGAAGGCCGCAAGCCCGCCTTCGTCGACGACCTCGTCGGTCTGCTGGTCGGGCCCATGTTCGTGGTCGCCGAGGCCATGTTCGCGCTGGGTTGGAACCGCGAGATGCTGCAGGAAATCGAGAAGCGAGCCGGTCCCACGATGCTGCGCGACCTAGCCAACGCCCGCTCCTGAATCCCCGGCGCTGGGCGCGGCGTCGAGGGTGCGCGTCCAGCTCGAGGCGCCCCGCCAGCCGCTGACCGTGGCTTCAGCCTGCCTGATGCAGCGGGCCGGCCGCCTGAGGCGCGGGACCGGCCAGTGCCGGGTCAGCATCGAACCTGTCGCGCCCCGTGTACAGCAGGAAATGCCGGTTGGTGCAGCGCGCAAAGAGCGCCATCCCCAGTTGCTCTGCCAGACGGTGCCCCATCTCGGTGATCCCTGAGCGCGACACCACCACGGCCACGCCCATCTGGGCGGCCTTGATCACCATCTCGCTGGTCAAGCGCCCGGTCGTATACAGGATCTTGTCCTCGCCGCCGAGGCCTTCCAGCCACATCCAGCCGGCGATGGCGTCCAGCGCGTTGTGACGCCCCACGTCCTCCGTGAAGAGCAGCATCTCGTCCTGGCGGAAGAGCGCACACCCATGCACCGAGCCGGCGGATTTGTAGACCGTCTCGTGGCGCCGGATGACGTCCAGCAGCGCGTACAGGGTGGCCTGCGAGATCCGGGTGGGCGGCAGTTCTAGCGACTCGACCTCGTCCATCACGCTGCCGAAAACGGTGCCCTGTCCGCAGCCGGTGGTGACGATACGACGCGCCGTGCGCTCTTCGATATCCGGCACGCCACCTCGCGTGGTGATGGCGCAGGCATTCACGTCCCAGTCGACCTGGACCGACGCAATCTGGCTGACGTCGGGCACGAGGCGCTGGTTGCGCAGGTAGCCCAGCGCGAGCAGTTCGGGGTGGGCACCCATGGTCATCAGCGTGACGAGTTCGCGCTTGTCGAGGTAGAGCGTGAGATCGCGCTCGGCCGGCATCTCCACCGGCCGTTCCTGGGCGAACTCGTCCACGACGGTAGCCCGGTGGGTGAAACGCGTGCTGGCGTTGCTCAACAGCGGACGCAGGGAAACGGTGTGCATGGGGCGGTCAAGGGTTCGCGCCGGACGGCCGGCGGCCTCCACGATACCCCGTCCCGGCATGGAGGGCAGCGGCCCTGCCGGGCACGAGGCCATCCGGGGCACCTGGGATATGCCTGACGGGCGAGGGGCCTGACGGGCGAGGGTGCCCCCGCGGGCGCGAACACGACGCCCTGCGCAGGAGCGGCGCCGGGCGGCGGGCCCGGCAGCGCCGTCACTGCTTGGCGGTACCGGCCTGGGGGGCCGGCGAGCTGGGCGGCTTGGCGGCGGTGGCGGCCGGCGAGTGCGCCCCGGCCTGCTCGATCGGTGGCGTCGGCGCCTGGTAGGGTCCGGGATCGACGCAGGCGGCGGTCGAGGTGGCCGGCTTGGCGTCTTTCCCCGTTGCCTTCATCTGCGCGCGGTAGTGGGCCGCCACCCTGTCCTGAGACAGGCACAGCTTGTACGCGTCCACCTTCGCGGTGTGGTCCGCCTTGGCCTTCGCTTCCGCAGCCTTGGCCTGGGCCTCCGGGCTGGGGGGCGGCAGCTTGGCAAAGGCAGCGCCGGCACCCCACGCCACTGCACAGGCGATCAGCAGTCGTTTCATCGGTCCCTCTCGGTCTCCCAAATACCTCAATCAGGCCTGGCGCGGCGTGGCCGCCGGCTGAGCCGGTTGCGAACGCTGGGCCGGGATCTTGCCCGCGCGGATGTCGTCGTACCAGAGCTCGTGGTGCTCCTTGGCCCAGGCCTCGTCGACGTAGCCGGTCTTCATCGCGCGGTACGCGCCCTTGACGCCGATCGTGCCCATGTAGATGTGGCCGATGAACAGGGCCATCATCAGCATCGTGGCCACGCCGTGGATCATGTGCGCGACCTGCATCGTGCCTCGGGTGTAGTCCATGCCCGGCACGACCTTGTCCAGTACGAGGCCGGAGCCCACCGTCACCAGGCCCAGCAGGAAGACGCCTGCCCAGAACACGATCTTCTCGCCCGCGTTGAAGCGATGCGACGGCACGTGCTGACCCGAGAACAGGCCGCCTCCCTTCGCGAGCCACACGAGGTCGTCACGGGTGGGCAGATTGTCGCGGACGAAGGTCAGCAACACGACCACCAGTGAGACCGCGAACAGCGGGCCCGCGAAGTTGTGCAGGTTCTTGAGCAGGTAGGTGAGCCAGCCGAACAAGGTTCCGCCCAGGATGGGCAGCAGGAAGAACTTGCCGAAGGCCATCACCAGGCCGGAGATCGCCAGCACGGAGAACGCGATCGCGTTGACCCAGTGCGCGGCGCGCTCGAAGTAGGTGAAGCGCTCGATCGTGCCTCGCGTGCCGGAAACATCCGAGCCCATCGCTCCCTTGCGCCAGTAGAAGAGCGCGATCGCCACCAGCGTGATCACGATCAGGGCACCGCCGTACGGCAGGATCCATTGGTTGCGCACCTGGCGCCAGGCCTCTCCGGCCGTGGTGCGCATGGAGCCCGGGTATTGCACCTGGCGCTGGATCAGCACACCGGCCTCCGGCGCAGGCAGGCTGGTATAGCCGGCCTGTTCGCCGGAATCCCGTACGGCACGCCAGAACGGCGCGTTGTTGCCGGGCTGGCTCTTGGCCCGTTCGGCGTTGGTCTCGTCCGCGCGAGGTTCGTCGGGCACGGCCGCTTGTGCCGCCGCAGTGGCGGCGTCCGCCGGCGCCGTCTGGGCGCCCACCGCGAGCGGCAGGGCCAGGCCGGCAGCCAGGATCAGGCGGGAAATCAGGGCGAGCATCTCGTCTCCTTCCGCAAGGCGGTCATTGCGGCGTGCCGCCCTCCCCGCACAGGACGGGAGAGGACCGGCGGACCGCCGCCAACGACAGCAACATCAGTTCGCCCGCGTGTATTCGTTCTGGCCTTGAGCACGACGACGCATCTGCTGGTTCCAGCTTTCGGCGTCACCCGGCTTCCAGCCGCTTGCGACATACGGGTTCTCGGCGCCCTGCCACGCCGGGGCGTCGGTGCGCTTGTAGGCGGCCTTGGCCGTCTGGGGCTCTTCCCCGCAGCCGCCGAGCACCACCAGCGCAAACGCTGCGGCCATGGTCCATGCGATGCGCTTCGGACTCATGACTTCGCCCCTCCGTTGGCCGACTGGGCAGGCTGGCCGTTGCCATTGGCAGGTTTGCCGTAGGCGGTGCCCCAGCCCCAGACTTCGCTGCCCTTGCCGCGCTTGAGCACGCGGGTACGGAAGATGTCGGCCACGACATCGCCGTCGCCGCCCAGCAAGGCCTTGGTCGAGCACATCTCGGCGCAGGCCGGCAGCTTGCCCTCGGCCAGGCGGTTGCGACCGTACTTGTCGAACTCTTCCTGCGAGCCGCTCTTCTCGGGGCCACCGGCGCAGAAGGTGCACTTGTCCATCTTGCCGCGCAGACCGAAGGTCCCGTTGCTCGGGAACTGTGGCGCGCCGAACGGGCAGGCGTACGAGCAGTAGCCGCAGCCGATGCAGATGTCCTTGTCGTGCAGCACCACGCCTTCGTCGGTGCGGTAGAAGCAGTCGACCGGACACACGGCCATGCACGGCGCGTCGCTGCAATGCATGCAGGCGACCGAGATGCTGCGCTCGCCAGGCACGCCGTCGTTGAGGGTCACCACGCGGCGGCGGTTGACGCCCCAGGGGACGTCATGCTCGGCCTTGCAGGCCGTCACGCAGCCGTTGCATTCGATGCAGCGCTCTGCATCACAGATGAATTTCATTCGAGCCATGGGGTACTCTCCTCAACGCCGGCTCAAGCCGTGGCTTTCTCGATCTGGCAGACCGTGGTCTTGGTCTCTTGCATCATGGTCACGCTGTCGTAGCCGTAGGTCATCGCGGTGTTGACCGCCTCGCCACGCACGATCGGCGCCGCGCCCTCCGGGTAGTAGCGCAGCATGTCGGCGCCCTGCCAATGGCCCGAGAAGTGGAACGGCAGGAACACCGTGTCGCGCGCCACGCGTTCTGTGACGAGCGCCTTGACGCGCAGCTGCGCGCCGGTGGGCGTCTTCACGATGACCGCGTCGCCGTTGCGGATGCCGCGGTCGTTGGCCGCCGCGGGGTTGATTTCCACGAACATCTCCTGCTGCAGCTCGGCCAGCCACGGATTGGAGCGGGTCTCCTCGCCACCCCCCTCGTACTCGACCAGCCGGCCGGAGGTCATGATCAGCGGGAAGGTCTTGCCGATGTCCTTGTTCTGCTGCTGCACCGTCTTGTACAGCGTGGGCAGACGCCAGAAGGCCATCTTGTCGTCGTGCGTCGGGTACTTCTCGACGAGGTCCGGACGGGTCGAATAGATCGGCTCGCGGTGCTGGGGGATCGGATCCGGGAAGTTCCACACCACGGCCCGGGCCTTGGCATTGCCGAACGGGTGGCACCCGTGGTTCTTCATCGCCACGCGGATGATGCCGCCGGACGGGTCGGTCTTCCAGTTCTTGCCCTCGGCGGCCTTCTTCTCCTCCTCCGTGAGTTCGTCCCACCAGCCCAGCTTCTTGAGCAGCACATGGTCGAACTCTGGGTAGCCGGTCGTGATGTCGGCCCCCTTCGAGTGCGAGCCGTCGGCCGCCAGCAGCGAGACGCCGTCACGCTCGACACCGAAGTTCGCGCGGAAGTTGCCGCCCCCGTCCATCACATGGCGGGAGGTGTCGTATAGGTTGGGCGATCCCGGGTGCTTCATCTCCGGCGTGCCGAAGCAAGGCCAGGGCAGGCCGAAGTAGTCCCCGTCGAGGCTGTAGCCGCTTTCCTTGTCGACGCCGCCCTTGGCACGCAGCGACTTGACGTCGAACACGTGCATGTTGCGCATGTGGGCCTTCAGGCGCTCCGGGCTCTGCCCGGTGTAGCCGATGGTCCAGACGCTGCGGTTGATCTCGCGCAAGATGGACTCGGGCTCGGGCTCGAGCATGCCGCCCTTGCCCGGGACCATCTTGTAGTTCTTGACCAGTTCCTTGCCGAAGCCGAGCTTCTCGGCCAGCTGGTACATGATCATGTGGTCGGTGCGCGACTCCCACAGCGGCTCGATGACCTTCTCGCGCCACTGGATGGACCGGTTGGAGGCGGTGCACGAGCCGGAGGTCTCGAACTGCGTCGTGGCCGGCAGCAGGTAGACCGCGCGGTTCGGGTTCTGGTCCTCGGGCTTGCCGGGCATCGCCGCCATCGCGGCGGTCGCCGACGGGAACGGATCGATCACGACCAGCAGGTCGAGCTTGTCCATCGCGCGCTTCATCTCCAGACCACGGGTCTGCGAGTTCGGCGCGTGGCCCCAGAAGAACAGCGCACGCAGGTTGGAGTCCTGGTCGATCAACTCGTTCTTCTCCAGCACGCCATCCACCCACCGGGAGACGGTCATGCCGGACTTGGTCATCATGCCGGGCGCGTAGCGGCTCTTGATCCAGTCGAAGTCCACGCCCCACGCATGGGCGAAGTGCTTGAACGAGCCTTCGGCCAGGCCGTAGTAGCCGGGCAGCGAGTCGGGATTGGGGCCGACATCGGTCGCGCCCTGCACGTTGTCGTGGCCGCGGAAGATGTTCGCGCCACCACCGGAGACCCCGATGTTCCCCAGCGCCAACTGCAGGATGCAGGAGGCACGCACCATCGCGTTGCCAATGGAGTGCTGCGTCTGCCCCATGCACCAGACGATGGTGCTCGGCCGGTTCTTGGCCATGATCTCGGCCACCTTGTGGCAGGTGGCCTCGTCGACGCCGCAGACCTCCTGGACCTTGTCGGGCGTCCACTTGGCCAGCACCTCCTCGCGGACCTTGTCCATGCCGTAGACGCGGTCGGAGATGTACTTCTTGTCTTCCCAGCCGTTCTTGAAGACGTGATAGAGCACGCCGAACAGGAAGGCGATGTCGGTGCCCGAGCGGATGCGCACGTACTCGTCGGCCTTGGCCGCCGTGCGCGTGAACCGCGGGTCGACCACGATCATCTTGCAGCCGTTCTCCTTGGCGTGCAGCATGTGCAGCATCGACACCGGGTGTGCCTCGGCGGCGTTCGAGCCGATGTACAGCGCCGCCTTGGAGTTCTGCATGTCGTTGTAGGAGTTCGTCATCGCGCCGTACCCCCACGTGTTCGCGACACCCGCGACCGTCGTGGAGTGGCAGATGCGAGCCTGGTGGTCGCAGTTGTTCGACCCCCAGAACGACATCCACTTGCGCAGCAGGTAGGACTGCTCGTTGTTGTGCTTGGACGAACCGACCACGAAGAGCGCGTCCGGGCCGCTCTGCTTGCGGATCTCGAGCAGCTTCGCGGAGATCTCCTCGAGGGCCTGGTCCCAGGAGATGCGCTGGTACTTGCCGTCCACCAGCTTCATCGGGTACTTGAGCCGGTACTCGCCGTGGCCGTGCTCACGCACGGCGGCGCCCTTGGCGCAGTGCGAGCCGAGGTTGATCGGCGAGTCGAACACCGGCTCCTGCCGCACCCACACGCCGTTCTCGACGACCGCGTCGATCGCGCAACCGACGGAGCAGTGCCCGCAGACGGTGCGCTTGACCTCGACCTTGGTGGCGCCTTCGGCGGACTTGGGCGCATCGGCCGCCTGGGCCTTGCGCACGAGCGTCAGTTGCGAGGCGGCGATGCCGGCACCCACCCCCAGGCCGGAGCGGCGCAGGAAGGCGCGGCGGTCCATCGTCGGCACGGCGCGCGAGATGCCGCGCGCGAGGCTGTTGACGAGCGTCGATGCAGGCGCGTGGGCCGCGCCGGTGGAAGAAGTCTTGCGGGTGAGCAACATACGGGCTCCTGGCGATGGCTGGGTGGCCGCGGGGTCTCGGGGCCGTGCGCGCAGCCGCGCACGCCTCGGCCGCCGATCTCGACACCTCGCTCGCCCGGTACGGCCGAACGACGCGCTGCGCCGAGAGACCGGCGTGTCAGATCTTGGCGGTCTGGTAGTAGCGCTGGACGTGTGCGGTCAGGCGGTAGCCCTCGCGCTCGGCATCCTGGGTCTTGTCGGCCTGTGCCGTCGGTTGTTCGACCGGACGGCTGGGCAGGGCGGCAGCCACGGCGGCAAGTGCACCGGCTGCCCCTGCGCCGGCGAACAGACGGCGTCGCGTCAACTTATCCTGAGCCTGGCTCATGGTTCCTCTCCTCGTTCTCGGCAGGCGCGCGGCACCATGGCCGTGCGCGTCCAGTGACGTATCGTATCCGCCGCGTCGCGTTTTGACGCACTTTCTTATGCAGCCTAGTGCATACCCTAGGCGTTGTGCGGCATTGTTGGTTGTCCAGCCGACACACCTCTTTTCAACAGCGTGAGCAGGATGCACGCATCGTGCCAAGGGAATGTGACGCTGGCGTGTGACGCACCGACCGCCCTGCAAAGCTTGTCAGGCCTGAAAGACTGCCATGCCGGAGACCCGACGTATCGCCGAGGGTCGCCACTTTGTCGCGACAGAGTGGCGCACGAGAGCGACAACTTGTCGCGTCGGCGAGGCACGCCATCTGCGCGGCTTGCACGCCACACGCGGCCCGCGACGGGCAGTACCCGAGCACTTCGCTCGATTTTTTAGTAGCCTCTGCCCCCCGTGAGTACCCCCGCCTCCCCTGCCACGGACCGTCTTACCGACGGTTGGCGCCACAGCTCGGTGCTCGTCGTCGACGACGAGCCCGGCATGCGGCATTTCCTTGAAAAAACCTTGACCGGCCGATGCGCCCAAGTGTTGGGTGCCGAGAGCGCCGAGGAGGCCGAGACACTGGTGCGCAGCCACCGTTTCGACCTGGTCATCCTCGACATCACGCTGCCGGGCAAGAGCGGCCTGGCCTTCCTGCGCGAGCTGCGCGAGCACGGGTTTTCGGGTGAAGTGATCCTCATCACGGCCTTTGCCGACCTCGACACCGCCATCGAGGCCCTGCGCGCCGGCGCATCGGACTTCATCCTCAAGCCCTTCCGCGTGACGCAATTGCTCAACGCGGTCAAGCATTGCGTGGAACGCGCCCGCTTGGCGCGCGAGAACTACGTGCTGCGCCGCGCGGTGTCGCAGCGGCGGCCGCCATCGGCCGAGTTCATCGGCCCTTCGGCGAGCATGCAGTCGCTCATCGGCGCGCTGCGCCGCGTCGCCGCGGTGCCGAGCACCGTGCTGCTCAGCGGCGAGTCGGGCACCGGCAAGGAGCTGGCCGCGCTCTTCCTGCACCACGAGAGCTCGCGCGCCGAGGGCCCCTTCGTCCCCGTGAACTGCGCGATGATGTCGCCCGAGCTGATCGAAATCGAACTCTTCGGCCACGCCAAGGGCGCGTTCACGGGTGCGACCAAGAGTCGCGACGGTCTCTTCTACTACGCCCAGGGCGGCACGCTCTTCCTCGACGAGGTCGGCGAGTTGCCGCAGCCGCTGCAGACCGCACTGCTGCGCGTGCTGGACGATCGCAAGATCCGTCCGGTGGGCAGCGAGCAGCAGATCCCGGTGGATGTGCGCATCGTGGCCGCCACCAACCGCGACCTCGCCGCCGAGGTCGCCGCGGGCCGGTTTCGCAAGGACCTCTACTACCGCCTGCAGGTGGTGGAAATCACGCTGCCTCCGCTGCGCGAGCACAAGGAGGACATCCCCGCGCTGGCGCAGCATTTCATCGACACCCTCGCGCCGCAGCTCGGCGTCGAACCCATCCATGTGAGCGACGAGGAACTGGCCTACCTGAGCCAGTACGACTGGCCGGGCAACGTGCGCGAGCTGCGCAACCTGATCGAGCGCTCGCTCATCCTGGGTTCGCTCAACGTCTCGGCCCTGTACCAGGGCCTGCCGCGCCGACCCGCGCCCGCATCGCTCGAGCCCGGCACGACCGACCTGCAGACCCTCGAGAAACGCCACATCCTCGCCGTGCTGGAGTCGGTGCACGGCGACAAGACGCGGGCCGCACAGCTCCTCGGCATCTCGCGCCGCACGCTCGAGCGGCGCGTGGCCGAGTGGGCGCATCAAGGATGAGCACGTCCGACGCATCCGCGCCCGGCGCGCCGCGAGCCGGGCGGCCGTCGTCCGCCCCGCAGGGGCCGCTGCCAGGCGGCCCTGCCCCCCGCCTCGCGTCGCGGCTGCGCGGCCTGTCGATACGCCAGAAGGTGCTGGCCCTGGTGCTGCTGCCCTTGGCCGGGGTGTTGCCGCTCCTGGGACTGCTCCTGCTCCTATGGGGCAACGAGGCCATCGATCGCCTGCTCATCATGAAGGTGCGCAGCGACCTGGCCGTGGCGCAGGGCTATTTCGAGCGCGTGCTGACCGAGGTCGCCACAGGCACGGACGCGGTTGCGCAGTCCCACCGCCTGCACCTGGCGCTCCAGCGCGACGCATCCGACGAACTCGCCGCCCTGCTGCGTCAGGGCAAGCAGCGCTCGTCACTGGAATTCCTCAACCTGGTCACGCCGGAGGGCCGGTGGCTGGCCGGTGATGGCCGCCCCGGCACACGGCCGGTGGAACTTCCCGGGCGGGGAGTGGAACGCCCGATCGCCAGCGTAGAGCGGATGTCGCGCGAGACGCTGAGCGACCTGGCGCCCTCGCTGCTGCCTCGCCTGGGCATCCCCCTCGTGCCCACCCCCAACGCAGCTCCCACCGAACGCACGGAGGAGGATCGGGCCCTGGTCATCGTCTCGGTCGCCCCGGTACGCGACCCGCAAGGTCGTCTGCTGGGCTACCTGCGCGGTGGCGTGCTGCTGAACCGCAACCTCGCCTTCATAGACCACCTCAACGAGATCGTCTACCCCGAAGGCTCCTTGCCCTTCGGCAGCCAGGGTACTGCGACGCTGTTCCTCGATGATGTGCGCATCAGCACCAATGTGCGGCTGTTCGGCCGAGAGCGGGCGATCGGCACGCGGGTATCGCAGGCCGTGCGCGACGCGGTGCTGGGCCGGGGCAGCACCTGGCTCGACAGCGCCTTCGTCGTCAACGACTGGTATGTCTCGGGCTACCAGCCGCTGCAGGACCGCAGCGGCCAGCGGGTCGGGATGCTCTACGTCGGCTACCTCGAGCGCCCGTTCACGCTCGTCAAGTACGCCGCCCTGGCGAGCATAGGCGCGATCTTCTTCACCGTGATGGTCGGCGCCGCCTGGCTCTCGCTGCGTTGGGCGCGCAGCATCTTCCGCCCGGTCGAGCGGATGGCCGAGATCATGCAGGCGGTCGAGGCGGGCGACGCGCGTGCGCGCGTGGGCCCGCTGGCCAACCGGGACGAGCTGGCGCAGTTGGCCGCCCACCTCGATCACCTGCTGGACGTCGTCGACGAGAACACGCGCGCGCTGCGGCGCTGGGGCGAGGAGCTGGACGCGAAGGTGGCCGAGCGCACCCGCGATCTGGAGGCGAGCAACGCCTCGCTCAAGCGGGCGCAGGAGCAGTTGGTGCGCAGCGAGAAGCTCGCCGCCATCGGCCAGTTGACGGCCAGCATCGCGCACGAGGTGAACAATCCGATCGCGGTGATCCAGGGCAACCTGGACCTGGTGCGCGACGTGCTGGGCGAGCGCGCACAGCCGGTGCACACGGAGCTGCGCCTGATCGACGAGCAGATCGAGCGCATGCGGCTCATCGTCACGCAGCTGCTGCAGTTCGCGCGACCGACGGAGTACGCGGGCTACGTCGAAACCATCGACGTGCGGCGAGCCCTCGATGCGAGTCTGGTGCTGGTCAACCACCTGCTCGCCAAGACACGGATCGAGGTCCACCGGGAGCACCTGACCGAGCGCGCGGTAGGCATCAACCGCCAGGAACTGCAGCAGGTGCTGATCAACCTGCTGGTCAACGCGATCCAGGTGATGCCCGAGGGGGGGCGGTTGACGTTGCGCACGCGGCCCTGGAACGGCCACGGCGTGGCGATCGACGTGGAGGATACAGGCCCGGGCATCAGCCAGGAGCTGCGCGCCGAACTGTTCCAGCCCTTCGTGACCCGGAAGAAGGACGGCACCGGACTGGGCCTGTGGATCAGCCGGGGCATCGTCGAGCGCTACGGCGGCGACATCCGCGCCGAGAACGTCTCGCCGCAAGGCGGCGCGCGCTTCACGGTGCTGTTGCCCTGCGAGCCGGAGGCGGGCCCGCGCGGTGTGCAGGCCTGATGTCCGCGCTCACTCGATCATGTCGAAGGCCTGCGTCTCCACCTGCACGAAGGCCTGGGTGAAGAGCGCGACCTGGCGGTACAGCCGGGCCGCGGGATGCCCGGCCAGGGTCTCGCACATCTGCTCGACCCAAGGCTGCACGTGGGCGCGGAAGAAGCGCCGCTGCTGCTCGAGGTTGCAAACCTCGACGTCGTCGCCCGCGATGAGGTAGCGCATGACCTCGAACACGCAGGCCACGTGGTCTTCGGTCTCGGACGCCGCGATGTCGCGCACCAGTCCCAGGCGGGCCAGGTCGCTGCGCAGCACGGCGAGCGGCCGCTCGTTGAGAAAGCCCGTCAGATAGTACGAGCCGTAGAGAAGCACCTCGGGCTTGCCCAGCCCCTGGAACAGCGCGTCGTACTCCTCGGCCGCGGCTTCGGCGGTCGTCTCGCGCATCGCCGCAACCAGCGATTCCCAGGGACGCTCCAGGAAGGCCCCCTCCTCCGGCGCTTGCGTCACCGCGATGCGGAACTGCTCCAACAGCGGCTCGTCGGGCGCGGCCAGGTACAGCCTGGCCAGCAAGCCGTAGAGCTCGGCGCGAGCCAGTTCCTCGCCCGCATCGGACGAGGAGAACGACAAGGGTTGTGCGGCGCCGGCGCTCATAGGTCGGTGATCCTGATCTCGTTCGGGTTGGTGTAGATGTCCACGACGCGGCAGTCGCCGCACATCTTCAGGCGCTCCAGGGCCGCACCCTGGAAAGCGGCGTGACCGGCGAGCTTGCCGATCATCACCTCGATGGCCTTGAGCGTGCCGAACGGCTTGCCGCAGCGCACGCAGCGGTACGGCTCGACCTCGTGCAGCACGCGCGCCTGCTTGCGCGCCCTGCCCCCGTCAGCGAGCCACAAGCGCGGTTGCAGCGTGATCGCGTGCTCGGGACAGGTCGTCTCGCACAGACCGCACTGCACGCAGTTCTTCTCGATGAAGCGCAGCTGCGGCCGCTCGGGGTTGTCGGCCAGCGCCGCCTCAGGACAGGCGCCGACACAGCTCAGGCACAGCGTGCAGCGCTGCGTGTCGACCTGCAGCGTACCGAAAGGCGCGCCGGCCTTGGGCAGCGCGATCGCCTCGGGCAGTTGCGGTGCCTGCGCCAGCAGGTGGTCGATGGCCAGTTCGAGCGTGGAACGTTTGTCGGGCTGGGTCGCGAAGCTCGCCGGCTGGCGCACGGCGGCCTTGCCCGCGCGCTGCAGTTCGGCATCCAACGCCGGCAGATCGCGTGCATCGCGTGCCTGCAGCAGCCTCACGCGCTCGCCGCCCAAGCCCAATCCTTCGAGGAGGGCGTTGGCGACCGCCACCTGCGCCGCCAGCGCGTCGTGGTACTCGGGCGCCTCCTCCTGCGTGAGCAGGATCCACACGTCAGCCGCGCCGTACGCAATGGCGGCCAGCCACAGGTCCAGGCCGACGCTCGCGGTGTGCCACACGGCCACCGGCAGCACGCGGGCCGGCACCCCGCGGATGGCGGCATCGGTGCGGGCGGCGCGCCCCAGGTCCTCGATCACGCGCGCGCCGGCGCCTTCGCTGTGGATCAGGAGCGCCGCCGGCGCCTGCGCCGCACCGCCAGCCTTGGCGTAGGCCGAAAGCAGCGTGCGGATGCGGCGCCCCTGGTCAACCGTGTTCGGATACGCATACGCCAGCGCCCCGCTCGGGCACACCGTCGTGCAGGCGCCGCAACCGACGCACAGGTGCGGCTCGACCCGGATGCCGCCGGTGGTCGTGGCCTGCGACTCGATCGCGCGGGCCGAACAGACCTCGACGCAGGCGTTGCAGCCGACCTTCTCGTTGCGGCTGTGCGCGCACAGCTTCTGCTTGTACTGGAAGAACTTGGGCTTCTCGAACTCGCCGGTCAGTTCCCGCAGCTGCAGCAGTGCCTGCATCAGCCGGGCGTCGTCGCGCCCGACGTGGAAGTAGCCCTGCGGCGGCTGGTGCATCGTGAAGCGCGCCGCCTCGCCCAGGTCGAGCACCAGGTCGAAGGTCTCGCTCGTGGTCTCGGGCTCGCGTTGAAAATCGATGGCCCCCGCCGCCTCGCAGACGCGCACGCAGTCGCGGTGCGAGCGGCAGGTGTCCAGGTCGATCTGGTAGCTGAAGTCGATCGCGCCCTCGGGGCAGGCGTCAATGCAGGCGTTGCAGCGGGTGCACAGGTCCAGGTCGATCGGATTGCCGCTTTCCCAGCTCGCCTCGAAGGCGCCCAGCCAGCCGGTCAGGCGGGTGAGCCGCCCGGCATGGACGGCGCGCTCGCGCCGTTGGGGCAAGGCCCCGCCACGCCCCTCGACCAGCAAGGTGACGTCCAGCTTGTCGGCCAGCAACGCGGCTGCGCGCTCGGCCGCCTCCGCCGGCCCGACGATCAGACAGCGGCCTGCGCTGCGGTAGCCGACCGTGGGCACGGGCTCCGGGTCGGGCAGTTGGGCCGCGGCGATCAGGGCGGCGATCTTCGGCGTGGCACGCGCCGCGTCCTTGGACCACCCACCGGTCTCGCGGATATTGACGAAACGGATCGGCCGCTGCGTCACCGGCGCGGCGCCTTCCGTCGCGTCGTTCAGTTCGAGGAAGAGGCGGCTTTCCTGCGTGCAGGCGACGAGCAGGTCCTCGCCGGCGCGGGCCGCGCGTTGGAACGCGGGCGCCTCGCGGCGGCACAGCGTGGTGTGGACGGTCGTGTCATCCGACCCCAGGGCCCGGCTCAGGGCCTGGCCGTCGAGCGGCATGGTCCGGTTGCAGTTGCACAGCAGCGTTTTCATCGTGGGGTACTGCAGAGCCCGGTACATCGCCGGGCGTTGTCTCGTCGGGAATCTGCGACTGTGGCACGTCTTGGGACGCAACGCCATCCGCGCTTGCCGCAGTGGGTGTGCGGTCTTCGGCAGGCGGGCGCTCCTCGTCGCGGAACAGGCCCAGGAGCTGGGACTGCACCATCTTGCGCAGCACCGTCGGGGGAATGGGATCGGGCTTGGAATAGTCGTCGATGTAGACGTCCAGCCCATCCATCTCGTTGAAGTGCGGGTCGCTGAAGAGCTTCTTGAATGCCGCGCGGCGCACGTTCTCGTCGACGTCCTTCTGCGCGAAGCGCGAGAAGTCCGACTCGGGTGTGAGGCGCTCCACGTCCTCCAGGGTCGGCGGCGGCTCCGCGGGCGCGGGGGCGACTGCCTGCGGCACAGCGGCACCCGCCACGGGCGGCGCCGCGGCCTGGGAGGGGGTCGCGGCGGCCGGCGCGGGAGGGGTCTGCTCCGGCTCCGGCGGCGCCTCGCCCCGGGTCACCTGCGCCTTGCGGCGCGACCAGCGAGAAAAGAAGCCTTCTTCGGCGCTCATGCGCGGCCTCCTCCTGCGCCGCCGGGGCGCGGCGGCCGCGACGGATCGAGCGGGACATGGCGCTCGCGCTCACCGGGCGCGACGAACGAAGCCGGACGCTGCCGGCGCTTGGGCTCGGGCTTGTAGTGCTCCGCGGTGTAGGCCTGCAGCCACGCGACGAGGTGCGGTTGCAACGGCACGTTGTCCACGCGCTCCTGGGCGTCGAGCCAGCGGCCGGCCTCGTTGTACGAGAGGCTCACCTGCTCCACCGTCGCCCGCGAAGCATCCTCGTCGTCGATGCGCCACATCACGAACCACACGGGCTGGCCGGAACTGAGGTTGAGGTAGTAGCCCTCGCCTTCGTCGCGGAACAGCTCCAGCGTGAACCCCGGGTGCGTCCAGCGTGCGACGCGGCCGTCGTCGAACAGCAGCCTCGGCTCGTGGCCGAAGGCTTCCTGCTGCTCGATGACCTCGACGATGCGAAAGCGCCAGTCCTCCCAGGCGTTCGGCCGGGCCTCGCGCTCGAGCACGACGGCAACTTGGACCGAAGGGCGTTCCATGGCGACAGCCTTCAGGTGGTCTTGGAGATCGATATGGTCGGGAACTTGGACGAATAGTCCTTGGCGCGCTCGGCCACCTTCACGGCCACCTTGCGGGCCACTTCCTTGTAGATCGCCGCGATCTCGCCGTCCGGGTCGCTCACGACGGTCGGCCGGCCGGAGTCGGCCTGCTCCCGGATCGACAGGTTCAGCGGCAGCGCGCCCAGGTAGTCGACGCCGTATTCGGCAGCCATCTTCTTGCCGCCCTCCGCGCCGAAGATGTGCTCGGCATGGCCGCAGTTCGGGCACACGTGCACCGCCATGTTCTCGACGACGCCGAGGATGGGCACGCCCACCTTCTCGAACATCTTGAGGCCCTTGCGCGCATCGAGCAGGGCGATGTCCTGGGGCGTGGTGACGATCACGGCTCCGGTGAGCGGCACGCGCTGGCTCAGCGTGAGCTGGATGTCCCCCGTGCCCGGCGGCATGTCCACGACCAGGTAGTCCACGTCACGCCAGTTCGTCTGGCGCAGCAATTGGTCCAGCGCCTGGGTGGCCATGGGCCCGCGCCAGATCATCGGGTTGTCCGGCTCGATCAGAAAGCCGATGGACATCACCTGCACGCCATAGTTCTCCAGCGGCTCCATCGTCTGGCCGTCCGCACTCTCGGGGCGGCCGTCGATGCCCAGCATCATCGGCTGGCTGGGGCCATAGATGTCGGCGTCGAGAATGCCGACGTTGGCGCCTTCTGCCGCCAGCGCCAGCGCTAGGTTCACGGCGGTCGTGCTCTTGCCGACCCCGCCCTTGCCGGAGGCGACGGCGATGATGTTCTTGACGTTCGGCAGCAGCTGCACGCCGCGCTGCACCGCGTGCGCGATGATGCGGCTGGCGATCTGCACGCTGACGTTCTCTACACCCGGCACGCTGCGCGCCGCGGCGATGAGGCTCTTGCGCAGCGCCGGGATCTGGCTCTTGGCGGGATAACCCAGTTCGACGTCGAACGAGACGTCGCCACCTTCGATGCGCAGGTTGCGCAGCGCCTTGGTGGAGACGAAATCCTTGCCGGTGTTGGGGTCCACGACGGCGCGCAGCGCGTCGTGCAATGCCTGTTCGGTCACGGCCATGTGAGGTGACTATGCTTGTGGGAATCGGACTGGACAGGCCAGTCTAGCAGGCTGTCACAAAACCCTGTTGACGCGCACGCGCGCTTGGCGTCTCGCATTGCACACCCGCCGGGAAACCGGGCGCCAGGACGCGTGGCGCCGGCCTCCCTAGAATCTGGGTTTTCCCTGACCGGTGCCCGGCAGGCGCCCGAAAGGGAGCCCCGGGAACGGCCCGCGCCGACCGCCCCCCTCCAGAGGTGCCGGAGACCCCGGGGCGGCCCGGCGTTTCCTCGAGGAACCAGAACATGCCCCGCAAGCTCTTCGTCACGACCGCACTGCCCTACGCCAACGGCCATTTCCACATCGGCCACATCATGGAGTACATCCAGGCCGATATCTGGGTGCGCTTTCAGCGCATGCAGGGGCACCAGGTGCATTTCGTCGGCGCCGACGACGCGCACGGCGCGCCGATCATGATCGCCGCCGAGAAGGCAGGCAAGACGCCGCAGGAGTTCGTCGCGTCGATCGCGGCCGGGCGCAAGCAGTACCTCGACGGCTTTCACATCAGCTTCGACAACTGGCACTCCACCGACAGCCCGGAGAACACCGAACTCGCGCAGGGCATCTACCTCGCACTGCGCAAAAACGGCCTGATCTTCACGCGCGACATCGAGCAGTTCTTCGACCCGGTCAAGCACATGTTCCTGCCGGACCGCTACATCAAGGGCGAGTGCCCCAAGTGCGGCGCCAAGGACCAGTACGGCGACTCCTGCGAGGTGTGCGGGGCGGTGTACTCGCCCACGGAACTCAGGAACCCGTACTCCACGCTCACTGGCGCCACGCCGGTGATGAAGACCAGCGAGCACCACTTCTTCCAGCTCTCGTCGCCACGATGCCTGGAGTTCCTGCAGCAGTGGACGCAGGACGGCAAGCTGCAGCCCGAGGTCGCCAACAAGATCAAGGAGTGGTTCGCGGTCGACGAGCACGGCCACGGCGGCCTGGCCGACTGGGACATCTCGCGTGACGCCCCCTACTTCGGCATCGAGATCCCCGACGCGCCGGGCAAGTACTTCTACGTCTGGCTCGATGCGCCGGTCGGATACCTGGCCTCGCTCAAGAACTACTTCGACAAGGGCGGCCCCAAGGCCAGGTACGGCGAGACGCGCTCGTTCGACGAGTTCATCGCCGACCCCGAGGTGGAGCAGTACCACTTCATCGGCAAGGACATCACCTACTTCCACACGCTGTTCTGGCCGGCAATGTTGCATTTCAGCGGCCGCAAGACGCCGACCAACGTCTTCGTCCACGGCTTCATCACCGTCAGCGGCGAAAAGATGAGCAAGAGCCGCGGCACGGGCATCGACCCGCTCAAGTACCTCTCGCTGGGCATGAACGCCGAATGGCTGCGCTACTACATCGCCGCCAAGCTCAACGCCAAGGTCGAGGACGTCGACTTCAACCCCGAGGACTTCGTCGCGCGCGTCAACAGCGACCTGGTCGGCAAGTACGTCAACATCGCCAGCCGGGCGGCGGGCTTCATCGCCAAGCGCTTCGGCGGCCGGCTCACCGATCGCATCTCGGCCGACGGCCGCCAGTTGCTCGACGGCCTGCGCGCGGCCTTGCCCGATGTGCAGCGGCTCTACGAGGAGCGCGAGTTCGGCAAGGTGCTGCGCGAGATCATGCAGCTGGCCGACCGCGTCAACGAGTACGTGGACCAGAACAAGCCGTGGGAGCTGGCCAAGCAGCAGGGCCAGGACGAGCGGCTGCATGAGGTCTGCTCGGTGTGCATCGAGGCCTTCCGGCTGCTGACCATCTACCTCAAGCCGGTACTGCCTGCGCTGGCCGCGCAGGTCGAGGCCTTCCTGCAGGTCGAACCGCTGACCTTCGCCGATGCCACCCGCGCGCTGGGCGTGCACGCCATCGGTGCCTACCAGCACCTCATGCAGCGGGTCGACCCGAAGATGCTGGACGCGCTGTTCGAGCCGCCGGCGCCCGAGGCGCCCAAGCCGGGTGGCGAGGAGATCGCACCGACCATCGGCATCGAGGACTTCGCGAAGATCGACCTGCGCATCGCCAGGATCGTCGACTGCCAGCCGGTCGAGGGCTCCGACAAGCTGCTGCGCCTTTCGCTCGACGTCGGCGAAGGCCGCCTGCGCAACGTCTTCAGCGGCATCAAGGCCGCCTACCAACCCGAGGACCTGGTCGGCAAGCTGACGGTGGTGGTCGCGAATCTCGCGCCGCGCAAGATGAAGTTCGGCGTCAGCGAAGGGATGGTCCTGGCTGCCTCGCACGCGGACGAAAAGGCCAACCCGGGGATCTACGTTCTCCACCCGTGGCCTGGCGCCGAACCCGGCATGCGGGTGCGCTGAGCGTCACCAGTATGCGCCCTGCCGTCATGGCGACGGCAGGGGCGGAACCCCGTCACTGCTCCAGCACGTCCGCGCCCTGCGGCGGGGTGAAGCGGAACTGCTCCGCCGGCGGGTTGGCATGAGCCTCGACGTTGGAGAACGCAAGCAGCGAGCGTTGGCCGAAGCTGTCGACGATCTCCAGCGCAGCCAGTTCCTGCCCACGGAAGCCGACCCTCACCGCCTGGAACTGGCTGTCCTTCTGCCTGGGCACCGCCTCAGCCCATTGCAGGCCGTCGCGATCGGGCAGTGCCTTCAGGGTGAAATCCTTCTCCAGCGAGCCGCCGGCCAGCAGCGCCGCCGGTGTCGCGCCGAGCGCCTGGTTCATCGGCCGCACCGTCACCTGGTTCAGGTCGGCGTCGTAGAGCCAGACCTTCTGGCCGTCGGCGACGATGAGTTGCTCGAAGGGCTTGGCGTATTCGAAGCGGAAGCGGTTGGGCCGCAGGAACTCGAAGCGGCCCTGGCTGGTGCGCTTCTTCGCCCCGTCCGGCGAGGTGACCGTCTGCGTGAACGTGGCACGGCCGCTTCTGACGTCCTGCACGAAGCTCTTGAGCGTGTCCACGGCATCGGCCCACGCGGGCCAGGCCGCGCCCAGCAGCGCGGCGATCAGCAGTTTCTTCATTCGTCTCGGGCCGGCACGAGGATGTCCCGGTTTCCGTTGGAGGCCATGCCGGATACGAGCCCGGCTTTTTCCATTTGTTCCAGCAGGCGGGCCGCGCGGTTGTAACCGATGCGCAAGTGCCGTTGCACCAGCGAGATCGACGCGCGCCGGTGCTGCAGCACCACCTGCACCGCCTGGTCGTACAGCGGGTCGGCCTCGCCGTCGCCGGCTGCGCCCGGTTCACCCCCCGGGCCTCCCTCGCCTTCCAGCGTGCCGCCTTCGAGGATGCCCTCGATGTAGTTGGGCTCGCCCTGGCTGCGCAGGTACTCCACGACGCGGTGCACCTCGTCGTCCGAGACGAACGCGCCGTGCACCCGCACGGGCAGTCCGGTGCCCGGTGCCAGGTACAGCATGTCGCCCTGGCCCAGCAGCGCCTCCGCGCCCATCTGGTCGAGGATGGTGCGGCTGTCGATCTTGCTCGACACCTGGAAGGCGATGCGCGTCGGGATGTTGGCCTTGATGAGGCCGGTGATCACGTCCACGCTGGGCCGCTGCGTCGCCAGGATCAGGTGGATGCCCGCGGCACGGGCCTTCTGCGCCAGCCGCGCGATCAACTCCTCGATCTTCTTGCCGACCACCATCATCAGGTCGGCCAGCTCGTCGATCACGACCACGATGTAGGGCAGCCGGTCGAGCGGCTCCGGCTCCTCGGGCGTGAGGCTGAACGGGTTGGGAATCTTCTCGCCGCGCTCGGCGCTCTCCGCGATCTTCTTGTTGTAGCCGGCCAGGTTGCGCACGCCGAGCTTGCTCATCAGCCGGTAGCGGCGCTCCATCTCGCCCACGCACCAGTTGAGCGCGTTGCTCGCCTGCTTCATGTCGGTGACGACGGGTGCCAGCAGGTGCGGGATGCCCTCGTACATCGCCATCTCCAGCATCTTCGGGTCGATGAGGATGAGCCTCACGTCCCGCGCCTCGGCCTTGTAGAGCAGCGACAGGATCATCGCGTTGATCCCGACCGACTTGCCCGAGCCGGTGGTGCCTGCGACCAGCAGGTGCGGCATCTTGGCCAGATCCGCCACCACGGGCGCGCCGACGATGTCCTTGCCCAGTCCGAGCGTGAGCATGGACTGCGCGTCGTTGTACGCTTGCGAGCCCAGGATCTCGGCCAGCCGGATCGCCTGGCGCTTGGCATTGGGCAGTTCCAGCGCCATCAGGTTCTTGCCGGGAATGGTCTCGACCACCCGGATGCTGACGAGGCTGAGCGACCGGGCCAGGTCCTTGGCGAGGTTGACGATCTGCGAGCCCTTGACGCCGGTGGCCGGCTCGATCTCGTAGCGGGTGATCACCGGACCGGGCGAGGCCGCCACCACGCGTACCTCGACGCCGAAGTCCTTGAGCTTCTTCTCGATCAGCCGCGAGGTCATCTCCAGCGTCTCGGGCGTGACGCTCTCGAGCTTGCCGGGCGCCGCGTCGAGCAGGTCGACCTGGGGCAGCTTGGTGTCGGTCAGCTCGCTGAAAAGCGGCTTCTGGCGCTCCTTGATGACGCGCTCGGACCTGGGCACCTCCACGACCGGCGGCTCGATCACGATGGGTGCGTGATCCTCGATCACCTGGCGCTCCACCTCGACCACCTGCTCGCGTTCCTTGATCGCCTTCTCGCCCAGGCGCAGGTCCTCGCGCATCTCGCGCTTGACCTCGCGATGGTGGCGCCAGCCTTCGATCCAGGCGCCCAGTCGCTCGGCGACCCGGATCCACGAGAAGCGCAGCGCCATCGCCATGCCCACGACGAGCAGCGCGATCCACCACACGCCCGAGCCCAGGAAGCCAAGCAGCTTGACGCTCAACTGCCCCAGGCCGTAGCCCAGCACCCCGCCGGCATGTCCGGGCAGATGGGACTCCCAGCGGTACAGACGTGTCCATTCCAGGCTGCAGCTGGCGGCCATCAGCACCGCCAGCCCGACCCAGAAGAACCAGGCCGGCGGCGCCTGCTGCGCATCGGCGGGCGCCGGCTCCTCGCCACGCAGCAGGTGCGCCAGAGCGCCCAGCCAGGCGCGGCCGGCCACGAGGACCAGCCACCAGGCGGAAAAGCCGAAGAAGAAGAACAACAGGTCCGAGACCCAGGCGCCCAGTACCCCCGCCGCGTTGCGCACCGTCCCACCGTCGCCCGAGGTCGACCAGGCCGGGTCACCGGCCGTGTGCGTGAGCATCGCGATCAGCAGCAGCAGCAGTCCGAGCGCACCCAGGAAGACCTGCAGTTGGAGCCGCCAACGCGGGGCGGGTGCGGGCCCAGGGGCC
>DATMBN010000098.1:0-9211 GCA_035559275.1 Burkholderiaceae bacterium
CCCGGCCGCCCGAAGCCGGGCCGCAACCCCCACGGGGGGTGGGGCGCAGCCCCGGGGGTCGACATGCATGCCCGGCGCCCGGCCGCCCGAAGCCGGGCCGCAACCCCCACGGGGGGTGGGGCGCAGCCCCGGGGGTCGACATGCATGCCCGGCGCCCGGCCGCCCGAAGCCGGGCCGCAATCCCCGCGGGGGAGTGGGGCGCAAGCGCCGGGGGCAAAGATACAAGCGGCGCAGCCCGGGCCCGGGGTCGCGGTGGGCCCCGCTGTGAAAGGCGCCGACTTTCAGCGGTGCAGCGACGCCGCCCGACGCTCCTGGGTCCGCGTCAGCTCGGGCTGTTCCAGCGAGCTGGGCGCATCCAGGTGCGCGCCGTCGTGCACGCCCACTCCGAGGCGATCGACCAGTTCGCCCCCGAGCCATCCGGTGACCACGGCCAGCCCCGCGCCCGCGAACGAGAACAGCATCGCGATCCCGGTAGGGTCGGCCGGCGGTGTCGGGCGCAACAGCCAGCTGGCCAGGAACAGCAGGGCCACGATCAGGTTGCCGATCCCGTGCAGCGCGCCGATGCGCTTGGCGCGCGTGCCCCTTGGGATCTTGGTCCAGTCCAGGGTGCCGAAGGGCGCCGCGACGGCCGCGCCGATCAGGCCGGCCGCGATCAACCAGTAGGCCACGACCGCCATCTCGGGCATCCGTGACGCCAGGTAGACGACGTCGAAGATGACGGCGGTGGCGAGCAACCCGAGCGGGAAGATCACCAGCTGCTGGTGCAGCGGGTGTCCCATGAATTTGATGCGGCTTTCCATTCCGGTCTCCTGTGCTGGCGTGGGACCCTCACCTCTGGCCTCGAGAGGGGCGTGCACAGACACGAGCAATCGGCGCGCCCTTTCCCCGTCGCCGCGCCCCGAGGACACAGACGCTGAATGTCCGAAATGCAGACAAATGACTGGATTCGAGACAATATTTCCGGGAAAACACTGTCTGGAACAAAGACATCCGTTCTTCCCGTCCTCATCCGGGTTCACCCGCAGGCGCCGAGAAAATTCCAGCAGCGACAAGGACTTGCAGGCAGGCGCACGTCGTGGCACGGCTCTTGCGCTTCCCGCACCGCCCGCCCTGGTTCGACCCGGAGGGCGATGCGGGCCGACGAGCCCGCGGTACACCAAGGAGACATGCATGCACGCGCCTTTTGCTCGCCGCGCCTTCCTCGGCCTCGTGGCCGCCACCGCTTCCGTCCTGGCAGGCGGCGCCTACGCCCAGTCCGGCAAGGAGATCCGCATCGCCCACGTCTACAGCAAGACCGGCCCGCTCGAGGCCTACGGCAAGCAGACGCAGATCGGCCTGATGATGGGTCTGGAGTACGCCACGGGCGGCACGATGACGGTGGCCGGCCGCAAGCTGGTCGTGATCGAGAAGGACGACCAAGGCAAGCCCGACGTGGGCAAGAGCCTGCTGGCCGCGGCCTATGGAGACGACAAGGCCGACATTGCGGTGGGCCCCAGTTCCTCGGGCGTCGCGCTGGCGATGCTGCCCGTTGCCGAGGAGTACAAGAAGATCCTGTTGGTCGAGCCCGCGGTGGCCGACTCGATCACCGGCGACAAGTGGAACCGATACATCTTCCGCACGGGCCGCAACAGCTCGCAGGATGCGATCTCCAACGCCGTGGCCCTCGACAAGGAAGGGACCGTCATCGCGACGCTTGCGCAGGACTACGCCTTCGGCCGTGATGGCGTGGCCGCATTCAAGCAGGCCTTGAAGAAGGCCAAGCTGGTGCACGAGGAGTACCTGCCGACCAACACCACGGACTTCACCGCGGGCGCTCAGCGCCTGATCGACGCGCTCAAGGACAAGCCGGGCCGCAAGGTCATCTTCATCATCTGGGCAGGCGCCGGCAACCCCTTCAAGATCGCCGACCTGGACCTGAAGCGCTATGGCATCGAGATCGCCACCGGGGGCAACATCCTGCCCGCAATGGCGGCGTACAAGAACTTCCCCGGCATGGAAGGCGCGACCTACTACTACTTCGGCATACCGAAGAACCCGGTGAACGAGTGGCTGGTGGCCAACCACTACAAGAAATACCAGACGCCGCCGGACTTCTTCACCGCGGGTGGCATGAGCGCGGGCATCGCCATCGTCGAGGCGCTCAAGAAGACCAACGGCGACACGACCACCTCCAAGCTCATCAAGACGATGGAAGGCATGCGCTTCCAGACGCCCAAGGGCGAGATGTACTTCCGCCCGGAGGATCACCAGGCGATGCAGTCGATGTACCACTTCAAGATCAAGGTGGACCCGGCCTTCCCCTGGGGCGTGCCTGAACTGGTGCGCGAGATCAAGCCGGAGGAGATGCAGATCCCGATCCGCAACAAGCGCTGACGCCCCGCCGGCGCGCCGGTGGCTGGACCCATGCGGCGCGGCCGTTTCCTTTTGCTCGATCAACCCCGGGGACACACCGGGGCGAGGGTCTGCCTGCGCCCGTGAGGCGGTGGGACCGGACTTGCGGCGCGGGCCCAACACCAAGAGGAGACACAAGTCCATGCGTTCGATCCGCTTGAAACGCCTGATCGCCGCCGTCGCACTGGGTGGCGCCGCTGCCGCGACCCAGGCCGCCTCGCCGCTGCCCCGGCTCAACGTCGACAAGACGCAGATCAGCGTCTCGGGGCTGTCGGCCGGCGGCTTCATGGCCAATCAATTGGGCTACGCCTACTCTGGCACCTTCATGGGAGTCGGCATCTTTGCCGGCGGCCCGTACATGTGCGCGGGGCACAGCAACTACACCTCGTGCATGTACAACGCGACGATCACGAGCAGCATGCGCAGCGCGATGCAGGCGTCGATCGACAACTGGAGCGGCGCACACATCGACCCCAAGGCCCACGTCGCCAACCAGCGCGTGTTCCTCTTCGTCGGCAACAGCGACACCACGGTCGGACCGAATCCGATGGATGCCGTGCACGCGCAGTATCAGCACAACGGCGTGCCGGCGGACCGGCTCGAGTACGTGCGGCGCAACTCCACCGCCCATGTCTTCCCGACCGATTTCGACGCGACGGGCAACAACGCGTGCAACAGCACGGCCTCGCCCTACATCGCCAACTGCGGCTACGACGGCGCCAAGGCGGTGCTGAGCCGCATCTACGGCACCTTGCAGCCGCGCAACGACGCCCCCGCTGGCGCGAACTACATCGAGTTCGACCAGACCGCCTTCACGAACAATCCCGGCATGGCGTCGACGGGCTGGGTCTACGTGCCGGCGAACTGCGCTGCCGGCGCCCAGTGCAGGCTGCACGTCGCGTTGCACGGGTGCCAGCAGAGCACGGGCCACATCGGGGACCGCTTCGTCAAGAACACGGGCTACACCCGCTGGGCGGACACGAACAACATCATCGTGCTGTTTCCCCAGGCAAAGACGGACAACACGCCTCGCAACACCGCTGCGAGCGGGATGCTGCCCAATCCGAACGCCTGCTGGGACTGGGTGGGCTGGTACGGCAGCAACTTCGCGCAGAAGACGGGCACCCAGGCCGCCGCGATCAAGGCGATGGTCGACCACGTGGCCAGCGGCGCGCCCTCGGCTTCGCTGCCCGCGCCCACCGGCGTACAGACCTCGGGCGCGACGAGCAGCTCGATGGTGATCTCGTGGGCCGCCGTGCAGGGTGCGGCCGGCTACAACGTCTACCGCGACGGCACCAAGGTCAACGCTACGGCGGTCTCCGGCACGAGCTACACCGACAACGGGCTGTCGCCGGGGACGACCTACCAATGGACGGTGCGCGCGGTCAACGCCCAAGGGGCCGAGGGCCCGCCGTCGGCGCCGGCGACCGGCACCACGACGGGCACGGCCGCAGTGTGCTTCACCTCGAGCAACTACGCGCATGTTTCCGCCGGGAGGGCCTACGTCTCCATGGGCTACACCTACGCCAACGGCTCCCACCAGAACATGGGACTGTGGAACGTGTTCGTGACGACGACGCTGAAGCAGACGGGCCCCAACTACTACGTCATCGGCACCTGCCCCTGACGATGCTCATCCACCTTTTTCCAATGACTTCGATCGACCCATGACACCCGTGCTCGAAACCGAGGACCTCACGATCCGTTTCGGCGGGCACGTGGCGGTCGATCGCGTGAGCGCCGCGTTCCACGCGGGCACGCTCACGGCCATCGTCGGGCCCAACGGCGCGGGCAAGACGACGTACTTCAACCTCATCTCCGGGCAACTCAAGGCGACAAGCGGCTCTGTGCGCCTGGAGGGGGAAGACGTCACCGCCTTGCCCGCGCCGTTGCGCACCCGGCGCGGCCTCGGCCGCGCCTTCCAGCTCACGCAGCTGTTCCCTCGTCTGTCGGTGCTCGAGAACGTGCGCCTGGCCGTTCAGTCGCGCCACGGCGGTTCCTTGAAGCTCCTGTCGGTGTGGCTGGACCAGCGCGAGTTGATCGAGGAGGCCATGCAGGTGCTGCAGGCCGTGCGTCTGGCCGACAAGGCCGAACTGCCGGCTGCGGGCTTGCCGCATGGCGATCAGCGCAAGCTGGAGGTCGCGCTGATGATGGCCCTGGACCCCAAGGTCTACATGTTCGACGAACCGACCGCCGGCATGAGCGTGGACGAGGTGCCGGTGATCCTGGACCTGATCCGGTCGCTCAAGCAGCGTCGCGACAAGACCATCCTGCTCGTCGAGCACAAGATGGACGTGGTGCGCGAACTGGCCGACCGCATCCTCGTGCTGCACCAGGGGCAGTTGCTGGCCGACGGGGAACCGGCGGAGGTGATGCGGCTGCCGGTGGTGCAAAGCGCCTACCTCGGCGTGGAGGTCGCATGACGACGCCCAACGAGCCCATCCTGCGCCTGCAAGGGGTGCACACGCACATCGGGCAGTACCACATCCTGCATGGCGTGGACTTCGACGTGCCGCGCGGACAGGTGACCATGCTGCTCGGCCGCAACGGCGCCGGCAAGACGACGACCCTGCGCACCATCATGGGCCTGTGGCCCGCGCGGCAGGGACACATCGAGTTCGACGGGGAGGCCATTGGCGGCGCGCATCGCTCGCTACCCACCCCCGAGATCGCACAGCGCGGCATCGCCTACGTGCCCGAGAGCATGGGCATCTTCGGCGACCTCTCTGTCAAGGAGAACCTGCTGCTCGCCGCGCGCCAGGCCCGGACCGTGGACGACATCGACACACGGCGGCTGGAGTGGATCTTCACCCTCTTTCCGGCGCTCAAGAAGTTCTGGCTCCACCCGGCGGGCAAGCTGTCGGGCGGGCAGAAGCAGATGCTGTCCGTGGCGCGCGCGATCGTCGAGCCGCGCAAGCTGCTGCTGATCGACGAGCCGAGCAAGGGGCTCGCGCCCGCGATCATCCAGAACCTGATTGGCGCGCTGCGCGAGCTCAAGCGCACCGAAACGACGATCCTGCTCGTCGAGCAGAACTTCGCGATGGCCAAGGCGCTGGGCGACACCGTCGCGGTGATGGACGACGGTCGGGTCGTGCACCGCGGCCCCATGGCTCAACTGGCCGAGGACGAGGACCTGCAGCACCGCCTGCTGGGGCTGTCGCTCGCCGCACATCAATGAGGAAGGAGGGCGACATGAACAGTGCCGCCACCGCGGCTCCCGCGACCGATGCCAACGCGGCGCCGGTGCCCAAGAGCCGCTTCGACTACGTGCCGCTGCTGCTGGTCGCCGTGCTGATGGCGGCCGCGCTGCCGCTCATCGGCTCTGCGCCGACCTGGCTGACGCTCACCATCGCGGGCCTGGCGATGGGGATGATCGTCTTCATCATCGCCTCGGGCCTGACGCTGGTCTTCGGCCTGATGGACGTGCTCAACTTCGGGCACGGCGTGTTCATCGCGCTGGGCGCCTTCGTCGCCACCAGTGTGCTGGCGGGCATGGGCGACTGGACCGGCAGCGCGAACCTGGCGGCGAACCTCGCCGCGGTGTTCCTCGCGATGCTGGTCGCGATGTCGGTCACCGGCGCGGTCGGCTACGCGTTCGAACGCGTGGTCGTGCGCCCCGTCTATGGCCAGCACCTGAAGCAGATCCTCATCACGATGGGCGGGATGATCATCGGCGAGGAACTCATCAAGGTCATCTGGGGCCCGCAGCAGATCCCCCTGCCCCTGCCAGAGGCGCTGCGCGGCTCGGTGCTGCTCGGCGAGGCGGCGGTCGAGAAGTACCGGCTCGTCGCGGTGGTGATCGGCGCGGTCGTGCTGCTGGGCATGCTGTACCTGCTCAACCGCACCAAGATCGGCCTGCTGATCCGTGCGGGCGTGCAGGACCTCGAGATGGTCGAGAGCCTGGGCTATCGCATCCGGCGCCTCTTCATCGGGGTGTTCGTCACCGGCTCTGCGCTCGCGGGGCTGGGGGGCGTCATGTGGGGCCTGTACCAGCAGATGGTGATTCCCCAGATGGGTGCGCAGGTCAACGTGCTGCTCTTCATCGTCATCATCATCGGCGGCCTGGGCTCGACCTTCGGCTGCTTCGTCGGAGCGCTCCTGGTGGGCCTGATGGCCAACTACACCGGCTTCCTGGCGCCCAAGGTCGCGCTCTTCTCCAACATCGGCCTGATGGTCGCCATCCTGCTGTGGCGTCCCAACGGTCTGTATCCGGTCGCGGCCCGTTGAAGGAGGAAGGGATGCTTCGACGTCTGCTCTCCCATGACCTGCCGCGCAGCCGCTGGCTCGCCGCGGCCCTGGTGCTCATCGTGCTGGCCCTGCTGGTGGTGCCGTTCGCCCTGCCGGGCAGCAAGTCGCTGAATGTGGCGGCCAAGATCCTGATCTTCGTCGTGCTGGTCGCGAGCTATGACCTCCTGCTCGGCTACACCGGCATCGTCAGCTTCGCGCACACGATGTTCTTCGGCATCGGCGCCTACGGCGTGGCGATCGCCTCGACCCGCATGGGCGAGGGCTGGGCGGCCCTGGGTACCGGCATCGTGCTCGCGCTCCTGCTGTCGCTGGTGCTGTCGCTCGCGATCGGACTCTTCAGCCTGAGGGTGAGAGCGCTCTTCTTCGCGATGATCACGCTCGCGGTGGCCTCCGCGTTCCAGACGCTGGCCTCGCAGCTGTCGGAATTCACCGGCGGCGAGGACGGACTGACCTTCCGCGTCCCCGAGGTGCTCAGCCCGAGCTTCGAGCCGTTCGAGGAGGAGGTATTCGGTGTGCTGATCGACGGACGCATCATCAGCTACTACGGCCTGTTCGTGCTGTCGGTGCTGCTGGTGCTCCTGATGCTGCGCATCGTCAACTCGCCGTTCGGCCGCGTGCTCCAGGCCATCCGGGAGAACGACTTCCGCGCCGAGGCCATCGGCTACCGCACCGTGGTGTACCGCACCCTCGGCAACGTGCTTGCGGCGCTGTTCGCGACGCTGGCCGGCGCGATGTTGGCGGTCTGGCTGCGTTACAACGGACCGGACACCTCGCTCAGTTTCGAGATCATGCTGGACATCCTGCTGATCGTCGTGATCGGCGGGATGGGCACGATCTACGGCGCCGTGATCGGCAGCGTGCTCTTCGTCGTCGCGCAGAACTACCTGCAGGACCTGATGCGCCTGGGCGAGGGCGCGGTCGAAGGCGTGCCTGTGCTCGCGCAGCTGGTGTCCCCGGATCGCTGGCTCCTGTGGCTGGGCGTGCTCTTCGTGCTGTGCGTCTACCACTTTCCTGCCGGCATCGTCGGCAAGCTGCGCGAGGCCCGCGCGCGCAAGTCCTGAGCAGAGGATGTCATGAGCTTCACTTCCCACTACCTCGAGTGCGAAGGGCGCGAGATCCACTACACCGAATGGGGCCGTCCAGACGCTCCCGTCGTCGTGGCGTGGCACGGCCTGGCGCGTACCTGCCGGGACATGGACGATCTGGCGGGGCACCTGGCACGGCGGTATCGCGTCATCTGTCCGGACACCATCGGCCGGGGCCTCTCGCAGTGGAGTCCCGATCCCGTCAACGAATACCGGCTGTCGTTCTACGTGCGACTCGCGACCTCGCTGCTCGACCAGCTCGGCATCGAGCGCTGCCTGTGGGTCGGAACCTCCATGGGCGGCGCGATCGGCACGCTGGCCGCCGCCACGTCGCTGCGAGGCCGCATCCAGCGGCTGGTGCTCAACGACAACGGCCCCAAGCTGGCAGAGGCGGCGCTCGACCGGATCCGTGCGTACGCCGGCCAGCCGCCGACGTTCGAGCGCGTGAGCGAACTCGAAAAGTTCCTGCGCACGGTCTACAAACCGTACGGCTGGCTGTCGGACGCGCAATGGCGGCGCATGGCCGAGACCTCGGCGCGCCGTCTGCCGGACGGGCGCGTGACGACACACTACGACCCGGCAATGGCAGGGCAGTTCGTGCACCATCCCACCGACTACGACCTCTGGCAGGCGTATGACAGCCTCGACATCCCGGTGCTGTGCCTGCGCGGCGAAGAATCGGATCTCCTGCTGCCAGAGACGACGGAGGAGATGCGGGTGCGCGGTCCCCGTGCGATCGTCGTCACCATCCCGGGGTGCGGACACGCACCGGCGCTCAACGTCCCGGAGCAGTACGAGCTGGTGGAGCGTTTCCTGACCGCCGGGTAGGCCGGCGTGGCGGGGTGCGTGCGCGGCAGCACACCACGCACACGCCGCAGCGGGCCAGGGAGCGCCGCGCAGGAAGTGCGGCCAGGGGTGGGGCCGGCGTGCCGGCGGCCGACTCCCTGCCTGTTCGCCCTGCCCCTGGCCCAAGGAGGGCTCGGGAGCGGGGACTCCAAGGGCGCGGGTCAGCGCCGGAACTTGCCGTTCTCGTCGATGATGGAGAGGTCGGCGTAGTCGAGCCCGCTGTGGTCGGTGGGGCTGAAGTTCACTTCCAGCCCGCCGATGTCCACCTTCCGGAAGGTCTCCAACGCCTGGATCAGCTTGGCAGGGGTGGGGTTGGGGCCCGCGCGGCGCAGGCCTTCGACGAGCACCTTGGCCGCAGCGAAGCCTTCCAGCATCGCCGGCGTCACCTCGGCGATGCCTTGCGCCTTCGCGAGATCGGCGGCTTCCTTCACGATCGGCGCGGAGAGCGAACGCTCGTAGGGGAACACCTGGGTCACGATGGTGCCTCGCCCGTGTTCGCCCAGTTCCTTGATGAACCCGCCCGACGCGTTGTTGGACAGCGTCACGACCTGGGCGCGGGAGCCGGTGGCGCGGATGGCCTTGGTACCGGCAGCAACCGTGCCAGCCGAGGCGATGAAGACCACGGCCTGGGGCTGGGCCTT
>DATMBN010000099.1:0-16799 GCA_035559275.1 Burkholderiaceae bacterium
GGCGGCCGCCTCAACAGCGCCGGGGCGCACTCGCGGCTGGGCAGCGGGGACTACATCGTCGTCGAAGCAGACGAGTCCGACGCCTCCTTCCTGAACCTCATGCCCATCCTGTCGGTCGTCACCAACATCGACGCCGACCACATGGACACCTATGGCCACGACTACGCGCGGCTGAAGGCGGCCTTCGTCGACTTCCTGCACCGCATGCCCTTCTATGGCGCGGCGATCCTGTGCGCCGACGATCCCGGCGTGCGCTCCATCATCCCGATGGTCTCGCGCCCCGTCGTGACGTACGGCTTCGGCGAGGACGCCCAGGTGCGGGCCGTCGACGTGCAGGCGCAGGGCGGGCAGATGCGGTTCGTCTGCAAGCGCCGCAACGGCGTGGCGATGCCCGACCTGGAGGTCACCCTCAACCTGCCGGGCGAGCACAACGTGCTGAATGCGCTGGCGGTGATCGCGGTGTCCACCGAACTCGAACTGCCCGACGCACCCATCGTCAAGGCGCTGGCCGAATTCAAGGGCGTGGGCCGACGCTTCCAACGGTACGGCGAACTGCCGGCGACGGGGGGCGGGCAGTTCACGCTCATCGACGACTACGGCCATCACCCCGTGGAGATGGCCGCGACGCTGGCCGCGGCGCGCGGCGCCTTCCCGGGCCGGCGACTGGTGCTCGCGTTCCAACCGCACCGCTACACCCGCACGCGCGACTGCTTCGAGGACTTCGTCAAGGTGCTCGGCACGGCCGACGCGGTGCTGCTGGCCGAGGTCTACGCCGCAGGCGAGGCGCCGATCGTCGCCGCAGACGGACGTTCGCTGGCGCGCGCCCTGCGCGTGGCGGGCAAGGTCGATCCGGTGTTCGTCGACGACATCGCCGAGATGCCGCAGACCATCGCCGAACAGGCGCGGGACGGCGACGTCGTGATCACCATGGGGGCTGGGTCGATCGGCGGCGTGCCGGCGCAGGTGGTGGCACTGCTCAAGGGAGAGACCGCATGAAGCTCGATCCGTCCACGATCGACCGCATCGATCCTGGCGCCCTCGGGAAGGTGGCCGTGCTGATGGGCGGCCATTCGTCCGAGCGTGAGGTCTCCATCATGTCCGGCACCGGCGTGCTGAACGCCCTGCGGTCCCGCGGCGTCGATGCCTACGCCTTCGACCCCTCAGAGCGTGACCTCGCCGACCTCAAGCGCGACGGCTACGCGCGTTGCTTCATCGCCCTGCACGGACGCTACGGTGAAGACGGCACGGTGCAAGGCGCGCTCGAACTGCTCGGCGTGCCGTACACCGGTTCGGGCGTGATGGCCTCGTCCATCGCGATGGACAAGGTGATGACCAAGCGCATCTGGCGCTTCGAGGGGCTGCCCACCCCCGACTGGCGGCTGGTCGCGAGCGCCGACGAGACCCGCGCCGCATTCCAGGCACTGGGCTCGCCGATGATCGTCAAGCCCGCCCGCGAGGGCTCGACCATCGGCCTGACCAAGGTCACCTCGATGGACGAGTGCGAGGCCGCCTACGAGCTGGCCGCCAAGTACGACCCCGAGGTGCTGTGCGAGGAGTTCATCGCGGGCGACGAGACGACCTGCCCGATCCTGGGCGAGGGCGCCGAGGCCGAGGCGCTGCCGGTCATCCGCATCGTCGCGCCCCAGGGCAACTACGACTACCAGAACAAGTACTTCACCGACGTCACGCAATACCACTGCCCCAGCGGACTGCCTCCGGAGGAAGAAGCCGAGATCCAGCGTCTCGTCGTCCAGGCCTTCCGCACGCTGGGCTGCCGCGGCTGGGCCCGCGCCGACGTGATGATCCGCGGCGCGGACCGCAAACCCTTCCTGCTGGAGATCAACACCTCGCCCGGGATGACCGGACATTCGCTGGTCCCCATGTCGGCGCGCGCCGCGGGCATCAGCTACGAGCAGCTGTGCCTGTGGCTGGTGTCGCAGGCGCGGCTCAACCTGTAAGGCTGGGACGAGGCCGCGAAGACACGCCATGCAAGACAGCACCCCGATGGACATCCGGCTGATGAACGCCACCGCTGCGGTCCTGTTCGCCGCGGCGGCGCTGGCCTTCGTCTGGCTGGCCGTCACGTGGGTCACGCGCTGGCCGGTCTTCGCGATCCGCGCGGTCAAGATCGACGGCGACGTCGCGCGCAACAGCGTCTCGACGATCCGCGCGAACGCGATCCCCAAGCTCTCGGGCAACTTCTTCAGCATCGACCTGCACGATGCGCAGCGGGCCTTCCAGTCGGTGCCCTGGGTGCGGCGCGCCGTCGTCCAGCGCGTGTGGCCCAACCGGCTCGCGGTGCAGCTGGAGGAGCATCGCGCGGTGGCCTACTGGGGCGAGGACCGGCTGGTCAACGACCACGGCGAGGTGTTCGAAGCCAATCTCGGCGACGTGGAAGAGGAGGGCCTGCCGACGCTCGAGGGCCCGGCGGACAGCGCCGCGCAGGTGCTGCAGATGTACCGCTCGCTTCTGCCGCTCGTGCAGAGGCTGGGTGCGGGCGTGCGCGAGTTGCGGCTCTCGGAGCGCGGGTCGTGGCGCCTGGAACTGGACAACGAGGCGACGGTCGAGCTGGGGCGCGGGGACGCCGCCGAGGTGCTGGCTCGCATGGAGCGGTTCGTCGCGACCTGGCCGCAGGTGCGCGCTCGCTATCCCGGGCCCCTGCAATACGCCGACCTGCGCCACCACAACGGATACGCGGTGCGCATCCGCGGGGTCACCACCACGCTGACGACGCCTGCGCAGCAGAAAAGGAACTGAGGGCAAGATTCATGGCCAAGGAATACAAGGATCTGGTCGTCGGCCTCGACATCGGCACCGCCAAGGTGATGGCGGTGGTGGCCGAGGTGCTGCCCACCGGCGAGCTGCGGCTCGCGGGGTTGGGCGTGGCGCCGTCGCACGGCCTCAAGCGCGGGGTGGTGGTCAACATCGACGCGACGGTGCAGTCGATCCAGCAGGCCTTGAAGGAGGCCGAGATGATGGCCGACTGCAAGATCACCCGCGTCTACACCGGCATCACCGGCAGCCACATCCGCGGGCAGAACTCGACCGGCATGGTGATCGTGCGCGACAAGGAGGTCACGCCGATCGACGTGGCGCGCGTGGTCGAGACGGCCAAGGCGATCAACATCCCCAACGACCAGAAGCTGCTGTTGGTCGAGCCGCAGGAGTTCGTGATCGACGGCCACGAGGTCAAGGAGCCGATCGGCATGTCCGGCGGCCGCCTCGAGGTCAAGGTCCACATCGTGACCGGCGCGCAAAGTGCCGCCGAGAACATCGTCAAGTGCGTGCGTCGCTGCGGCCTGGAGGTCGAGCAACTGGTGCTCAATCCGAGCGCCTCCGCGGCTGCCGTGCTGACCGAGGACGAGAAGGATCTGGGCGTGGCGCTGGTGGACATCGGCGCGGGCACGACGGACGTGTCGATCTTCACCGACGGCTCGATCCGCCACACGGCGGTGATCCCGATCGCCGGCGACCTGATCACCAGCGACATCGCGATGGCTCTGCGCACCCCGACCAAGGACGCGGAGGAGATCAAGGTCGACTTCGGCGTGGCCAAGCAGCTGTTGGCGGACCCTGAGGAGCATGTCGAGGTGCCGGGGCTGGGCGACCGGCCGCCGCGCATGCTCTCGCGTCAGGCCCTGGCCGGCGTGATCGAGCCGCGCGTGGAGGAGATCTTCTCCCTCGTGCACCAGGTGATCCGCGAAAGCGGCTACGAGGAGCTGTTGTCCTCGGGCATCGTGCTGGCCGGCGGATCGGCCGTGATGCCGGGGATGGTGGAACTTGGCGAGGACATTTTTCTGAAACCCGTGCGCAAGGGTGTGCCGACCTATTCGGGCGCCCTGCACGACATGGTGGCCAACCCGCGATCGGCCACCGTGATGGGTCTGCTGGAGGAGGCGCGCCTGGCGCGCGTGCGCGGGCACCGGGCGGCTCAGCAGGCCGGTTCGGTGAAGACGCTCTTTGGACGAGTGAAGGATTGGTTCATCGGCAACTTCTGACGGCCAAGCACTGTCGGAAGCGGGTTTTGTGTTGTAGGCAACTGCTAGTGACGAAGGAGGTCCATCATGCCTATCGAAATGATTGAGGAATTCAACCTGGGCACCCAGATCAAGGTGATCGGGGTCGGGGGCGGCGGCGGCAACGCGGTCGACCACATGATCTCCCAGGGGGTGCAGGGGGTCGAGTTCATCTGCGCGAACACCGATGCGCAGGCGCTCAACCGCTCGATGGCGCACAAGCTGATCCAGCTGGGCACCACGGGCCTGGGCGCGGGCGCCAAGCCCGAGTGCGGCCGGGCCGCGGCGGAGGAGGCCGTGGACCGCATCCGCGAGGCGATCGACGGCGCCCACATGCTGTTCATCACGGCTGGCATGGGTGGCGGTACCGGCACCGGGGCGGCTCCCGTCATCGCGCGCGTCGCGAAGGACATGGGCATCCTCACGGTCGGGGTGGTCACCAAGCCGTTCGAGTTCGAGGGCGGCCGTCGCATGAAGCAGGCCGACGCTGGCGTGGCCGAACTGGAGGCCAACGTCGACTCGCTGATCGTGGTGCTCAACGAGAAGCTGCTCGAGGTGCTGGGCGACGACGTCACGCAGGACCAGGCGTTCGCGCAGGCCAACGACGTGCTGCGCAACGCGGTGGGCGGCATCAGCGACATCATCCACGTGCCGGGTCTGGTGAACGTCGACTTCGAGGACGTCAAGACCGTCATGAGCGAGCCGGGCAAGGCGATGATGGGCACGGCCGTGGCCTCGGGCCCCGACCGTGCGCTCAAGGCCGCCGAGGCCGCCGTGGCCTGCCCGCTGCTGGAAGGCATCGACCTGTCCGGCGCCCGCGGGGTGCTGGTGCTCATCGCCGCCGCGCGCAGCACCTTCAAGCTGGCCGAGAGCCGCAACGCGATGAACACCATCCGCCGCTATGCCGCCGACGACGCGCACGTCATCTACGGCACGGCGTACGACGACAGCCTGGGTGACCAGATGCGCGTGACGGTGATCGCGACCGGACTGACCGGCCAGTCCAAGCGCCAGCAGGCACCGATCAGCGTCGTGCACTCGCAGCCGGCGGTGCGCACCGGCACGGACAACATGCCCATCCTGACCCAGACCGTCGGGGCTCCGTCGGCCCACGATTACAGCGGGCTGAACACTCCCAGCGTGTGGCGTTCGGGCCGCACGCAGGCGGCTGCCCGCGTCGACGCCCTGGCCAGCAACGGCATGGACGAGATCGAGATCCCGGCCTTTTTGCGCAAGCAGGCGGATTGAGGACGCCCACCCCCTACCGGCTGCGCCGGCCCCCTCGAAGGGGGCGCCACCTGCGGCCCGGCGGAGCCGGGCCGCGGTGGCCGCTGGGCTTGAGCGGTGGCCGCTGGGCTGGGCGGGACCCGCCGGTGAAGGCCCGCGCGCAGACAAGGTCGGGGGGCGATCCCTAGAATCGCGGACATATGTTGCAACAACGCACCCTCAAGTCGCTGACCCGGGCGGTCGGTGTCGGCCTGCACAGCGGACAGCGCGTGGAACTCACGTTGCGTCCCGCTGCGCCGGACACCGGCATCGTCTTCCGGCGCGTCGACCTCCCGCAGCCGGTGGAGATTCCGGTGTCGGCCACGGCCGTGACCGACACGCGACTGGCCTCCACGCTGTCCGCGGGCGGCGACCCGGGTGCGCCTCGCGTCCACACCGTGGAGCATCTCATGTCCGCGTGCGCCGGCCTCGGTCTCGACAATCTCTATGTCGACATCACGGCCGATGAAGTCCCGATCCTGGACGGCTCTGCGGCCTCCTTCGTCTATCTTTTGCAGAGCGCCGGGATCGAGCTTCAGAACGCGCCCAAGCGCTTCGTGCGCATCACCCGTCCTGTGGAAGTGCGCGAAGGCGAGGGCACTCAGCTGAAGTGGGCGCGCCTGGAGCCGTACCACGGCTACAAGCTGGCCTTCGAGATCGAGTTCAACCACCCGGCGGTCGACCAGACCGGCCGCCAGGTGGTGTTCGACTTCGCGTCCGGCCGCTACAGCCGCGACATCGCTCGTGCCCGCACCTTCGGCTTCACCAAGGACGTCGAGATGATGCGCTCGCGGGGCCTGGGCCTGGGCGGGAGCATGGACAACGCCATCGTCGTCGACGACTACCGCGTCCTCAATGCCGACGGGCTGCGCTACGACGACGAGTTCGTCAAGCACAAGATCCTCGACGCCATCGGCGACCTGTACCTGATCGGCAAGCCGCTGCTGGCCGCCTACAGTGCCTACCGTTCCGGTCACGCGCTGAACAACAAGCTGCTGCGTGCCGTGCTGGCCGACGCCAGCGCCTACGAGATCGTCAGTTTCGAGGACGAGAAGCAGGCCCCGCAGGGTTTCGGGGTGCCGGCCGCCGCCTGGTGAGCACCACTGATCGCCGCCGATGTTCGCCGTCGTCCGGGTGCTGATCTTCCTGCTGCTGGCCGCCGCCGTCGTCTGCTTCGGCCTCTACCTGGCCACCCGCCAGCCACGCTATTTCCGCATCGGCGCGGTCATCGTCAAGTGGACGGTGATCGCCGGCCTGGTGTTCTTCGGCGTCCTGATCGTCCAGCGCCTGGTGGAAGGGGGCTGAGCCGGCCAGGGGCCGCCCCTTTGCGCCCGCCTATCAGTAGCTGCGTCCGCCTTTCATCTGCCCGTGCGTGCGGCGCGCCAGCCGGCCCCCGGCTTTCGTGACCGCCTCGAATGACTTGGCGGCGTGGGCGTGGCAGATGGCCAGACCCAGGGCATCGGCGGCATCCTTTCCTGGCAGCCCGGGCAGTCGCAGCAGGCGCGCCACCATCTCCTGGATCTGTTCCTTGCGGGCCAGGCCGTGGCCCACGATGGCCTTTTTCATCTGCAAGGCGGTGTACTCATTGACCGGCAGCGCACAACTGACCAGGCCCGCCAGCGCGGCACCCCGGGCCTGCCCCAGGAGCAGCGTGGACTGCGGATTGACGTTGACGAACACGATCTCGACCGACGCGACCTGGGGCTCGTAGCGCTGCACGACCTCGCGCACGCCCTCGAAGATGATCTTCAGGCGCGTCGGCAAATCTCCCAACGCCGCGTCGCGCGTCCTGATCGTGCCGCTGGCCACGTAGTGCAGTTGCGACCCCTCCACGTCCACGAGGCCGAAGCCGGTGGTCTGCAGACCGGGGTCGATGCCCAACACCCTCATGCTGCACCCGCCTCAGAGCTGGAAGTACCAGCGCACGGAGTGGAAAAACACGGGCGCTGCGAAGCACAGCGCCGCCATGCGGTCGAGCAGCCCCACGGCACCCGTCACCATCCTGCCCTCGTGATCGCGATACACCACGCCCGCGTCCTTCTTCAATGCCTTCATCACGAAATGTCCCAGGGTGCCCGCACCACAGGCCACCAACGCCATTGCGAAGGCCTGACCGGCCTTGAACGGGGTGATCCAGTAGAGCAGGGCTCCTATGATCGCCCCGCCGACCACCCCGTTGGCCGCCGCCCGCCATGAAAACGATTGGCTGATGCGCGGTGCGACGGGCGCGAGCGGATAGTGTCGCGCCACATACACCTGCAGCAGCATGCACGATTGCACGACGAACACCAGGAAGAACACCAGGAAGGCCCCGCGGCCTTCGTAGCCGGGGAAATCGAGCAGCAACAGCGCGGGTGCGTGGCTCAGGCCGTACACGCACACCATGATGCCCCACTGGATCTTCGCATTGCGTTCCAGGAAGCGCTCGGGATCGTTCGCCAGCGCACTGACCACCGGGATCGCGAAGAACACGTACACCGGGATGAAGACCGAGAAGAGGTCGAACCACCGGGCACCGACAAGCCAGTACTGCACGGGCAGCACGACGAAGAAGGCGAGGATCAGGCCACGGTGGTCGCCTCGACGGGTGTGCGACAGCGTGATGAACTCTCGCAGCGCCAGGAAGGACAGGACCGCGAACAGCAGCACCGAGACCAACGGGCCGGATGCCCAGGCGATCCAGAAGATCGTGGCCATCACCCACGTGCGCCGTAGGAAGCGTCCGAACCGGTCGGCCCGCGCCCTGCCCGCGTCGTCCTCGGCGCGCAGGTTCATCAACGCGCCCACCGCAGTGGCCAGGGCCAGCAGGCCGAACACGATGACGAAGAGAAGCGCGATCTGCTCGTTGGCGCTCCAGCCACGCAACATCTTGAACATCAGCCCGCCCTCTCCAGCCGCCGCAGCGAGATGACCGCCTCACGGGCACGGGCGAGAAAATCCGCTTTGTCCTCGCCGGGCTCCAGCCGCATGGGCGCGCCGAAGGTGACGGAGCACAGGATGGGCACGGGCACCACCTCGCCCTTGGGCATCACGCGCTGCACGTTGTCGATCCAGGCGGGAACGAGTTGCACGTCCGGGAACTGGCGGGCGAGGTGATACAGGCCGGACTTGAACGGCTGCGGCTCGTCACCGAAGCTGCGCGTGCCCTCCGGGAAGATGACCAGCGAGTCGCCGTGCCCCAGGGCCTCGACCAGCGGTTCGAGCGGATCCTGGGCCTCCTCTCCCGTCGCGCCGTCCTTTGTACGGCTGCGGTTGACGTACACCGCGTTGAACACCTCTCGCGTGAGCCAGTGCTTGAACCGCGTGGCTGTCCAGTAGTCCTTGGCCGCGATGGGCCGGGTGCGCGCCCGCAGTTCCTGGGGCAGGGCACACCAGATGAGGACCCAGTCGAGGTGGCTCTGGTGGTTGGCGAAGTAGATGCGCTGCTCGGCGCTCGGCACCGACCCGTACCAGTGACCTTGCGCCCCGGTGATGAGCCGGGCCAGACCGGCCAGGGCGAGGCCCGTCAAGTGGGGCAGACTCATGGGACGCGAATGGTAGCGCAGCGGGCGACGGGCTGCCGCTCAGCGGGAAGCGGCGACCCGGACGACAGGCGCAACATCCTGAAGCAATCGGACGCGGCGCTCCACCGGCACTCGGCCACAATGGACTTGACGCCCGCGCCACCACGAGCGAAACGACGAACGCGCCCGGAGCCTGGCGCAGTCCGCTTCAGGCAGTGGGGTGCACCCCGGGCGAAGAATGCAAAGGGGGAAACCATGACGCCGTCGCACCAGGCAACGACCTTGCAGGTCAACCTGCATCCCCTGGACGCTCCGCACGCCGTGCATACGCTTGCGCACCACCTGCGGGTGTTTGGAGACCAGGTCGACGAAATCCTGCTGACCCTTGACTTGCACCATACGCCGGGAAGCAGGTACCGCGCCGATGACTACGATGCGAAGCTCCGGTCGTTGAGGACCGTCCTGGACAAACTCTGCGACCAAAGCCCCAAAGTGCGGATCGTGGAGGTCCGGTACGACGAAGCCGCAGTGCGCGATGTCGCCTTGATGTTCCTGGGGAGGGAGTCCGTGCCGAAGAAGGCTTACAACGGCAGTCCCTTCCACGCCTACCTCTTCGGCCTGCAACAGGCGGCCCACGACCTGGTACTGCACCTGGACTCGGACATGATGTTCGGCGGCGGGTCGCAGACGTGGGTGGCCGAAGCGGTCGCGCACCTGCGCCGGGACGCGAACGTCCTGTGCTGCAGTCCCTACCCCGGCCCACCCCGGTCGGACGGGAAGCTGTTCTATGTGACCGACGCGCGTCTCGTCCAAACCGACCCACCTGCACATGAGTTCTCCAAGCTGAGCACTCGGGTCTTCTTGCTCGATCGAAGACGTTTCTCCCAGGGAGAACTGAGGATCCCCTTGTGCAAGCCCGGTTTGGCGGGCCGCGCCGCGGCCTTCATCAACTACACCCCGCCATACCTGGCCCTCGAGGATTGCATGACGGCGCTGATGAAGGAGCGGGGCATGGTCCGGCTGGACTTCCTGGGCTCGGGTGCGGGTCTGTGGTCCCTGCACCCGGTTTACCGCTCCGAGCGGTTCTATCGCGAGCTCCCTCAGCTCATCCAGCGCATCGAGATGGGCGACGTGCCCGACGCCCAGCGCGGCCACTATGACATCAAGGAGCCGTTCTTCGACTGGTCCGACGTGCGGGCGCAGATGACGCTGAGGGCGAAGATCCAGCGACGATTGAACTGGGCCGCCGCGGGGCTGCGGTTGCGCTTGCAGGACCTGACCCGCAGGACGGACCACGCTTCACCTTGACCTGCGCCGAGGTGCCGGGGGCCCCGAAGAGCCCTCTCGCGGCCGTCAGTGCCGGAAGTGCCGGGTCCCGGTGAAGACCATCGCGATGCCGCGCTCATTGGCGGCGGCGATCACCTCGTCGTCGCGCACGCTGCCGCCCGGCTGGATCACGCAGGTGGCGCCCGCGTCGGCGACGACATCGAGGCCGTCGCGGAACGGGAAGAACGCGTCGCTGGCGACCGCCGAGCCTTGCAAGGACAATCCGGCGTTGGCGGCCTTGATCGAGGCGATGCGGGCCGAGTCGATGCGGCTCATCTGGCCGGCGCCGACGCCCAGCGTCATGCCCCCGGCACAGAACACGATCGCGTTGCTCTTCACGAACTTGGCGACCTTCCAGGCGAACAGCAGGTCCTGCATCTGTTCGTGGGTGGGCTGCTTGGCCGTGACGACCCGCAATTGGCTGGCGGCGACGTTCTTCGCGTCGGCCGACTGCACCAGCACACCGCCGCCCACGCGCTTGAGGTCGTACGGGTTGGCGTCGCGCGCCAGCGGCACTTCCAGAAGGCGCACGTTCTGCTTGGCCTTGAACACCGCGAGCGCCTCGGGCGTGTAGGCCGGCGCGATCAGGACCTCGACGAACTGCTTGGCGACCAGCTCAGCGGCCGCGCCGTCCAGCGGCTGGTTGAAGGCGATGATCCCGCCGAAGGCGGAAGTGGAGTCGGTCTTGAACGCCTTGGCGTAGGCCTCCGCCGCGTTGCCGCCCACCGCGACGCCGCAAGGGTTGGCGTGCTTGATGATCACGCAGGCTGGCGCGTCGAAGGTCTTGACGCATTCCCACGCCGCGTCCGCGTCGGCGATGTTGTTGTAGGACAGTTCCTTGCCCTGCAGCTGCCTGTAGTGAGCGAGGCTCCCCGCCACCGGCTCGGCGTCGCGGTAGAAGGCCGCGCTCTGGTGCGGGTTCTCGCCGTAGCGCATGTCCTGCGTCTTGTGCAGTTGCAGGCTCAGCACCGCGGGGTATTCGCCGCGCTTGGGCACCTCGGCGGTCGCCAGTTCGGCGCCGTCTTCCAGCGAGCTCAGGTAGTTGGCGATCATGCCGTCGTAGGCCGCGGTGTGCGCGTAGACCTTCCTGGCCAGCATGAACTTGGTGCTGCGTTCGATCCTGCCAGCCTTCAGTTCGGCCAGCACGCGTTCGTAGTCGGCCGGGTCGATCACGACCGCCACGTCTTGCCAGTTCTTGGCAGCGGCTCGCAGCATCGCCGGGCCACCGATGTCGATGTTCTCGATCGCGTCTTCCAGCGTGCAGTCGGGGCGCGCGGTGGCCTGCTTGAAGGGATAGAGGTTGACGATCAGCAGGTCGATCGTCGCGATGCCGTGCGCCTTCAGCGCGGCCATGTGCTCAGGCAGGTCACGGCGAGCCAGCAGGCCGCCATGGATGCGCGGGTGCAGCGTCTTGACGCGGCCATCCAGCATCTCGGGGAAGCCGGTGACCTCGGCCACCTCCGTCACCGGCAAGCCGCGGTCGGCGAGCAGGCGGGCGGTGCCGCCGGTGGACAGCAGCTTGATGCCCAATGCATGCAACGCTTGGGCGAATTCGACGATGCCGGTCTTGTCGGAGACGGAGAGCAGGGCTTGCATGTTCGTGACCTCGGTTCTCAAGAAATCTCTTCAGCGAACGGTGGCACCAAGGTGATCGACTGGATGCCTGACTCCGGCCCTTCCGAGCGGCTTGCCAGCCGCGAGTTGGATCGGCCGAAGGCCGTAGGTGGGCGTTTCACTTCAGCAGCTTGTGGTCGAGCAGCTTGCGGCGCAACGTGTTGCGGTTGATGCCGAGCCACTCGGCGGCGCGCGACTGGTTGCCTTCGGCGTGTTGCATCACCACTTCGAGCAGCGGCTTCTCGACGACGCGCAGCAGCATCTCGTACATCGAGTGCGGCTCCTCGCCACGCAGGTCCTTGAAGTAGTTCTCCAGGCTGCTGCGGATGCACTCCTCGATCTGCTTCTTGCTCATTCGATACCCTCCGGTTGCTGCGCGGCCGTCGTCCCGGCCCGGCTCCCCGAGGGAGTGCGCGGCGCCTGCGGCGGGCGTGCGACAACGCTCATGCGGCCTCCTGGGCCAGTTCCTCGGCCGCGGCGTCCGCGGCCGCAGGCAACCGCTCGTGACGCTCGGCCAGTTGTTCGAAATAGCGGGTGACGGCAGCCAGTTGCACCGAGCAGTCCTCGATGGCGTTCATCTGGGCGCGGAACGCCTGCGCACCTGGCAAGCCGCGCACGTACCACCCGATGTGCTTGCGTGCGGTGCGCACCCCGCTCCATTCGCCGTACAGCGCGTAGTGGTCGTGCAGGTGCTCGACCAGCCAGTCGCGCACTTCCAGCGTCCGCGGCGGCGGCAGGTGCGTACCCGTTGCCAGATAGTGCGCGATCTCCCGGAAGATCCACGGTCGACCCTGCGCCGCACGGCCGATCATCAAGGCATCGGCCCCCGTGTGGCGTAGCACGAGGACGGCCTTTTCCGGCGAGGTGATGTCGCCGTTGGCGACCACGGGCACGCGAACCGCCTCCTTCACGGCCGCGATCGTGTCGTACTCGGCCTCGCCCTTGTAGCCCTGCTCCCGCGTGCGGCCGTGCACGGTGATCATTGCCACTCCGGCCCGCTCGGCGGCGCGCGCGATCGACACCGCGTTCTTGTGCTGCTGGCACCAGCCGGTGCGCATCTTCAGCGTCACCGGCACGCCGCGCGGCTCGCAGGCGGTGACCACCGCCTCGACGATGCGCAGGGCCAGTGCCTCGTCCTGCATCAGCGCGGAGCCCGCCCACTTGTTGCACACTTTCTTGGCCGGACAGCCCATGTTGATGTCGATGATCTGCGCGCCGCGGTCGATGTTGTAGGCCGCGGCCTCGGCCATCATGATGGGTTCGGTGCCGGCGATCTGCACCGCGATCGGCGCGACCTCACCGTCGTGGTTGGCCCTGCGCGAGGTCTTCAGGCTGGTCCACAACTCCTTGCGTGAGGTCACCATTTCGCTGACGGCGTAGCCGGCTCCGAGCCGTTTGCACAGCTTGCGGAACGGCCGGTCGGTGACGCCCGCCATCGGCGCGACGAAAAGCGGATTCGGCAGTTCGAACGAACCGAGGCGCATGGCGGGGCGGGGAATGGCGTGCTGAAAAAGGAGGCAGAGTATAGCCCTTGCATCTTGCAGGACGTGAAATGCCGTGGCCGGTCGCGCCGGGATAATGCCGCGCGATGGAAGCTTGGCTGCACCGTTTGCTGGACCTCGTTGCATTGCCTGAATACGGCCTGAGCACGCTGTTCGTGGTCGCGGCCGTGTCCGCGACCTTGCTGCCCGTCGGTTCCGAGCCAGCCTTGTTCGGCCTGGTGAAGATCAATCCCTCGCTGCTGTGGCCAGGCATCCTGGTCGCGACCGCCGGCAACACCCTCGGAGGGGCGATCACATGGTGGATGGGATACGGCGCGGAGCGCGCCTACGAGCACATCACGCACCGCAAGCTGGAACACCGCGTGCTGGGATGGCTGCAGCGCTTCGGCCCCAAGGCCTGCCTGCTGTCGTGGCTGCCGATCGTCGGCGATCCGCTGTGCGGGGTTGCCGGATGGTTGCGCCTGTCCTTCTGGCCCTGTGTGGCCTACATGGCCATCGGCAAGTTCTTCCGCTACGTGGTCATGACGCTGGCCCTGTTGTGGGCCTTTCCCGGGCAGGTGCAGCTGTAGCGCTGTCGGGGTTGCGCGCACGCCCATCCAGGAGCCCGGCAAATCCGGCCAGCATGTCCATCGGCAGCGGGAAGACCACGATGTTGGACTTGTCGTGCGCGATGGACCCCAGGGTCTGGAGGTAGCGCAACTGCATCGCGCCCGCTTCGCGGGAGAGCATCTGCGCCGCCTGCATCAACTTCTCCGATGCCTGCAGTTCCCCTTCGGCGTGGATGATCTTCGCGCGCCGTTCGCGCTCGGCCTCTGCCTGGCGCGCGATCGCACGCACCATCGATTCGTCGAGGTCCACGTGCTTGATCTCGACGTTGGCGACCTTGATGCCCCACGCGTCGGTTTGTGCGTCCAGCACCTGCTGGATGTCCGCGTTGAGCCGTTCCCGCTCGGCCAGCATCTCGTCGAGCTCATGCTTGCCCAGCACGGCCCGCAGGGTGGTCTGGGCGAGCTGGCTCGTGGCGACCATGAAGTTCTCCACCTGGATGATGGCCTTCTGTGGGTCGACGACCCGGAAGTAGACGACCGCGTTGACCTGTACCGAGACGTTGTCCCGCGAGATGACGTCCTGCTTGGGCACATCCAGGACCACGGTGCGCAGGTCCACCCGCACCATCTGCTGGATGCCCGGGATCACGAAGACGAGGCCCGGGCCCTTGACCCGCCAGAAGCGGCCGAGCTGGAACACGACACCGCGTTCGTACTCGCGCAGGATGCGCAGCGCGGAGACCAGCAGGGCGATGACCGCGACGATCAGGAAGCCGCTGAGTCCGAATCCGAAGTCCAGGATCATGGAGTGTGCTCCTCAGGAACCGAGGGCCGTGCGCCCTCCAGGGGAACGACGTGCAGCACGAGCCCCCGTCGCTCGACGACACGCACCTGCTGGCCCGGCGCCAGCGGGACGTTGCTCTCGACGCGCCAGCGCTCGCCATCGAACAGCGCCCAGCGGCCCGCCGGCTCGTCCGGCAAGATGTGCGCGAGGGCGCCAGGAAGGCGCTCGTCGCCCGTGACCACGGGTCGCCGGCGAGCACGGGCGGCCATCGCGCCGATGCCGCCGATGACCAGGAGGCTCGTGGCCGCCACCGCGACGATGAGCGCCAAGGGGATGCCGAAACCCGGTGCCTCGGTGTCCATCAGGATCACGGCACCGACCGTGAAAGCCACCACGCCGCCGATGCCGACGATGCCGAAGCTCGGACTGAAGGCTTCCGCGATCATGAAGGCCAGGCCGAGCAGGATCAGCGCGATTCCGGCGTAGTTGACCGGCAGCAACTGCAGGGCATAGAGCGCCAGCAGCAGGCAGATGCCGCCGAGGACACCGGGTACGCCCCAGCCCGGGTTCGAGAACTCGAAGAACAGGCCATAGACCCCGATCATCATCAGGATCAGCGCGACGCTCGGGTCGGTGATCACGGCCAGCAGGCGCGCCCTCCAGTCGGGTTCATCAAGGATCTCCTGTGCCGCTTGCGTCTGCAAGACACGCCGGGCACCGGCAGTCTCCACCTCGCGACCGTGCAGCTGCTTGAGCAGGGCGGTGCGGTCCGCTGCAATCAGATCGATCACGCGCAGCTGTAGGGCCTCGGTCGCCGGCAGGCTCACCGACTCGCGCACGGCGCGCTCGGCCCACTCGACGTTGCGCCCCCGCAGCTGGGCCAGCCCGCGCAGATAGGCGACGGCGTCGTTGATCTGCTTGCGGCTGGAGGCGTCGGACGGCGCCGGCTCCGGTCGTGCGCCCGGGCCGGAGGCCGACGACGCGGGTGGGGGGGTGGTGGCGGGCGGCCCCGGCTGGTTGCCGCCGATTTGCACGGGCGTCGCCGCCCCGAGATTGGTGCCCGGCGCCATCGCAGCGACGTGGCTCGCATAGAGGATGTAGGTGCCTGCGCTGGCGGCGCGCGCACCGCTGGGCGCGACGTACGCGGCCACCGGCACGGGCGAGGCGAGGATGGCCTTGATGATCTGCCGCATCGACTGATCCAGCCCGCCGGGCGTGTCCATCTCGAGGATGACGAGTTCACGGCCGGCCGCCCCGGCCCTCTCGATCGCGCGCGCGACGTACGCTGCGGTGCCCGGGCCGATCGCCCCGTGGATCTGTACCACGCTCACCGTGGCGGCGGTCCCAGGCCGGGGCAGGGCGGCCAGCAGGAGCCACAATCCTCCCAGCACGAGCGCGCGCCAGGCCATCATGCCCCGGCCACCTGCCATGAAGAATCGGCGACGAGAAGCTCGCATGGCGGTCCTGTCCGGTCGGACCGGGCAAGGGAGAAGCCCGGTGTCAGCCGCGATTACCGCATGGGCCGGGACAGCCGTCCAGCCGCGTCGGCGCTGCCGCCGAGGTTATTGGCCCGCGAGACCGAGCGCCCGTGGCGCATCCGGTGGTTCGGGCGCGTGAGCAGGAGGCAACGCCGGCGGCTGCCGTGAGGTCGACGCACCCGGTTCTTCTGCAGGTGTGTTCGCGACCCGAACGGCCTATGCCGCAGGCCCCGGGCGTCGACAGTTCAGTCGAGCAACCCGTCGCCAGGAGCGAAGCGGTCGATGGCGTCGGTGATGAGCCCGTCGATCCCCGCCCCAAGCAGCCGCTGCGCCTCGCAGGCGTCGTTGACGGTGTAGGCCAGCGCCCGCATGCCTCCCGCATGCAGCCCGCCGATGCCGGGCGCGTCGAGCATGCTGAAGTGCGTCACCACGGCCGCGCATTCCAACGCCTGTGCCTCGTCCCACCAACCCTCGCGCCAGTGGTCGAGCAGCAGGCCGCGCGGCAACTCGGCAGCAGCCTCCCGGGCTGCTCGCAGGGCCGCAGGCTTGAACGAGGTGAGCAAGGGCGGCGGCGCCCCGGGAGGGGCCAGCTCGGCCCACCACCGGCGGCACTGCTGCGCAACGGCCCGGCCGGTGGCGGTCTCGGCGCCCGGCGACGGCTTGATCTCGACGTTGAGCGCCAACCCATTGCGCAGCACGAAACGCACGAGGGCTTCGAGCGTGGGGACCGGCTCGCCGGCGTGCAGCCGGCCGTGCCACCCG
>DATMBN010000100.1:0-65913 GCA_035559275.1 Burkholderiaceae bacterium
CACCACGCCGGCATGCGACGACGGAATCTCCATCGACGCCTTGTCCGACTCCACCGTGATCAGGCTCTGCTCGGCCTTCACCGTCTCCCCAGGCTGCACCAGCACCTCGATGACGGCAACGTCCTTGAAGTCCCCGATGTCGGGGACCTTCACTTCCACCAATGCCATGCTTGTCGTCTCCGGGCGGGCACCGCCGGCCGCGGCGGCCCACCAAGCTCGCTCACGCGTAGAGCGGGTTGATCTTCTCGGTCTTGATGCCGTACTTCTCGATCGCCTCGGCCACCTTGGCCACCGGCAGCTTGCCTTCCTCGGCGAGCGCCTTCAAGGCCGCCACGACGATGTAGTGGCGGTTGACCTCGAAGTGCTCGCGCAGCTTGTAGCGGAAGTCGCTGCGGCCGAAGCCGTCGGTGCCCAGGACCTTGTAGACATGGCCTTTGGGGATGAACGCCCGGATCTGGTCCGAGTAGTTCTTCATGTAATCCGTGGACGCGACCACCGGGCCGTCGTGCGGCTGCAGCTGCTGCGTGACGAAGGGCACGCGCGGCGCCTGGTCCGGATGCAGCAGGTTCCAGCGCTCGCACTCCTGCCCGTCGCGCGCCAGCTCGTTGAAGCTCGGGCAGCTCCAGACGTTGGCAGCGACGCCCCACTCCTTCTCGAGCAATTCCTTCGCGAACATCGATTCGCGCAGGATGGAGCCCGAGCCGAGCAGGTTGACCAGCGGCTGGCCCTTGCCGGGCTTGGCCTCCTGCAGCAGGTACATGCCCTTGATGATCTGCCCTTCCGTCCCTGGCTTGAGCCCCGGGTGCGCGTAGTTCTCGTTGAGCAGGGTCAGGTAGAAGAAGACGTTGTCCTGCTGCTCGACCATCCGCTTGAGGCCGTGGTGCATGATCACCGCCACCTCGTGCGCGAAGGTCGGGTCGTAGCTGATGCAGTTCGGGATGGTGCCGGCCAGGATGTGGCTGTGCCCGTCCTCGTGCTGCAGGCCCTCGCCGTTGAGCGTCGTGCGGCCCGACGTGCCTCCCAGGAGGAAGCCGCGCGCCTGCATGTCCCCCGCCGCCCACGCCAGATCCCCGATGCGCTGGAAGCCGAACATCGAGTAGTAGACGTAGAACGGGATCATGATGCGGTTGTTCGTCGAGTACGACGTCGCCGCGGCGATCCACGAGCACATGCCGCCCGCCTCGTTGATGCCTTCCTGGAGGATCTGGCCGGCCTTGTCCTCGCGGTAGTACATCACCTGGTCCTTGTCGACCGGCGTGTATTTCTGGCCTTCCGGGTTGTAGATGCCGATCTGGCGGAACAGGCCCTCCATGCCGAAGGTGCGCGCCTCGTCGACCAGGATGGGCACCACGCGCGGACCGAGCGTCTTGTCGCGCAGCAGCGCGGTGAGAAAGCGCACGTAGGCCTGGGTGGTCGAGATCTCGCGGCCCTCGGCGGTGGGCTCGAGCACGGCCTGGAAGGCGGAAAGATCGGGCACCGGCAGGTGCTCGTCGGCCTTGGGACGGCGCTTGGGCAGATAGCCGCCCAGCGCCTTGCGACGCTCCTGCAGGTACTTCATCTCCGGCGTGTCGTCCGCCGGCTTGTAGAACGGGATGTTGCCGTCCTTGAGCTGCTCGTCCGGGATCGGGATGTTGAAGCGGTCGCGGAAGGCGCGGATGTCGTCGTCCGTCAGCTTCTTGGTCTGGTGCGCGGTGTTCTTGCCCTCGCCGCTCTTGCCCATCCCGAAGCCCTTGACCGTCTTGATCAGGAGCACGGTGGGCTGGCCCTTGTGGTTGACCGCGCGGTGGTAGGCCGCATAGACCTTCTGCGGGTCGTGGCCGCCGCGGTTCAGGCGCCAGATGTCCTCGTCGCTCATCTTGGACACCATCTCCAGGAGCTTGGGATGGCGGCCGAAGAAGTGCTTGCGCACGAACGCGCCGTCATTGGCGCGGAAGGCCTGATAGTCGCCGTCGACGGTCTCCATCATGACCTGCTTCAGGATGCCTTCCTTGTCGCGGGCCAGCAGAGGATCCCAGTAGCTGCCCCACAGCAGCTTGATGACGTTCCAGCCCGCGCCGCGGAACTCGCCCTCGAGTTCCTGGATGATCTTGCCGTTGCCGCGCACCGGCCCGTCCAGGCGCTGCAGGTTGCAGTTCACGACGAAGATCAGGTTGTCCAGCTTCTCGCGCGCGGCCAGGCCGATGGCGCCCAGCGACTCGGGCTCGTCCATCTCGCCGTCGCCGCAGAAGACCCATACCTTGCGGTTGCTGGTGTCGGCGATGCCGCGGGCGTGCAGGTACTTCAGGAAGCGGGCCTGGTAGATCGCCATGATGGGGCCCAGGCCCATCGAGACGGTCGGGAACTGCCAGAACTCCGGCATCAGCTTGGGGTGCGGATAGCTGGACAGGCCCTTGCCGTCCACTTCCTGACGGAAGTTGAGCAGCTGCTCTTCCGTCAGTCGCCCTTCCAGGTAGGCCCGCGCGTAGATGCCGGGCGACGAATGCCCCTGGATGTACAGCAGGTCGCCGCCGTGGCCTTCGTGCTCGGCATGCCAGAAATGGTTGAAGCCGCAGCCGAGCATCGTGGCGAGCGACGCGAACGACGAGATGTGCCCGCCCAGGTCGCCGCCGTCGTGCGGGTTCAGCCGGTTGGCCCGCACCACCATGGCCATCGCGTTCCAGCGCATGTAGGCGCGCAGGCGCTCCTCGATCTCGAGATTGCCCGGGCAGCGCTCCTCCTCGTCCGGCTCGATGGTGTTGACGTAGCCGGTGGTCGCGGAGAACGGCATGTCGATGCTGTTCTGCCGGGCGTGCTCCAGCAGCTGCTCGAGCAGAAAGTGGGCACGTTCGGGGCCCTCGGTTTCGATGACGGCGGACAGGGCGTCCAGCCACTCGCGGGTTTCCTGGCGGTCGGGGTCGTTGGCCGCCGTGCCCAGGAAGGATTCGGGCAATGCAGACATGGGTCTCCTCGTGCGTATGGTCGGCGCGTGGCCGGAGCAACCCGGGTAGTGTCGCACAGGCCGCCGCCGTTTTTCAAATAATGCGACATCATTTCATAATGTGAATCGACACCCGTTCAAACGAACCGATCCGCGCCCTCGCCACGCTCGATAATGGCCGCATGTCCGCGATCCCGAAAGAATTCCGCACCAGCACATACGAACTGCCGCGCCGGCGCAGGCTGTTCGGCAGCTGGTGGCGCCGGCAGTCGCCCGCGCGCCAGGATCGCTACGCCACGCTCGGTCCACTGGTGTCGGTGCTGCTGTTCCTGGCGGCCATCATCGCGGCGTTCTGGTACCTGCGTTCGGAGGAGATCGAGCGCGAGCGCGAATCGGTCAAGCGCGACACGGAGATCTCCCAGCAACAGATACGCCTGCGCCTGATCGAGAACCAGGAGCAGCTGGTGCGCATCGCGCGCGAGATCGTCACCCGGGCCGTGGACCAGGACGAGTTCCTCGGCCAGGCGACCACCTTCGCGCGCGAGCGGCCCGAGGTGGTCAGCATGGCGTGGCTCACCCACCGTCGCCGGCCGCTGGTCAGCTACGTCTCGCCCAGCTACACCTTCAACGGCACCCGCTACGAGCCGGCCATCGATCCGCCCGCTGCCACTGCGTCCGCGCCCAAGAGCGTCACCAAGAGCGAGCCGGAATGGGCCTTCGAGGCGGCGCGCGACCTGCGCCAACCCGTGTACTCCCGGCCCTACAGGACCGCGGAGGGATTGCATGTCTTCCAGGTGCAGGTCCCGCTCATCGACCGCAGCGCGTTCGTCGGCACGCTGGTGGCGGAGTATTCCGTCGAGGCCCTGCTGCGCTACTTCGTGCCCAGCGAGGTGGTCAACCGACACGGTGTCATGCTGCTGGACGCCAACGACCGCGTGCTCGCCAGCACGATTGCCCGGGCGGACGGCGCTGATCGCCCGTCGATCTCGCACGACATCCCGGTCGCTCCGGTGGGCAACGGCCTGATCCTGAGGGGCCTGGGCTACCGGACTTCGGTCGGCCTGATCGGCAACACGCTCTTCTGGATGGTGGTGGCCCTGTCGGGCCTGACGCTCTGGATGCTGCTGGGCACCTGGCGCCACATGCGGCGAAGACTGCAGGTGCAAAGCGCACTGATCGCCGAAACGAACTTCCGCCGGGCCATGGAAAACTCCATGCTCACCGGCATGCGGGCCATGGACATGGAAGGCCGCATCACCTATGTCAATGCGGCCTACTGCTCGATGACGGGCTTCTCGGAGTCGGAACTCATCGGCAAGCTGCCGCCCTACCCTCACTGGCCGCCGGAGCGCATCGAGGAGAACCGGCGCCTGCTGGAGCAGGAGCTGCAGGGGCGCAGCCCCCCGGGAGGCATCGAAGTGAAGGTCATGCGCAAGGACGGCACGCAGTTCGATGCGCGCATGTACGTCTCGCCGCTGATCGATGCCAAGGGGAACCAGACCGGCTGGATGACCTCGATGACCAACATCACCGAGGCCAAGCGCATCCGCGACCAGCTCTCGGCCTCGCACGAGCGCTTCACCACCGTGCTCGAGGGCCTGGACGCCGCGGTATCGGTGGTCTCGGTGCAGCAGGGCGAGCTGCTGTTCGCCAACCGGTCCTATCGCCTGTGGTTCGGCGCCGACGCGCGGGGGCATGCCCAGCTGGCGAGCGGCCATGCGGGCGAGGTCGACCTGCCCTTGCCGGACCAGGACGACAACGTGGACAACTTCAGCGGCCTGCCGGCGCAGGAGCTCACCGAGACCGGCACGCACCCGCGCGAGGTGTACGTCGAGTCGCTGGACAAGTGGTTCGACGTGCGTGGTCGCTACCTGCAGTGGACGGACGGGCGCCTGGCCCAGATGCTGATCGCCACCGACGTGACGGCGCGGCGCCGCGCCGAGGAGCAGGCCGCCCAGCAGGCGGAGAAGGCGCAGGTCACCAGCCGTCTGGTGACGATGGGCGAGATGGCCTCCTCGGTGGCCCACGAGCTCAACCAGCCGCTCACCGCGATCTCGAACTACTGCAATGGGATCATCTCGCGGGTCCAGGCCGGCACGATGAACAACGAGGACCTGCTCGCGGCGCTGGAAAAAACCGCCAAGCAGGCGCAACGGGCGGGGCAGATCATCCATCGCATCCGCGCCTTCGTGAAGAAGAGCGAGCCGCAGCGCCACCCCGCGCAGGCGCGCGAGATCGTGGAGGACGCGGTCGAGCTGGCGATGATCGAGCTGCGCCGGCGCAACGTCGCGATCCACACCTACGTCGCCCAGCGCCTGCCCACCTTGATGGTCGACCCGATCCTGATCGAGCAGGTGCTGCTGAACCTGCTCAAGAATGCGGCCGAGGCGATCGACAACGCCAAGCTGCCGCCGTCGCGGCGCAACATCGAGCTGCGGGTGGTGCCTCGCCACACGCCCGAGGAAGGCGGAGTGATCGAGTTCAGCGTCACGGACAACGGCCCCGGCCTGAAAGAGGAGGTCCTCGGCCGCATGTACGAGGCCTTCTTCTCGACCAAGTCCGACGGCCTGGGCATTGGTCTGAGCCTGTGCCGCTCGATCGTCGAGTCGCACCGCGGTCGGATCCGCGCCGAGAACTTATACAATGGCCCGGCGGTGGTCGGCTGCCGTTTCTCGTTCACCTTGCCGGTGGAAACCGCCTCTGCAACCCATTGAAGAGCGCCTATGAGCTTGATCCCGAAAAAAGGCACCGTGTACGTGGTCGACGACGACGAAGCCGTGCGCGATTCGCTGCAATGGTTGCTCGAAGGCAAGGACTACCGCGTCAAATGCTTCGACTCGGCCGAGTCCTTCCTGTCGCGCTTCGATCCGCGCGAGGTCGCCTGCCTGATCGCCGACATCCGCATGGACGGCATGAGCGGCCTGGAATTGCAGGACCGGCTGCTCGAGCGCAAGTCCCCGCTGCCCATCGTCTTCATCACCGGCCATGGGGACGTCCCGATGGCCGTCAGCACGATGAAGAAGGGAGCGATGGACTTCATCGAGAAGCCGTTCAAGGAGGACGAGCTGGTCGCCCTGGTCGAGCGGATGCTCGACATCGCGCGCCAGCAGTTCGCGCAACAGCAGGAAGCGGCCAGCCGCGATGCGCTGCTGTCGCGCCTGACGACGCGGGAGGCCCAGGTGCTCGACCGCATCGTCGCCGGACGCCTGAACAAGCAGATCGCGGACGACCTGGGCATCAGCATCAAGACCGTGGAAGCGCACCGCGCCAACATCATGGAAAAGCTCAACGCCAACACGGTGGCCGACCTGCTCAAGATCGCCCTCGGCGCCCAGGGCAAGAGCTGAACCAACGCAGGACCCGTCAGGCCGCTTGCGCAACCAAGCGGCCTTTTTCGTTTCCGACCCTCCATCGACGTACCCGACCATGACCGCACGACTGATCGACGGCAACGCGCTTGCCCAGCAGATCCGCTCCGACGTCGCCGCCCGAGCGGCTGCCCTCACCCGCCTCGGCCGCACGCCGGGCCTGGCCGTCATCCTGGTCGGCGACAACCCGGCTTCCCAGGTCTACGTGCAGCACAAGGTCAAGGACTGCGAGGGCGCGGGCATGCGCTCGGTGCTCGAGAAGTACGACGCCGGCATCAGCCAGGCCGACCTGCTCGCCCGCATCGAGGCGCTGAACGAGGATCCCGCCATCCACGGCATCCTGGTGCAGCTGCCGCTGCCCGCGCACATCGACCCGCACCGGGTGATCGAGACCATCTCCCCTGCCAAGGACGTGGACGGCTTCCACGTCCAGAGCGCCGGCGCGCTCATGGTCGGCCAGCCCGGATTCAAGCCCTGCACGCCCTACGGCTGCATGAAGATGCTGGAGTGGATCGGCTGCGATCCCCGGGGCAAGCACGCGGTCGTGATCGGCCGCTCGAACATCGTCGGCAAGCCGATGGCGATGATGCTGCTGCAGGCCAGCGCCACGGTCACGATTTGCCACAGCGCCACCCCCGATCTGGCCCACCATACCCGGCAGGCCGACATCGTGGTGGCCGCCGTCGGCAAGCGCAACGTGCTGACCGCCGACATGGTCAAGCCGGGCGCCGTCGTGATCGACGTCGGCATGAACCGCAACGAGGCCGGCAAGCTATGTGGCGACGTGGATTTCGAAGGTGTGCGACAAGTAGCGGGTTGGATCACCCCGGTGCCCGGTGGCGTGGGACCGATGACGCGCGCCATGCTGCTGGTCAACACGATCGAAGCGGCCGAGCGCGCCGCGGGCTGAACCCCGCAGCCCGGCAGCCGGAGCCGGCCTGAACAGATTGACGTGAGGTTCCATGAATCCTTTGCTCGACACCACCGACCTGCCCCGTTTCTCGGAGATCCGCCCCGAGCACGTCACGCCCGCCGTCGGTGAACTGCTGCAGGCGGCCGAGCAGGCGCTGGAGCGCGCGGTGAGCGATGAAGTCCCCGCCGACTACGACGCGCTGTCGTCCGTGCTGGACGTGGCGACCGAACGCCTGGGCCGTGCGTGGGGCGCGGTGAGCCATCTCAACGCGGTGGCCGACAGCCCCCAACTGCGGGCCGCCTACAACGAGAACCTGCCCAGGGTCACCGAGTTCTACACACGCCTGGGCGCCGACGAGCGTCTCTACGGCAAGTACAAGGCCGTCGCGGCCAGCCCGACGGCGGCCTCGCTGCATCCGGCGCGCCGCCGCGCGCTGCAGAACGCGATCCGCGACTTCGTGCTGTCCGGCGCGGAGTTGACCGGCGCCGCCAAGGAGCGCTTCGCGCAGATCCAGGAGCGCCAGGCCGAGCTCTCGCAGAAGTTTTCCGAGCACGTGCTGGACGCGACCGACGCCTTCTCCTACTACGCCACGGAAGCCGAGCTCGACGGAGTCCCGGACGACGCCAGGCAGGCCGCGCGTGCGGCCGCCGAGCGAGAGGGCAAGGACGGCTACAAGATCACGCTGCAGTTCCCGAGCTACTTCCCGGTGATGCAGTACGGCAGCCACCGGCCGCTGCGCGAGCGTCTGTACCGTGCCTACGTGACCCGTGCCTCGGAACTGGGCGCCGCCGAGCACGACAACACCGAGATCATGCGCGAGTTGCTGGCGCTGCGGCAGGAGGAGGCCCGGCTGCTGGGCTACGCGAACTTTGCCGAGGTCTCGCTCGTGCCCAAGATGGCAGAAACGCCTCAGCAGGTGCTGGACTTCCTGCGCGATCTGGCCGGCCGTGCGCGGCCGTACGCCGAACGCGACCTGGCCGAGCTGCGCGAGTTCGCGGCGCAGGAACTGGGTTTGCCGGATCTGGCCGCCTGGGACATGGCCTACGCGTCGGAGAAGCTGAAGGAACGACGCTACGCCTTCAGCGACCAGGAGGTGAAGCAGTACTTCACCGAGCCCAAGGTCCTGGAGGGGCTCTTCCGCATCATCGAGACGCTGTTCGAGGTGCAGATCCGGCCCGACGCCGCCCCCGTCTGGCACCCTAGCGTGCGCTTCTTCCGCATCGAGCGCGGTGGCGAACTGGTGGGCCAGTTCTATCTGGACCTCTACGCCCGCGCCGGCAAGCGCTCGGGCGCCTGGATGGACGACGTGCGGGGCCGCTGGGCACGGCCCGAGGGGCGGCTGCAGACGCCGGTCGCCCACCTCGTATGCAACTTCGCCGAGGGTGTGGGCGGCAAGCCCGCGCTGCTGACGCACGACAACGTCATCACGCTCTTCCACGAGTTCGGCCACGGCCTGCATCACATGCTGACCCAGGTCAACGACCTCGGCGTGGCGGGCATTTCGGGCGTGGAATGGGACGCCGTGGAACTGCCCAGCCAGTTCATGGAGAACTTCTGCTGGGAGTGGGACGTGCTCAAGCACATGACAGCCCACGTCGACACCGGCGAGTCGTTGCCCCGGGCCCTGTACGACAAGATGGTCGCCGCCAAGAACTTCCAGAGCGGGCTGCAGACGCTGCGTCAGATCGAATTCGCCCTCTTCGACATGCGGCTGCACGCCGAGCCCGGCAGCCAGACGCGCATCCAGCAGGTACTGGACGAGGTGCGGCGCGAGGTCTCGGTGATGCCGCCTCCCGACTTCAACCGCATGCAGCACAGCTTCTCGCACATCTTCGCCGGTGGCTATGCGGCGGGCTACTACAGCTACAAGTGGGCCGAGGTGCTGAGCGCCGACGCGTACAGTGCCTTCGAGGAGGAAGGCGTGCTCAACGTCGAGACCGGCCGCCGCCTGCGGCGTGAGATCCTGGAGGCTGGGGGCAGCCGTCCAGCCGCCGAAAGCTTCCGTGCATTCCGCGGAAGGGAACCGAGCATCGATGCCCTGCTGCGACACCAGGGCATGGCCTGATAGCATCGCGGCTGCTCAGGAACAAGAGGAGCGCCCCTGCATATGCGTACCTTCGCCCGACTGATCCGCTGCTCGCCCCTGGTGCTGCTGGCTGCCTGGGCGCCGGCCCACGCGCTGTACAAGGTCGTCGGCCCGGACGGGAAGGTGACCTACACCGACCGGCCACCTGCCGAGAGCCGAGCCCAGGCCCTGGGAGCGTCCGGCGCCCCCGTGGAAGGCGGCTCGGCGTTGCCGTTCGAACTGCGCCAGATCGCCTCGCGCTTCCCGGTCACGCTCTACACGACGACCAACTGTCAGCCGTGCGACGCCGGCCGGGCGCTGCTGCGCCAGCGCGGCATCCCGCACGCCGAGAAGACGGTCACGACGCCGGAAGACTCGCAGGCCTTCGCGAGCATGACCGGTAGCAACCAGTTGCCGCTGGTGCAGATCGGCCAGCAGCAGGTGCGCGGATTCTCCAGCACCGAATGGTCGTCGTACCTCGACGCCGCAGGCTATCCGAAGCAGTCGCGGCTGCCGCCGAATTTCCAGTTCCCTGCCGCCACGCCGCTCGTCGAGGCCAAGGCCGCGCCTGCCGCCCAGCCCCCGCAGCCCAGCGAACCGGCACCCGCGGCCCCCGCGACCCCGAGCGCGCCGCCGCCGGCGGCCGGCAACGCGCCTCCGGGATTCAAGTTCTGACCCCTTCGGCGGTTCTCTACCCCGTCCCCGGGAGTCGCCTCGCAGGGGGCTCTTGCCCCTTCCGCCGCCCCCGGGGCAAAGTCAGAACTGGAGCGTGCGCACCCCCGAGGCAGTGCCCAGCAGGCAGACGCTGGCGCGATGGCGGGCGAAGATGCCCACGGTCACGACGCCCGGCCATTGGTTGATCTGCGCTTCCATCGCCACGGGATCGGTGATCGAGAGCCCGCACACGTCCAGGATGACGTTGCCGTTGTCGGTGATCACGCCCTCGCGCAGCGACGCCTGCCCGCCCAGCGCGGCCAGCCGGCGTGCCACCTGCGCCCGCGCCATCGGGATCACCTCGACCGGCAGCGGAAAGCGGCCCAGCGTCTGCACCAGCTTGGACTCGTCGGCGATGCAGACGAAGCGCTGCGCCAAGTCGGCAACGATCTTCTCGCGCGTCAGGGCCGCGCCGCCGCCCTTGATCATGCACCCTTGCCGGTCGATCTCGTCGGCACCGTCGATGTAGACGGGCAGCGACTCGACCTCGTTCGCGTCGAACACGCGGATGCCGTGGGCCTGCAGGCGCTCGGTGCTGCGCAGGGAACTGGACACCGCGCCGGCAATACGATCCTTGATGCGGGCCAGTTCGTCGATGAAGAAATTGACGGTCGAGCCGGTGCCGACGCCGACCACGCTGCCCGGCACGACGTGATCGATCGCCGCGCGGCCCACCAGGGCCTTCAGTTCGTCTTGAGTCATGGCTGGAGGCCGCCGCTCACGCGGCCGTTTGAGACAATCCCGTGATTATCCCGAACCCACGTCCATGTCCCTGCTGCCCTACGCCCTGGCCCGCCCCGTCCTGTTCCAGTTCGATCCGGAGCAGGCCCACGAACTGACGCTCGACGCGCTCGCGCGCACCCAACGCACGCCGCTCGCCTGCCTGTATGGCCAGTCGCGGGTGGAAGACCCGTGCACGGTCGCCGGACTGCGCTTTCCCAACCGGGTGGGGCTGGCCGCGGGCCTGGACAAGAACGGGCGCTGCATCGACGGCCTGGGTGTCCTGGGCTTCGGCTTCATCGAGGTGGGCACGGTCACCCCCAAGGCCCAGCCCGGCAACCCCAAGCCCCGGATGTTCCGGCTGCCGGATGCCGAGGCGCTCATCAACCGGCTCGGCTTCAACAACGAGGGGCTCGAGGCCTTCGTCGCCAACGTGAAACGCGCGCGTTTCCGCGCCCAGGGAGGCATCCTCGGCCTCAACATCGGCAAGAACGCGACGACGCCGATCGAGCGGGCTGCCGACGACTACCTGACGGGCCTGGCGGGCGTCTACCCGCACGCGGACTACGTCACTGTCAACATCTCGTCGCCCAACACGCAGAACCTGCGCAGCCTGCAGTCCGACGACGCGCTCGACGCGCTGCTGGGCGCCATCGCCGAACGGCGCCAGAGCCTGGCGGCGCAGCACGGGCGCCGCGTCCCGCTCTTCGTCAAGATCGCCCCCGACCTGGACGAGACTCAGGTCGCTGTGATCGCCGCGACCCTGAAGCGGCACGGCATCGACGGCGTGATCGCGACCAACACCACCATCGCCCGCGACGCCGTGCAGCATCTGCCGCACGGGCAAGAGGCTGGGGGGCTGAGCGGGCGCCCGGTGTTCGAGGCCAGCAACCGGGTGATCCGCCAACTGCGCCAGGCGCTGGGCGCAGGCTACCCCATCATCGGGGTCGGCGGCATCCTGAGCGGTGACGACGCACGGGCCAAGATCGAGGCCGGGGCCGACCTGGTGCAGGTCTACACCGGCCTCATCTACAAGGGGCCGCCCTTGGTGCGCGAGGCCGCGCTGCGCCTGGCGACGATGGGCAAGGCACGCTGAGCCGGGGCGGCGCGACTGCGCCGCGCAACCGCCTGCCGGGGATCAGGTCGGCCTGCTCCCCGGGACGCCGAGGGCCAGGCGGGCGGCCAGATCGCCTAGCGCGAGCGAGGCGGTGAGTCCTGGCGATTCGATCCCGAAGAGCTGCACCAGGCCCGGAACGCCGTGATCGTCAGGCCCGAGGATCATGAAATCGGCCGTCGGCTCCCCCGGTCCGTGGATCTTCGGCCGTATCCCGCTGTAGGCGGGCTGCAGGCTGTCCGCGGGCAGCTCCGGCCAGTAGCGCCGGATCTCGTCATAGAAGCGGTTTGCCCGCCCCGGATCGACCCGGTAGTCCAGCCGCCCCTGGGCATCGGGCTCGACCCATTCCACGTCGGGTCCGAAGCGCGCCTGTCCGGCCAGATCCAGCGTCAGGTGCACGCCCAGGCCCGCGGCCTCGGGGATCGGATAGATCAGACGCGAGAACGGCGCCTTGCGTGCCAGCGAATAGTAGTTGCCTTTCGCGTACCTCGGCCGAGGCGCGAGCTGCCGAGGCCAGCCCGTCATGCCGGCCGCCAAGTCGCAAGCGGCAAGCCCCGCCGCATTCACGAGGACGCGGGCGCCCAGCTCCATGGGCGCATCGCCCCCCACCTGCACGACGAAACCGTCCCTGCCACAGGCCAGGCCCAGTACCGGGGATGCGAGCGCGACCGCTCCCCCCGCGGCCTCGACGTCGCCTTGCAACGCGAGCATGAGGCCATGGCTGTCCACGATGCCCGTCGAAGGCGACCAGACGGCGGCGACGCAAGCCAGGGCAGGTTCCCACGCGCGAGCCTGCGACGCCTCCAGCCATTCGAGGTCCAGCACCCCGTTCGCCCGTCCCTGCTCCATCAGCCGGCGCAGGGCGGGCAGCTGAACCTGGCTCGTGGCGACGATCAGCTTGCCGCACCTGCGGTGGTCGATGCCCCGCTCGGCGCAATAGACGTAGAGCCGCTGCTTGCCCTCCACGCACAGCCGGGCCTTCCACGAGCCTTCGGGATAGTAGATGCCGGCATGGATGACCTCGCTGTTGCGCGAGCTGGTGCCCGAACCGATCAGCGGTTCGCCTTCCAGCACCACCGTCTCCAGCCCGCGCAGCGCGAGCGATCGCGCCACGGCCAGTCCCACCACGCCCGCGCCGACGACGATCGCCTCGACCCGCTCCACCGCCCTTCCCCTCAGAGCGAACGGGGATCGAGCCGCAGCAGCTGCTCGACCAGGGCGCGCAGGTCCGCGCGAAGGCGCGCGAATCCATCGTGCAGAGCGAGGGTCTTCTCATCCATGTAGAGGCGCCGGTTGACCTCGAGCTGGATGGAATGGCGATGTCCGGCCGGCCGTCCGTAACGACGGACCAGTTCGACACCCTTGTACGGATGGTTGATCGCCACGTCGTAGCCCCGGCCCGCCAGGAACTCGGCCACCGCCGCGGTGACGAACGGGGCGGCGGTGGTGCCGTCCCGGTCCCCCAGCACGATGTCCGCGTGCGCTTCACCAGGAAACTCGGTCGCATATGGCGCCGCGACCGAGGGCATCGAGTGGCAGTTGATGTGCAGGCTGTAGCCGTGGCGTGCGTGGGCCGCATCGATCGCGGCCTGAACCTCTCGATGATACGGGTGCCAGCAGAGTTCGAGGCGGCGGCGCACCTCGTCCACGGACAGGCGGCGCTGGTAGATCGGGATGCCCTCGTCGGTGCAACGCCAGATCAGCCCCTTGCCAAGCCGCACCTTGCTGCCTGCCTCCACCGGATCGGGCCAGGCGCCTTCGATCAGCTCGAGGTCGATCTCCCGCAGGGACCGGTTGACGTCGACGTAGCTGCGTGGAAAGTGGGCCTCGATCCAGGCCACCCCCAGATTGGCCGCGAAGTCGTAGAGCTTCTCGACATGGGTGTCCTCGGCGCGCCGCAGGACCGCCAGGTCACAGGCATGGCCGAAGTCGTCGGGATACCACGTGCCGCTGTGCGGCGAATCGAGCACCACAGGGGTGGTGCCCGGTCGGCTGGTGACGTACTGCATGCCGACATTGTCCGGCATCCCGGCCCGCAGGAGTTGCGGGTTGCACGCCGTCCTGTCCGGGAGGATCCGAGGGGGCGCGCCCTCGCCGCTCCACAGCCCCAATACGAGTCAGGCGATTTGCATGGCCCTGGACACGTACCAGCCGATCGCCTCCCGCAGACCTTGCTGCACGTTGTGGGTAGGCGCATAGCCCAACAGTCGCCGGGCCTTGCCGATGTCGGCCAGCGAGTGGCGCACGTCGCCCGGTCGGAAGTCCGCATACTCCGGAGGCCGGATGCGCAGGTCCGAGCGTACCGCGCCCAGGGCAGCGGCGATCGATTCGTGCAGCTGGTTGAGCGTCGTGCGCTCGCCCACCGCCACGTTGTAGACCTGGTTCAACGCCTCCGGGTTCTCCGTCAAGGCCGCCCGGAGATTGGCCTGTACCGCGTTGGCGACGAAGCAAAAGTCGCGAGAGGTCTCGCCATCGCCGTTGATCACGCTGCGCTTGTTCGACAGCATCTCCGCGACCCAGCGAGGAATCACCGCCGCATAGGCTCCGTTGGGGTCCTGACGGGGCCCGAACACATTGAAGTAGCGCAGCCCCACCGTCTCGATTCCATAGCAGCGGGAGAACACGTCCGCATAGAGTTCGTTCAGGTACTTGGTGACCGCGTAGGGAGAGAGCGGGCGACCGATCTTGTCCTCCACTTTGGGCAGCGTGAGCGAATCCCCATAGGTGGAACTCGAGGCGGCGTAGACGAAACGCTTGACGTTCGCCTCGCAGGCGGCAAAGAGCATGTTCACGAAGCCGGTCGCATTCGAACGGTGCGTGGACAGAGGGTCCTTGATCGAGCGGGGGACGGAACCGAGCGCTGCCTGGTGCAGCACGATGTCCACCCCCTCGCAGGCGCGGCGGCAGGTTTCGGGGTCTGCGAGGTCCCCTTCAATGAAGCGGTGGGACGCCCATGCCCTCTCGCCGACCAATGCACGGACCTCCTCCAGGTTGGACCGATGGCCGGTGGAGAAGTTGTCGAGGCTGGTGACCTCCTGACCGGCGTCGAGCAGCACCTCCAACAGGTGCGAGCCGATGAACCCCGCGCTGCCGGTGATCAACCAGCGGTGGCGCCTCGCGCGCAATTGGCCGACGATCTGTTGCAACATCACAGCCGCCACACGCTGATGCCACGGGCACGCAAGGCCGCCGCGTCGGCCGTGCATTTGACGTCGACGAACAGTCCGCCTTGGGCCAGCTTGGCGACGTACTCATCGACACTGCGGTCGAGCAACGCCTTGTGAGGCACCGCGGCGACGATCGCGTTGGCCCGGGGCAGGTGCTCCCACTGCACCAGTTCCACACGGTACTCGTGCCAGGCTTCCTGAGGGGACGCGAGCGGATCATGCACGTGCACGGTCACGCCGTAGCTCTCCAGCTCACGGACGACGTCGATCACCTTCGAGTTGCGCAGATCCGGACAGTTCTCCTTGAAGGTCAGGCCCAGCACGATGACATGAGATCCCTTCACAGGACTGCCGTCCCGGATCATCTGCTTGACCGTCTGCTCGGCGATGTATTTGCCCATCCCGTCGTTGATGCGACGGCCGGCGAGGATGACCTGCGGGTTGTAGCCCAGGCGTTGCGCCTTGTGGGTGAGGTAGTACGGATCGACACCGATACAGTGGCCTCCGACCAGTCCTGGACGAAACGGCAGGAAGTTCCACTTGGTTCCCGCAGCCTGCAGGACTTCCGACGTGTCGATGCCGATCCGGTGGAAGATCAGCGCCAGCTCGTTGACCAGCGCGATGTTCAGGTCGCGCTGCGTGTTCTCGATCACCTTGGCCGCCTCCGCGACCTTGATGCTGCTGGCCTTGTACACGCCTGCGTTGACAACCGCTCCGTACATCTGCGCCACACGCTCCAGCGTCTGCGGCGTGTCGCCCGACACCACCTTGACGATGTTCGTGAGCGTGTGCTGTTTGTCCCCGGGATTGATGCGCTCGGGCGAGTAACCGACGAAGAAGCCTTCCTTCCACTTCAGGCCTGACTCGCGCTCGATGATGGGAATACACACCTCCTCGGTCGCGCCTGGGTAGACGGTCGATTCGAAGACGACGATGGCACCCGGTTTGAGGTTGCGGCCCACGGTGGTGCTGGCGCCCACCAGAGGAGAAAAGTCAGGGATGTGGGCGTCGTCCACCGGCGTGGGCACGGCCACCACGATGAAGTCGGCCTCCTTCAGGGCGCGCGGGTCGCAGGTCGGTTCGAGCAGCCGCGCAGCCTTGAGCTCTTCGGTGCTCACTTCGCCGGTCGGATCGACATGGCGCTTGTAGGCCTCGATCTTCGAGGCCGAAAGATCCAGCCCGATGGTACGCAGCTTCTTGCCGAACTCGACCGCGAGCGGCAGGCCGACATAACCCAGACCGACGACAGCGACGGTATTCATCGTTTCTCCCGGAACGCGGGGGCGTTCGTGTGCAGACGGCGGCATCGTTACGGAATGTCATCCCTGCGGGTATCCCCGATTCACGGGTCGGCATGCCATGTCGCCGCATGGCGCGCCGATGTGCGGATGCTCGTCCCTCAGATCGGGGACGCCCGCCACGCGGCTCGTCCCGAGCAAGGGCGGGCACGAGCGCAGATCCCACATGCGTGCACGACCGGCTGCAGCAGCCCTTCGCAGGTGCGTGTCGTCCCCCTCGTTCAGGGGAGTCGAACGCCTTCCGATGCGGAGTGGAATTCGTGATCCGCACCACAAACAACGAGCGATTGCGAGTGACTGCCGAGGGATACGCGGCGCGGGCTCGAAACACCGCACGAGGCGATCGCATTGATGGGTGGCTGCGCCTCCGCGTGGCGGGATCCGGCCACTGCTTGGCGGGTGTTCATCGACGCGCCGGCATATGGCACTCACCTATTTGAGGGGCGGGCAGATCGGACCTCGGCTCGCATAATCGGTAACACCTGGAGACCTCGGCCCTTTGCCGGGTCCGGACACATCGAGGGCCGCAACGCTCAGCCGCCGGAAGCGTCCAGGGGCGCAGGCATCACCGCCCCTCGATCACCGACTTCGCCCGCGCGCCTCGACGGAGAGAGCGATGAACCATCAAACCGCCATGGATGGGCGCGGACAGGGTGACTTGCCCGAACCACCGGCGTTGTCTCATTGGCTGCGCGAGGCCGCGCTGCGCTGGCCGGATCGCATTGCGCTCGTTCACACGCAGGGGCGCGAACTGAGCTATCGGGCCCTGGCGTCGGCGGTCGCCGAACGTGCAAAAGCACTGAGCGCAGCACTTGTGCTGCCTGGCGACCGCGTGGCGATCGCCGCCACGCGGTCCATCGACACCATCATCGACATCCTCGCGGCCGTCGACGCAGGGTTTGCCTATGTGCCGCTCGACCTGGGATATCCCGTCGATCGCCTCGCGATGATGCTGGAGGATGCAAGTCCGCGCCTGGTCCTCGGAGCGCCGGAGATCCTGTCTCAGCTGGAGCGGGCGACCGGGCGGTTGCCAACGCTCGCCTCGCCAGGTCCCAGTGGCCTCCCGCCGCTGGGGGCCGAACCCGACCTGACCTACGTGCTCTTCACCTCGGGCTCCACCGGGCGCCCCAAGGGCGTGGCGATGGGAGCAAGGCCCTTGCGGCATCTCATCGCGTGGCACGCAGCCCATCCGCGCCTGGGCCAAGCCGCCGTGACGCTGCAGTTCGCGCCGCTGTCGTTCGACGTGCACTTCCAGGAGATCTTCTCGACGCTCGCATGCGGCGGGACACTGGTGCTGCTCGACGATGCGCAGCGACGCGATCCGAGCCGCCTGTGCGCCGCACTGCAGGCCCACCGGGTGGAGCGCATCTTCCTGCCCTATGTCGCGCTGCAGATGCTCGCGGAGGCGGCCCGCGAGAAGCTGCCTCGGCATTTGCGCGACGTGGTCAGCGCCGGTGAACAGCTGCAGGTCACGCCTGCGATCCGTTGGCTGTTCAAGCAGCTGCCCGACGCCGGCCTCCACAACCACTACGGCCCTACGGAGAGCCACGTGGTGACGGCCCACGAGCTCTACGGCGATGCCGACCGGTGGCCGAACATTCCGCCCATCGGACTGCCGCTTCCCCATGTCGCCGTGGCGCTTCGCGATCCCGAGACGGGAATCGCGCACCAGGGTGACCAGGGTGAACTGCTGCTCGGAGGCGACACGCTCGCCCACGGGTACCTCGGACGCGACGACCTGAGCCGCGAGCGTTTCCGCAGCGACATCTCCGGGTTGACCGGCCGCTGGTACACCACCGGCGATCTCGTGCAGCGAGATGGTCTTGGGGTCTGCACCTACCTGGGCCGGGCGGACCAGCAGCTGAAGGTCGATGGATTCCGCATCGAGCCGGGTGAAGTCGAGGTGGTGTTGATGGCGCATGAGGCGGTCCGGGAGGCGGTCGTCACGGCCCCCGACCTGCCGGGCGTCGGCAAGCAACTGGTGGCGCACCTGGTGCTGCGTCCAGGGCAGGCGGAATCCGCATCCCTCGCGTCCACGCTGCGCGCCTACCTGCGTGAACGCCTGCCCGAGTACATGGTGCCCGTGCGCTATGTGGTGCTCGAACGCCTGCCGACCACGCCGAGCGGCAAGATCGACCGCAAAGCGCTGCCCTTGCCGGCTGCGGAATCTGCGCCGTCCTCGCAGCCCGGCCAGCTCGTGCGCAGTCTTTGGCAGGAACTCCTGGGCGTGCGCGGCATTCCGGACGACGCCAACCTGTTCGAACTGGGTGCCAAGTCCCTGCTCGTGCTGCGCTTCGTCACGCGCCTGCGCGACGCGGGCGTGCAGGGCCTGTCGGTCGCCGATGTATACGACCGCCCCACGATCGCGGGTATCAGTGCGGTCCTCGAAGGTCGACCTCGCGCCAGGGAGGTCGCGGCCCTGCCTCGGACGCATGGCTGCGCTGGCATCGCCATCGTGGGCATGGCCACGCGCACGGCCGGAGCACGCAACGTGGACGAGTTCTGGGAGAACCTGGTCGCCGGCCGGGAGGGCATCCGGCACTTCCACGCCTCGGAGCTCGACCCCTCGGTTCCCGAGTCCTTGCGCGGCCGGCCCAATTTCGTCGCCGCCCGCGGTGTGCTGGAGGATGCCGGGCGCTTCGACGCGGCCTTCTTCGGCATCTCGGCGCGGGAGGCGACCGTGCTCGATCCCCAGCAGCGGTTGTTCCTCGAACTGTGCTGGACGGCGCTGGAGCATGCCGCCCTCGACCCGGGGCGAGGCGACGAACGGGTCGGCGTCTATGCAGGGGTCGCCAACAACACCTACGTCTCGGCGCTGCGCCAGGAACAGCCGGAGCTGATCCAGCAGATGGGCGAGTTCGCCGCCATGCTGGCCAGCGAAAAGGACTACGTCGCCACGCGAGTGGCCAATCGGCTCAACCTCAACGGTCCCGCGGTCAGCATCCATACCGCCTGCTCGACGGGCCTCGTGGCGGTGGCGCAGGCGTGGCACGCGTTGGCCAGCGGCCTGTGCGACGTGGCGCTCGCGGGCGGCGCCACCGTGATCGTGCCGCAGGAAGGCGGCTACCTCCACGTGGAAGGCGGCATGGAGTCGGCGGACGGGCACTGCCGGCCGTTCGACGCCCAAGCGAGCGGCACGGTGTTCGCGAGCGGCGGGGGCGTGGTGGTGCTCAAGAGGCTCGAGGACGCGCTCGCCGACGGCGACACCGTGTACGCGGTGATCCGTGGGGTGGGTCTGAACAACGACGGGGGCGAGAAGGCCAGTTTCACGGCGCCCAGCGTCTCGGGACAGTCCCAGGCGATCCGGATGGCCCTCGACCACGCCCAGGTGAGTGCGCGCAGCATCGGGTATGTGGAAGCCCACGGCACGGGGACGGCCCTCGGTGATCCGATCGAGGTCTCGGCGCTCACCCGCGCCTGGAGAGTCGACACGCCGGACACGGGGTTCTGTGGCATCGGCTCACTCAAGAGCAACCTGGGCCACACCATCGCTGCGGCTGGCGTGCTCGGCTTGATCAAGGCGGCCCTGAGTCTGCACCGCGAGCTGATTCCCCGGACGCTGCACTTCCAGCGGCCCAACCCGGAGATCGATTTCGCGTCGACGCCGTTCCACGTGGTCGCCTCCAACACTCCTTGGCCCAGGGGTGAGCAGCCCCGCCGTGCGGCCGTCAGCTCGTTCGGGGTCGGCGGAACGAACGCGCACGTGGTGCTCGAAGAGTCTCCTTCGACCGTCCTGGCCGCGCCGCCGACCGATCGCCGTCTCTACCTGCTCCCTCTGTCGGCACGCACGCCGCAGGCGGCATTGCGGCGGGCACGTGATCTCGCGGACCACCTGGAGCGGCATCCGACCCTGCCCTTGGCCGATGTCGCGGCGACGCTGATACGCGGCCGTCGCGCGATGAACCAGCGGTTGTGCGCAGTAGCGCACGACAACGCCTCGGCGGTGTCCGCCTTGCGCGCACTCAAGAGCCCGACGGCCGCGGCGCAGCGCCCCCGCGTCGTGTTCCTCTTTCCCGGCCAGGGGTCGCAACACCCCGGCATGGCCCGCGGGCTGTACGACGAGGCGCCGGCGTTCCGGCTCGCCCTGGACCGTTGCCTGGAACTTGCCGGCCCGGAACTCGGACCGCGCCTGCGAGCATGGATGATCGAGGCCGAAGCGGGAGACGGTGAGGCCGCGCAGGTCTTGGCACAGACATGCCATGCACAACCTGCGCTTTTCGCGATGTCGTATGCGCTGGCCGCCTGGCTGGACACGCTCGGCATCGGCCCGGAGGCGATGATCGGCCACAGCATTGGCGAATATGCGGCCGCCTGTCATGCCGGCGTGATCTGCCTGGATGACGCCATGGCCGCCGTCATCGCCCGTGGCGAAGCGATGTATGCCCAACCGCGCGGCGCCATGCTGGCGGCGCGGGCTGGCAGCGAGGACTTGCTGCCCGTGTTGCCTGCCGGCGTGGAGATCGCCGGCTGCAACGCCCCCGGCCTGACCGTGCTTGCCGGAGATCACTCGACGCTGCAACGGTTGGCATCGGACCTCGAGGCACGGGACATCGGCACGACAAGACTGCGCGTCTCGCATGCGTTCCACAGCGCTGCGATGGAAGGGGCACTGCCCAAGGTCGCACACGCCCTGTCTCGCGCCCGCCTCCATCCACCCGGCCGCACGATGTACTCCTGTGTCAGCGGCGCGCCGCTGGAGGCCGCCGAGGCCACCGACCCCGCGTACTGGGCGCGGCAGGTGCGCGCGACCGTCCAGTTCAGCCGCGCCGTGCAAGCCGAACTCGCGCGCGAGGGCGAAACCGTCTTCGTGGAGGTGGGCCCGGGACAGGCGCTCACCGCCTTGCTGCGCCAGCACCGCACGCCTGCAGGGAACGTGCCCCGCGTCGTGCCGCTGCTGGGTCCCGCGCAGGATCCAGGGGACGCGGCACGCCATGCCTACGCAGGCCTGGGAGCCCTGTGGTGCGCCGGGGTCCACGTCTCCTGGCCGATCGCGGCCGGCGCCAGGCGCACCGCGCTGCCGACCTATCCGTTCCAAGGCGACCACCATTGGTTTGCTCGTCGCACCTCCCCCTTGCTCGCCGCAGCCGCGCCGGTCGTCGCCTCCGATCGCGTCGACCCTGCCGCTCCCGCCTGCCCCTCTCCTTCCAACGTGATGCCCACCATGAGCCGACTGCCCCGCCTCGAACAAGAACTCAAGCGCATCCTGAGCGACGTGTCCGGGCTGTCGTCCGATGAGATGACGGCGGACGCGACCTTCGTCGACCAGGGCCTCGATTCGCTGTCGCTCACGCAGGCCACCTTGGAGCTGGAGCGCGTATTCGGCGTCAAGCTGCGGTTCCGGCGTCTGCTGGAGGACCTCGACACCCTGCCCAAGTTGGCGCAGTTCCTCGACGGCGAATTGCCGGCCGACCGGTTTGCGCCGCCTCCCGCCCCCGTGCCAGTGCATCCAGCGCCGGCGACCGAGTCCGGCGCCACGACACCCGCACGGCCGCTGCCTGTCGTTTCGCTGCCTGCTGCGACCGCCTTGCCGCTCGCCGGGACCGCCGACGGCTCGCTGCATCAGCTCATCCAGCAGCAGATGCAGCTGATGTCGCAGCAGCTCGCGCTGCTGGCCGGCCAACCCGTGGCGGCGGCAGCGCCCATGCCGCCGCAGGCTGCCCGCCACGCTCCGGTGACAGTCCCGCCCGCCGCAGCAGCCGCGACCGAGTCCGAACAACCATCGATCAAGGCGTTGATCGAGAAACCGTTCGGCGCCGCCGCCCGCATCACGCTCGACGCCAAGGACGACGAGACCCCTGAGCAGCGCCGCTGGTTGAAGGATTTCATCGCCCGCTACAACGCGAGAACCGGCAGGTCCAAGGCCTTCAGCCAGCGGCATCGCAAGCTGATGGCCGATCCACGGGTCGTCACCGGCTTCAACCCCTTGTGGAAGGACCTCGTCTACCCCATCGTCGCCGATCGCTCCAAGGGCGCGCGGATCTGGGACATCGACGGCAACGAGTACATCGACCTGCTGTCCTGCTTCGGCGCGAACCTGCTCGGCTACCAGCCCGATCACATCGTCGAGGCGATGGTCGAACAACTGAAAGCGGGCATCGAAGTCGGGCCTCAGCATCCCCTCGCAGCCGAAGTGGCGCAGCTGATCTGCGAGTTCACAGGCCATGAACGCGTCGCCTTCTGCAACACCGGCTCCGAGGCCGTGATGGGGGCGATGCGCATTGCGAGGACCGTGACGGGCCGCAAGACCATTGCGATCTTCACCAACTCCTACCACGGCATCTTCGACGAGGTGATCGTGCGCGGCACGAAGCAGCTGCGCTCGATCTCGGCCGCACCGGGCATCCTGGCCAACGCCGTGGAGAACGTGCTGGTGCTCGACTACGCGAGCGAGGAGGCACTGCGCGTGTTGCGCGAGCGTGCCCCCGACTTGGCCGCGATCATGATCGAGCCCATCCAGAACAAGAATCCGACACTGCAGCCGCGCGAGTTCGTGCACGAGCTGCGTCGCATCGCGGACCAGGCAGGATGCGCGCTGATCTTCGACGAGGTGGTGACCGGCTTTCGCGTGGCTCCCGGGGGCGCGCAGGAGTTCTACGGCGTGCGGGCCGACATCTGCACGTACGGCAAGGTGATCGGAGGTGGGCTGCCTTTCGCGGCCATCGCGGGCGGCGAGCGCTGGCTCGACGCGCTGGACGGCGGTCACTGGCAGTACGGCGACGACTCCTATCCGGAAGCCGGTGTCACCTACTTTGCGGGCACGTTCGTCCGCCACCCTCTCGCCCTGGCGGCCGCGCGCGCGGCCCTGTTGCATTTGAAGCGCGGCGGACGCGAGCTGTATCGCGAACTGAACGAGCGCACGCAGCGTCTGATGGCCCGACTGAACACCGCCTTCGCGGTACGAGGCGCGCCGGTGAAAGCCGTGCACTGCGCCTCGCTGTGGCGGCTCTCCTGGGACGACGGACAGAAGTACGTCAGCCTCTTCTACTATCTGGTCCGCTACCACGGTCTGCACCTTTACGAGCAGTTCGGTCACTTCGTGACCGAGGCGATGAGCGAGGCCGAGCTCGATCGCATCTTCGAGGTCTTCACCGAGGCGCTCGACGAACTGATGGCACTGGGGTTCATCCAGCCGCGCGCCGGCACGCCTTCACCGGACGGCGGCAAGGATGCCAAGGCGCAGGCACACCCGAGCGAGGGTCCTCTCTCCCCGGGCCAGACGGAGCGATGGCTGGCTGCGAGCTTCGACGCATCGGCAGGCCGGGCGCTCAACGAATCGTTCTGCGTGAGCCTGTCGGGAGCCGTCGACCCGGTCGCGCTCAAGACCGCATTGCAGGACGTGCTCAGTCGCCACGAGGCCTTCCGTCTGCGCTTCGAGACCGACCAGCCGTGCCAGCGTCTGGGCGAACCGGGCCCGGTCCCGGTGGCCGAGATCGACCTGCGCCATGAGGTGGACGCCGACGCCGCCCTCGACGCGTTCTGCACCGAGGCGAGCGGACGGGAGTTTCCGCTCGGTCGGGCGCCCCTGGCCGCGGTGAGCCTCCTGCGCCTGTCGGACGGTCGAGTGGTCGTGCATGTGGTGGCGAGCCATCTCGTCTTCGACGGTTGGGCCTCGAGCGTCTTCAACGCCGAACTGGCCGCGGCCTATCGCGCCCGCAGCCAGGGGTTGACGCCGGCACTGCCCCGCGCCGAATCGCCGATCGCCTTCGCCGCGCGGGAACGGGCGCGGATGGAGGGGCCCGAAGGCCAAGCGTCGCTGCGCTACTGGCAACAGATACTGCGCGACCCGCCCGCACCGTTGTCTCTGGGCGACCTCACTCCGCCCGCTCCCCGCCGGTACACCGGTGACACGCTGCGCACGCGTATCGACGGCACCTTGCTCGCGCATCTGCGGCAGCAGGCGCGCCAATCGGGCGCCACGCTGTTCCAGCTGCTGCTGACCGCGCTGACGGTGATGCTGCACCGGCAGAGCCGCCAGGACGAGTTCCTCGTCAGCATCCCATACGCCAGCCAGGCTCTTGATCGCCACGGCCCGTTGATGGCCGACGGTGTGCTGGATCTGCCCCTGCGACTCGGCTGTGCCGAGGGCGACACGGGGGCCGCGGTGCTGTCCCGCGTGCGATCCCATCTGATGGACGCCCTGGAGCACCCTCTCATCACCCAGGGCACGGTCGCGCGGGCGCTCGGCATCCGCAGTTCCGGGGACCGCCCCCCGCTGACCGGTGTCTTCTTCAACCTGAACCCCAAGGTCGACCTCTCCGACTTCGCACCCCTCGTGGCCACGATGCACGAAGGTCGCAAGCGCGGCACCCTGCACGAGCTGTTTTTCAACTTCTACGAGAAGGACGACGCGCTCACGCTGGACCTGCACTACGGGACCGAGTTCTTCAGTCCGCGGCGGGCCGCGGCTCTCGTCGAAGGGCTCAAGGACGCCTGCCGGCAACTGGGAGCATCGTTGCAGGAACCCGTCTCGCACAGCGCGCTTCAGCCTCCTGAATCACCCCTCGCATCCACCACGCCCGTCGACCCTCGCCTCCTGGCCTGGAACGACACACAGGTGCCGTTGCCCGCGGGCGCACGCGTCGAGCGGTGGATCGCGCAGCAGGCGCAGCGTACGCCGGATTCCATCGCACTCGTGGCCCCAGGCCGCACGCTCACCTACCGCGAGCTGGACACATGGGCCAATCGCTACGCTCACCTCTTGCGCGCACGGGGCATCGACGCAGGAATGCGTGTAGGGCTGTGCCTGAGCCGAGGTCCCGACCTCGTCCCGGCACTGCTCGGCGTGCTCAAGACTGGCGCCGCCTACGTGCCCCTGGACCCAGGATTCCCCCGCGACCGACTGCACTACATGGCTGAGGACGCGGGCGTGAAGCTGGTCATCACGGAGGCTGCCCATGCGCAGCTCTCCGGGGTGCCCCGTGCACTGCAACTGCGGGTGGACGACGACCGGGCGGCGATCGAAGCCGCACCCGACACCGCCCCTCCGGTCTCGCCGGACTGGCCGGAGGACGCGACGGCCTATGTGATCTACACCTCCGGCTCCACCGGCAAACCCAAGGGTGTGGTGCTCCCGCAGCGCGCAGTGTGCAACTTCCTGGCGAGCATGAAGCGCGAGCCGGGACTGAAGGCCGACGACAGGCTGTTGGCCGTGACCACCCTGTCCTTCGACATCGCGGTACTCGAGCTCATGCTGCCGCTGACGCTGGGCGCGCGGGTCGTCCTGGCGCAGCGCGAAGAGGCGATGGACGGTGAAGTGCTCGCCCGAATGATTGCCGAGCAGGGGATCAATGTGATGCAGGCCACGCCCACGACCTGGCACATGCTGCTCGACGCGGGTTGGAAAGCACCGGCCGGCTTCAAGGCGCTGTGTGGGGGCGAGGCCCTGCCTCCGTCGCTGGCCGAACGCCTGCTCGAGCAAGGCATCGAGCTGTGGAACATGTATGGGCCGACCGAAACCACCGTCTGGTCGACGCTCTCGCGCATCACGGACGCGCGGCAGCGCATCACGGTGGGACGGCCCATCGACAATACGCAGGTCTGGATCCTGGACGACAAGCTGCAGCCGTGCGCCGTCGGAACCGAAGGCGAGATCTGCATCGGCGGCGACGGAGTGGCAACCGGCTACTTCAATCGCCCGGAGCTCACCGCGGAGAAGTTCGTGCGCGACCCGTTCTCTGCGCGTCCGGGGGCTCGGCTGTACCGCACCGGCGATCTGGGCAAATGGCGCGACGACGGCACGATCGAGCATCTCGGCCGGCTCGACTTCCAGGTGAAGATCCGCGGCTATCGCATCGAGCTCGGCGAGATCGAGGCGCGCCTGGCGGCGCAAGCTGGGGTGGCCCGCACGGTGGTCGTGGCCCGCGAGGACACGCCCGGGGATGTCCGCCTGGTCGCCTACTTCGTCCCCGAAGCGGGCGCAACGCCCGATCCCGCGGTCTTGCGAGAGGCGTTGCGCGCCACGCTGCCGGACTACATGCTGCCGCAGTTCGTGGTGCCTCTGGACGCCATGCCCCTGCTGCCCAACGGAAAGATCGACCGCAAGTCGCTGCCTGCTCCGAGCGGCCCGTCGCTCGCCGCGGGACGCGACGCCGCGCCGCCTCGCAACGAACTCGAACGAACCCTCGCGCGCGCGATGCAATCGGTGCTCAAACTCGAGACCATCGGCATCCACGACGACTTCTTCTCGCTCGGCGGCCATTCGCTGCTGGCGGCACGCCTGATCGGTCAGGTCAACCGCGAGCTCGACCTGCAGTTGAACCTGCGCGTGCTCTTCGAATCGCCCACGGTGGAGAAGCTGGCGCGGGCGATCGAAGGCCTGCGCTCCAGCGGAGCAGCGCAACCGCGGCGCGCGCCCATCGTCCGCCGCGAGCGGCAGGACGCCGCACCGTTGACGCTGATGCAGGAGCGTATCCGCTTCATCGAGGAGATGCATCCGGGAGGCGTGATGTACAACGCGCCCTCCTGCCATCGCCTGCGCGGCCCCATGGATCTCCAGGCTTTCGACCGCGCGTTCCGTGAGGTCGTCCGGCGGCAGAGTGCTCTGCGGACGTCGATCGTCCACTCCGATGGCGGGTGGCAGCAGCGGGTCGATGACACGCTCGATGTCACCCTGCTACCCCTGGAGGACCTGAGCCACCTGCCCGAGGCGCAGCGCGAGGAAGTCCTGGAGCGCCGGGTGGACTCGCTGCTGGCAGAGTCGATTCCGCTCGAGCACGGCCCGCTGATGCGCACGAGGCTCTTCAGGCTGGCCGATGATCATCACGTCCTGTTCTTCATGCCACACCATGTCGTGTGGGACGGCTGGTCCTTCGACATCCTCTACACGGAGATGTCGGCCCTCTACGACGCCTTCCTGCACGGGCGCCCGTCCCCGCTGCCCGAGCTGCCCGTGACCTACGGCGATTTCGCTGCGTGGCACAACCAATGGCTGCAGAGCGAAGAGATTCGCAGTCAGCTCGACTACTGGAAGCAGCACTTCTCCCGGGGCCCGCTGCCCACCGAGGCACATGCCGACCTGCCGCGGCGCCCCGGCGCCGAGGGACGCGGTGCGACCGAGTTCCTCCAGATCCCCGCCGCGACGGCTGAACGCATCCGCGATCTGGCCAAGCGCAACGGCACCACGCTCAGCGTCGTGGCCATGTCCGTCTATGCCGCCGTGATGTCCCAATGGCTGCGCGAGCCGCGGCCCGTCATCGGCATGCCCGTGCGCGGCCGCCCCACCCCCGAGCTCGAAGGGATCATGGGCTTCTTCAACAACATGCTGCCGCTGCGCCTGCCGGTCGACCTGCAACTGTCGTGCAACGACTGGATCCGGACCGTGCACCGCACCGTGACGCAGGTGTATGCCCACCAGGACGTCCCCTTCGAGATGCTCGCGCAAGAACTGGACCTCAGCCGCCGAGGGGCACGCAGCCGCCTCTACCAGGTGATGTTCGGCTTCCAGGATGCGCGGCAACGTCCGAGCAGCTGGGGGCCGCTGCGACACGAGCGCGTGAAGATGAACGTCAAGGGCGCCACCGAGGACATGAACCTTTGGATGGTCGAGATCGAGTCGGGGATCCAATGCGGCGTGCAGTACAACGCCGACCTGTTCCTGCCCAGCACGGCCGTCGCTCTGAGCGATCGCCTGCAATCGGCCTTCGATCGCCTGCTGGCAGATCCGCAGCAGCCCGTGCGGGCGCTGCTGGCCCCGAGCGAGGCCGAACGCGCCCTGCTGGACGAGCTGAACGCAGCGAAGGCGCCGCACGACGCGGAGCCGGACTTCATCGACCTGCTCGAGTCGCGCGCCGCAGCCGAGCCTCTCCGCCGCGCGGCCCGGCACATCGGCCAAGCCCTCGACCACGGCGAACTGCTGCAGCGCGTCAAAGGCTTCGAAGCAAAGTTGGCAGAAGCGGGATTGCGCGCCGATGCGACAGTCGCGGTCAGCGTGGGCGACCCGCTGGCGCACTGGGTGGCCTGCCTTGCCGTGCTGCGTTCCGGTCGCCCTTGCCTCCCCTTGCCCGCGACGGCGCCCATGCACGCAGTGCGGGAAGCGCTGCAAGCCTCGAGCGTCGACGCTCTTGTCTCGGACGCTGCCGTCCGCCCCGCGGCGGGGACGGGCACCTGGATCGACGCGCAGCACATTGCCGGCCACCGGCCCGAACTGGCTGCACCGGTTTGCGAAGACATCGGCTGTGACGCCGTGCCTCGCCACGCCCTGCGGCGAAACGAGCTGGCCCGGATCACTGCCGCATTGAGACAGGAAGTCAAGCTGCTCGATGGCGACCGCATCCTGAGCCTGGACCTCGGGGCCCGCACGCAGCAGCTGCTGGAGGGCTGCCTGGCACTGCAGGCAGGGGCCGAGCTGCTGATCGCACCGGGGGCTCTCGCCGACGAGCCGGCGCAACTGCTCTCGACGCTGCGAAGCGAGCGCATCGGCTGGCTTCATGCGCCAGCCGCCACCTGGCGTCGGCTCACCGCCTTGGCGCAAGGCGGCAGCCTGCCGTTGGTGGCTGTGATCGACGTGACCGAATCCTCTCCTGAGCTGATGACGGCCTTGTTCGAGGTGCAGTGCTCGGTCCTGTCCATGTACCGACCCTGGCCACTCCAGTTGCCCGTGGCAGCCGGCTGGCTCTGCGGGCCGCAAGACAGCCAACTGTTCGGGCGCCCCCTGCTGCCCCTGTCTTTGCAGGTCGCCGAACAACCCGGCGAGCCTGCGCCTCCCGGCGTTCCCGCCCCCTTGTGGATCTCACACGCCCCGGGCCGCTGGGAATCCACGGGCTCCTTGTGCCGCTGGCGCAGTGATGGCGTGCTGCAGTACCTCGGCGAGACCGGCCCCTTCTCGTACCTGCGTGGAGCCAAACTGGATCTCGGCCTCATCGAGGCACAACTCAGCCAGCTTCCTTGCGTCAGGGACGCGGGGGCCGCCGTGATGCCGGATCGCAACGAACACCACCGCCTCGTGGTCGTGATCCAGGCCGAGGCGGGCCTCGACCCACAGACCGTGGAACGATCGTTGCGAAAGATGCTCCCGCCCTCTGTCGGAACGCCGCAGGTGCAGTACGTCGACGCCGTGCGACGCACGCCGCTGGGCCGGGCCGACGTGGCCTCCTGCGTCGCGGTGGCGCGAACGACCGCTCCTGCGAGCCAAGCAAGCGTCACCCCCACCGAACAGGTCCTGATCGACACATGGAGGGAGCTGCTCGGCATCGACCACGTACTGCCGAACGACAACTTCTTCGATCTGGGGGGAACCTCCCTCATGGCCATGCAGGCGGTCGCCAAGCTGGAGCAGCGGCTCGGCAAGAGGGTCTCGGCGAGACGGTACGTGTTCGAGAGCCTGGGCCAGTTGGCGGCTGCCTACGACCAGGCGGATGCAACACCGGCTGCCCCGGCCGCTCCCGACCCGCAAGCCCGGCCGGCCCCCCGGGGAGTGATGAGCACGCTGGCCCGGCTGGTCCGGAGGGCCTGAGATGGACATCTCGATCCGGCGCTTCGGCCGGGCAGGCAGGGAGATGGTCGGCGTGATGCAGCATGCCGCTGCCGGCCGCAGGCCACGCGCAGCTTTCCTCCTGTGCCGTCCGCTTGGACAGGAGGCGATCAGAACCAGTGCAATGTTCCGTGCGCTGGCCGACCGGCTCGCGCGCGAAGGCTGCACCGTGCTGCGCTTCGACTACCACGGCACGGGCGACTCTCCGGGCGATGAAGGCATGCAGTCGATGGCGCTGTGGGCGGAGGACCTGCTCGCGGCGCATGAACTGTTGTTGCGCGAGGATCCGCAGTGCCCGGTCCATTGGTTCGGCATGGGGCTGGGAGGCAACATCGCGGCGCGTGCCGCTGCGCGCGCGACTGTCGCGCCGCGACACGCGGTGCTCTGGGAGCCTGTCCTTGACGGGCAAGGGTACATGCGCGACCTGCTTGCCTCGCATCGCAGCGAGCTGTCGCGGGAACTGGGGCTGGAATGGCATCAGGTCTTGCGACGCAAGCGGGAGGAGGAGCCCTCCTTGCCAGGCGTCGTGCTGGGGTTTCATGTCGGCGCGCCGCTGACCGAGGAGTTGAGACAACTCAAGGAGCTCCCCTTGTCGCCCGCTGCACGCCGAGGCGTGAAGCTCACATGCGCCGTCACGAAGGACCAGCAGGAGGCGATGCATATCGCACAGAAGCATCTCGGCGAGGCCCTGAGGCTGCATGTCGTCGAAACCCGCACCAACTGGATGTCCACCGAGGCCCTCGGCACGGCCATCGTCCCCCAGGACGTGCCTCGCACCCTCCTTGCGACACTGCAGTGACGCTCCCATGCTCGAACACACCCTCATCTTCGGTCCTCAGCAGCACCTGGTCGGCACCATCACCCAACCCGACCGTTCCGCCGGCGGCGCTCCCCCGGTGATGGCGCTGCTCACCAACGCCGGCGTGATCCCGCGGGTGGGCCCGCATCGCATGAACGTCAAACTGGCGCGTCGTTTCGCCGCGCTAGGCATCCCGACGCTGCGATTCGACCTCAGCGGCCTGGGCGACAGCAAACGGCCTGTCAGCACCTTGAGCGCGGCCGCACAGTTCGTCGCGGACACACGGGCCGCCATGGACCTCGCCGCGCAACGCCACGGCTCCCAACGCTTCTTCATGGTGGGGTTCTGCTCCGGCGCGGACATCGCGCACCTCACCGCGCTCGAGGACCCTCGCCTGCAGGCTGCGGTCCTTTTCGATGCGTACGTCTATCCCACCCGCAAGGCGAAACTGCTCGGCCTGCTGCACCGGGTCCGGCGGCATGGTCCGCACGCGGCCGCATACAAGTTGGCACGCTACCTACTGCGCGAGCGGCTGGCCCGCCGAGGGGCCGCTCCGGCGGAAGCAGCGGTGGCCGAAGGGCCGGTGATCTTCGGCCGCACGCGCATGCCGCCGCGGGACGAGTTCGGACAACGGATCCGCGCGCTGGTCGAGCGTGGGATGAAGCTGCACTTCGTGTACTCCGGCGGCGAGCCGGACTGGTACAACTACGAGGCACAGTTCAAGGATATGTTCGACCCGTATGGCTTCGTCGACCGGGTGGACTACACCTACCTCGCGCAGAGCGACCACACGATCACGCAACCACACGCCCAGGAGGCACTGACCGAACTGGTGGTGCGCTGGCTGCAGGAACGGGTGATCGGGACGGCCGCCGTCCCCGCCGGTATGCCGCCCGGTCAGACGCTTCCCACGTCCTCTCTGGCCGTGCCCGCGACACGGGCTGCCGCCTAGCGGGCGGGCCCGGCGCCCCGGGGAGGCACGCCGGCGCTCGACAGCGTCGCAAAGGTGTCGCCCAGCACGGGCAGTTCCAGGTAGGACGGCGCATCCGCCCCATGATGGACCCGGTTGCGCGCCACCACTGCGCGTACTTCGTGCGCGTTGCTCACGGCACCTGTGTTGAGGTTGCGTTCGAGCCTCGGAAAACTGCTGCTCGTCACGTGCAGGCGCAAGCGGTGGCCCGCCGGGATGTAGTAGGCGATCGAACGCATCTCCACGTGGACGTCGTACCGCTGCCCCGGCCGCATGGGCTCGGGACGGCGGGTTCCATGACGAAAACGAGCCCGCAAAGCCCCCTCCTGGATGCTCGTGGCACGACCATCGGGCCACACATGCACCAGGCGGGCGATGAAATCGGTGTCTGGCGCCGACGAGGACACCTGAAGACGGGCGCGCAGCGCGCCGGCGATCCGCAGGGGCCGCACCAGCGGCTCGGACGTGTAGACCAGCACGTCCTCGCGCGCTTCCACCTCCTGTTGGTCCACCGGACCCGCCCGGTCGGCCGGGTTGCCCGTGCAGCACAAGGGCCCTCCTCTCGAGGGCGCCGGATCCGCGGGGTCGTAGAGGAACTCGTCGCTGACTTCCGTCGCTTGTGGTGCCTCCTGTAGGCGTCCGTCGCCGGCGCGGCCGTTCGCCTTTCCACCGCCGGTCAAGTACCAGCGCTGTATGCGCGCGCCCTCCGGCGGCCACTGCGTCGCCGACAGCCAGCGGTCCTCGCCCACGACGTAGTACAGGTAGGGAGGCAGATCATGGAGCGCATCCGGGATGCCGCGCAACCAGTGGTCGAACCATCGCAAGTACCACTCCTGGTAAGGCTGTGCGGCGTTGCGCACCTCCAGGTCGCCGAAGCGCGTCGTGCCGGCCGAGGCATGGAACTCGCAGTGCTCTCCGGGCGCCAGCACCACATGGTGACGTACCGGCCGCCCGTCGGTCGCATGGGCGTGCACGTGACGGGCGAGCGCCAGCGTGCCGTCCACCGTCTGGTCTGCCCAGGTATTGATGTCGAGCGTCGGGGTCACCAGCCGGTCGTCGTCCGACACGAAGCCGTGGTCGCGCCAACGCGGATCGTCCAGGGGCCACCCGACGAAGCGGTCGTAGGCGTTGGGTGCCGGACGCAACCGCCGCACGAGTTCGCTCACCGGCAGTCCCCGGACCGCCTCGCCAAAGTCGACGGCAGGAGCGGCCGGCGCGCGGGGATCCACGGCGCCGTGCTTCAGGAACCAGCCAAAGCCGGACGCGAGCTGGAAGACTCCGCCCTCGTAGAAGCCGAAGTGCGAGGACGCACCCTCCATGGAACCGAGGGCACCGCCCGCGCCGAGGGCGATCATCGCGGCGTGGGCCGGATGCCGGGCGCGGGCCAAGGCGTATTGCAACTCACCGAGGGCCGAGCAACCGAAGGTGCCGACCTTTCCGTTCGACCACGGCTGCGCGACGATCCAGTCCAGCGTGGCCACCCCATCCTCCGTGGCCCGAAACCATGGCACGAACTCTCCCTGCGACTCGAACTTCCCGCGCACGTCCTGCACCAGCACGGCGTAGCCGTGGCGCGAGAAGAACAATGCCGCGCCCAGCGCCTCGCCGTACCGCTTGCGGTCGTAGGGGAGCCGAATGTAGACCGTGGGCAGTGGCCCGTCCGCACGGCGAGGCAGGTACAGGCTTGCCGCCAGTTGCACGCCGTCGGGCATGCGGATGCGCACGTCGTGGTCCACCGCGACGCCGGCCCACAGCGCTCGCAGCGGAACCTGCCAATGCACAGGCACGCGATGGCGCAATGCGAACGCCCCGCCGATCACGCCGGCAAGAACCAGCATCGACAGCAGTCCTGGCAACCTGCCTCGCTTCACCCTACCCTCCCAGCGGCGAGAAGAGCCCCTATCCGCCGCTCTCGCAGCTCACGCCCGTTGGCCATCATTGTGTGACGCTTCGCACGAAGCGGAAGGTCCACCCCTTGTACGGGGGATTTCACACCTTCAGCCGCTGCACTTAACCTGCAGTAACAACTACGATCCGTATCGCGGCACCCGGCACGCCGCGCCACCGCATCGCGGCGACGATGAGGCGAGCTCCAGGCCCGCATCTCCGAAGGCCCTTTGCATTGTCGCGCGAGTCGGCACGAGGTCACGAGGAGCGCCCTGGCTTGGCAGCGAGCGGGATCGTGCACACGAGTCGCCGATGCCCCCTGCCCATCTGTCTCTGACCGCCGAATCGCTCGACCTTGCCGCCCTGTTCGAACGGCGATGTACAGAGCGCCCCGATGAACTGGCCTACGCCTTCGTCCGCGACAGCCTCACGATCGACGAGGAGGTCACCTATGGCCAACTCCGGTCGCAGGTGCAGTCGCTGGCTGCGCAGATCGCGACCCGTACCGCCCACGGCGACCGCGTGTTGCTTGCCTATCCTCCGGGCCTGGAATTCGTCAGGGCCTTCTGGGCCTGCACCCTGAGCGGGCGGATCGCCGTTCCCGTCCCGGCGCCGGATCCCATGCGGTTCAAGAACAGCGCCCCACGCTTGCAGGCGATCATCGACGACGCGCAGGCCTCGTTGGTCCTCAGCACGGGCGAACTGCTCGATCTGGCCCAATCACTGGGCGGCGCCCCGTGGCATGCCACTGATACCGACCCGCCTTCCGCCCCGAGCGCCGGCATGCCGCCCTCCCTGCGCGCTCACGAGATCGCCTACCTGCAGTACACCTCCGGCTCCACCGCGACGCCGCGCGGCGTGATCCTCACGCACGCCAACGTCGTCGCCCAGTGTCGCGACGCGGTAGGGGCACTGGGCATCGTCGCCGGCAGTCGCAGCCTCTGCTGGTTGCCCCACTACCACGACTACGGGCTGGTATCCGGCATCCTGTGGCCGCTCTTCGCAGGCGCGCCCGGGTACCTGATGTCTCCACTGAGCTTCCTGCGCAGGCCGCTGCGCTGGCTGGAGGCCATAGAGCGGTACGGCATCACCCATACCGGGGCCCCCAACTTCGCGTATGCAGCGTGCGTGCGTGCGCTCGACGCCGCTTCCGGCTGGCGAGGACGGCTGGACAGCCTCGTGTCCGCGAGTTGCGGGGCCGAGCCGATCCAACACGAAATCGCGTATCGCTTCGACACCGCCTTCCGCCCGCACGGGCTGCGCCCCACGGCCTTCGCCCCCGGTTACGGCATGGCCGAATGCGTGCTGACGGTCAGCGCCAGCTCGCCCGACGACCGCCTGCGCATCGAGACCTTGGACGCCGAGGCGCTGGCAGCCGGACAGGTGCGAGCCTGCACGGCGGAGGGCAGGCCGCGGCGTCACGTCGTGGCCTGTGGCCGTCCCGTCGGGCAGACGCGGGTGCACGTGGTCGACCCGCACACCCTGCAGCACTGCTCCGCCGGACAGGTGGGCGAGATCTGGGTCCACAGCGACAGCGTAGGACGAGGCTATTGGCGGCGTCCGGACGAGACCGCCGCCACGTTTGGAGCTTTCACGCGCGAAGGCACTGGCCCTTGCCTGCGCACCGGCGACCTGGGCTTCGTGCTCGATGATCGCCTCTTCATCACCGGCAGGCTGAAGGACCTGATCATCGTGCGGGGTCGCAACCACTACCCCCAGGACCTGGAGTGGACCGCACAGCGCACCCACTCGCTGCTGAGACAGGGGTACGGTGCCGCCTTCTCCATCGACACGGAAGCCGGCGAGAGTGTCGTGCTCGTGCAGGAGCTGGAGCGTCGCGCCGACCCGGAGGATCTGCCTGCCGTCGCCCGGGCGATCCGCGCCGCGGTCGCGGAGGAGCACGAACTCGCCGTCCACGCGGTGGTCTTCGTGCGGTCCGGCAGCGTGCCGCGCACGTCCAGCGGCAAGATCCAGCGTTCGCTGTGCAAGCGGCGCTACCTGGAAGGCGCGCTCGACGCGCTACACCTGGACCTGCAGCCGATGGCGGACGAAACGTCCGCGGCCTGTGATCATCTGGACCTTGGCGATTTCCGGGCACAGCTGGCGCGCACGCCGCAGCGCGAGCAGGCGTGGTTGTCGATCCTTCCCAGGCTGGTCGCGCGACTCCTGCGCCAGCCCGCCGAGCGCGTGGCGCTCGATGCATCGGTGTTCGCGCTGGGCCTGGACTCTTTGTCAGTGGTCCGACTGACCCACGACATCGAAACCGTCCTCGGCCGGGAACTTTCCGTGGGCCCGGTGCTGGCCGTCCCCGATCTGCGCACGCTCGCCGCGCACCTGGCCGCATTCGCTCCTGCGCAGCCGCAGCAGGGCGGGCTCGAGGCGCCGCCCATGGATCCGTCCCGGCTGCCCCTGTCGGCCACGCAGGAGGGAGTCTGGCTGGTGGAGCGGCTGGTCGGCCCGAGCGCGATGTATCACCTGCCACTGGCGGTGCGCTTCGAGGGTGCGCTCGACGCGGCCCTCCTGCACCGCTGCCTCCAGGCGGTCGTGGATCGCCACGAAGCCCTGCGCACCAGCGTCGGGGATCACGACGGAACCCCTGTGCAGACCGTGCACCGGGACGTGATGCTCACGATGCCGGTCACCGTGCTGGACGCCGGAGAAGACCAAAGCAAGCATGACGCGCTCGTGACCCGTCAACTCGAGGAGGCAGCCTCTCGGCCCTTCGACCTATCCCGCCCGCCGCTGCTGCGCGCCGAGCTCCTGCGACTCTCCCCTACGCGGCACGTGCTGCTGCTGGTGGTGCATCACCTCGTCGCAGACGGTTGGTCGATGAGCGTGATCGCCCGCGAAGTGCGCGAGCTGTACGAGTGCATGCGCAACGGGGCCACGCCGCCTCCGCTACCCGTCACCCCCTACCGCCGCTTCGTGCAGTGGCAACGCGCGCAGCTCGAGGGTGGACAGCTGCAGGCGGATCTGGACTACTGGAAACACGCCCTGTCCGGCCTCCAGCCGCTCGAACTTCCCACCGACCGGCCCAGACCTGCGCAGGCGGATCACACCGGCGCCCTCGTCCGTTTGACCGTGCCGGCGGCCCTGTCGGGCGCGTTGCGGCAGTTCGCGCAGCAAGAAGGCGCGACGCTGTTCATGGTGCTGCTGGCCGCCTTCAAGACCTTGCTCATGCGCTACACCGGTCAGCAGGACGTCGCGGTCGGTTCGCCCTCGGCCTGCCGGTTGCGGCCCGAGTTCCAGGAAAGCGTCGGGTTCTTCTCCAACACGCTCGTCCTGCGTACGGACCTGGGGGGCGACCCGAGCTTTGCGCAACTGCTGGCGCGTGTGCGCGAGACTGCCTCGCAGGCTTATGCGCACCAAGCGGTGCCATCGGACCGGCTGGTCAGCGCGTTGGGCCTGCCTCGCGATCCTGGCCGCAACGCGCTGTACCAGGTGGCGTTCGCGTTGCAAAGCATGCCGGACACCACGATCCGGCTCCCCGGCCTGCAGGCGCAGGTGTTGCCGCTGCATACCGGCACGGCGAAGATCGACCTGTGGGCCGCTTTCACCGAGGTCGATGGGGAGTTGCACGGCGAGTTCGAGTACCGCCGCGACCTGTTCGAGACGTCATGGATCGAGCAACTCGCACGCCACTTCCTCACCTTGCTGGGGGGTATTGCCGCACAGCCCCACCAACGGCTCTCGCGTCTGCCGCTCCTTGACGAGGACGAGCGGCACCGCATCCTTTTCGACTGGAACGCGACCGAACGTCCGTATCCGTTGCAGCTGTGCGCCCATCAGCTGTTCGAGCAGGTCGCCCGGGAGCAGCCGGGCGCGCCGGCCGTGCGTTTCGACGGTCGGACCATGAGCTACGAGGAACTCCACCGGCTGAGCAACGGCTGGGCCCGCCGCCTGATCGAACTGGGCGCCGCACGCGGGACCTTCGTCGCGGTCGCGATGGAACGGTCGTTCGAGCTCGCCGTGGCGCTCCTGGCCGTGATGAAGACCGGAGCCGCCTTCGTCCCGATGGATCCGAGCTATCCGGTCGAGCGCCTGTCCTTCATGCTGCAGGACTGCGGTGCCTCGATGATGTTGACGCAACGCATGCTCGAGCCGCGCATGCGGCCTCTGTCCACCGGCACCCGGGTGGTCGCGGTCGACGACTGGCCCGCCGACGACCACGCGTCCTGCGCCCCTCGCTCGGCCGCCGGCCCCGACGACGCCGCCTACGTCATCTATACCTCGGGCTCCACCGGGCAGCCCAAGGGCGCCTTGTTGCCCCACCGTGGCCTGACCAACCACCTGTTGTGGCTGCGCGAGGCCCTGCGGCTCGATGCAAAGGACAGGGTGCTGCAGAAGACGTCCATCAGCTTCGACGCCTCCGTCTGGGAGTTCTTCGGTCCGCTGGTGGCCGGCGCCTCCATCGTCATGGCGCGTCCGGGCGAGCACCTGGACGGTCGGGCGCTGCTGCGCACGGCCCAGAAGGAGCGGGTCACCGTGCTGCAGATGGTCCCGTCTGCCCTGCGCGCGCTGCTCGATGAAGCGGACTTCCCGGGCTGCCGCAGCCTGCGCTATCTGGTCTGCGGAGGCGAGGCCCTGGACCCCGATCTGGCGCGCGACGTCCTGCAACGGTTGCCCGGAATGGTCCTCGGCAACTTCTACGGGCCGAGCGAGGCCAGCGACGACTCGACCTACTTCGAGTTGCGCGAGGCGCCGGAAGGCCGTGTGCGCGTGCCGATCGGACGCCCCATCGCCAACGTCCGTTGCCATGTGCTCGACGCATTCCTCGAACCCGTCCCCGTCGGCGTCACCGGCGAGCTCTACATCGGTGGCGCGGGTCTGGCCCACGGCTACCTCGGCCGACCGGAGTTGACCTCCCAACGTTTCGTCCCCGATCCGTTCCGCCCCGGCGAGCGGCTGTATCGCACCGGGGACCTGGGGCGCTACCGCCGGGATGGCACGCTGGAGCACCTGGGCCGTACCGACTTCCAGGTGAAGCTGCGCGGCTTCCGGATCGAACTGGGCGAGGTCGAAGCCGCGCTCCAGGCCTGCCGCGGCGTTCGGCAGAGCGCCGCTGTACTGCGGGACGGGGTGCCAGGCACTGCCGAGCTGGTGGCGTACGTGGTCGCGCCGGGCACGGAACCGGCCGCACTGCGACGACAACTCCAGGCCCTGCTGCCCCAGCACATGGTGCCCGCCGCCATCGTGCCGCTCGAGACCCTGCCCCTGCTGCCGAACGGCAAGTTGGATCGCCGGGCCTTGCCTGCGCCCGACCGCCGGGCCACCGGTTCGCCGCACGTCCTGCCACGTGGACCTGTGGAACAGGTCGTCTGGGACATCTGGCGTGAAGTGTTGAAGCAGCCCCATTTCGGCGTCCACGACAACTTCTTCGAATTGGGCGGGCACTCCTTGCAGGCGACGCAGGTGATGTCGCGCATCAGAGAGGCGTTGCAGGCCGAACTGCCGTTACGCGTGCTGTTCGAGGGACCGACGGTCGCGGACTTGGCTCGCCACATCGAGCAGTCCGGTGCGCAGGCGCCCTCGCTGCCCGCCGTGCACCGCACACCGCGCGGTGGTCCCTTGCCCGTGTCGTTCTCCCAGAGGCGCATGTGGCTGGTGCAGCAGTTCGCCCCCTCCGCCACCGCCTACAACATGCCGTTCACCCTGAGGCTGCACGGCCGCCTCGACCAGCAGGCCCTCGAGCGGGCTCTCGACGCCCTCGTCGCCCGCCATGAGGCTTTCCGCACGACGTTCGGCCTGGTCGACGGTGAACCGATGCAGTTCATCGGCCCCGCCCGGCGCCTGCGCATCGAGGCGTTCGATTGCAGCGACAGTCCTGCCCTAGACCGGGAGGCCAGGGCCCGCGCGTGGCTGGGTGAGCGCGCACGCGTGCCTTTCGATCTCGCGCGAGGACCGTTGCATCGCCTCTTCCTCGTCAGGCTCGACGACACGGACCACGTCCTGATGTGGCTGATGCATCACGCCATCAGCGACCAGTGGTCCGGCACCGTCTTGTTGCGCGAACTGGCCGCGCTGTATCGGCCTGGCAACGAGCCGCCACCTCCGCTGCCGTCGCTCGAGGTCGAGTACGCCGACTATGCCGCGTGGCAGCGCGGCCACTTCGCATCGCAAACGCTCGCCCCGCAACTGGACTACTGGCGCCGGCAGCTCGCCGACATGGAACCCCTGTCCCTGCCCACCGACCGCCCGCGCCCTCAACAGCCGAGCCTGCGCGGTGCCCATGCCATCGCCGGGCTGCCAAGGCCTGTCCTCTCGGCCCTCGGCAGCGTCAGTTCCCGCCACGGGGCGACGCCTTTCATGACCTTGCTCGCCTGTTTCCAGTTGCTCCTGGCCCGCTACTGCGGCCAGGACGACGTGGCCGTCGGTACGCCGATCGCGAACCGGACACGCTTCGCCTCGGAACATCTGGTCGGCACCCTGGTCAACACGCTGGTGATGCGCACGTCGGTCAGTGGCGATCCGACGTTCGCGGAACTGCTCAAGCGCGTGCGCGCAACCGCCGTGGATGCCTACACGCATCAGGATCTGCCGTTCGACTATCTCGTCGAGGCCCTCCAGGGCACCCGTCATGGCGTCCAGGCGCTGGACATCGGCGTCCTTTTCAACGTGTTGAACGCGCCCGTGGACGACGTGCGGCTCGAAGGGATCGAGCACAGTCCTTTCGAGGTGGACCGCGGGGCGGCGCAGTTCGACCTCTCGCTGCACATCGACACCGAGGTCACGCACAAGGCCTACCTGGAGTACGCAACGGACCTGTTCGACGCCGACACGGCGCAGCGCCTGCTGGACAACTACCTGGGACTGCTGGAGCAGGTCCTCGCCGATGCGGACCTGCCCGTCTCGCGATACCGGCTCGCGGGTCACGGCGATCTCGAGCTGCTGCAACGCTGGAACGACACCGCGGCCCCCTATCCCCGCGACGCCACGATCCACGACCTCGTCGCGCAGCAGGTGCGCGGCTCCCCTGCCGCGTCCGCAGTGATCCAAGGCGCTCGCGAGTTGACATATGGCGAACTCGACAGCCAGGCCAACCGGCTCGCGCGTGTGTTGCGCGAGCGAGGCGCCCGTCGAGGCACGCTGGTGGGCCTGTGTCTGGAGCGGGATACGGACATGCTCGTGGCCCAGCTGGCCGTGCTCAAGAGCGGTGCGGCGTACGTACCGCTGGATCCGTCCTACCCATCCGAACGGCTCGCGTACATGGCCGCGGATGCGCAGCTTGCGTTGCTGGTGACGTCGAGCCGCCTCGCCGGCCAGCTGCACTGGCCGCGTGACCGATCGCTCCTCGTCGATGCCGACCAGCAAACCGTATCCCGATCGTCCGACGAGCCGCTGCCCCTGGACGAGCTCGCATCAGGCCCGGAGGATCCCGCCTACGTGATCTACACCTCGGGGACCACGGGCCGGCCCAAGGGCGTGGTGATTCCGCACCGCGCGGCGGTCAACTTCCTCGTCAGCATGGCGCGCGAGCCGGGCCTGAGCCGCGACGACCGGCTGCTCGCCGTGACCACGCTATCGTTCGACATTGCAGTGCTGGAGCTGCTGCTGCCGCTCACCGTCGGCGCGCAGATCCTGCTCGCGACCCGGGACGATACCCTCGACGGAAAACGGCTGCGGACCTTGATCGAAACCCGTGGCGCGACGGTGATGCAAGCCACCCCGTCCACGTGGCGGCTGTTGATCGAGGCCGGCTGGCGGGGACGTCGGCGGTTCAAGGCACTGGTGGGAGGCGAACCGCTCCCGCCCGATCTGGCTGCACAGCTGACCGAACGCGCCGGCGAGCTCTGGAACATGTACGGGCCGACGGAGACGACCGTCTGGTCGACCTGCATGCGCGTGGAAGCGCCGGAGCGAGGCATCTCGATCGGGCGGCCGATCGCCAACACCGCGGTGTGGGTGCTCGACGAACACCTCCAGCCTTGCCCGCTGGGCGTGGCGGGCGAGATCTGCATCGGAGGCGACGGTCTTGCGCTCGGCTACCTGAACCGACCGGAGCTCACCGCCGAACGCTTCCTCGACGTGCGTCTGGACCAGTCGGCGGATCCGATTCGGTTGTATCGCACCGGTGACCGCGGACGCTGGCGCCGAGACGGGTTGCTGGAACACCTCGGGCGGTTGGACTTCCAGGTCAAGGTTCGGGGCCACCGTATCGAGCTCGGAGAAGTCGAGTCCTGCCTGACGCTGCACCCCCACGTGTCTCGTGCAATCGTCGCCGTGCGCGAAGACACCCCGGGCGATGTGCGCCTGGTCGCCTACGTCGTCGTCGCCGGAGCGATGCCGTCCGTGGCCGACCTGCGCGAGCATCTGCGGCGCACCCTGCCCGAATACATGCTGCCGCAGCACTACGTCGAGCTGAAGGAGATCCCCTTGCTACCCAATGGGAAGATCGACCGCCGCAGCCTCCCCGCCCCGTCGCCATCCGTGCCGGGCGAGGAAGAACCACACCTGCGGCCTTCCACGCGCTCGGAACAACTGGTTGCGCAGATCTGGGCCGAGCTGCTGGGCACCCGCGCGATCGGCCTGACCGACAACTTCTTCGACCTGGGGGGACACTCGCTTTCCGCGGTCCGCGCGATCGCCAAGATCGAAGAGCGGCTCGGAGTCCGTCTGGCGCCGCAGCAACTCATCTTCGAGACCTTGCAGCAGGTCGCGGCGAGTGTCGACGAGAGCCTTCCCAGCCCGGCATCAGGCCCCATCCCGGCCATGGAGTGGCAGGAGCACAGGCCCGGGACAGGCAGGGGATACCGGCGGGAAGCGGACTCCCAGGACTTCCCTTCCTGCTCCGAATGGTCGAACTGAGCCGCCCTGGTCACGAACTCCTTCCCGCCGGCATGTGCCTCAACCTCTCACCCACGCGTCTTCGGAGGAGATCGTCATGACCTGGCGCCGCACGGCCTCGCTCGCCCTGTCCGGGCTCGCGATCATGCCGCCCGCGGCGGGCGATACGCGCGACCCGGCGCATCCTTCGTCCGTCGTACAGGCTTGCGCCTCGCGGTATGGCGCGGCGTGGCAACCGCGGACGGGAACGCACCTGGCTCCGGTACCCGTCCTTCCCCGCCCGATGAAGGGTGCCACCTTCACGGACCCCGTGCACGGCACGTGCGTGGTGCGCGTGACCGACCATGCAGAGGAGCCGCCCAAGGGCTTCGCGCGCAACGACTACTCACGGCGGCAGGCCTTCAACGCGGACGATACGCGGCTCCTCGTCACCTCCCAGGACGGACACTGGCACCTGTACGACGCGCACACCCTGCGCCATCTGAAACAGTTGCCGCATCTGGCAGGAGACGCAGAGCCGCACTGGCACCCCAGCAATCCCCGCCTCCTCTACCACCTGCCCAACAACGGCGTCGGCATGCGCCTGTACGAGCTCGATGTCGAAAGCGGCGCACAACGTGTGGTGGCCGAACTGGGCGACCGTCTGCGGGCCATCTGGCCCCATGCGCACGCTGCCTGGACACGCTCGGAGGGGTCGCCTTCGGCCGACGCGCGCTACTGGGCCTTTCAGGTCGACGATGCCCAATGGCAGGGGCTGGGCATGTTCACCTACGACCTGCTCGAGGACAAGGTGCTCGCCACGTTCGATTTCGCCACTCACCGCAGGGGCCGGCCCGACCACCTCAGCATGAGTCCTTCGGGGCGCCATGTCGTCGTGTCGTGGAACGACGGGCCGGTCGCCTTCACCCGTGATTTCACGCGCCCGCGCCCGCTTCAGCGCCGTGGGGAGCATTCAGACGTCGCGCTGGGAACCGAAGGCGACGACGTCTATGTCGCAGTGGACTACCAATCCGGCAACGGCGCGGTGTTCATGCTCAACCTGAGCACGGGCGAACGCACCGACCTGTTCGCCACCTACCTGGCTGGCACCGCCACCGCGCTGCACGTGTCCGGCAAGGCATTCCGCTCGCCCGGATGGGCGCTGGTCTCGACCTATGCCGACTACGGACGCGGTGGGCGGCAGTGGATCCACCGCCGCATCTTCGCCGTCGAGTTGAAGGCCCGCCCGCGCATCGTCCATCTCGCGCACCATCACAGCCACTTCGCGAAGTACTGGACGGAGCCGCATGCCTCGGTCAACCGCGACTTCACCCGGGTGATGTTCAACTCCAACTGGGGATCGACCAGCGAGACCGACGTCGACGCCTACATGCTGGTACTTCCGCCCGGCTTCCTGCGCCGCCTCCCGTGAACGCCGCGGCGTTCTCCCCTCCCCTTGCCCGCCCACTTGCGTGTTGATCCACTCGCCGATCGAGCTCCTGCTGCCCTCGCCGCTGTACGTCGTCCTCGCCTGCGTGCTCCTGGCGATTCTCGCTTGTCATCGCGGCCCTGGGCAGCCGCTGTACCGTGCGCGAGGGCTGCTGATCGCACTCGGCGTGTGGGCCTGGACCTTGACCACACCCGCACTGGGCGATCTGCTGGTGAAGGCGCTGGAAGGTCCTCCGGATGCAGCGGCAGGGATCGACCCGGCCCACGACGAGCGCACTCTCGTCGTCGTACTGGGCAGCGGGGAGATGTGGACCGCTGCACGCCGTCCTCGCGCGCGTCTCGACGACCACGGATGGGAGCGCCTGCATGCCGGAGTCGATCTATGGCGACGCACCGGCGGCACGATGCTTTTTACCGGCGGCCCCCCGGGGGACGAAGGGGCTTCGATCGCGGCATTCATGGGCAGGATCGCAGCACGGCTGGGCGTGCCGGAGGACCGCATCCTGCTGTCGGCCCGCTCGACCAGCACCTATGAGGACCTGGCTCAGGTGCAAGAGCTGATCCGCCGCCACCATGGCCCCATCTGGCTGGTGACCAGCGCCATCCACATGCCCCGCGCGGCGGCCGTCGCACGGAAGCTGGGCCTGGAGGTGCAACCCTACCCTGTGGACTACCGCCAGATCCACGACCTCACCTGGCGGGCCTGGCTGCCCCACAACGGAGGCCCTCGGCGGTACGCCATCGCGCTGCACGAGATCATCGGACACTGGACGTATCGCCTGCGCGGCCACGCCGAATGAAAAAGGCTCCCCGAGGGAGCCTTTCCGAAGTCGGCTTCGGATCAACGCAACGCGCCCGCAGGGATCTCGATCATGTAGGCGTCCAGGTCCATGCTGCTGTTGACCTCCCAATTGGAGGTGAACAGGACCCGAGTGAAGTCGCGGTTCACGCTGGCCTGCGGCTCGGTCCAGTAGCCGTTGTCGACCACATGGGTGTGCGCGAGGTGGTAGATGACAGGGGTGGCCTTCAGTTGCACCGCCATGATCTTGCGATGTAGCCACTGCGTGGCCCCGCCATAGTTGGCGTAGGTCGACACCAGCACCCAGCCCGGCTTGCGGAACGCTTTCCCGGAGAAGTGCATCGCGGTGGCCGTACCGTTCACGTAGGTGGCGAACAGGTCCGTGCGGGCCCCCGTGCGCAGGTTGACCATGAACACGGCCCCGTTGCCCGACTGGTAGTCGACGGACACGTAGATGTCGTCGCCATTCTCGTCGAGTGCGATGTCCGAATGCTCGCTGCTCTTCTGGATCGTGCGCGGGTTCTGCAGGTTGCGGTCGTAGGCCACGACCTTGTCGAGCCAGGAGACCACCACGTAATTGCCGGAGGGGCTCATGCTGAGGTGGTCAGGACGGACGCTGTTGGCCATCGTGCTCACGATGGTGTCCGTCACCCGGTCCCACACCACGATGCCCAGGGGAGAGAAGTTCGAAGTCTCGACCATGAAGGCCCAGTAACGCCCGTCGGCGGACGGAGAGCCTTCAGACTTGGTCCACAGGCGCGCCGCGTTCGACCAGGGCAGCCGCCCCGAGAAGTTGCCCACCACGCGACTCGTGTTCGTCGTGACGTTCAGCTCGTTGACGACCATGCCTCCGTTGGTGGGCAGGTAGTACAGCAGGTTCGGATCCGTCGGATGCCACTGCGGCTCCGCATCCGCCGCTGGCCCCGGGAGAACCTTGAGGTGCGCGAAGGTTCTCGCATCGTACAAGTGCCAGTGCCCATCGTAGGCATAGACGATCAGTTTGCTGCTGTCCGCGTTGAAGGCCTGGCGCCGCGAGTAGTCGTTGCGCGCAAAGCCGGACGGTGGCTCCACTGCATGGTCCGTCACCCGGACCATACAGGTCTTGTAGGTCGGGTCCGTGAACGCCTTGCCCTTGGCCGGCTTGCCGAGTGAGGGAATCGGGTCGGTGACGAACCCGCTCTTCAGCGTCAATCCCGTTGTGTAGGCGGTCCCGCAGGCACTGCCGAGATTCGATCCCCCGGTCCCTCCGGAGCCCGAATCTGGAGCAGGCGTCGGGGCGGGAGCGGCGGCGAAGTTCGCTTGCACGCTGCGCGCCCCTGACATAGGAAGCGAGCAGCTGCTGCTCGTGCCGGAGCAGGCCCCGCTCCAGCCGCTGAACACCTGGCCGCTGGGAGCCGTTGCCGTCAGCGTGACACCGCTTCCCGCGGCAAAGGACGAGGCGCAACTGGTCGAAGAGTTGCCGCAATCGATGCCCGCAGGAGAACTGCGCACGTTGCCGGTGCCGGACACCGAGACACTCAGCGTGTAGGCGGTGGGCTGGACCGCGCCGAAGGAAGCCGTCACCTGCCTGGTCGCCGACATCTGGACCTGGCAGGTGGTGGCGGTACCGGCGCACGCGCCGCCCCATCCCTTGAACACGTAGCCCGATGGCGTCTGGGCCGACAAGGTCACGCTCGTACCACTGGCGAATGCACCCGAGCAAGAAGTCCCGGCGGTCCCGCAGCTGATGCCACCGGGGTTGCTGATCACGCCTCCCGAGCCCGACACCGTGACGGCAAGGGGATAGGTCACCACCGCGGCCGGATCCTGCGAGAAGCTGGCGCGGACGTCGCGGGCCTGGCTGTTCGAGACCCGGCACACGAGGTGGCTGCCGCGGCAAGCCCCGGACCAACCAGTGAAGGTAGCTCCGGGCGCAGGCGAGGCCACCAGGCGTACATAGGTCAGCGATGAGAAACTCGTTTCGCACTTCGGCCCACCGCTCGCATTGCAGTCGATGCCCCCGCGGTCGCTGGTGACGCGCCCGGAGCCCCGCACGCCCACGCGGATGACTTGGCGACCGTAGTACTGCGACGACCGGATCCGCTGTGCATGTTCCAGTTCTGCACTTGCCGCGTCGGCTTCCTCCTGCGAGGACGGGCTGTCCACGATCGGACCATCGAGATCCTTGGCTGTCTCGACGGGAGAAGAACTGCCCCCTCCGCAACCGGCGACGATCAGGGCGAACCAGGCGGTCGCCAGCACCATGAATGAACGATTGCGCATACGACTCCCCAACGACGCTCGTAATTCCAGACAAGGCGGAGAGCTCGTCCCACAGCCCCGCCGCCGACCAAGCTTTCCCTCATTCACGGGTGTTCGCGCCTTTCTCGAGCGAGAAAGCGCCACCTCTGCTCTACAAGCTCTCCATTCACCGATACGCGGTTCGAGGTGGGGGATGCGCCCACGCGAAAACGACGCCGCGCGCGCAGGTAGCGCCGCGCAGCGACGACCCGATGCCGCCGGGCATCGGTCGCAAGGACGCACAAGACCCTCCAGTCACCGCCGGCAGACAGCACGGCCGGTGCTCTCACCATCACACTGCGCGCAAACAGCCGACCGGTCATGCGCCGTCGGCCGCCCGCGACCTATTTCAAGGCATCCTTCGGCAGCTCGACCATGTAGGCATCGAGATCCTCGGCGCTGTCCACTCCCCAGTTGGACGTGAACAGGATCTTGGTGAAGTCGCGGCTCACGCTCGCCTGCGGCTCCGTCCAGTAGCCCTTGTCCACCACCTGCGTGTGGGCCAGCTGGTAGATCCTGGGGTTCGCCGCCAGTTGCACGGCAAAAATCTTCCGATGCAACCACTGCAGCGGGCCGCCGTAGTTCCCATACGTGGAAACCAGGACCCAGCCCGGCTTCCGGAAGGCCTTGCCCGAGAAGTGCATGGCGGTGGCAGTGCCCGAGACGTAGGTCGGGAACAGGTCGGTGCGCGCCCCCGTCCTCAGGTTCACCATGAACACCATGCCCTCGTTCGACTGGTAGTCGACGGAGACGTAGAGATCGTCTCCGTTCTCCGCCAGCGCGATGTCCGAATGCTCACTGCTTCCTTGGATCGTCCTGGCGTTGCGCAGGCTGCGGTCGTAGGCCACCACCCGGTTCAACCACGACACCACCACGTAGTTCCCCGACGCGCTCATGCTGAGGTGGTCCGGACGGTCCTTGTTGTCGAGGGTGGCCACGATCGTGTCGTTCACACGGTCCCAGACCACGATGCCCAAAGGGGCGTAGCTGGAGGTCTCCGCCATGAACGCCCAGTAGCGCGCGTCCGCCGAGGGAGATCCTTCCGACTTGGTCCACAGCCGGGCGACGTTGGCCCACGGCAGCCGACCCCGGAAGTCCCCGACGACCCGGCTGGTGTGGGTGGCGACGTTCAGTTCGTGCACCACCATCCCTCCGTTCGTAGGGAGGTAGTACAGGAGGTTGGGGTCGGTGGGATGCCATTGCGGTTCGGCGTCGCCGGCCGGGCCCCGAAGCTGGCGCACGTGGGCGTAGGTGTTTGCGTCGTAGACATGCCAGTGCCCGTCCAGGGCATAGACGATGAGACGGCTCCCGTCCGCATTGAACGCCTGCCTGCGCGAGTAGTCGTTGCGCGCGAAACCCGAGGGCGCCTCCCGCGCGTGATCCGTGACCCGGACCATGCAGGTCTTGTAGGTGGGCTCGGCGAACACCTGTCCCTTGTCAGGACGGCCGGTAACGGAGGGGATGGGCGGGGTGGAGGTGCCGGCGAGCGGGGAAAAGCCGGCAGCGTAGAAGTTGCTGCAGCCGCTGACGCCGGCGGAGGCGGTGAAGATCGCAGACACGGTTCGGGCCTGGCTCATGGTCACCGTACACGTAGGGCTGGATCCCGTACAGACGCCATCCCAGCCCGCAAACCTGTACCCGCTGCCCGGTGTCGCCGTCAACGTGACCTGCGTCTGGTTCGGGTACGCCTCGCTGCAGTCCGCCCCGCAGTCGACGCCCGCCGGGACCGAACTCACCGTACCGGTGCCCGAGCGCTGCACGTTCAGCACCGAGGTACCGCCCGCCCCACCGTCACCGCCTGAGCCCCCACCGTCCCCCGGTCCGGCGCCTCCCCCACCGCCACCGCAGGCGACAAGAGCCACGGCGACGAGACTGCCAAGACGTTGTAAGAAGGTCATCAGTAGCGGATGGATGGTGGTTCGGCGGCACCCAGGGAGGCGCCGGGCATGGGCAAAGGCGGAGCGGCCTTTTGGGTACACGACGCAAGCCGCTTCCCCGCACCAGGCGGATCGTGCCTGCCCCGGTGCAGCGCGAGTAACCAGATGTAACCGTCGGCGGTCGCACTTCTGCGTGTGCCGGGGAGGAAAAAAATACACGGGCACCCGAGAGGGGTCTTGAAGTTTTTACACGGCTCGGCGGTGGGAGGCAGCGTGTCGGGCGCTGTTACATTTCTGCCCGTCGGTTGCCGATGGAGGGTGACTGAATGCACGGCCTCTGAGGGACACGCCCCGGCCCGGGGACGGCGGTCGCCAGGACGGCAGCGCGTCCCTCCTCCTTCACGAGGGAGTGATAGCGCGCCACGAGTCCGGCCAGGATCCAGAAATTGCCCATCACGTCGCCATCGAGGAATCGGCTTCCATACACGTTCCCCAGTATCACGGCGACCACGGACATCGTGAAGCCGACGCCCAGCAGCTTGGACTCGTCGCCGGCATCGAGCTTCTCGACCCGGCGCCCCAGGCGAAGTAGCCCCAAGATCAGCGCCAAGGTCGCGACGGGTCCGAGCACGCCCGCCTCGGCGGTGATGAGCACGTAGAAGTTGTGGGCGTCCATGTTCCGGTAGCGAGGCACATGGGTCCCGATCTCGCGCTTGAAGTGATTGAGTCCGATCCCCCACGGGCGCTCGCTGATCATCTGCGCCGCGCCCTCCCAGATCACCAACCGGCTCTCGGTACTCTCATCGTACGCCGCCTCCGCGTCCGGATTGCTCCCGGAACTGGGCGGTGGTGGCTCATAGGGGTCCTGCGCGGTCATCTGGACGCGTGCCACGGCGCTTTCCGGCGCCCAGGACTCGAAGGTCAGCACCGCAACGACGATCATCGCGGCGACGAGCAGGCTCTTGCGTGCTGCGAGCAAGAAAGCGAGCAACGCCAGGATGAAGTACGCCTGGCGCGAGTAGGTGAAGAACACGACGAAGGCGCCGAGCGCCAGGCACCCTGCGGCAACCAGGCGGACCAGCGGCCGGGACTTGTAGAAGAAGGCGATGGAACCGAAGAGGGGCAGGAAGATCACGAAGAAGATGGCCGCGCGGTTGGCATTGGTGTAGCTCCAGCCGAAAGGGGCCGAGACGCGCCGCGTTTCGTTGTAGACCGTGATGCCGTAGTCCAGCGCTTGGCGCAGCCCTTGAACGGACGCGAAGAACGTGACGAACAGGATCACGGCAACCAGGAACCGCACGGTCTTCATGTCGCATGCCGCGTGGTAGAAGAGGAAGAACAGCAGCATGTAGAAGATGCTGTTCTTGAGGACCGTCAGGTCATTCACCCACTCCGATGCATCGGATGCCACGCCGACGAGGAAAGCCCACACGAGCACGGCGAAGAAGAAGTAGAACGTGCCCTTGAGCGGGGCCGGCGTCCGCGCCCTGGTCTTCAACGCCCACACGAGCATGACCGCGAGCAGGAACATCATGTTGATGATGTTCAGCCCCTTGACCGCGAACTCCACGCGGAACAGCTGCTGGTTAGGCAGATAGACGATGATGGCCGCGAGCAGCAGGCGCAGTGTCCAGATCATCAAATCCTCCCGTCCGGCCGTGCGGAGCCGGACGCACCTGCCGGGCGGCGCATGGCCGCGCTCAGCGACCTCTTGAAGTCGGCCAGACCGGAATCCGGCATGCCGATGCGCGACAGCCTGAAACGTTCGTAGGGCGCCTCGTTGATTGCCGTGGTCGTCGCGACGGCATAGCGGAAACCCGCGGTGCGTGCCGCCTGTGCGGTCCCCTCGTTCATGCGACCGCCGGGATACGCGAAACCCTCGATCGGCGCATCGCAGATCTCCTGCAGCGTCTTGCGCGAGGCGAGCATTTCGCTGCGGACCTCGTGCTCCTGCAACAGCTTCATGTTGGGATGGCGGACCGAGTGGGCGCCGATCTCCACGCCTTGCCTGTGCATTTCCCGCACCTGGGCCCGGGTGAGACGGGCCGCGGGCACCACCGGCCGCTGCTGCGGGCCGAGTTGCCGTTCGATACGGCACACGATCTCCTGCGTCTCCTCGATCGGCAGCTTCCACAGCTGCTCAAGCACGGTCTCGACCGACGCCGGCCTTCTCCAACGGGAGAGCGACAACCTGGATCCCACCCCCCGCAGGCCCGCAGCCGGGGCATCGAAGGCGGAACGGGTCGTACCCGCGAACGCAGCGATCACCCGGTCCCACCACAGCGGTTCGCCGTCCTCCAGGCCTCCGGTGGGGACGAAGAGCGTCGCCGGCATGCGGTATGACTTGAGGATGGGCAGAGCGATCTCGAGATTGTCGAGGTACCCATCATCGAAGGTGATGGAGACGGCCCTCTCCGGCAGCGCGTCGCCCGCCTCGAGCCGACCGACGGCATCGCACAAGCCGATCACGTTGAAGTTCTCGCGCAGATACCTCACCTGCGCGGAGAACCGTTCCCGGAGGACACACATGCCCAGACGGAACGGGTCGGCCATCGGGTTCTCGACCACGCGGTGATACATCACGATGATCCAGCTGCCGCGCGCGCCCGACGCGGTGGCGATGCGCCGGTCGTACAGCCCTCCCGCGTCTAGCAGCGGCGACAGGGTCGACTTGACCATCGATTTGACGTATCGCGACAGCATCTTGCTCCCTGTAGCATCATCCCATGCTCGCCGACCTCAAGCGGCGGAGGCGATCATCCGCACCGGCGCCTGTGCGTCGAGGAATTTCCTTGCCCACAACTCATAGGTCAGCAAAAGCCACAACGGCTCGCTGTGGTCATGCACACCGGACAGGTGTTCTGCCAGGCATTTCCGCACCCCCTCGACGTTGAAGACGCCTCGCTCGACGAAGCGCCGGTCCGCGATCGTGTCGAGCATCAGCTCGCGCAGGTCTTCGCGGAACCACTGCGCCACGGGGATCGCGAACCCCTGTTTGGGTTTGTCGAGGACAGACGCCGGCAGCAGGTCCCGGGCCACCCGCTTGAGCAGGTACTTGCCGACGCCATCCCGCAGCTTCATCTTCACCGGCAGCCGGGCGGCGAACTCCAGCAACTCGTGATCCAGCAGGGGCGCACGGGCCTCCAAGGAATTCGCCATGGTCATGCGGTCGACCTTGACGAGGATGTCATCGGCAAGGTAGGTATCGATGTCGCCCGCCAGGATCCGCTCCAGTGGATCCTCGATGTCGAGACGCTCGAAGCATCCGCGCACCCGGGTGTACGGGTCGTTGCCCGCGATTTCGGGTTGCAGCAGCATCTGCAGGCGCGAGTTCGTGTTCAACGCCACCCCCGAGAGGTAGCGATCCGGGTAGCGTTGATCGACCCGGTCCGCGATGCGCCGCAGTCTGGCGCCACGAGCCGTACCGACGAAGCGAGACGCGACTCTCAGGGCAGCGCCGCCCGCGCCCAGCATGCGCCGCGCATACACATCCAGGCGCTGGTACTTGCGGTAGCGTTCGTAGCCTGCGAAGAGTTCGTCCCCACCGTCGCCCGACAACACCATCTTGACGTGTCGCGCGGCGAGCCGCGAGACGAGATAGGTAGGAATGGCCGAGGAGTCTCCGAACGGCTCGTCGAAGTACCACACCAGATCCCTGAGCATGGCCACTGCATCGGCCTGGACGATCAGTTCGTGATGCTCCGCCCCGATGTGTCGAGCAACGGCTCTGGCGTCCGGGATCTCATTGAAGGCGGCTTCCTTGAAGCCGATCGTGAAGGTCTTGACGGGAGACGCGAGGTTGCGCGCCATCAGGGCGGCGACCACGCTCGAGTCCGTCCCCCCGCTGAGGAACGCGCCGAAAGGCACGTCGCTGACCAACCGTGCTCGCACCGCGTCCTCCAGCTTGTCCAGCAGAGCGGCCTTGAGTTCGGCCTCGGACCCCTCCCACTTGGGGCCGAACTCCAACTGCCAGTACCGACTCACGCGGATCTGCCCGTCGCGGACGACGAGGCAATGAGCCGGAGGCAGTTTGTGCACCCCTTCGTAGATCGACGCGGGTGCCGGCACATAACCGAGCGCGAAATAGTCGTGGGTCGCATCCGGCGAGACCCGGGGCGCGAAGCCTGGCACCGCGTACAGGCACTTCAGCTCAGAAGCGAACGCAAGCGTGCCGTCGGAGGTGGTCGTGTAGTACAGCGGTTTCTTACCCAGCCGGTCGCGCGCGAGCACGAGCTTTCCCTCGCGCAGGTCCAAGATGGCGATGCCGAACATGCCGCGCAAGCGCTGGAAGCACGCCTCGCCGTACTGCTCGTAGGCGTGTACGATGCACTCGGTGTCGGTGTGGGTGTAGAAGCGGTGCCCCAGCGCCTCGAGTTCCTGGCGCAGTTGGCGGAAGTTGTAGATCTCGCCGTTGAAGACGATCCAGACCGTGCGGTCCTCGTTGTGGATGGGCTGGTGGCCGCTCTCGAGATCGATGATGCTCAGCCGGCGCATGCCGATCTGCGCCCCCGCGTGGACGTACACCCCCTGATCGTCGGGTCCCCGGTGCGCGATCATCCTGCACATCGCGTCGATCACGGAAGGGTCGGCTTCCCGCCCCTTGCCCAGCGGATACAGGCCTGCTATCCCGCACATGTAACACCCCCTCCCACGGAGAATCGGTCCGTCCAACAAGATTCAGACAACTGGGAGCACTCCGTACAGACGCGTGAGTTGCTCCGCGACCGCGCTGATCGACGCGGACGACACGACCATGTCCCTCGCATTGCGCCCCATGCGCCTCAGGGCGCCGGGCGGCGCGACCGCCACCTCCCTCAGCACCCGCTCGAAACCATCGACGTCTCCGGGCTCGAACAGCCAGCCGGTTTCACCGGGCCGCACGAAGTCCTCCGTGCCACTCACGCGGGAGCCGACCACTGGCAGGCCCGAGGCCATGTACTCGAGCAGGGTGTTGGACAGTCCCTCGCTCAGCGAAGTCAGCACCCCGAAGTCGGCGACCGCCAGGTAGCGCTCGACGGCATCGCTCGGTCCGACGAAATGCACCTGGTCGGCGATGCCGAGCGCTCTCGCCCGCCCGGCGAGCGTGTCCCTCAGCCGGCCGTCGCCCACGAGGATCAGCGACGCGTCCCTCCGAGCGCCGAACACCCTTGCCCAGCCCTCGAGCAGCAGTTCGAGTCCCTTCTCGGGCGCGAGCCGCCCGACATAGATGCCGGCGAGCGGCCTGTCACCGCACAGCTCCCGCCGCAGGGCCTCGTCGCGTCCCACCCGCAGGAAACGCTCGGTGTCGACCGCGTTGGGAATGAGACGGACCTTCCCGGGCTCGAAGCCGCTGTCCACCAGCAGCCGACCGATGCGGGAACTGGTGGCCTGGTAGTAGTCGGCCCATCGCAAGGCCCGCTTCTTCAACCGGTTGCGCAGGCTGGGATGGGGGTCTAGGACCCCGCCGGACATCTCCGTCATCCCGGTGAGCTTGACGACCACCGGCTTGCCCAGCAGCCGGCCCATCATGCAGCTGACCGCCGCCATGTTGCCGGCGATGTGGGCATGGATCACCGCGTACTCGTGGCGCCGGACCCACAGCAGCCAGCACAGTTTCAACAACATGGACAACGCCCCGACGATGGGCAGTCTCGGATAGGCGATGCGCACCACCGCGATTCCATCGACCGTGTCCCGTGCCCGTTGCGGCCCGTAGGGCACCATCGGCACGACCACGGAGACGTCCAGGTGCCGGCTCATCATGTGGCGACCCAGAGTGCGGACCTGCGTCTCCGCACCTCCCCCACCGCGTGTCGGGAAGATGCTCTCCAGGACCATCAGGACGGATGGACTGCTCTTGTTCATACTTCCCCATCCACATACCTGCGGTGCCACAGCTCGAGCATCAGCAGGAGGTAGATCTCGGCCGAGTGGTCCCACGCGCCTCGCTCGTGGCGCCTCATCAGGTGTTCGACATGCGCGGTCTGGAAGTAGCCCCGGCGCGCGGCGCGGTCGGACAGCACCACGTCGCGCACCATCTCGCCAAACAGCCCCCGCCGACGCAGCCACACGCTGACCGGCAGCCCGAAGCCCTGCTTCTTCTTCTTGCGAATCTCCACCGGAAGGATGTCCTCCGTCGCGCGCTTGAAGAGGTAGCGCTTCTCCAGGCCCCGCACCTTGTCGTTGGCGGGCAGCCTCCCGGTGAAGTCGATCAGGGTACGGTCCAGGTAGGGAAACACCACCTGCGTGCCGGCCAGCCTGGACGCACGCACGACCTTGACCACGTCGTTGTCCGCGATCGTCATCTTCAGGTCCAGGTACATCAGGCGGTGCAGATTGCTGTCGGCTTCGGCTGCCTGGTACACGACGCGCTGCACGTCCAGCGAGTCGTCGCGCCCCACCTGAGCGCGGAAGCCGTCGCTCAGCAGGGACTCGAACTGGTCCGAAGCGAACGAGTCGTCGCTGTAGAAACGGTCTGGGTTGGGCAAGGACCCGCGATGGACGAAGTTCTTGACCCGGTTGGCCAAGCGAGTATCGACGCCAGAAAGCGTGCGTGCCAGCAGCACGCCGGCGCCGCGCACGGGTGCCGGGGACGTGTGGAACCATTCGAAGATGCGGTCCTTGCGGTAGCGCTCGTTGCCGCCGTAGATCTCGTCGCCTCCATCCCCCGCGACGAGCAGCCCCACCCCGCGCTGCGCCGCGAGGTCGGCGCAGTAGTAGGTGGGTATCGCCGACGAGTTGCCGAAGGGCTCGTCGAAGGCATCGACGAGGCGGGGGATGGCATCCACCGCGTCGGCCTCCCCGACCGACCGCTCGTTGGCATCGAGCCCGAAGCGCTCCGCCGCAAGACGGGAGTACGCCAGTTCGTCGTAGCCATCCTCGGAGAATCCGATCGAGAAACTAGACACCTTCCCTGCGCCGCGCGAGAGGATGCTCGCGATGCTGGAACTGTCGGTCCCGCCACTCAGAAACGTGCCCCACCGTGTCGGCTCGGCAGGCCTGTAGCCGGAGACTGCATCGATCATCAATTCCCGCAATCGCGCGGCCCGATCCTCGTCGCTGCCGTCCATATCGGCCGGGTAGACCGCATCCCAGTGCTTGCGGACCTGCATGTGGCCGGGGCGGCCCTCCAACGCGTGTCCGCCCGGTAGCTTGGCCACGCCATCGATCGCGCAATGGGGAGCGGGGACGTAGGAGAAATTCAGGTAGTGGTACAGCGCCGGCACGGACACCCGCGGTGCCACCAGCCCCGTTGCAAGGATGAGCCGCAGGTCGCTGGCCACCAGCAGACAGTCGCCGATGGTGACGTGATAGATCGGGTAGGTCCGGAACGGATCGACGCAAGCCATGGCACGCCGTTCACCCGCATCCCAAAGCACGTAGGCATAGCGACCGCGCAGTCCTTCGTTCGACCAACGCCGCTCGGTGGACCAACGTCGCAGCGCGTCCTCGGCCGGATCTCCCGCCGCTCCCGGCTCGATCGCCAGTCCGATGCCGCCCGCCGGCCCGTCGACCCATTCCCGGACGTCGCCCCGGGTCCAGACCGCCACCCCTGGAGCCGGGGCACGGAAATGCACCTGCGGCGGTGCGCCTCGCCATGCCGGCCACCGGCGCGTCTCCTGCAACCGCTCCAACGCCGGCGGCTCGCCCGTGGCGCTCATGCAAACCAGAAACTCTCCCAAAGGGCCTGACATCGCTCTCAACCTACCGTTCTTCCAGGTGACAGGGCGGGACCACCTCGTCCCGAGGTCCGCAACTCGGCGTATCTGCGCTCGAAGGCATGCACCATGGCTGACACGCTGTGCCGCTCCAGGGCGCGTGCGCGTCCGGCTTCCCCCAGCGACCGTCGCAGGTCCGGATCGAGGGCCAGGGTTTGCATGGCGTCCGCCAGGGCGCACGCGTCCTCGGTCTCGAACAGCAGGCCGGTGCGTCCGTGTTCAACGAGCTCCACGTTGCCTCCCGCTCGCGATGCCACCACGGGTTTGCCGCTCATCATCCCTTCGAGGATGACGTTGGACAGACCCTCACGCAGGGACGGCAGTACCACGAGATCGGCCGCGGCCATGAGCTCGGCCACGTCAGCACGTTGCCCCAGCAGCAGCACATGCTCGCGCAAACCCTGCGCGCGAATCCGATCCTCGACGTCGGCACGCAATGGACCATCGCCCGCAATCGCCATCCGCACCGCCACGCCGCGTTGCCGCAGCAACTCGCAAGCGCGCAGCAGCGTGGGCAAGTTCTTGTGCACGATCAGCCGGCCGACGAACAGCGCCAGCACCTCGCCTTCGCGCACCATCGTGTGGCGAAGGTCCTGGGCGGTGTCCGTACGCGGCGCCGGCATCTCGACGCCGTTGTAGACGATGTCGATGGTCCGGTCCGCCAGGCCCAGCTTGTCCTTCGCGTAGGCGGCGCCCGCCGAGGAGTTTGCGACGATCGAGGCAGACCGCCCCGAGACCCATCGCTTCACACGCCACTGCAGCGGCGAGTACCACTCGTAGGTGCCACGCACCGAAGACACGAGTGTCGGTCGGCGGGACGCAGGGAGAAGTTGGCGCGCGATGGTCCCCCACAGCTCCCCGGAGAAGGCAAAGCAATGCATCACGTGGTAGCGGCCCTCCCAGAGATGTCCCACCAGCTCGCGCACGAACAGCGGGTCGATGCGCCCACGCTTGGCGACCTGGAGCACCGGCACGCCGGCTGCCACGAGCTCGTCCGCGAGGAACGAGCGGTTGCGAAAGAACACCACGCTCGGGTCGAACCGACGACGATCGAGGCCCTTGGCGATGTGCACGATCTGGCGCTGGGTTCCACCGACCTCCATCTCGTCGGTCAGCAGCAGGACGCGCGTCCTTGCATCGCGCATGCGGACGTCAGGCGAAGGCTTCATAGAGCTTGCGCGCCTCCTTGGTCACGTCGAAGTTCCGTTCGACGGTCTCCCTCCCGCCGCGAGCCAGTCTCAGTGCCAGCTCCCGATCCTCCAACAGCGTTCGCAGCGCACCCGCCAGGCCCTGGGCGTCCGCGGGTTGGACGAGCAGGCCGCTGACGCCGTCCTCGACGAGTTCAGGGATGCCGGACACGTAGGTCGACACCACGGGCGTGCCGCTGGCCATCGCCTCCATCAGCGCAACCGGAATGCCGTCGCGGTCGCCGGAAGATGTGACGACGGAAGGCAGCGCGAAGACGCTGGCCCGGTAGAGGTGCCGGCGCACCTCCTCCTGCCCGCAGGCGCCAGGCAGGTGCACCCGGCCTCGCAGCCCCGCGGCCTCGATCTGCTGCTCCAGGTCGGCGCGCAGCCGCCCTTCCCCGATGACGATGCACTCGAACGCAACGCCCCAGGCTGCGAGCCGTTCGCATGCACCGACGAGGTGGCGGAACCCCTTGATCTCGTCGAGGCGGCCGACCGCCAGGATGAGGCCGGGCTGCCGGCCACCGGGCCGGTAAGGCAGCTCGTCCGGCGAGACGCCGCAACGCACGACCCGCATCCGTTCGAAGGCCATGTCGCCCACCCGCTCTGCCAGGTAGCGTCGGTTGAACTCGGAGATGGTGACCCCGAATGCAGCCGTGCGCATCTTGTCGACGAGGAGATGATGTTCCAGGAAGATGTCGTGCGCATGCGCCGTGAAGCTGAACGGAACGCCGATGCGACGTGAGACGATCATCGCGGCGGTGGAGGGGTACGTGGCCCAGTGGGCGTGGAGATGGTCCGGCCGGAGACGGCCGACGGTGGGAACCAGCGCAAGGGTTCGCCACCAGACCACGAGGCTCTTGACCAACGCCTCCGGGTGCCGGTGCAGTTGCGCGCCGATCGCCCCGAGCTCCCTGAGGGTTCGTAAGGGATGCGCCAACGCACCGCGCAGGGCCGTCCACATCCCGCGCCACCCCTGAACCGGGTAGCTCACCCGGTCGAGCAAGGCCCTCGCGTCGGACTGGACCAGCTTCTCCTGCGCGGGCTTCAACGACACGATGCGCACGTCGACACCCATGCGCAGGAGTTCGTGCAACTCACGCACGATGAACGTTTCGGACCAGCACGGGAACAGGGACACAAAGTAGACGACTCTCACCGCACCCTCACTTCGGTGGCTTCGCGCCCGTCGGCGGGGCAATCTCGGTTCGGAGCCTGGAACGCCACAGATGCGCCTGCTTGTTCAGCAGGAACTCCCGGGCACCGAGCACCACACACCAGTTCATCAACAAGAACGCGTGCGCCACCCTCACCGGCAACCAACCCGACGCCCTGGTCGAAGCCATGCCCAGCAAAGGCATGGCATACCCGGCGATCTGCAGGGCAAAGAACATGTCATAGAACCGTCCCGTGCCCAGCAGCGCCAGGTTGGACAGCAGCAGCAGCAGCATGGCCAGCGGAGCTGCCAGGCGCAGCAGCTTGTGCGACACGAACTGAAGCCATATCGGGTTGCGCCAGGGCAGCAACAGCTGCGGGTGCATTGCGATCAACTGGAAGTTGCCGGCGAGCGTGCGGATCTTGCGGACCTTCTCCTGGTCCGGCTCGATCGACGGTCGGTCGTAGGCATGTGCACGCCCGTCGAACACCACTCGCCTGCCCTGCGCCACGACGCCCATCGGGATCGCCACGTCGTCGAGGATCGTGTGCGCCGGGATGGCCCGGAAGCACCCCCTGCGCACGGCGTACAGCGCTCCCGTCGCCCCGACCACCGAGTGCACGGCCGCCTCTTGTCTCCGAACGAACTTCTCGTAACGCCAGTAGGCGTCCACGCCTTGCGCGAAAGGTGTCAGCCCGTCGGAGACGAATATCAGCTCGCCGCTCACCGCGCCGACCTGCGGGTCGGCCAGGTTCTCCACCAGGCAACGCACGGCTTCGCGATTGAGGCGCTGCCGCGCGTCGGTGAACACGATCACCTCCTCATCGCATGACGCCACCGCGTCGTTCAGGCAGGCGGCCTTCCCGCGGCGATGTGGGAACGGCAGCAGCGACACTCCCCGGTCCCGGAACGCGCGGACGACCTCCTCCGTGCCGTCCGTAGACCCATCCGACACCACCAAGATACGCAGCGGCCCTGCATAGTCCTGGTCAAGACAGCTCTCGAGCTTGACCCCGATGCGTCCTGACTCGTTATGGGCCACGACGACGATGGCCACCGACGGCTGGTGGACGGCACGCGCCACGGTCCTTGCCCGTAGGCGTGCCCAGAGCCACAGAAGCACGGGATAGCCCGCATAGGCATAGGCCAGCAGCGCCATCGACAGGAAGAAGAGCGTCTCGGTCATCGACCGGCTCCTGGACTGGCGACGCCGAGCAGCGCGCGACGGAACCGCTCGTACCGTTCGTTGCCCAGCACTCCTTTGGCCGCGCCCAGCAGGCGATAGCGCAGCGTGCCTACCGCGAGGTCGAGCGCGTTCTGCTCCACCCACCGGCGCAACTGGGTGTCCGAGGTCGATGCGAGCACGGCCATCCGCGGCACGTCCCATGTGCGCCCTTCGGGGCGCCACAGCCCCGCGCGCGAGCTGCACACGGCCCGGTACCCCACGCGGCGGGCAAGGTCGCCCAGCCCTGGCACGACACGGCCGCCCGGGGGCGCGAACACGGCAACGGCGCGACCCAGCCGGTCCTCGATCTCTCGCTTGGAATCCGCGAGTTCCGCCTCCACTTCCGACGCACAGAGTTCATCGAGGTAGCGGTGGTTCTGCCCGTGCGACTGGATCGACATGCCTGCATCCGCCATGGCGCGCAAAGTGGTCCAACTGAGGTGATGCCGCTTGCCGACCATTCCCGGATTGACGAAGAAGTCGGCCGATCCGCCGTGCGCCACCAGGTCCTCGACGGCCTCGGCGTTGCTCACATGCCCATCGTCGAACGTGAACGCCACACACCCTGTCTGTGCCCGGTGTGCGCCCAACAGCTCTGCCACGCTCGACACACGCTTGCCCGCAGCGCCGATCATCTGGAGATGGCGACGGAACTGCGCCCGGGAGACGGCATAGTGCGGGTCGGCACCTTCCGTACGGCCGTCACCCCTGGCCAACGCGTGGTACATCAAGACCGTGATCGCATCGCTCATGTCGGCTCCGCATGAGCGGTCGCAGCACCGCCCGAACGCATGTGGCGCCACCTCGCCCAGCCTGCGGACAGCACTCGCCGCGCTTGCGCGTCGAGGGCCAGGACGGAGGCACCGTAGATCAACGCCCCGGCCACCATGCGCACAAGCAGGGTCAGGAACCCGGCTCCCAGCTCGATGTGCACGATCGCGAGGTAGGTCGCAAGACCCACCGCGCCGAACTTCAGCATCGACGCGAGCGGCAACGCCACCGGAAGGGATCGCCGCCCCATGAGCATCGACAAGGCGAGCAGGGCTGCATAGGCCGCGAGAGTCGCGGCAGCAGCCCCGACGAGGCCCCACCGCGGAATGAGCAGGAGGTTCAGCCCGATGTTGAGGGCCGCGCATCCCGCGACGAGAGCCATGGCCGTCTTGGTGCGCTTGTCGATGTACAGTCCGGCGCCGGCAACCATGACCACGGCATCGAACGCCATCCCCGCGATCACGAAGGGCACGACCTGGGCCCCGTCACGATATTTGTCGGAGGCGAGGAAGGAGATGAGTTCCCCCGCGACCGCCGACAACCCGGCCACGACGAGCATCGCGACCATCACGTAGACATGCAAGAAGCGGCGCAGAAAGGCGACGGTCTCGTCGCGTCCCTTCTCTTCCCATATCCGCACATACATCGGCAACACCGCGGCGCCAAAGGAGGATAGGAAGACCATGCGGACGTAGTCGCACAGGTTGTAGGCGGCCGAGTAGTAGCCCAGCGGCTGCGCGCCGAGCACGCTTTGGATCACATACCGGTCTCCCATGGACAGGATGACCGACGAGAGTTCGTAGCCGACCATCGGGATGCCGAAGGCCAGCATGGCCCGAAACAACGGAGCGTCGAAATCCCGCAGCTTCGGCCTCAAGCGCTTGCACATCCAGACGGCCAGCACGAGCGTGGCCGCCGCCTCGGCAACGATGGTCGCGGCGTAGAACCCCCAGAGGTCGCGCGCGACGAAAAAGAGCACGAACAGCAGCAGCGCCAGCCCGGCGTATCTGCGCGCGACGGTGTAGATCGTCAGCTCGCGGCTGCGTTCCTCCGCCCTCAGCTGGTTCACGAGGGAGCTGTCGACGACCCGGATGAAGATCAGGCAGGCGGTCAGCAACAGCAGGGGCTTGAGCCTATCGTCGTTCCAGAACGAGTCCGGCAGCAACTGGCTGCCAAGGCACCACAAGAGCGTGGCGACCAGGCCCACCCCCCCCATGCCGAACACGACCGTGGCGGCGTACGACTCGAGGCCGAGTTCCCGCTTTCCCGTCCTGATCTCGCTGTAAAAGCGGACCGCCGAGTGCTGCACCCCAAGTTTCGCGATACCTACCATCAGCGACAGCGCCGTGGCGACGAGATTCATCACGCCATACTCGTCCACCGTCAGCAGGCGGGTCAGGATCGGGAAGGAGATGACGCTCGCGACGGTGACGAGCAGGCTCCCCGCCGAGTAGTTCGAGACATGAGAGGCGAGGCGCTTGAGCATCGATTCTTCCGGGCAACGATAGGAGGGAAGCCCGATCCTCAGGAGGCTGCGGAGACCGCCGCGCCCGCCTGGTCCTCGAAGGCGTCCTGGCGCCACATGCCGGCCAAGTGCTGCGCGATGCGCATCGCCGGGCCCCCATCCCAGTACGCCTCGACCTGCTCCTCCCTCGCGCCGCGTGCCCGCACCGCGTCGCGCACCGCGCGCAATGCCTGCTCATCGCTGCGGATGGACACCACGCCGCTCGCTGCGTCCGGAGGCACCCGTGCACGGTCGGACGCGGCGACCACGATGCAGGCCACGTCAAGCGCTGCGCATTCCTCGGACCAGTCCGCGCCCACCCCCTGGATCACACAGCTCGCCCGACGGATCAGGCTGACCATCTCGAGATAGCCGAACGGGGGCAGCACGATCACGCCAGCGCGACGCAACTGCTTCTCGGCCCCCGCCTTCTTCAGCGCGGCCATCGTCACGCCGTCCACGGGCCAAAGCACTGGGATCTCGCCCTTCAGGGCGGAGAGGACCTGCAGCATCTCCCGCAGGTCCTTCTCCTCCGGTGCGCTGCCCGTGTGGCGCATCGTGGCCACGGCATAGCCCTGGGGCTGCTTCAGGCAGTCTCCCTGGATGGAGGCACTCGCCAAGGCTTCCTCCGGCGTCATGGCGCGCTGCATCGCCGCGTGCAGCAGGTTCTCCATCAGACTGCCGACGCAGTGCACGCGGCTCGACGCGATCCCCTCGCGGTACAGCGTGTAGTGGGTCGTGAGCTTGCTCGTGTAGAGGACGTCGGCCATGCGGTCGAGCAGCACCGAGTTCAGTTCCTGACCCGCGGCACCTGGCGCTCCCCGCGCACCGGCCTCCACGCGCAACAACGGCGCGCCTCGCTTCAGCGCCACCAGGCTGCAGGCCAGCACGGAGTCGGACGCGCCGAGCGCGAGCACGGCGCGCGGTTGCAGCTCTTCCAACAACCCGTCGAATCGCAGCTGGGCGACTGCGGACTCCTGCGCGTAGCGCGCCGCACTGGCCCCCAGGTGTACTTCCACGTCGGGCGGGGGCAATGCACCGTCCAGTTCCTGGCCCGCGGCGACCGCGGACTCGGCCGCCGGGTTGACCACGACCAGCGAAGGCATGCCCCCCCGATCCCGCAGGGCCTGGGCGATCGTCCCCGCCTTGAGGTAGGCCGTCGGCCCGTCGACCAGGCACACCAGCGGGCGGCTCAAGGGACGCTTCAGCCCGTGATCGCGGCGCAGGATCTGCGCCGATTCGTGACCGGCTGCGGGCACTGGTCCGGAGCCCGGGCGATCCTCCGGCACGGTTCGCGCTCGCATCCCCACGGGGGGAGCGCTGGTGGACTCCCCCACCTCGCCACGCAGCTCGCGGGCCGTGTGCTCGACCTGTTCGGCCTCGATCCGTTCCTGCCCGCTGAGGAAGCAAGCCAGCAGCAAGCGGTTGCAAAGCAGGTTCACGCGTCGCGGGATCCCTCCCGTCCATCGATGGATGGCGTCGAACGCCGCCGGCTCGAAATGGGGCACGTCCTTCCACCCCACCCTGCGCATGCGGTGTTCGATGTAGGCGCGTGTCTCAGGACCGTCGAGCGGACCGAGGTGACACGACGCGATGACCCGCTGGCGGAACTGCTCCATGGACTTGGACTCGAGCAGCCCGCGCAGCTCCGGTTGCCCCACGAGGAAACTCTGAAGCAGCGCATGGTTGCCGAGCTGGAAGTTGGACAGCATGCGCAGTTCCTCGATCGCCTCGAGGTTCAGGTTCTGAGCTTCGTCGACCACCAGCAGCGCGCGCCTGCTCTTCGCAGCCAGGGCGGTCAGGAACCCCTCGAGGGTCGCGATGAGATGGGCCTTGCTGGTGCCCAGCGGCGGGATACCGAAGGCCGTGATGATGGAACGCAGCAAGTCGCCCGATTCCAGTTGCGTGCTGACGATCTGGGCGGCAACCACCTGGTCCGGATCCAGCCCCTCCAGCAGCGTGCGCACCAGCGTGGTCTTGCCGGCCCCGATCTCCCCCGTCACGACGATGAAGCCCTCCGCCTGATAGACACCGAACTTCAGGTAGGCGAGCGCATTGCTGTGCCCCCGGCTGTCGAAGTAGAAAGCGGGGTCGGGGTTGAGCTGGAACGGGGGCCCGCTGAGCCCGAAGTGCGATTCGTACATCTTGGTCAGAAGCGATGGTTCACACCGATGAACGCCGCCGTTTCCCGGGCCGAGGCGGATACGTTGGAACGCAGCAGCTGCCTGCGCACACCGACGGTGAGAGCGGTGTCTGGAGACAAGGCCTGATGCAGGCTCACGCGCACCGATTTCTCGCGTGTGAAGTCGCCCTCGCGAGCGGCCAGCCCTTCGATGCGCGAGGTGCGCAGCGTGACGGTGGCGGAGGTCTGCGGGGTAAGCCTGCGAGTCAGATCGAGCGTGATGCCGATCTGTTCATTGTCGGAAGCGAACGTCGGATCCACGCTGAATACCTCACCCGACCGCGTCAGCTGACGGTAGCGCTGGCTGTGGATGGCCAACGCGATGGTGGTCCTGCGCCCGAGCAACGCAAGGCTCAAGCTGCTTCCTTGATGGAGTTGCGCATAGTCCGCGAAGACCTCCACCGGACCGGTCAAGGTTTCAGGCAGCCCGAGCTCGTTGATGATCGTGCGCACGAGCTCGCCACGGGTCACCGGGTCGGGATGCCGCGTGGTCAGGATCGCGTCGAGCAGTTGGCTGACGTTGCCACCACCCGGCGCGAGGATCTGCGATGCGGGCTGTGCCGTGGGCTGGCGGAACGAACGGAAGTGGACCGCCAGAAACGGGGTACGGTGCGTGAACTGGAGGTCCCAACCGGTGCCGAAGAAGCGGCGCTCCACCGAAGCGGTCAGATCGGTCCGCTCGGTGGGCAGCCAGTGCACCCGCACACCGTACAGGGAATCGGTATGCTCGCTCAGCGAGAACTCGCTGCGTTCACGTCCGGCGGCCGCGCCAAGCACCAGTTGAGGGTTGACGGCATAGGTGGCGATGACGCGCACGATGTCCAGGCTCAGCACCGATTCGACGTCGCCTGAATAACGCGTGTCCTGGCGCAGGTACTCGACCGCACCACCCAGCGGCAGCGGCTGGTGCTCGAGCCGGACGACCTGCTGCTGCTCGTAGGCATCGCGCCGCGGATCGGCCTCGGAATAGCGGCCATTGCGACGTGTCCACGCATGGTCGCTGCTCGCCAGCAGCGAGAGCGCCGGGGAGAACCAATGGTCGACGCGGGGGCTGAGCCGCACTCGACGTGTCGTGATCTGGTTGAACGAGGAAGCACCGTCGGGGCGGGCCGCATACGGGTTCGAGGCCGTCTGGTCCACGAAGGCCGCCGCGTCGAAGTAGATCCACCGGTCCACGAGCATCGACTTCAGCGCCAGCGAGGCTTGCGGCAGCACGCGGTCGGACTGGGTATCGCGCAAGTAGGTCAAAGCGTTCACGCCCACCTCGCCGTCGAAGCTCACCCGGGCGCCTCGGGTGCTCATGCGCAGTCGCGGCTCGACGTTGAGGATCGTGTCGCCGCGCGACTGCTGCACGTCCGTGTAGCCCGCGTTGTCGCTCTCGGTCAACGTGACCTCCACCTCCGCCTCCGCCCGCCATGCCTGCTGCTGGGCATGGGCCGCACCCATTGACAGCAAAGCGGCCAGGCAGCCGGCCGACTTCAGCCCGCGCAGGACCCTGCGCCGCGGCTCAGTAGTAGCCATAGCGATAGGTTCCCGCGGAATCGCGGCCCTTGTTCAGCACCGACATCACCACCGGACAGCTCTCGACCGTGGCGAACGCCTTCGCCACCGTGTTGCGCGAGG
>DATMBN010000101.1:0-20088 GCA_035559275.1 Burkholderiaceae bacterium
CTACATCGAGCGCTTTAACCGCACTTACCGCAACGAGGTGCTCGACGCGTACCTGTTCAAGTCGATCGAGCAGGTGCAGCACATCACCGAGGAGTGGCTGCTCGAATACAACGAGCGCCGGCCTCACGACGCCCTGGGAGGACTGCCGCCTCGGCAATTCCTGCCCAGGATCACAACTGCCGCGGACTCCAGTAATAGGCTGTCTACTTGACGGGGAAGCTTACGGCCTGCGCTTGGACGACTTCAGACCGGTGCCGGTAGAGGCACCAGCGCACGCGACCCGAGGGGTTGCCCAGCCAGGCCCTAGAGCCGAGCTGATTCGCACGTGGTTCGCACGGACCGGCCGCAAGGCGCCCCAGCACTGAGCGGCGCGGATGTTCAATTCCCGCCGGCTCCACCACACACAAGGGCCCCGATGATTTCCGGGCCCTTTTTCTTTGCGTGGGTCTGCGCGCTCGCAACTCGGCACTGCGGTTTCTCTTGCCAGTTCTTGGCCCAGCTCACTGCGCTGGGATCTCGGGCTCCACCAGCCGGCCGAGCAGTTCGAAGGACTGCTGCCAGCCCATGCGGCAGGCCTCGGGCGGCACGGCATCGGGCAGTCCTGCCTGCTCGACGGTGAGCTCCGTGCCGCAGGACACGGCGCGCAGGGTATAGGTGATCAGCATCTCGCCAGGCAGCGCGTCAGCCTCGAAGCGGTCGGTGGCCACGAGTTTCTCGTTCGACACGATCTCACGGTAGCTGCCTCCAAAGCTGTGGCGTTGGCCGTTGCCCAGATTGATGAAGCTCATGCGATAGCGCCCGCCCACGCGCAGGTCGAGTTCATGCACCTCGGCCACGAATCCATCGGGCGGATTCCATTTGACGATCGCAGCCGGCTCGGTCAGTGCGCGCCAGAGCCGCTCGGGCGGTGCACGGAAAACGCGGACCTGGGTCAGGGTGTAAGGCATCACGAGGCTCCTTTCATGCGAGGGACTGGGCATCTACCATGACCATCCACGCCGAATAGGTCGTGGAATTGGCCATGGCACGGGGAAAAAATGGTCGGGCCCAGGGGGGCAGCGGTAGGTCCGCCGGGCCGAGGGCGTCGAACGCGCGAAGGGCCGATACGGCTCGGTCTTCATCGCGCTTTCCTTCGGTTGCCGACGGGGAACAGCGCTTCGACATGGCGCCGCAGGTGCCCGATGGCCTCGAGCGCAGCCTGGGGCTCGCCGAAGGCCTTGGCCAGCACGAAGCCGCCTTGCAGCACCGCCTGGATGTGGCGCGCCAGGCTCTCGGCGCTCCAGTCGGCCCGCGGCGCGTACCGCGCCTGGGCCTCTACGATGGTGGGCACGAGCGTCCTTGCATGCTCCTGGATGCCGGCACCGCAGGCGGCCTGTAGGGCCGGGTGGCTGGCGAAGGTTTCCTGCACGAGGGTGCCGAGCAGGCAGGTGAACTCGGGCAGTTCACCGCCCACCAGTGCGGCGCGGAAGTCGAGGTAGGCCAGCAGCCGCGCGCGAGGATCCTTGACCTGCCAGTACGGTGCGGCCTCGAACAGCGCCCCGGTAAGAGCGTTCCAGCGTCCGATCGCTGCCAGCGTCGCGGCTTCCTTGCTCTCGAAGTGATGGAAGAACGCCCCCTTGGTGACGCCGGCAGTCCGGCACAGGTCATCGACCGTGGTCGCGGTGTAGCCCTTCTCGCGGAAGAGGGTCAGCGCCGCATCCAGGATGCGGGTTCGCGCATCGGGCGCGGCCGACGTGGTGGCAGGAGGGGTTGGGCGCAGCATGGCGGCGGCTCGTGTGGGGGCGGCAGGCTTCGCGTCCGAGCGGTCATCCGCCCCCGGAGGATGGGGCATGATAGACCGACCAGTTGGTATGTCAACCCGTACGTCCATCGTCAGCCCCTTGCAGTCAGTGGGAGCGCCTCCGAGCTTCCGCCGGAAGGCGATCGGCGATGGCCCCCGGCTCCGAACCCTGGTGCAGGGAAGCCGATGCATGCGCTGCCGGTGTGACCCGCAACTCAAGGGTTGCACAAAACGACGCTCCCGGTCATACTGCAACTAAACGGTTGCAACTCAGCAAGGAGCGAAGCATGAGCGTTTCCGACCGCATCGAGAAGCGGATCCTGCTGCGCGCGCCTGTCCCTCGGGTCTGGCGCGCGCTGACGGACGTCGAGGAATTCGGCGCGTGGTTCGGTGTGAGACTGGACGAACCGTTTGCGCCGGGGCGCACGGTCACGGGACGCTTCGTCGTTCTCCCGGACGAGGAAATGTTCGAGGAGTACCAGCGGGCGCAGGGGCTGCAGCCGGCGAAGGTCGCGATCCCGACGGGCAGCATCGTCTTCTGCACCGTCGAGACGATGGAGCCGCAGCGCTACTTCAGCTTCCGGTGGATCCCGTATTCCATCGACGCCGAATGCGACCCGGCGCAGGAGCCCACCACGCTCGTCGAATTTCGCCTCGAGGCCGTCGCCGAGGGAACGCGGCTGACCATCGTCGAGTCGGGCTTCGAGCGAGTGCCCGCGCATCGGCGCGAGCGAGCTTTCCGCATGAACGATGGAGGCTGGGGCGCCCAGATCGAGAACGTCAAGCGGTATGTCGAACGCGGTTGAGCCGGGACTCGCGCGCGTGTTCTTCGCCCTCGGTGACGCTACCCGCCTGGCGCTCGTGACGCGGCTTCTGGCTGCGGGGGCCTTGTCCGCCACGGCCCTGGCAACCGGGCAAGAGATCAGCCGGCAGGCCATCGTCAAGCATCTGCATGTGCTGGAGGACGCGGGGCTGGTGACCCATGAGCGGCGTGGACGCGAAGTGCTTTACGCGCTGGACACACAGCGCTTCGACGAGGCCCGCGCTTTCCTGGAAGCCGTCTCCGCCGGGTGGGACCGGGCCCTCGAACGCCTGCGCCGCCTCGTCGAGTCCTGACGACGGAGTCGGCAGGCCCGCAGACCACCTCGTGCGCCCTTCACCCGTCACGTCCCTGGTGGTCAGATCCTGACGGCAGGGCGAGCCTGGCGTCGGGCGTGGCCGCACGCGTCGGCTCCGGGCGCAGACACAGCCACACGGCCACTGCGAACATGACGGCGTAGACGCCGCCTCGCAGCCACGTGGGGATGGGCAGGAACCATAGCAACAGGGCGCTGCCGGCCATCATCGTGCAGGCCAGCCACTTGGCCTTGCGCGGCACGGCGCCCTGTTCGCGCCAGTGGCGGATGGGCGGGCCGTAGCGGGGATGGTCGAGCATCCATGCTTCCAACTGCGGCCAGCCGCGTCCGGCCGCCCAAGCGGCAAGCAGCACGAAGGGCACCGTCGGCATGACCGGCAGGAACAGCCCGATGAAACCCAGCGCGAGCGCGAAGAGGGCCAGCAGGCGCCAGAGCAGTCGTCGGGTGTGGCGGATCACGGTGACGGGCGGGGCAGGGCCGTGCAACGGGATGGTGCCCGACCGGCAAGGAACACCAGGGCGGGAGCGGGCTGCGTCATTCTCCCTCTTCCGCGCAACGAGTGGCTGGCGAGGGGCAAGCCGTGTGCTCAGGCGAGGAAGCGATCCAGCATCCGGCGGCTGGCCTTGTCGAGCGCGGCGAGGTCGTCGATGCGAAAGTGCAGGCCGTGGCCGTCGGTGATCAGCAGGCCGCGCCCCGGTAGACGGCGGATGTCCTCCTCCGCCTTGAGCAGCAGCTTGGCGGGGCCGCGGTCCGTCTCCACGTCCCAGGTGCTGGGCGTGGCGTAGCTGGAGACGGCCAGGAGCCGGCGGATGCGCGGGGCGAAGTCGCGCAGCGCGAGGTCCGGTTCGAGCAGGGCGCGGGTGTCGGGCGGCAGCGAGGAGACGCGGTCGATCCATGCGAGCTCGTGCCCGTCCGGGCCGACGAGCGACAGGCCCTCGTCGGGTGCGGTCAACGGGAAGGCGCGCACCGGGGTCACGTGCTCGTGCACCTGGCCGTCGGCCGTGGTGAGCACGAGGCGGCCGTGCGAGTTGCGGGACAGCGAGAAGGGCAGTTGGGCGGACATGGGCAAGATCCTTTGCGACGCCTGGATCGCGCTTCAGGCGGCGCGTGCGGTGTCGTCCTCGTCCCAGCTTTCGCGCTCGGACGCGGGCTCCGCGTCGACGTTGCGCGCCTGGGCCTCATAGAGCCGCCAGTAGGCGCCCTTGCGTGCCATCAGCTCGTCGTGCGGGCCGATCTCGACGATCTCTCCGCGGTCCATCACGACGAGACGGTCGGCGCGCCGTAGCGTGCTGAGGCGGTGGGCGATGGCGATCGTCGTGCGGCCTTGCACCAGGTTGTCGAGCGCCTTCTGGATTTCCTTTTCGGTCTCGGTGTCGACCGAGGAGGTCGCTTCGTCGAGGATCAGGATGCGCGGGTCGATCAGCAGCGCGCGGGCGATGGAGATGCGCTGGCGCTCGCCACCCGACAGGCCCTGGCCGCGCTCGCCGACGAGCGAGTCGTAGCCGTGCGGCAGGCGCATGATGAACTCGTGGGCGTGGGCCGCGCGGGCCGCGGCGATGATCTCCTCGCGCGTCGCGTCGGGGCGGCCGTAGGCGATGTTCTCGGCGATGGTGCCGAAGAAGAGGAAGGGCTCCTGCAACACCAGGCCGATGTGGCGGCGGAAGTCGGCCACGGCGACCGAGCGGATGTCCGCGCCGTCCACGCGGATCGAGCCCTCGCTGACGTCGTAGAAGCGGCAGATCAGGTTGACCAGCGTGCTCTTGCCCGAGCCGCTGTGGCCGACCAGGCCGATCATCTCGCCCGGCGCGATGGACAGGTTCACGCCCTTGAGCACTTCGCGGTGCCCATAGCGGAAGCGCACGTGGCGCACGTCGATGCGACCCTTGACCTCGGGCATGGGCACCGGCTGCGCAGGCTCGGGCACGCTGGAGACGTGGTCGAGGATGTCGAAGATGCGCTTGGCGCCGGCCGCAGCCTTCTGGGTGACCGAGACGATGCGGCTCATCGAGTCGAGCCGGGTGTAGAAGCGGCCGATGTAGGCGAGGAAGGCGGTGAGCACGCCCACGGTGATCTGGTCGCCTGCGATCAGCCAGATGCCGAAGCCCCACACGACCAGCAGGCCCACCTCGGTCATCAGCGAGACGGTCGGCGAAAAGAGTGACCAGGTGCGATTGATCTTGTCGTTGACCGCCAGGTTGTGCCGGTTGGCCTCGCGAAAGCGCTGGGCCTCCCGCTGCTCCTGCGCGAAGGCCTTGACGACGCGGATGCCGGGGATGGTGTCGGCCAGCACGTTGGTGACCTCGGACCAGACGCGATCGACCTTCTCGAAGCCGGTGCGCAGCCGCTCGCGAACGAGGTGGATCAGCCAGGCGATGAAGGGCAGGGGCAGCAGCGTGACCAGCGCCAGCCACGGGTTGATCGAGAAGAGGATGACCGCGGTCATCGCGATCATCAGCACGTCGGTCGCGAAGTCCAGCAGGTGCAGGGACAGGAAGATATTGATGCGGTCGGTTTCCGAGCCGATGCGCGCCATCAGGTCGCCGGTGCGCTTGCCGCCGAAGTACTCGAGCGAGAGCTTGAGCAGGTGCTCGTAGGTGGTGGTGCGCAGGTCGGCGCCGATGCGCTCGGACACGAGCGCCAGGATGTAGGTGCGCGCCCAGCCGAGCAGCCAGGCCACCAGGGCCGCGCCCAGCAGCCCGGCCAGGTACAGCGCGACCACCCCGGGGTCGATCGGCTTGCCGTTCTGGTACGGGATCAGCACCTCGTCCATCAGCGGCATCGTGAGGTAGGGCGGCACCAAGGTCGCTCCGGTCGAGCCGAGCGTCAGCAGGAAGCCGGCCAGCAGCTGCCAGCGGTAGGGCCGCGCGAAGCGCCACAGGCGCAGCAACGTCCAGGTTGAGGGGGCGGCCGCTTCCGGCTGAGGGGTGCAGCGAGGGCATTCCTCCTCGTCGGGCTCCAGCGGCAGGTCGCACCGTTCGCAGGCGCGGTCGGGCGCGGGGGCCGCGGTGCCCCTGGCCAGGCTGTCAATCTGCTGGCCGAGGCGCCGGACCAGCCGCTGGGCCTCGCGTTGATGTGCCAAGGTGTAATGCCAGCGGGCGAGCAGGCCGGCCCCCTCATCCAGCAGTTCCACCCTGCCCAGGCCCGCGTGATCGGCTTGGCGCAAGGCCAGTGCGGGGGTGAGCGTCCACTCAGCCCAATCGGTCGCGTCCGGCGCCTTCGCGAGCAGACGGCGATTTGTCACAACCAGCCACCCCCGGCCGAACCGCAGCGTCACATCCACGTCAACCGGGAGTGCTGCCAGCACGTTCTCACCTTCAGCCAGCCGGTGCCCGAGCTCCTTGCGCCAGGTGCCGGCGGTCGGGTCTGGTTCAATCTTCGTCTGCGGGGGTCGGTTTGTCATTGTCGAAAGTGGTGCGGCGCGCGAGCGCCCGGGGGTGGCGCGCGCCGTGGGCCGGGGCGGACCGCCAGCGGCCATGGGGGCTGCAAGCTTATCCCAGCCAGCCGGGTCGATGGCTCTCTCACGCACGGCCCCTGTCCGCGGTTGACAAGCCCGAGGACCTCGCCCTGCCAAATGCGGGCGATCGGCCGCATCGCGTGCGCTTCCTCACGCCTGCGGTTTCCTGCCGATCCGGCCTCCTTCGACCCCTAGCGCCCTGCCAGTCATGAGCCACAAAGACATCCGCATCCTGCGCGTCCTGTACCTGAACGGCCCGAACATCTGGACCTACCGTCCGGTGCTCGAAGCGTGGGTGGACATCGGGGACCTGGAGGACAGCCCGTCCAACACCATCCCCGGTTTCTACGAGCGCCTGAGCAGTTGGCTGCCGGGGCTGATCGAGCACCGCTGCGGCGTGGGCGAGCGCGGCGGCTTCCTGCAGCGGCTGCGCGAGGGCACCTGGCCCGCGCACATCATGGAACACGTGGCGATCGAGCTGCAGAACCTGGCCGGCATGCCCAGCGGCTTCGGCAAGGCGCGCTCGACCTCGCGGCGCGGCGTCTACAAGCTGGTCTTCCGCACGCGGCAGGAGCAAGTCGGCCGCGAGACGCTGCAGGTCGCTCGGGACCTCGTCATGGCGGCGATCGAGGACCGGCCGTATGACGTCGAAGGGGCGGTCGAGCGCCTGCGCGAGCTGGTCGACCGGCTGTGCCTGGGGCCCAGCACGGCCTGCATCGTGGAAGCCGCGGGCGACCGCCGCATTCCGCACATCCGCCTGACCGACGGCAACCTGGTGCAGCTGGGGTACGGCGCGCGCCAGCGCCGCATCTGGACGGCCGAGACCGACCGCACCAGCGCGATCGCCGAGAGCATCTCCAGCGACAAGGACCTGACCAAGCGGCTGCTGGAGACCTGCGGCGTGCCCGTGCCTGAAGGGCGGATCGTGTCCAGCCCGGCCGATGCATGGGACGCCGCCGAGGAGATCGGCGTGCCGGTGGTCGTCAAGCCGTCGGACGCCAACCACGGCCGCGGCGTGTCGATCGAGTTGACGACGCGCGAGCAGGTCGAGGCCGCCTACGAGGTGGCCCTGGCCGAAGGCAGCGAGGTCATCGTCGAGCGCTACGTGCCGGGTTACGAACACCGCCTGCTGGTGGTCGGCGGGCGCGTCGTGGCCGCCTCGCGCGGCGACGCCGCCTCCGTGGTCGGGGACGGCCGCTCGACCATCGCGCAGCTCGTCGCCACCCAGATCAACAGCGACCCGCGTCGGGGCGAGGACGAGGTCTTCCCGCTGGACATCGTGCGCGTGGACGACCCGGCGATCCGGCTGGAGCTGGCGCGGCAGGGCTACACGAAGGATTGCGTGCCTCCCGCCGGACAGACCGTGCGCGTGCTGCGCAACGGCAACCTGGCGATCGACGTGACCGACCGCGTGCATCCGGACGTGGCCGAGATGGCGTCGCTGGCCGCCCGCGTGGTGGGCCTGGACATCGCCGGGGTCGACTTGGTCGCGCAGGACGTCTCGCGCCCCTTGGCCGAGCAGCGCGGGGCGATCGTGGAAGTCAACGCCGGCCCGGGCCTGCTGATGCACTTGAAGCCGGCCGAGGGCCAGTCGCGTCCGGTGGGGCGTGAGATCGTGGACCACCTGTTCACCGGGGAAGAGGACGGCCGGATTCCCATCGTCGGGGTCACGGGCACGCGCGATACCGCGCTGGTGTCCCGCTTGACGGCGTGGCTCGTGCACTTGAGCGGCCGGCACACGGGCGTGGCCTGTGGCGACGGGCTGTACCTGGACCGCCGCCGGGTCGACCCCACCCCCTGCGCGAGCTGGGAGGCGGGGCAGCGCCTGCTGATGAACCGGGCCATCGAGGCGGCCGTGATCGAGAACGGCGCCCATGCCATCCTCACCGAGGGCCTGGCCTATGACCGCTGCCAGATCGGCGTCGTGACCGACCTGGGCAGCGCGGGCCTGGTGCCTGAATGCTACGTCGAGACGCTGGACAAGCTGTACGACGTGCTGCGCACGCAGGTGGATGTCGTCTTGCCCGAGGGCACGGCGGTGCTCAATGCCGAAGACGAGAACGTCGCACGCATGGCGCAGCTGTGCGACGGGGACGTGCTGTTCTATGGCCGAGATCCTGCCCATCCCGTGATCGAGACGCATCTGGCCGAGGGCGGCCGGGCGGTCTTCGTGCGCGGCGCCCGGCTGATGCTGGCCCGCGGCCGCGAGGAGACGCCGTTGATCGAGCTGCGCTGCATGCCCCAGTCGCGCGACGTTCCGGCGCCCGACATGCTGATGGCGGTGCTCGCCGCCGCCGGCGCGGCCTGGGCCTTGGGGCTCGCCCCGGACCTGATCCGTGCGGGCATCAAGACGTTCCAGCCGGACGTGCCGCGCGAATCCACGCCCGCCGCCGCCCCCGCGCCGCTGGCGATGGCCGCCTGAGAGGTTACACCCGGGGGCCCCTGGGCGCCCGTACAGCAGCCGCCCCGCGCGGCGCACTGGAAGAGTAGGTCGAATGGAAGTATCGAGACTGCGTGCCCTGCGGGGTCCGAACCTGTGGAGCCGGCACACCGCCATCGAGGCGGTGGTCGCATGCGCCGAAGCCGAGCGGCGGCTCGAGTCGATGCCCGGCTTCGAGGCGCGGCTGCGCGCGCTGTTCCCGGAGATCGGCACGTTGCGCCCCTTGGGTGGTGACGGCGCGGTGAGCATGGCGCACGCCCTGATGCAGGCCGCGCTCGCGCTGCAGGCGCAGGCGGGCTGCCCGGTCACCTTCAGCCGCTGCACCCAGACGGTCGAACCGGGCGTTTACCAGGTGGTGGTGGAATACAGCGAGGAGCCGGTGGGGCGCCTTGCCTTCACGCTCGCGGAATCGCTGATCCGTGCCGCCGCAGAAGACGGTGCGTTCGACCTTGCCGGCGCGTTGGCGCGTCTGCGCGAACTGGACGAGGACGTGCGCCTGGGCCCGAGTACCGGGTCCATCGTGCAGGCGGCGGTGGCGCGCGGCATCCCGTACCAGCGTCTCACGCAAGGCAGCCTGGTGCAGTTCGGCTGGGGCCGCAAGCAGCGGCGCATCCAGGCCGCGGAGATGGACCGCACCAGCGCGATCGCCGAGTCCATTGCGCAGGACAAGGAACTGACCAAGAAGCTGCTCCACGCCGCCGGCGTTCCCGTGCCCTTGGGCCGGCCGGTGGCAAGCCTGGACGACGCCGTGGCGGCCGCGCAGGAGATCGGCTGGCCGGTGGTGGTCAAGCCGCGCGACGGCAACCAGGGCAAGGGCGTGACGGTGAACATCCAGAGCATCGAGCACCTGACCATTGCCTACCGGGCTGCCACCGCGATCAGCGACGAGGTGCTGGTCGAGCGCTTCATCCCGGGCTACGACTTCCGCCTGCTGGTGGTCGGCGACAAGCTCGTGGCCGCAGCCCGGCGCGACCCGCCCCATGTGATAGGCGACGGGGTGCACACCGTGCGCCAACTGGTCGACCAGGTCAACCTCGACCCCCGCCGGGGCGACGGCCACGCGACCTCGCTCACCAAGATCCGCATCGACGACATCGCGCTGGCGCGCCTGGAGCTGCAGGGCTTCACCCCTGATTCGGTGCCACCGAAAGGGCGGCGTGTCGTGTTGCGCAACAACGCCAACCTCAGCACCGGCGGCACGGCGACCGACGTGACCGACGACGTGCACCCCGAGGTGGCTGCCCGGGCGATCGCCGCGGCGCGGACGGTCGGGTTGGAGATCTGCGGCGTGGACATGGTCTGCGAGACGGTGCTGCAGCCGCTGGAAGAGCAGGGCGGCGGCATCGTCGAGGTCAATGCCGCGCCTGGCCTGCGCATGCACTTGAACCCGTCGTACGGCAAGGGCCGCGCCGTGGGCGAGGCGGTGATCGCCAACATGTTCGAGGACGGCGAGGACGGCCGCATCCCGGTAGTCGCCGTCACCGGCACCAACGGCAAGACGACCACGGTGCGGCTCATCTCCCACATCCTGTCCCGTCAGGGGCTGTGCGTGGGCATGACCAACACCGACGGCGTCTACATCGGCTCCCGTCGCATCGACAGCGGGGACTGCAGCGGTCCGCGCAGCGCGCGCAAGGTGCTGATGCATCCCGACGTCGAGGCGGCCGTCTTCGAGACGGCCCGCGGAGGCATCCTTCGTGAAGGCCTGGCCTTCGACCGCTGCCAGGTCGCGGTGGTCACCAACATCGGCGAGGGCGATCACCTCGGGCTCAACTACATCACCACCGTGGAGGACCTCGCGGTCGTCAAGCGCGTGATCGTCCAGAACGTCGCGCCCGATGGGGTCGCGGTGCTGAACGCGGCCGATGCGGTCGTTGCCCGCATGGCGGACAACTGCCCGGGCTCGGTGATCTTCTTCGCGCAGGACCGCTATCACCCGGTGATGGCGGCGCACCGGGCCCAGAACAAGAAGGTGGTGTTCGTGCAGGACGGGCAGGTCGTGGCGGCAGAAGGGGCGGTCGTGCACCGCATCCCGCTCGCCGAGATCCCGATCACGCGCGGCGGCACGATCGGCTTCCAGGTCGAGAACGTGATGGCCGCCACCGCGGCCGCCTGGGCGCTCGGCGTCGACTGGGAGGTCGTGCGCATGGGCTTGCTCACTTTCGAGAACGACGCCGACAACGCCCCGGGCCGCTTCAACGTCTTCAACTACCGCGGCGCGACGCTGATCGCCGACTACGGTCACAACCCCGACGCAATGCAGGCCCTCGTGGCCGCGGTCGAGGCCATTCCCGCCGAACGCCGGCTGGTCGTGATCAGCGGCGCCGGTGACCGCCGGGACGAGGACATCCGTGCCCAGACGCGCATCCTCGGCAAGGCGTTCGACGAGGCCATCCTGTACCAGGACCAATGCCAGCGCGGCCGCGCCGATGGCGAGGTGCTCGCGCTGCTGCGCGAAGGGCTGGAAGGCGCGACCCGCACGCGGCGGGTCGACGAGATCCGGGGCGAATTCCTCGCGATCGACACGGCGTTGGAGCGGCTGGGCCCGGGCGACCTGTGCCTGGTGCTGATCGACCAGGTGGAGGAGGCGCTCGCGCACATCGGGCGGCGGGTGGCCCAGGGCTGAAGCCGGGCGGGCGGGGGATTTTTGTGTGAGGATCACGTCCTCGCATGATTTTTCCGGAGCCCGCCGTGACGTCTGATGCGACTTCCTCTCGCCCGGCCCTGCTCGGCAGGGCGACCGAAGCCGACTGGCCCGAGGTGGCCGCACTGCTTGCCCGCTGTGGCCTGCCGCGCGAGGGCGCACGTGAACACCTCGCCGATTTCGTCATCCTGCGGGACGGGGGCCATCTGGCCGCCTGTGGCGCGGTGGAGCGGTACGCCGATGCCGTGCTGCTGCGCTCGGTGGCGGTCGATGCCACCCGGCGCGCGCAGGGGTGCGGGCGCGCCGTGACGCAAGCGCTGCTGCGCCGTGCGATCGAAGATGGGGTGCAGGCAGCCTATCTGCGCACGACCGATGCGGCCGACTACTGGGCGCTGTCCGGCTTTCGCGCCATCGAGGTCGAGCACGTGCCGGAACGGGTGCGGGCGTCGGTGGAGTTCCAGGGGGCCTGCCCGGCCGGCGCGACGACGATGAGGCTGGACCTGGCCCCCGGCCTGCTCGTGCGTCCGGCGCTGCGCAGCGACATGCCGGCGGTACTGGAGATCTACAACCATGAGGTGCGCCACAGCACGTCCACCTACCAGTACGCGGAACGCACGCTGGAGGAACAGGTGGCGCAATGGGAGCTCAAGCGCAGCGACGGCCATGGCTTCTTCGTGGCCGAAACCCTCGATGGCCGCATCGCCGGCTACGCGAGCTACGGTGTCTTCCGTCCGCGCGAGGGCTGGCGTTTCACCTGCGAGCATTCGGTCTACCTGCACCCGGATTGGCGGGGGCGCGGCGTCGGCAAGCTGCTGATGGCGCCCGTGATGGCCCACGCACGCCGACGCGGGTTCCATGTCATGGTGGGCGTCGTCGACGCCGCGAACGAGGCGTCGGTGAAGCTGCACCGCGCCCTCGGGTTCGACGTGGCGGGCGTAGTCAAGGAAGGCGGCTACAAGTTCGACCGCTGGCTGGACGTGGCCTTTCTGCAGGCACGGCTCTGACGCGCCCGGCCGGCCTCGCGCATCGGCTACCATCGCGCCCGTTTTCGTTTCGTCGGAAGGAACACGCGATGGCGATGGATGTGGTCGACTACGAGATTCGTGGCTCGGAGATGCAGTTCGTCGAGATCGAACTGGATCCGGGCGAGGCGGCCGTCGGCGAGGCCGGCAGCATGATGTTCATGGATGCCGGCATCGAGATGGACACCGTCTTCGGTGATGGATCGAGGCAGCAGGGCGGCTTTTTCGGCAAGCTGCTGGGTGCAGGCAAGCGGCTCATCACGGGCGAGTCGATCTTCACCACCGTCTACACCAACCAGTCGCAGGGCAAAAAGCGCGTCGCGTTCGCGGCGCCGTACCCGGGCAAGATCCTGCCGATGGACCTCAAGGCCCTGGGCGGGACGCTGCTGTGCCAGAAGGACTCGTTCCTGTGCGCCGCCCGGGGGGTGTCGCTGGGCGTTGCGTTCCAGCAGAAGCTTTCCGTCGGCTTCTTCGGCGGTGAGGGCTTCATCCTGCAGCGGCTCGAGGGCGACGGCCTGGCGTTCGTCCACGCGGGAGGCACGGTGCTCAAGCGCGAACTCCAGCCGGGCCAGACGCTGCTCATCGACACCGGCTGCGTGGTGGCCTACACCGCCGACGTCGATTTCGAGATCCAGTACGTCGGCAAGATCAAGACGGCGTTGTTCGGCGGGGAGGGGCTCTTCTTCGCGAAGATGACCGGGCCGGGTACGGTGTGGCTGCAATCGCTCCCGTTCTCGCGCCTGGCGTCCCGTGTGTTCGCCGCCGCGCCTCAGCTGGGCGGCTCGCGGGAGGAAGGCTCGCTGCTCGGCGGGTTCGCCTCCGGCGGCCTGCTGGGCGGCGTGCTGGGCGGCGACGACGAGTGACCCCGCGCCTGCCGGGCAGGCGGCATGGCGCCAGTGCCGTTCGTCCCGCGCGTGAACTAGGGCCGCGCCACGCCCGCGCCGCGGGCCTACACTGCGAGCCACAGTGGCTAAGGACGGCACCCCGGCGGACGGTCAGAGCGGACCGGCGCCCCGCCTCGAACAGGAGGACGGGCGCTGGTGGGGCATGTACGGCCCCTGGCGCATCACTTCGCACTTCCAACCCATCTTCAGCCTCACGCACCGGCGAGCCGTCGGCCACGAGGCACTGCTGCGAGCCTGGGGGCCCGGGGGGCCGGTTTCGCCGGCGCAGGTGCTGAGCAGCGGGACCACCCCGCGCGAGCTCGTTCTGCTCGATCGCCTGTGCCGGGCCGTACACGTGCACAACTTCGCGCGCACACCCTGCGCCGACCACTGGCTCTTTCTCAACGTGCACCCGGCGGTATTCGCCGCTGGCGGCATGGGCGAGAACCGGTGGATGTCGCTCTCACGCGAGACCCTCGGGCGTTTCGGTATCGCACCCGGCCAGGTGGTGCTCGAGGTGACCGAGGACGCCATCCGCGAGGAAGCGAGCTTCGACGCTGCCGTCGCCCGTGCCCGGGAGTTCGGCTGCCTGCTTGCCCTGGACGACTTCGGTGCCGGCCATTCCAACTTCGACCGCGTCTGGCGCATTCGGCCGGACATCGTCAAGCTCGACCGCAGCGTGGTCGCACAAGCGGGACGGGAAGCGCGGATCGCGCGGGTCGTGACGCAGATGGTCTCGCTGCTGCACGAGTGCGGCGCGATGGTGCTGGTCGAGGGCGTGGAGACCGCCCAGGAGGCGGACTTCGCGCTGGAGTCCGACGTGGACTTCGTGCAGGGTTACTACTTCGCGCCACCGGCGCCGCAGTTGCACCCGCCCGGCGTGCCCGACGCGGTGGACGCGGTGTGGGCACGGTTCGACGAACGGGCCGCGCTGGCGGACCAAGGGCAGCGCCGGCGCATGGCGCCCTATGTCCGGGCGATGGCCGATGCTGCCGCCCGCTACGCGGCCGGCGAGGAGTTCGCCTCGGCCTGTGCCGGCTTCCTCGCACTGCCGGATGTCGAACTGTGCTTCCTCATCGACGAGCACGGACTGCAGGCCGCGCCCAACCTCACGACTGCCCGCTTCGACGGTCGTCCCGTCGCCTTCGCGCCGCTGGCCGACGTGCGAGGCGCCCGGTGGTCGCGGCGCCCCTATTTCCGCCGGGCCGTCGAGGCCGAAGGCCGAGTGCACGTCACCCGGCCCTACCTGTCGGTCCACGGCGCACGACTGTGCCTCACGGTGTCGGTGGGTATACGGCGCCAGGGCCGGCTCATGGTGCTGGGCGGAGACATCGCGCTGGAGCCGGACTGAAAGAAAAAAGGGCTTGGCGATGAAGGCGCGAAGCCCGCATGCCAAGCCCGAAGGAGGTTGGAAACCTCTTGTTCAACCTGGGAGACCCGCCTTGGGCGGTTGCAGCGCCGCAGGCGGGGACTGTCGGGGGAGTCACCCCTGGCAGCCGTCTGTCGACGGCTGCCCGTTCACGCGATCAGAACGTGTGACGCACGCCGACCACGAATTCGGTGATGTCGTTGTCGGACGCGGTCGTCAGGCCGGTGGGCACACCGCTGTGCCAACGGGTGGCGGTCGCGCCAGCCACGCCATTGTCGTTGCGGAACTGTGTCAGGGATGTGTAGAGCGCGGTCCGCTTGGACAAGTCGTACTGGTAACCCACACCGAAGGCCTGGGTGTCGTTGTCGTCACCCTTGGGGTTGCTCAGCACGTACTGGGCGCGCACCAGGTGGTTGCCGAAGCGGTAGTCGCCGCCCAGCCATGCGCCCTTGCCATCCAGGTTGGCGGAGGTGCCGTCGTTGAAGTGCAGGTAGCCGGCCATCACGCGCGCGCTGCCGAAGCTGTAGGCCGCGGCGACCGTGGTGGTACGGGCCTTGAGCGCGTCCTCGTTCTTGTCGTCGACGTACGAGATCATCGCGTCCAGCGGGCCAGCGGTGTAACGCGCCCAGATGTCGCCGACACGGGTCTTGTTCACACCGGCGGTGTTCTCGCCGAAGCCCCACAGAGCGCCGACGCGCAAGCCGCTGAAGGAGGGGGTCTCGTACTTGATCGAGTTGTTCACGCGTGCCGGGCCGCCGCTGAAGCCCGCGGACGAGCCGCCGCCACGCACCGGCTCATAGCCACCGAAACCGCCGATGACGGCCGTGCTGGCGCCGTAGCTGCCGTTGGTGAAGGCGCTGAAGTCGCCCGAGATGTGATACAGGCTGCTGTACTGGCGACCCAGCGTCAGCGTGCCCGCGGTCGAGGAACCCAGGCCGACGAAGGCCTGACGGCCCCACATCGTGCCGCCCTGGCCGGTCGAACCTTCGTCGAGGTTGATGCCGTGCTCGAGCGTGAACACCGCCCGCAGGCCGCCGCCGAGGTCCTCGACGCCGCGGAAGCCCAGACGGGAGCCGTTCAGGCCACCGGACTGCAGACGGGTCAGGGTGTCGTCGCCATTGGCCACTTGCAGGAAGGCGTCCGCGACACCGTAGATGGTGACCGAGCTTTGCGCCTGAGCGGCGCCGGCCGCCGCGAGAGCGAGGGCGGAGAGCGCCAGTTTCTTGATTGCCATGAGATCTCCTTGTCGTTGGAAACATTCACCGCGTCGCGGCGAACTGCATCGCAGGACGGCGGGCGCATCGGGGATGCGGCCGGCCCGGCGGCAGACAGGCCAGTCCGCGCCGCGGCCGGGAGGCCATCCGCATTGCGGAACTGGGATGGCTGCGAAGCTTAGGGTTCCTCCCCTTGACGGGGCAGGCTCGACTGGAGCAACGGCGTATTGCTGAATCGGCAACGATGGAAAAAGGCGTGCCGCCACAAGGACTTGCAGGCCCCGGGTGCAGGGGCGGCGCGCGCCGGCTGTCTCGCTGTTGCAACAATGATGTGGCACGGCGAGACCGCGACGGACGGCCCGCGCGCCGGCCGTCCACGCCTACAGGAGGGTGCCGCGAGGCAGAGGCGGACGGGGAGCCGGGGCCCGATCAGAACCGCGACCCGGGCTTGCGCAGGAAGTCGAGTTCCTCGGCGGTGGAAGCGCGGGCAAGGAGGGCGTTGCGATGGGGAAAGCGGCCGAAGCGGGCGATGACGTCGCGATGGCGCACAGCGTAGTCCAGCGCTTCGCCGAAGCCATCGTGATCGGCTGCCAGCCTCGAAAAGAGTGCGACGGCCCGTTCCTGCGCGGCCAAGTCCTCCGCATGCTCGAAGGGCATGTAGGCGAACCATCGTTCCAGCGGAGCCAACTGCGCATCCTGGCCGTCGTCCACCAGCCGGCGGGCTGCCTGGAGGGCCAGCGCATCCCCGGCGAACGCACGCGGGGTGTCGCGAAAGGCGTTGCGGGTGAACTGGTCGAGCACGAGGATGCGCGCGAGCGACCCTCTCGGGCTGCGGTCCCACTCGGTGCAGCCGCCGGCCAAGGCGGCCTCGATCACGGCGCCGAACCGCTGGAGGACCGTGGCGTCGAAGACCGGGTCCTTGCGGAACCACACGTCGCGGGCCTGGCCATGCCCGGCCTCGCCGGGACGCAGGAACCAGAAGTCGAGCACCTCCTGCGCCGCGGCGGGCGGGCAGGCGGGGGGTGGCTGCCCCCCCGGTACCTGGTGGCCGGGATCTGCCGTCATGCCGCGAGCAGTTTCCGGGTCTCCGGATGGCGCTCCATATAGGTGCGCACGTACGAGCACAGCGGGTTGACCTTCAGCCCCTCGCGCTCGGCATGCGCCAGCGCCTCCTGCACGAGCGCGGCGGCGATGCCCCTGCCGCGCAGCGAGGGCGGCACGCCCGTGTGCGTCATGTGCATCACGCCGTCGCGCAGGTGATAGTCGGCGACGCTCAACTGCCCATCGACCAGCGCCTCGAAGCGCTGGCGGGCGGGATCGTGGGTGACGTGGATGTTGTCGGTCATGGCAAGAATCGGCGGCAGTGTTGGTGCATTGTGACGGCAAAGCGAGGACGGCACGCCTGCCTGCTTCACGCCAGCAGGTCTCGTGCGCGGCCGGAAGGTTGCATGCGCGCGCCCCTTGGGGGCGTCGCCGGGGCCGGACCCACTCGACGGCCGCAGCCGGCCGCGGCATGCTGCTTGCAATGTCGCAATGCACACACCATCCCACGGGACTGAACGACCATGGGCGAGGTTCGAATGCAGGGCACCGTGGTGCCCGAGACAAGATTCCGCACGTTGCTGTACCGCTACTGGTTCTTCGCCTGGCTGTTCCGCGACGTGGGTTGCGGCTCGCGCCTCGAGCGCATGGCCGCGTGGCGTCACAACCGCGCCCAGGCGCGCTGGCTGCCCACGTACATGCGCCGGTGGATGGTGGCGGGCGTGGTCGGCTTCGGCTTCGGCGCGCTGATCGAGTCGGCCTCGGGCGCGGCACTGTGGGCGGCGCTCTTCTTCGTACCCAGCGTGATCACGGTGCCAGTCAACGCGGTGATCGCGGTGTGCTGGCTCGGGCTCAAGTTGCTTCCCGCACCGGCATGAGGCCGCCGGGCCGCGCGGCCGCCGGGGAACGACGCATGTCGGACGCGGGAGCGCGCCGATGAGCGCCGCGGGGCCTGCCGGCACCCTGCGCATCTTCTACGCGCTCTGGCCGGACGAGGCGACGCGCGACGCCCTGCACGCGGGGCAGGCCGCATGGCAGTGGCCTGGTCGCGCGCGGCTGGTACCGCGGGACAAGCTGCACCTGACCTTGCACTTCCTCGGGCAGGTGCCCCTGGCCCAGGTCGATGCCCTCGTGCGTGCCGAACCGGTCGATTGGCGTGCCTTCGAGTGCCGCGTGGACCGGGCCGGCCGCTGGGGCGGCGTCGCCTGGCTGGCTCCTACGCAGGCGCCCGAGGCCCTCGTTCGTTTGCACGAAGCGCTGGCGGGCCAACTGGTCCGAATGGGGCTGAGCTACGACCGCCGCGCGTACGCGCCGCACGTGACCCTCGCGCGCGAAGCCTTCGGCGCCCGACCGCCGCCGCATCCGGACCCCGTGTGCTGGGCTGTGGAGGAGTACGCGCTCGTCGTCTCGCGGCCGGGGCCGCACGGCGGGCGCTACGAGGTGCTGCGCCGCCGGCCGGCGGGCTCGTACTCGTAGGGCGGCAGCACCGCGCCGCAGTGGCGGCAGTAGATCGCGTCCGCCTGGTGGTCCTCGGTCAGGCACTCGCGGCAGGTGCGGGTGGTCACGGGCCGCACACGCAGCGTGGTCATCTCGGCGGTGACGATGCCGGTCGGCACCGCGAGCACGCCCCAGCCCAGCAGCATCATCAACGAGGCGATGAAGCGGCCGACGTCGGTCTGGGGCGTGATGTCGCCGAAGCCCACCGTGGTGAGTGTCGTGATTGCCCAGTAGACGGACGTCGGGATGCTGTGGAAGCCATGCTCCGGGCCTTCCACCACGAACATCAGCGTTCCCATGACCAGCACGGCCATCCCGACGAAGCCCAGGAAGACGATGATCTTGCGGCGGCTGTTGGCCAGCGCCCTGGCGAGCAGGCGGTATTCGGCCGCATAGAGCGTGAGCTTGAAGACGCGGAAGATGCGCAGCAGGCGCAGGATGCGCACGTCCATCAGCGCGTGCACTTCCGGCACCAGCACCGCGAGGTAGGTCGGCAGGATGGCGATGAGGTCGATGATCCCGAAGAAGCTGCGCGCGTACCGCCATGGATGTCTGACGCAGGCCAGCCGGGCGATGTACTCGGCGGTGAAAAGCAGCGTGAAGCCCCACTCGAGCACATCGAAGTAGGCGCCGTAGCGCGCCCGCAGGGCCTGCACGCTGTCCAGCATCACGACCAGCACGCTGACCAGGATCGCGACGATCAGCGCCACGTCGAAGAGCTTGCCGGCCCGGGTGTCGGCCTCGAAGATGATCACGTAGAGGCGCTCCCGCCAGCCCTCCGAGGGCTTGCCGAACTCGGCGGTCTGGGCCTGCACGGACTGGGCGCTGTCGGAGGAGGGGAGGGAGGGACGGCTGGGCATCGTATCCAGGACGTGGGGGAGGCGAACTCGGGGCGGGGGCTCAGGCAGCGGGGCAGGCCCGGCCTGTGCGGGCGCTGTGCAGTCCGGCCTCGATCCAGGCCATGACGCGCGCGGCTTCCTGTGGCGACACGGGTGGCGGGCCACCCTCACGCAGTGCGGCCCGCACCGCAGCGTAGTAGGCGAGGTAGCTCCCGGGCAGGGTCGGCATGCGCTCGATGCGCACCGCTGCGTCGACCTGCGCCAGGTGCAGTTCGCCGTCGGGATCCGGGGGCGAGGGCGTCTCGCCCCACCGGGGACGCCATCCGTTCTTGAGCAGGTCCTCCTGCCCGTCCAGTCCGTGCTTCACATAGCTGCCCCGGGTGCCGTGGACGAGGAAGCGCGGGCCAGCGCGGGCGGCGAGGGCCGATGCGTGCAGCACCGCATGGGGACCGTCTCCGGATGGGTGGAGCACCGCGTGGAACCAGTCGTCCGCCTGCGCGCCCTCGCGCACGCGGGCCAGCGTGAGCTGGATGGCTGCCGGCTCGCCGAAAAGCTGCAGGGTCTGGTCGAGCAGATGGGGCCCGAGGTCGTACCACAGGCCTGCGCCCGGCGCGGCGCTTTCGCGCCAGCGCTCGCGCACCTGAGGCCGGAAGCGGTCGAAGTGGGACTCGAACTGCACCACCCGGCCCAAACGGCCGTCACCGATCAAGGCGGCGAGGGTGAGGAAGTCGCCGTCCCATCGGCGGTTGTGGAAGACGCTAAGCAGCC
>DATMBN010000102.1:0-18835 GCA_035559275.1 Burkholderiaceae bacterium
CACCTTGTGGCCTCGTTCGACCACCTGCCGCACCGCCTCGATCTTGAACTCTTCCGGGTATCGCTTGGTACTCATCACACCTCCTTCAAGGCCTCAAGTCTGAGGCTCAAAGGTGTCTACTGAAACCGGGGCGATTCACAGTGGCCTCGTACACCCGCCCAGCGCAGACGCTGCAGGACAAAGGACTGAGCGTCCATGAGCGGTCCTTGCAACAGGAAAGCGGCCTAGTGGCGTTCAGCCAGAACGCCTCGCGGGTGCGAGCCCTCCAATCCGTTCTGTCTCGTCTCCGGGCGCACGAAGATGAAGATGAAGAAGCCGCCGCGGTCTAGGACGGAATCTCAAATGAGTTGTCCGCGAGCCCGGAGGTCTCAGATGGAGCGTCCCAAAACGCTCGGGAATCTCCTATGAGTTGTCCCTCCCTGCAGGACGTTTCACATCGGCTTTCCGCCAGCTCAAGGAATCACAGAAGAAGTGTCGCCATTACGGGGGGAGGGGGCATCTGCGTGCGAGTCGCTACACGTCAGGCGCAGAGGGTACTGCGCCTCACATGGAGGACACTTTGGCAAGACAGACATTGGGCGGGCGGCTGGCCCGGGCCCGGCGCGCCTCGTTGGCGGCGGCCCTGCCGGCCTGTGCACTCAAACCCAAGGAGCTCGAACAGGCGAGGAAGGAAGTCGCGTGGCTATTCCGTGGCCTACGCCGCAAGCTCGCGGGAGTCATCGCCGCCGGCGGTCGCGCCGAGGTCGACATCGCTTCCGATGCCAGGTCTCAGGCCCGTGCCGACCAAGCGCTGAATGCGCTGGTGCTGTGCTCCGGCAACGTCCAGTGGCAACTCGCCATCGAGCTTGCAAGGCACCCGTTTCATCAGGAGTGGTGTGACTTGTTGGCCTGGGGCCGCGGAGAACGCTTGTTTCTGACGGCTAAGGCGGCGCTAGACCCGATTCAGGCGAGGACGCTTTATACGCTCGAGGCTTTCCCGCTCGAGTAACCACCACGAGCGCCGAGACCCAAGCTCATTCATTCGACCGCGTGCGTCTTCGGACCACGCGGTTTTCTTTTGCTCGCTTAGGAGTGGCTGCACAAAGAAAAAGGGCGAGTCGGTTGACTCGCCCTTATCAGTTCGCCGCTATGGTCCGTCTACCATCTGTTGACCGGACCTGAAATCTACCATCCTGCGTCCGAGGCGGACATCCGACGGTAGATTGCACAGGCCCTCACAAGGAGGGCCTGTCGGTATGTGGTTGCGGGGGCTGGATTTGAACCAACGACCTTTGGGTTATGAGCCCAACGAGCTACCAGACTGCTCCACCCCGCGTCAGAGGAATGAGACTATAGCATGATTCTCGGCCCTGTGTCCACTCGGCGTGAACTTTCTTCAGAGAAAGGGGCGTGGAGGCGGTGCCTTCCCCGCAGTTGGGGCGCAGGGGCGCGGCGCAGTGTGGGGCCAATCAGAGCCCGGCGGCGGTCAGCGTCTGCAGGAAGCGCTCGGCCGACTGGAAACCGATCACGCGCACACCGTGCATCTCACGACCGTCGGGGTCGAAGAAGATCGTGCCGGGAGGCCCGAACAGGCCGAACCGCCTGAGCAGCGCACGGTCGTCGGCGTTGTTGGCGGTCACGTCGGCCTTGAGCAGCAGCGCGCCCGCCAGCTTGGCCTGCACGCGCGGGTCGCTGAAGGTGAAGGCCTCCATCTCCTTGCACGAGACGCACCAGTCGGCATAGAAGTCCAGCATCACCGGCCGGTCCGTCGATGCCAGGACCCGGTCCAGTTCCTCGACGCTGCGCACCTTCTGGAACGACACGCCGCCCGCCAGGACCGCGCCCTGCCCGGCTCCCCGGGCCAGATGAGCCAGCGGTTGCCACGGGTCGCGCCCGCCCGAGGCGGCGCCCACCAGCTGCACCACGCCCAGCACCGCCAGCACGGCGCCGACGCCCTTGGCGAAGCGGGCCCAACCTCCGGCGCCAGGCGGCAGTGCGTCGAACACACGCAGGTACACCGCACCGATCAGCAGCAGCGCGCCCCAGGCCAACATCGCGAGCCACCCGGGCAGCACCGGCTGCAGCAGCCAGATCGCCACGGCCAGCAGCACGGCGCCGAAGAAGTGCTTCACGTGCTCCATCCACGCACCGCTCCTGGGCAGCCAGTGGCCGGCCGAGGCACCGACCAGCAGCAGGGGCACGCTCATTCCGCACGCCAGCGCGAACAGCGCGGCGCCGCCCAGCCACACATCGCGCGTCTGGCTGATGTAGACCAGCGCCCCGGCCAGCGGCGCCGCCACGCAGGGGCTCACGATCAAGGCCGACAGGCCTCCCATCAGGAACACGCCCGCCAGCCGGCCGCCGGTCAGGCGCGAGGACGCGCGGGAGAGCCGCTCCCGCAGCGCGGCCGGCGGCTGCAGCTCGTAGAACCCGAACATCGACAGCGCGAACAGCACCAGCAGCGCGGCGAAGGCGCCGAGCACCACCGGCGTCTGCAGGAAGGCGGCCAGGCCCTCGCCCGCGAGCCCCGCAGCGACGCCGAGCAGGGTGTAGACCAGCGCCATGCCGAGCGAATAGCTGGCCGCCAGTGGCAAGGCGCGGCGCCGGTTGGGCCGCTCACCGCCCGCCTCCGCCTCGCCGACGATGATCGACGAGAGGATGGGGATCATCGGTAACACGCAAGGCGTCAAAGACAGCAGGAGCCCGGCGACGAAGAAGACAGCCACCGTCGTGCTCCAGCGGCCGGACTGCAGCGCGGCTTCGATCCGCCCGGACTCGGCGCCGGTCGAGACGCCTGCCGCCACGCCCGCGCCCTGGCCGGCCGCACCTGGACCCAAAGGCACCGCGGACTCCTGACGCTGCCAGAGATCCCGCAGCCAACCGGCCGCGCCCTCCGCCGCGGGCGAGGGCTCGTCCAGAGAGCGCACCTCCACACGGTCCGCGCTCGCCCCGAAGGCCGTCAACCGCACCCGCACCAGGTGCTCCGCCGGCGGGTAGCACAGCCCCAGGTCCGCGCATCCCTGGCTGCGCACGCGCAGCTCGAAGTCCGCCGGCGCCTGCTCGACCGGCACACGGATGCGCACCAAGCCCCGGTGGGTCTCGACATCCTTCTTGAAGGTCTCGTCGTACTTGACCTTGCCATCGGGCAACTGCGCCGGCCCCAGGCGCACGTCGTCGCCGGCCGCGAACCCGAACTGCTCGTCGTAGAGGTAGTAGCCGTCGGCAACCTGGAAGCGCAGCTCGACCTCGCGCCCCGAAGCCGCAGCCGACAGGCGGAAGGCGTCCTCCGGGTCGAGGAAGTCCTGCTGCTGCGCAGCCGCATGCGGCAGCCAGCCTGCCAGCAGCAGGCCGAGCAACCACCACAGGCCACGCGATCCGTGACGCATCATGCAGACGTTCCTCTCGTTTCCTTTGCTGTGGTTTCTGAGACCACCCAGCCGAGGTACGGTTCCAGGCCGTCGGCGATAGGCAGGAACAGCAGTTCCGGGACGTCGTAAGGATGCAGCGCGGGCAGACGCTGCTTGAGCGCTTCGGTCCGGTCCACGGTCGTCTTCATCAGCATCAGCACCTCGGCGCCGTCGTCGATGCGCCCTTCCCACCAGTACAGCGAGCGCACCGCGGGCAGCAGGTTGGCGCAGGCGATCAGGCGCTCCTGCAGCAGCTGCCGCGCGATCCTCTCGCCCGCCGCCTCGTCCGGTACCGTGCACATCGCCACCCGCACCTGCGCGTCCCCACTCATCGTCACCTCCCGGGATCTCAACGGAAGAAGCGCCGGCGCGTCAGCACCAGCGCCAGGTAGTAGCCGCCCACCGCGTACGCCAGCAGTACCGCCAGCGGCCCCAGCCAGTCGGCAGGCGCGTGGCCGATCACAAGCGGCCGCACGAGTTCCACGGCTGCCGTCAGGGGGAGCACCTGCGCCGCCTTCTGGAGCCAGCCCGGCATCTGTTCCAGCGGAAAGTACACCCCCGACAGGAAGGTCATAGGCGTGAGCACGAGCGTGAAGTAGTAGGTGAAGAAATCGTAGCTCCTGGCCAGCGCATTGAAGACCAGCGCGATCGACGAGAAGGTGATGCCCACGAGGAACAGCACCGGCAGCGCGGCCAGCAGCGTCGGCGCCCGGCTGATGCCCAGTGCGAAGAGCACCAGGGCGATCGCGATCGCGGTGAAGAGCGACTTCATCGCAGCCCACAGCATCTCGGCGAAGACGATGTCGTCGAGCGCGACCGGCGCGTTCATGATGCCGTCCCAGGTCTTCTGCACGTGCATGCGTGAGAACGCCGAATACAGGCCCTCGAACGACGCAGCGTACATGGCGCTCATGCAGATGCTGCCCGAGGCGAGGAACAGCACATAGGGCAGGCCGCCCACCTCGCCGATCAGCGAACCAAGCCCGTAGCCGAAGGCCACGAGGATGATGAGCGGCTCGGCGATGTTGCCGATGAGACTGGGAACGGCCAGCTTGCGCCACACCAACAGGTTGCGCCGCACCACCGGCCAGGCACGGGCCGAGATGCGCGGTGTCGCATAGAGCGAAATCGCCATGGACTCTCCTATCCATCCTCGACGGGTGCGGTGCCGGCGAGGCCCCGTCCCGCCACGACTCTACAGCGCGCCGTCCCGCGTCGGTGGCGCCACTGCCCGCAGGCGCTTCAAGCGTCCCGGATCTGCCGGCCGGTGAGCTTGAGGAACAGGTCCTCCAGGTTCGCCGGGCGATCCAGGTAGCGCACGCCACGCTCGCCTGCCAGGCGCTGCAGCATCAACTGCGGCTCTCTCACGTAGAAGAACACGGTCTCGCCGCTCGTCTCGACGCGCGAGGCCAGCGAGGCGAAGCGTTCGGCCGCCGCTTTGGCCCCGTCGCCGTAGACCTCGATCACGTCGCCCTCCAGGTGCCGGGCGATCAGCTCGCGCGGCTGCCCCTGCGCGATCAGGCGGCCATGGTCGACGACCAGCAGCCGGTCGCACAAGCGCTCCGCCTCGTCCATGAAGTGCGTCGTCAGCAGGATGGACTTGCCCTGCTGCAGCAACAGCTTAAGTCGCTCCCACATCAGGTGCCGTGCTTGCGGGTCCAGGCCCGTCGTGGGCTCGTCCAGCAGCAGCAGATCCGGGTCGTTGATGAGGGCCCGTGCCAGGCTCAGCCGCCGGCGCATGCCTCCGGACAGTTCCCCCGGCTTGGCGTGGGCCTTCGACTGCAGCGCCGCGAACTCCAGCAGCTTCGGTACCCGCTCGGCGAGCGTGCGCGAAGGCAGCCCGAAGTAGCGGCCGTAGACCACCAGGTTCTCGGCGCAGGTGAAATCCGGATCCAGGCTGTCGAACTGGCTCACCACGCCGATGCGATGCTTGGCCTCGCGCACCCGCTCGGGAATGGGCAGGCCGAAGGCCCGGATCTCGCCTGCGTCCGGCGCAGTCAGTCCCAGGCACATGCGGATGGTGGTCGTTTTGCCCGCGCCGTTCGGCCCGATCACGCCCAGGCATTCGCCACGGTGGATCTCGAACGACAGCCCGTCGACCACCCGCTGCCGACCGAAGTGCTTGGTCAGGCGCTGGACGGAAAAGAGCGGTTCTGGATGCGGCATGGCGATCAGTGTGCCAAAGGCCGGCCGCCCACGCAGACCGGGGGCCTTCGCCGCCTCTTGCCGCGCCGCGGTGTGCCCCCGCAACGACAAAGGCCAGCTCGCGCTGGCCTTGTGCTGCATCCGCCGGGTGCCAGCCGGGGGGTCGTCCCGCCCCCGGCCCCCCGGCCGCGGTGTCATTCAGCCGCTTCGGCTTCGGCCGGCTCGGTCGGCTCGGGGCGGTCCACCAGTTCGACGAAAGCCAGCGGGGCGTTGTCGCCAACGCGGAAGCCCATCTTGAGGATACGGGTGTAGCCGCCCGGACGGTTCGCGTAGCGAGGGCCCAGCACCTCGAACAGCTTGACCACGTTCTCGCGGTTGCGCAGGCGATCGAACGCCAGGCGCTTGTTCGCCACCGTCGGCTCCTTGCCCAGGGTGATCAGCGGCTCGACGACGCGGCGCAGTTCCTTGGCCTTCGGCACGGTCGTCTTGATCGCCTCGTGTTCGATCAGCGAGTTGGCCATGTTGCGCAGCATCGCCAGACGGTGCGACGACGTGCGGTTGAGTTTGCGAAGACCTTGACGGTGACGCATGGTGCTTTCCTTTCTTTATAGAACCCCAGCCGTATCAGGTACTGGGGGTTGCACGACAAAAAACGACAAGCGGCTGCCGGGGATCCAGCTTTGCCGGCCACCGGCCCAGCCCCTCGGGGGAGCGGGCCGACGGCCACGGGAAGTCGGCCCTTCCTTAGCGCTTGTCCAGACCCGACGGCGGCCAGTTCTCGAGCCGCACGCCCAGGGTCAGGCCACGGGAAGCGAGCACTTCCTTGATCTCGTTGAGCGACTTGCGGCCCAGGTTCGGGGTCTTCAGCAGCTCGGTCTCGGTGCGCTGGATCAGGTCGCCGATGTAGTAGATGTTCTCGGCCTTCAGGCAGTTGGCCGAGCGCACGGTCAGCTCCAGCTCGTCCACCGGACGCAGCAGGATGGGGTCGAACTGCTGTGCGCGCTGCGCCGGCTGGTCGAACGCGGCGATCTCGCTGCCCTCCAGCTGCGCGAAGACGGCCAGCTGCTCCACCAGGATCTTCGCCGAGGCGCGGATCGCTTCCTCGGGCGAGATCGCGCCGTTGGTCTCGATCTCCATCACCAGCTTGTCCAGGTCGGTGCGCTGCTCGACGCGGGCGCTCTCGACCGTGTAGCTCACGCGCTTGACCGGGGAGAACGACGCGTCCAGCACGATGCGGCCGATCGCCTTGGTCGGTTCGTCGCCGAACCGGCGCATGTTCCCCGGCACGTAGCCTCGGCCCTTCTCGACCTTGATCTGCATGTCGAGCTTGCCGCCTTGCGACAGGTGCGCGATCACGTGCTCGGGGTTGATGATCTCCACGTCGTGCGGCGTCTGGATGTCGCCGGCGGTGACGGGGCCCTCGCCTTCCTTGCGCAGCACCAGGGTGACCTCTTCCCGGTTGTGCAGGCGGAACACCACGCCCTTCAGGTTGAGCATGATGTGCACGACGTCTTCCTGGACGCCGTCGATCGTCGAGTACTCGTGGAGCACGCCGGCGATCGTCACCTCGGTCGGCGCGTAACCCACCATCGACGACAGCAGCACGCGACGCAGGGCGTTGCCCAGCGTGTGGCCGTAGCCCCGCTCGAAGGGCTCCAGCGTCACCTTCGCGCGGTGGCCGCCCAGCGGCTCCACGTTGATGGCTTTGGGTTTGAGCAAATTCGTTTGCATGAGGTCTTCCTGTCAATACCCTCGGCTCGTTACACCGATAAGGCTGATGGACCACCCGGCGATATCTTCCCGCGCCAGGACCGGGAAACGGACACGCCCACGCGCCGCGCGATCCGCGGGGCGTGGGCGGGCAGTCAGGATCAGCGCGAGTACAACTCGACGATCAGCGACTCGTTGATCTCGGCGCCGAACTCGTCGCGGTCCGGGACCTTCTTGAACACGCCTTCGAGCTTGCTGCCGTCCACCTGCACCCAGCCCGGCAGACCGACCTGCTCAGCCAGCTTGAATGCGTCCTGCACGCGCAATTGCTTCTTGGCCTTGTCCCGAACCGCCACGACGTCACCGGCCTTCACCAGGAACGACGGGATGTTCACGACCTGGCCATTGACGGTGATGCCCTTGTGCGACACCAGCTGGCGGGCTTCGGCGCGGGTCGACGCGAAGCCCATGCGGTACACCACGTTGTCCAGGCGGGACTCGAGGATGAACAGCAGGTTCGAGCCCGTGTTGCCACGGCGGCGCTCCGCCTCGGCGAAGTAGCGGCGGAACTGGCGCTCCAGCACGCCGTACATGCGCTTGACCTTCTGCTTCTCACGCAGCTGCAGGCCGAAGTCCGAGGTACGGGAGCCGGAGGTACGGCCGTGCTGGCCGGGCTTGGATTCGAACTTCGCCTTGTCGCCGATCGGGCGGCGGGCGCTCTTCAGGTAGAGATCGGTGCCTTCACGGCGGGACAGCTTGGCCTTGGGGCCCAGATAACGTGCCACTTGAATGTCCTCTTCAATCTGACGTGTCCTGCCGCAGGCGGCGGGCGACACGCGAGTCTGGCGCCGCGGACGTCGAGGTCCTGGAGGTCGCGCAGACGGTGGGCTTCAACGAAACCGCCGGCCGGGCGCGTCCACGCCCCGCCGGCGAACCAAAAAGCTCTCTATTCTATTAGATGCGACGACGCTTCTGCGGGCGGCAGCCGTTGTGGGGGATCGGCGTCACGTCGGAGATCGACGTGATGCGGATACCCAGCGCCGCCAGCGCACGCACCGACGACTCGCGACCAGGGCCGGGGCCCTTGATCTGGACGTCCAGGTTCTTGATGCCCTGCTCCTGGGCGGCCCGGCCGGCCACCTCCGCCGCGACCTGTGCGGCGAACGGGGTCGACTTGCGGGAACCCTTGAAGCCCTGGCCACCGCTGGAGGCCCAGGACAGCGCGTTACCCTGGCGGTCGGTGATCGTGATGATGGTGTTGTTGAACGACGCGTGGACGTGCGCGATGCCGTCCGCGACGTTCTTGCGGACCTTCTTGCTCACGCGCCGGGCGGCGTTGTTGGCAGGTGCTTTAGCCATGGTGACCTTCTTTCAATCAGCGTGGAGCGACGGGCTTACTTCTTCAGCGCGACGCCGGCCTTGCGCGGACCCTTGCGGGTGCGGGCGTTGGTGCGCGTACGCTGGCCGCGCACCGGCAGGCCACGGCGATGACGGAAGCCGCGGTAGCAACCGAGGTCCATCAGACGCTTGATGTTGATCGACACCTCGCGGCGCAGGTCGCCCTCGATCGTCAGCTTACCGACTTCCTCGCGGATCTTCTCCAGATCGGCGTCCGTCAGGTCCTTGACCTTCTTCGAGTAGGGAATGCCGCAAGCGTCGCAGATCTTCTGGGCGGTCGGACGACCGATGCCGTAGATCGCCGTCAAGCCGATCTCCGTGTGCTTGTGGGGCGGAATGTTGATACCAGCAATACGTGCCATGTGCGTCCTCTAGTTCGCATTCATCCGGGTGAGCCTGCGCTCAGCCCTGGCGCTGCTTGTGACGGGGGTCGGTGCAGATCACGCGAACCACGCCCTTGCGACGGATGATCTTGCAATTACGGCAGATCTTCTTGACGGATGCCGAAACTTTCATGGTCTTCTCCTTGACCTCTTGTTGCTCGCTGCGGCCCTGCTACCGAGGGTATGTTCCGAGAAACCGATCTATCGCTCACTTCGCTCGGAACACGATGCGAGCACGACTCAAATCGTAGGGCGTCAGTTCGACGGTCACCTTGTCACCTGGCAGGATGCGGATGTAGTGCATGCGCATCTTGCCGGAGATGTGGCCGAGCACGACATGCCCGTTTTCAAGCTTCACGCGGAACGTCGCGTTGGGGAGGTTCTCGATCACCTCACCCTGCATCTGAATGACGTCGTCTTTCGCCATCGTCGCTTCTCGCTTCGTCTACGCGTGGGGGCTTCAACCCGCCTTGAAGTTCGCCTTCTTCAACAGGGACTCATACTGCTGCGACATGACGTACGACTGCACCTGAGCCCAGAAATCCATGGTCACGACCACGATGATCAGCAGGGAGGTCCCGCCGAAGTAGAACGGCACGTTGTACTTCAGGATCAGGAACTCCGGCAGCAGACACACCGCCGTGATGTACACCGCTCCGACCAGCGTGAGGCGCGACAGGATCTTGTCGATGTATCGCGCCGTCTGATCGCCCGGGCGGATACCGGGAATGAACGCCCCGCTCTTCTTCAGGTTGTCCGCGGTCTCGCGGCTGTTGAAGACCAGCGCCGTGTAGAAGAAGCAGAAGAAGATGATCGCGGCCGCGTAGAGCATCACGTAGACCGGCTGGCCCGGATGCAGCGCGTCGGCGATGTTCTTCAGCCAGCGCAAGCTGTCGCCGCTGCTGAACCAGCTCACCACGGTCGCCGGCAGCAGGATGATCGACGACGCGAAGATCGGCGGGATCACGCCGGCCATGTTCAGCTTCAGCGGCAGGTGCGACGACTGTCCTCCGTACACGCGGTTGCCCACCTGGCGCTTGGCGTAGTTGACCAGGATCTTACGCTGGCCGCGCTCGACGAAGACCACCAGGTAGGTCACCAGCGCCACGACGACGATGATGAACAGCGCCACCAGGATGCTCATCGCGCCGGTACGAACCAGCTCGAACAATCCGCCGATTGCGCTCGGCAACCCTGCCGCGATACCGGCGAAGATCAGGATCGAGATGCCGTTGCCCAGGCCACGTTCGGTGATCTGCTCGCCCAGCCACATGAGGAACATCGTGCCTGCGGTCAGGCTCACCATGGCCGTCATGCGGAAGCCGAAGCCCGGATTCAGCACCAGCCCGGGGGAGCTCTCCAGCGCGATCGCGATCGACAGCGACTGGAACAGCGCCAGGCCGAGGGTGCCGTAGCGGGTGTACTGCGTGATCTTGCGGCGTCCGGCCTCGCCTTCCTTCTTGAGGGCCTCGAGGCTCGGGATCACGTAGGTCATCAGCTGCATGATGATCGATGCCGAGATGTACGGCATGATCCCCAGCGCGAACACCGTGAAGCGCGACAGCGCCCCGCCCGAGAACATGTTGAACAGGCTCAGGATGCCGCCTTGCTGCCCCTCGAAGAGCTGCTGCAGCTGAGCCGGATCGATCCCGGGGACCGGAATGTGCGCGCCGATGCGATAGACCACGAGCGCCAATACCAGGAACACGAGCCGGCGACGCAAGTCGCCGAACTTCCCGGTCTTGGCCAACTGTGTTGCGCTGGTTGCCACTGCTTGGATGTCCTACAGGCCGTCGTGCGGTCTGAACTTATTCCGCCAGCGAACCGCCGGCAGCCTCGATGGCGGCCTTCGCGCCCTTGGTCGCGGCCACGCCCTTGAGCACGAGCTTCTGGGTCAGCTTGCCCGCGGCGATGACCTTGACGTTCTTGGCCAGTTCCGGCACCAGCCCCGCTTGCTTGAGCGCGAGCAGGTCCACTTCCGGCAAGCCCAGGCGCTCCAGGTCCGACAGGCGGATCTCGGCATTGAACTTCACCGTGGTCGACTTGAAGCCGCGCTTGGGCAGACGGCGCTGCAGCGGCATCTGACCGCCCTCGAAGCCCACCTTGTGGTAGCCGCCCGCGCGGGACTTCTGGCCCTTGTGGCCGCGGCCCGCGGTCTTGCCCAGGCCGGAGCCGATGCCACGGCCCACGCGGCGCTTGGCGTGCTTGGAGCCTTCGGCCGGCTTGATGGTGTTGAGTTGCATCTTGTCCTCAGCCCGCTTCAGAGCACCTTCACCAGGTAGCTCACCTTGTTGATCATGCCGCGCACGGCCGGCGTGTCTTCCAGCACGGCCTCGCTGTTGAGCTTGCGCAGCCCCAGGCCACGGATGGTGGCACGGTGAGATTCGCGGGTCCCGATCGGGCTGCGAACCAGCTTCACCTTCACGGTCTTCTTTTCTTCAGCCATGACGCTTCTCCCGGCCTTCAGTTGAAGATCTCTTCAACCGACTTGCCGCGCTTGGCGGCGATCTCGGCCGCGGTGGTCGACTTGGCCAGCGCGTCCAGCGTGGCGCGGACCATGTTGTAGGGATTGGTCGAGCCGTGGCTCTTGGCCACGATGTCGGTCACGCCCATCACCTCGAACACCGCGCGCATCGGACCGCCAGCGATGATGCCGGTACCGGCGGGAGCCGGAGCCATCAGCACCTTGGCGGCGCCGTGCTCACCAGTCACGTTGTGGTGCAGCGTGCCGTTCTTGAGGCTGACCTTGATCATGTTGCGGCGAGCCTGCTCCATCGCTTTCTGGACGGCAACCGGCACTTCACGGGCCTTGCCCTTGCCCATGCCGATGCGGCCGTCGCCATCGCCCACCACGGTCAGCGCGGCGAAGCCGAGGATACGGCCACCCTTGACGACCTTGGTGACGCGGTTGACCGCGATCATCTTCTCGCGCAGACCGTCGTCGCGACCTTCGTCCGCCACTTTCGGTTGAAACTTAGCCATTGATGTTTCCTTGTGGTCGTGCGCTTAGAACTGCAGGCCACCCTCGCGGGCCGCCTCGGCCAGGGCCTTGACGCGGCCGTGGTAGGCATAGCCGGCGCGGTCGAACGCCACCTTCTCGACGCCAGCGGCCTTCGCCTTCTCGGCGATGCGCTTGCCCACCAGCACGGCGGCCGCGATGTTGCCACCCTTGCCGGCGCCACCGAGTTGCTCGCGCACTTCCTTCTCGGCCGTCGACGCCGTCGCCAGCACGCGGGCGCCGTCCTCGGAGATGAGGCTGGCGTAGATGTGCAGGTTGGAGCGGAACACCGTCAGGCGCGCCGCACGCTGCGTGGCGATGCGGGCACGGGTCTGGCGGGCGCGACGCAGGCGCTGATCCTTCTTATTCAACATGTCGCGGCTCCTTACTTCTTCTTGGTCTCTTTCAGGGAGACCTTCTCGTCGGCATAGCGGATGCCCTTGCCCTTGTAGGGCTCCGGCGGACGGATGGCTCGCACTTCAGCAGCGATCTGGCCCACCACCTGGCGGTCCGCGCCCTTGATGACGATCTCGGTCTGCGAAGGGGTCTCGACCTTCACGCCAGCGGGCATTTCCTTGACCACCGGGTGCGAGAAGCCGATCTGCAGGTTGAGCTTCTGCCCCTGGGCCTGGGCACGATAGCCCACGCCGACCAGGGTCAGCTTCTTCTCGAAGCCCTTGCTGACGCCGTTGACCATGTTGGCCACGAGCGCGCGCATCGTGCCGGACATGGCATCGGCTTCGGCCGTCTCGTTCACCGGGGCAAACGTCAGCTTGCCGCCTTCGTTCTTGACCGTCACCAGCCGGTGGGCGGGACGGGAGAGCGCGCCCAGCGCGCCCTTGACGCTGATCTGCTCAGCGGTGATCGCGACCTCCACACCCTGGGGGACGGCCACCGGCATCTTTCCAACGCGGGACATTACTCGTCTCCCTCCATCAGGCCACGTAGCACAGGACTTCGCCGCCGATACCGGCTTGGCGAGCCTTGCGGTCGGTCATCACCCCCTTCGGGGTGGTGACGATCGCCACGCCCAGGCCGTTCATGACCTGCGGAATCTCGTGGCGGCCCTTGTAGATGCGCAGGCCGGGGCGGCTCACGCGCTCCAGGCGCTCGATCACCGGACGACCAGCGTAGTACTTCAGCGCGATCTCGAGCTCGGGCTTGGCGGAGTCGCCACGCACCTGAAAGCCGTCGATGTAACCCTCGTCCTTCAGGACCTGGGCGATCGCGATCTTCAGCTTGGAGGACGGCATCGTCACGCTGGCCTTCTCGACCATCTGCGCGTTCCGGATGCGGGTCAGCATATCGGCGATAGGATCACTCATGCTCATCGGATTTCTCCTACTCGTGCCGATTACCAGCTGGCCTTGACGACGCCCGGGATGTCGCCGCGGAAAGCCAGTTCACGAATCTTGTTGCGGGCCAGACCGAACTTGCGGAACGTGCCGCGCGGACGACCGGTGATGCCGCAGCGGTTGCGCTGGCGGGTCGGGTTCGCGTTGCGAGGCAGCTTCTGCAGCTCCAGGCGGGCGAGGTAACGCTCCTCGTCCGACTTCTTGGCATCGTTGGCGATCGCCTTCAGTTCGGCGTACTTCTTCGCGTACTTGGCGACCAGTTCGGCGCGCTTGATCTCGCGCTGCTTGAGGGAAAGTTTAGCCACGAGCCACCTCAGTTCTTGAACGGGAAACGGAATTCCGCGAGCAGCGCCTTGCACTCCTCGTCGGTCTTGGCCGTCGTGGTGATGCTGATGTTCAGGCCGCGAAGCGCGTCGACCTTGTCATACTCGATCTCGGGGAAGATGATCTGCTCTTTGACCCCGATGTTGTAGTTGCCGCGACCGTCGAAAGAACGCCCCGACACCCCGCGGAAGTCGCGCACGCGCGGCAGCGCGATCGTGACGAAGCGGTCGAGGAATTCGTACATGCGCACGCCGCGCAGGGTCACCATGCAGCCGATGGGCACGCCCTCGCGGATCTTGAAGCCCGCGATGGCCTTGCGCGACTTGGTGACGACCGGCTTCTGGCCCGCGATCTTGGTCAGGTCGCCGACGGCGTTCTCCATGACCTTCTTGTCGGCCACTGCCTCGCTGACACCCATGTTCAGCGTGATCTTGGTGATGCGAGGCACCTCCATCACCGACTTGTAGCCGAACTTCTGGACGAGGTTCGGCACCACTTTTTCGCGGTAGAACTCTTGCAAACGAGCCATCTCGAACCTCTTTACGCCTTGATCTCTTCGCCGTTGGACTTGAAGACGCGCACCTTCTTGCCGTCATCCAGCAGCTTGATACCCACGCGATCGGCCTTGCCGGTCGCCGGGTTGAAGATCGCGACGTTTGACTGGTGGATCGGCATGCTCTTTTCGACGATGCCGCCGGTCGTCCCCTTCAGGGGGTTCGGGCGCACGTGCTTCTTCACGATGTTCACGCCCTCGACCACGATGTGATCGGCATCGATGCGAGCGGCGACCTTGCCGCGCTTGCCCTTGTCGCGACCGGTCAGCACGATGACCTCGTCGCCCTTACGAATCTTGTTCATGGCCTGTCCTCGCTCGCAGCTCAGAGCACTTCCGGGGCCAGCGACACGATCTTCATGAAGCGCTCGGTGCGCAGCTCGCGCGTGACCGGGCCGAAGATACGGGTGCCGATCGGCTCCAGCTTGTTGTTCAGCAGCACCGCGGCGTTCCCGTCGAACTTGACCAGCGAACCGTCCTGGCGGCGCACACCCTTGGCGGTACGCACCACCACGGCGTTGTAGACCTCGCCCTTCTTCACGCGACCGCGGGGCGCGGCTTCCTTGATGCTGACCTTGATGATGTCGCCGATACCAGCGTAACGACGCTTGGAACCGCCGAGCACCTTGATGCACATGACGGACTTCGCGCCCGTGTTGTCGGCGACGTCCAGTCGCGATTGCATTTGGATCATGTGTGTCCCCAACTTCTCCCGCTGTACCCCCTGTGCCCATCACAGAGGCGGCGCGGTCAGTCTTGGGCCCGTCTGGCCAGGCTTGCCCGGCCGGTTTGGGCAGAACCGCAAGCACCCGGTGCGCGCCAGGCGCACCAAGCCACTTCCGGCGAAGCTGCAAATTATGGAGCGAACAGTACCCGCTTGTCAAGCCAGGGATTGGGATGCCGAAGGCGGCGCGAGCGCCCCGCGGCGCCTGCCCCCCCCCATGCGAGCCGCAATGAGGCCCCCGGCCTCTTCGGCTGAGCAGCCCGCCCGCGGAAGGGCGAGCCCTCAGCGGGGACTCACTTCATTCCCCGGGCTTGTTCCAGCAATGCCTGCGCGCCGCTGACCTCGAACTTGCCAGGCGCCTCCACGTTGAGCGCCTTGACCACGCCGTCGTCGACGAGCATGGAGTAGCGGGCACTGCGCACGCCCATGCCTCGCGCAGTGAGGTCCAGCGTCAGGCCGGTCGCCTTGGCGAACTCGGCGCTGCCGTCGCCCATCATCCGCACCTTGCCAGCGGTACCCTGCTCGCGCCCCCAGGCACCCATCACGAAGGCGTCGTTGACCGAGATGCACCAGATCTCGTCGACGCCCGCATCACGGAATTGCTCGGCCAGCTGCACGTAGCCGGGCAGATGCTGGGCCGAGCAGGTGGGCGTGAAGGCGCCGGGCAGCCCCAGGATCGCGATCCTCTTGCCCGCAGCCGACTGGGCGACGTCGACCGGGTTCGGTCCGATCGAGCAGCCGTTGCCCTCGACTTCGACGTATTCGTACAGCGTGCCTCCTGGCAGCCGATCGCCCACTTTCAACATCGCCGTCTCCTCGTGCAGGTCAGGAACAGGAATCACAAAAGCAAACGGCCGGCTCGCCGCAAGGCGGGCCGACCGCAGGGGACCGCCGGCGCCGCAGCGCCGGACGTACGGGCCGGAACCGATCAGACCGCGCGGGCCTTCTCGATCAGGCGGGTGACGTACCAGGCCTTGGTCTTGGAGACCGGACGGCCTTCGGCGATCTCGACCAGGTCGCCCACCTTGTACTCGCCCTTTTCGTCATGGGCGTGGTACTTGCGGGAACGGGCCACGATCTTGCCGTACAGCTCGTGCTTGACGCGGTTCTCGACCAGCACGGTCACGGTCTTGGAGCGCTTGTCGCTCACCACTCGACCGATGAAGGTGCGGGTGTTCTTCTGCGGGGCTTGAGCGTCCGTCACTTGGCAGCTCCTTTCTTCTTCTCGGCCAGGATGGTCTTGGCGCGCGCGATGTCGCGACGCGTCTTGCCCAGGGCCGAGGTGTTGCCGAGCTGCTGGGTGGCCTTCTGCATGCGCAGACCGAAGTGGGCCTTCAACAGCTCGCTGACTTCCTTCTCGAGGCCGGCGACGTCCTTTTGACGCAGTTCAGATGCTTTCATTTCGATTCTCCGAATGCGTCGATCAGGCGCCGATCTGGCGCGACACGAAAATCGTGCGCAGCGGCAGCTTCGCCGACGCGAGCTGGAACGCCTCGCGGGCCAGCTGCTCGGGCACGCCGTTGATCTCGTACAGGACCTTGCCCGGCTGGATCTCGGCGACGTAGTACTCTGGGTTGCCCTTGCCGTTACCCATGCGGACCTCGGCCGGCTTCTGGGAGATCGGCTTGTCCGGGAAGATGCGGATCCAGATCCGACCGCCACGCTTGACGTGACGGGAGATCGCACGACGGGCCGCCTCGATCTGGCGGGCCGTGATGCGGCCGCGCTCGGTGGCCTTCAGACCGAAGTCGCCGAACGCGACGGTCGTGCCGCGCGTGGCGATACCGGTGTTGCGGCCCTTGTGCTCTTTACGGAACTTGCGACGAGCGGGTTGCAACATGATTATTCTCCTTTGCCCTCGCTGCCGGCGGCCTTGCGGACACGCTTGACAGCGGGCGTCTTGGCGTCGGTGGCCTCGGCAGGCTTGTCGCTGCCGTCGGCCGGGGCCTCGGTGCGACCGGCGCGCGCGCCGACACCGCCACGGGGACCACGACGCTCACCCGCCGGACGGTCGCTGCGCGGACCGCGACGGCCACGGCGATCGTCCTCGGGACGCTCTTCGGTCTTGGCCGTCGGCGCCTCGCCACGGCCCAGGGTGTCACCCTTGTAGACCCACACCTTCACACCGATCACGCCGTAGGTCGTCTTGGCCTCCGAGAAGCCATAGTCGATGTCGGCACGCAGCGTGTGCAGCGGCACACGGCCCTCTCGGTACCACTCAGTGCGGGCGATCTCGATGCCATTGAGCCGGCCCGAGGACATGATCTTGATGCCCTGCGCGCCCAGGCGCATCGCGTTCTGCATGGCGCGCTTCATCGCACGGCGGAACATGATGCGCTTTTCGAGCTGCTGGGTGATCGAGTCGGCGATCAGCTGGGCATCGATCTCGGGCTTGCGCACCTCCTCGATGTTGACCGCGACCGGCACGCCCAGACGCTTGGCGAGTTCGACCTTCAGGTTCTCGATGTCCTCGCCCTTCTTGCCGATCACCACGCCCGGACGCGCCGAGAAGATGGTGATGCGGGCGTTCTTGGCGGGGCGCTCGATCAGGATGCGGGAGACCGCCGCGTTCTTCAGACGCGACTTCAGGTACTCACGCACCTGCAGGTCCTCGGCCAGCATCTGCCCGAAGTTGCGATTGGACGCGTACCAGCGCGATGCCCAGGCACGGGTGACGGGCAGCCGGAAACCGGTCGGATGAATCTTCTGTCCCATAGTCTTCCTGTCTGCCTGTCAGTTGCCCACGGTCACGAAGATGTGGCAGGTCGGCTTGCTGATGCGGTTGCCGCGGCCCTTGGCGCGCGCGGTGAAGCGCTTGAGCGTCTGGCCTTGCTCCACATAGATAGCCTTGACCTTCAGTTCGTCAATGTCGGCACCATCGTTGTGCTCGGCATTGGCGATCGCGGACTCCAGCGCCTTCTTGATGATCACGGCCGCCTTCTTGGGCGTGAACGCCAGGATGTTGAGCGCCTGGTCCACCTTCTTGCCGCGGATGAGATCGGCGACCAGCCGGCCCTTCTGGGCCGACAGGCGCACGCCGCGAACGACTGCACGGGTTTCCATCGCCACTCCTTACCTCTTCGCCTTCTTGTCGGCGGGGTGACCCTTGAACGTGCGGGTCAGCGCGAACTCGCCGAGCTTGTGGCCGACCATCTGGTCGGTCACATAGACAGGCACATGCTGCTTGCCGTTGTGCACGGCGATCGTCAGGCCGATGAACTCCGGCAGGATCGTCGAACGCCGCGACCAGGTCTTGATCGGCTTCTTGTCCTTGTTGGCAACCGCCGCCTCGACCTTGGACATCAGGTGGTGGTCAACGAACGGACCTTTTTTCAGTGAACGAGCCATGACCTACCCCTTACTTCTTGCGACGCGACACGATCATGTTCTGCGTGCGCTTGTTGCTGCGAGTGCGGTAGCCCTTGGTCAGCGTGTTCCACGGCGAGACCGGAGCGCGCGCCTCGCCAGTGCGGCCTTCGCCGCCACCGTGCGGGTGGTCGATCGGGTTCATCGCCACGCCACGCACCGTCGGGCGGACACCGCGCCAGCGCATCGCACCGGCCTTGCCGTATTGGCGCAGGCTGTGCTCTTCGTTGCTGACCTCGCCGATGGTCGCACGGCAGTCAATGTGGATCTTGCGGACCTCACCCGAGCGCAGGCGAACCTGGGCATAGGCACCCTCGCGGGCCATCAGCACCGCCGAGGCGCCGGCCGAACGCGCGATCTGCGCGCCCTTGCCCGGCATCATCTCGATGCAGTGGATGGTCGAGCCGACCGGGATGTTGCGGATCGGCAGCGTGTTGCCCGCCTTGATCGGCGCTTCCGAGCCGGACAGGATGGTGGAACCCACCTCCAGGCC
>DATMBN010000103.1:0-11328 GCA_035559275.1 Burkholderiaceae bacterium
CCGCCAGTCACTGGATCTCGTACTGAACCGTGTGACCCGGCTCAGCACCAGCCGATGTGAATGACCTCGCAGCCCTTGCGGGCCCGGCCCATCGGCCAACCGTTGCGAGGCTCACCGGTGTTTAAGCGGCGAGAGCGAAACGTTCGTCGTTCGCAGTTAGCTTGTTCCAGTGGATTTACGAGCTGACTGGTGCTCGGCATGCACCGCACTGATTCCGCACCCGCGTCGAAACCAGGTCGGCCCCTTGTGACGCCATTGTAGTTGGCGTCGTTTGGCCCTGCTTCAAGAGGGCTTGAGTTGCAACAAAGTCACGAGATCCTCGAGGCGGTCGATGAGCGCGTCCGCTCCCCAGGCCTCGATCGGCTCCCCGTCCCCCAGGTAGCCATAGCGGGCAGCGATGGCCGGCATGCCGGCGGCCCGTGCGGCCTGGACGTCCCGCAGGTCATCCCCGACATACAACGCCTGCGCCGGCGCGATACGCAGCCGCCGACACGCTTCCAGCAAGGGCGCCGGGTGCGGCTTGGCATGCGGCGTCGTGTCCCCGGCGATCACCACCCCAGCCCGGGCGCCGAGCCCCAGGCCGTCGATCACGGGGCCGGCAAACCGCATAACCTTGTTGGTGACCACGCCCCACGCGATACCGGCGGCCTCGAGCGCGGCAAGCAGTACCTCGGCGCCGTGGAACAGGCGGGTGTGCACCGCCAGCGCCCTTTCGTACTCGTCCAGGAACTCGTTCTTCAAGGCCTCGTACTGCGGGTGGTCGGTGCGGACGCCCAGCCCTGCACGCAGCAAGCCCCGCGCGCCGTGGGAGGCCACCGGTCGCAGCAGTTCCAGCGGCAGCGCCGCCAGGCCGCGGCGCTCACGCATGCGGTTGACCGCACCGGCGAGATCGGGCGCCGTGTCAGCGAGCGTGCCGTCCAGGTCGAACAGCACGGCGCGCACCGGGCCCCGGGGGTGCCAGGAGGTGGGGTTCATGGTTTACGGCAGGCCACCAGGTAATTGACGCTGACGTCGTCCGACAGCCAATAGCGGTCGGTCACCGGGTTGTATTCCAACCCTCGGGTGCGGGCCCAATCGAGCCCGGCGTCGCGACTCCACCGGGCCAATTCGCTGGGCCGTATGAACCGGCTGTATTCGTGCGTGCCCCGCGGCAAAAGCTTGAGCACATATTCGGCGCCGACGATGGCAAATAAGAACGCTTTCGGGTTGCGGTTGATGGTGGAAAAGAAAACCCATCCGCCAGGCTTGACCAGCGCGGCCGCCGCCCGCACCACCGATTCGGGTTGGGGCACGTGCTCCAGCATTTCCATGCAGGTCACGACGTCGAATTCGCCCGGGCGCTCGGCCGCCAGCGACTCGGCCGAGACCTCGCGGTACTGGACATTCGGGGTACCGGCCTCGAGGGCGTGCAGTTGCGCCACCCGCAGGGCTTTGGTCGACAGGTCGATGCCCAGCACCTCGGCAGCGCCCCGCCGGGCCATGGAGTCGGACAGGATCCCGCCGCCACACCCGATGTCGACGATGCGCTTGCCCTGCAGCCCACCCGCCAGCTTCTCCACCCACTCCAACCGCAACGGATTGATGCGGTGCAAGGGCTTGAATTCACTCTCCGGATCCCACCAGCGGTGCGCCAACTCGCTGAATTTGGCCAGTTCTTGGGGATCGGCATTCACGGTCTCGCTCATGGACCCGATTTTGCCCGCAGTCGCGCGCGGGCGGCCGCGGGGGGCGCAAAAAACGAAACCCCGCCGCAGCGGGGTTTCGTGGGGCGAGGCGCGCCCGAACGACGCGCCCGCGCAGGAGGCGTCAGCGGACGGTGCGGGTGCCCACCACTTCCACTTCCACGCGACGGTTCTTCGCGCGGCCTTCGGAGGTGCGGTTGTCGGCGACCGGTTGCTTCTCGCCCTTGCCTTCGGTGTAGACGCGGTTCTGCTCGATGCCCTTGCTGACCAGGTAGGCCTTCACGGCTTCGGCACGGCGCACCGACAGGCGCTGGTTGTAGGTGTCGGAGCCGACGGAGTCGGTGTGGCCCACGGCGATCACGACTTCGAGGTTGATGCCTTGCATCTTGCTCACCAGGTCGTCGAGCTTGGCGCGGCCTTCCGGCTTCAGCACGGCCTTGTCGAAGTCGAAGAAGGCGTCAGCGGCGAAAGTGACCTTCTCGCTGGTCGGGGCGGCGGGTGCCGGGGCCGGCGCGGGAGCCGGGGCCGGAGCAGCAGCAGCGGGCGCGGGAGCCGGAGCGGGTGCCGGCGCGGCAGCAGGCTTGAGGGCGCCGTCGCAGCGCTGGTCGGCCGTGGCCGGCGTCCAGGTGGCATCGCGCCAGCACAGTTCGTTCGTGCCGTTCTTCCAGACGTTGCCATCCACGTTGCGCCAGTTGTCGACCGACTGGGCGAGCGCGCCGGATGCCAATGCGGCCGAGGCAAACAGCATCGCCACCTTGTTCAGTTTGTTCATGTTTCTCCTCTCAAGAAAAGCCGCAGACAGGCTGCGTTGCGTCCATTCAAAAAACAGACGGATCAAGGAAACACGCTGCAACACGCGCGTTTCACCACCGACGATTCATTGTGCCATAGCACGTCACATGGACAAGTTTTTGTCTATCGGTGCCGTTCAGTCGATCCTCGATGTTGCTGTGCCACCACAAGCGCCCCCAGTAGAATGCCGGCTCTTGGCGTCCGACGGGGCTCGCGCCCGCCCTTCGCGGCTCGCATCACGGCCCCCCGGGGGGCCGACCGGCCCTCCCGGCGCCTTGCCGGCAGCAATCCCGCTGCCTGCCCTGCCCACCTCCTGCCCGCATGACGCAGTTCGCCAAAGAAACGCTCCCTATCAGCCTCGAAGAGGAGATGCGCCGTTCCTATCTCGATTACGCGATGAGCGTGATCGTGGGACGCGCGCTGCCCGACGCCCGCGACGGCCTCAAGCCGGTCCACCGGCGCGTGCTGTACGCGATGCACGAGCTGAACAACGACTGGAACCGGCCGTACAAGAAGTCGGCACGTATCGTCGGTGACGTCATCGGTAAATACCACCCCCACGGCGACAGCGCGGTCTACGACACGATCGTGCGCATGGCGCAGGATTTTTCGCTGCGTCATATGCTCGTCGATGGCCAAGGCAACTTCGGTTCGGTCGACGGCGACAACGCCGCGGCCATGCGATACACCGAGATCCGCCTGGCCAAGATCGCCCACGAGATGCTGGCCGACATCGACAAGGAAACCGTCGATTTCGGCCCCAACTACGACGGCTCGGAGAAGGAGCCGCTGGTCCTGCCGACGCGGCTGCCCAACCTGCTGGTCAACGGTTCGGCCGGCATCGCCGTCGGCATGGCGACCAACATCCCGCCGCACAACCTCAACGAGGTGGTGGACGCCTGCCTGCACCTGCTCAAGAACCCTCAGGCGAGCATCGACGAGCTGATGGAGATCATTCCGGCACCGGACTTCCCCACCGCCGGGATCATCTACGGCCTCGCCGGCGTGCGCGACGGCTACCGCACCGGGCGCGGCAAGGTGGTGATGCGGGCGAAGTGCCACTTCGAGGACATCGACAAGGGCGCACGCCAGGCCATCATCATCGACGAGATCCCCTACCAGGTGAACAAGAAGAACCTGCTGGAGCGGATCGCCGAACTGGTCAACGAAAAGAAGATCGAAGGCATCAGCCACATCCAGGACGAGTCCGACAAGTCCGGCATGCGCGTGGTCATCGAGCTCAAGCGCGGCGAAGTCCCGGAGGTGGTGCTCAACAACCTGTACAAGCAGACGCAGCTGCAGGACACCTTCGGCATCAACATGGTCGCCCTCGTCGACGGCCAGCCGAAGCTGTGCAACCTGAAGGACCTGCTCGAGATCTTCCTCGAGCACCGCCGCGAGGTCGTCACCCGCCGCACCGTCTACGAACTGCGCAAGGCCCGCGAGCGCGGCCACGTGCTGGAAGGCCTGGCCGTCGCGCTGGCGAACATCGACGAGTTCATCCAGATCATCAAGAACTCGCCGACGCCGCCGATCGCCAAGCAGGAGCTGATGAGCCGCGCCTGGGATTCATCGCTGGTGCGCGAGATGCTCGCCCGCGCCGAATCGGACACCCCCGGCGGCCGCGCCGCCTACCGCCCTGAGGGCCTGCCCTCGCACTACGGCCTCCAGCCCGACGGCCTGTACCGCCTTTCGGACGATCAGGCCAGCGAGATCCTGCAGATGCGCCTGCAGCGCCTGACCGGCCTGGAGCAGGACAAGATCATCGGTGAGTACAAGGACGTGATGGCGCAGATCGCCGACCTCCTGGACATCCTCGCCAAGCCCGAGCGCGTCACCGCCATCATCTCCGAAGAGCTGACGGCCCTGAAGCAGGAGTTCGGCCAGACCAAGCTGGGCGCGCGCCGCAGCGTGATCGAGCACAACGCCCAGGAACTCGACACCGAGGACCTGATCACGCCGCAGGACATGGTGGTCACGCTCAGTCACGCCGGCTACATCAAGAGCCAGCCGCTGGCGGAGTACCGTGCCCAGCGCCGTGGCGGCCGCGGCAAGCAAGCCGCGACGACGAAGGAAGACGACTGGATCGACCAGCTCTTCATCGCCAACACTCACGACTACATCCTGTGCTTCTCCAACCGGGGCCGCGTCTACTGGCTCAAGGTGTGGGAGGTGCCGCAGGGCGGCCGCGCCAGCCGCGGCAAGCCCATCGTCAACATGTTCCCGCTGCAGCCCGAGGAGAAGATCACCGTCGTGCTGCCCCTCACCGGCGAGTTCCGCAGCTTCCCGGCCGATCACTACGTCTTCATGGCCACGGCCCAGGGCACGGTCAAGAAGACCGCGCTGGACGAGTTCAGCAACCCGCGCAAGGCCGGCATCATCGCGGTCGACCTGGACGAGGGCGACTACCTGATCGGTGCGGCGCTGACCGACGGCAAGCACGATGTGATGCTGTTCTCCGACGGCGGCAAGGCGGTGCGCTTCGACGAGAACGACGTGCGGCCGATGGGCCGCCAAGCCCGTGGAGTGCGCGGCATGATGCTGGAGCCCGGCCAGAGCGTGATCGCGATGCTGGTGGCCGAGGACGAGGCACAGAGCGTGCTCACCGCGACCGAGAACGGCTACGGCAAGCGCACGCCCATCGTCGAGTACACCCGCCACGGCCGTGGCACCAAGGGCATGATCGCGATCCAGCAGAGCGAGCGCAACGGCAAGGTGGTCGCGGCCACCCTGGTGCGCCCGGCCGACGAGATCATGCTGATCACCGATCGCGGCGTGCTGGTGCGCACGCGGGTCAGCGAGATCCGGGAACTGGGGCGCGCGACCCAGGGCGTCACCCTGATCTCGCTGGACGACGGCTCGAAGTTGAGCGGGTTGCAGCGCATCGTCGAGAACGACGCGGCGGAGAAGTCCCCCGACGGCGAAATGCCGGATGAAAGCCCCGACGGGCAGGATTCCCAGTAGTTTGCGATAGTGAGGGCTGGACCGCCGGCGGGCCCGCCCGCCGCGCGGCCGTCCTCCGCACTTTAGTCCAGGGAGTCCAGAACCATGACGATCCATCTCCGCCGTTTCCTTCTCCTGCCGGCGTTCGTGGTCCTCGCCGCATCCGCGCAGGCCCAGACGAAGAAGGAACTCGTGCAGCGCCTGCTGCAGTTGCAGCAACCGGCCGTCGAGGGCATCGCGCGCAACCTCGCGAGCCAGCCGGCGAACCAGCTCATGTCGGAAGCGGCGCGGGTGCTGCCCCAGGTGCCCGAAGCCCAGCGGCAGACCGCGGCCCGGAACATCGAGGCGGAGGTCAAGAAATACATGGACGAGACGACCCCGCTGATCCGGGATCGCGCGGTCAAGCTGCTGCCGTCGACGCTGGGTGCCGCGCTCGAGCAGAAGATGACCGAAGAGGAGCTCAAGCAGCTCGTGGCATGGCTGGAGTCGCCCGCCTACCGCAAGTACCAGGAGGCGCTGCCGGAAGTGCAGCAAAGCCTGTTGCAGCAGCTGGTCGAGGAGACGCGGCCGCTGGTGGAGCCCAAGGCACGGCAGCTGCAGGCCGCGATGCGCAAGCACCTGGGCATGCCCGACACGCCGCCGGCGGGCAACAGCGGCACCGGCCAGGCCAACCAACCGAGGAAGTAGAAACCGAGGAGCCGACTGACATGCAGCGCCGCCCCTACAACTTCTCCGCCGGCCCGGCCGCGTTGCCGGAAGAGGTCCTGCGCCAGGCGGCCAACGAGATGCTCGACTGGCACGGCAGCGGCATGAGCGTGATGGAGATGAGCCACCGCGGCCGCGAGTTCGGCGCCATCATCGCGCAGGCCGAGGCGGACCTGCGCGAGCTGCTGGCGGTGCCCCCGCACTTCAAGGTGCTGTTCATGCAAGGCGGCGGCATCGGCGAGAACGCCATCGTCCCGCTCAACCTCTCGCGTGGCGGGACGGTCGATTTCGTCGTCACCGGCTCGTGGTCGGCCAAGTCGTACAAGGAGGCCCAGCGCTACTGCCAGGCGCGACTGGCCGCGAGCAACGAGGGCGACGGGCACACCAAGCTGCCCGCCCCGGCCGCGTGGCGGCTGAGCCCTGACGCCTCATACGTGCACATCTGCAGCAACGAGACCATCCACGGCGTGGAGTTCCAGCAGCTGCCGGACCTGGCCGCGCTCGGCGGCCGCGCGCCGCTCGTGATCGACTGCTCCTCGCACATCCTCTCGCGCCCCATCGACTGGTCCCGCGTGGGCCTGGCCTTCGCGGGCGCGCAGAAGAACATCGGCCCGGCCGGTCTGACCCTGGTCTTCGTGCGCGAGGACCTGATCGGGCAGGCGCTGCCGACCTGCCCCTCGGCGTTCGACTACCGCGTCGTCGCCGAGAACGGCTCGATGTACAACACGCCTCCCACCTATGCGATCTACATCGCGGGCCTGGTGTTCCAATGGGTCAAGCGCCAGGGCGGCGTGGCGGAGATGGAGCGGCGAGCGGTCGCCAAGGCCGAGCTGCTGTACGGCTACATCGACAGCTCGGGCTACTACGTCAACAAGGTGGCACCCGAGTGCCGCTCGCGCATGAACGTGCCGTTCTTCCTGCCGGACGACCGGCTGAACGACGCCTTCCTTGCGGGCGCGAAGGAGCGCGGGCTGCTGCAGCTCAAGGGCCACAAGAGCGTGGGCGGCATGCGTGCCAGCATCTACAACGCCATGCCGGTCGAGGGAGTGGAGACGCTCGTGGCGTACATGCGAGAATTCGCAGCTGCCCATGGCTGACGCTCCCCTCCCCCCTTCCGATGACGACCTGCTGGCGCTGCGCCGCCAGATCGACTCCGTCGACCGCGAGCTGCTCGCCCTCCTGAACAAGCGTGCCTCGCTCGCCCAGGCCGTCGGCGAGATCAAGAAGAAGGAAGGCTCGGTGGTCTTCCGCCCCGAGCGCGAGGCGCAGGTGATCGACGGCCTGAAGGCCGTCAACCAGGGACCGCTGAGGACCGAATCGGTCGCCCCGATCTGGCGCGAGATCATGTCTGCGTGCCGTTCGCTGGAGACGCCGACCCGCGTGGCCTACCTGGGCCCCGCCGGCACCTTCAGCGAACTGGCCGCGCTCGGCTTCTTCGGTTCGTCCATCGTGCGCGTGCCTTGCGCGAGCATCGACGAGGTCTTCCGCACCACGACGGCCGGCGCCGCAGATTTCGGTGTGGTGCCGGTCGAGAACTCGACCGAGGGGGTCGTCGCCCGGTCGCTGGATCTGTTCCTGACCACACCGCTTTTCATCATCGGCGAGACCAGCCTCTTCGTGCGGCACAACCTGCTGCGCAAGACGAACGCGCTGGAGGGCATCGAGGCCGTGTGCGCGCACCCGCAGGCGCTCGCGCAGTGCCACCTTTGGCTGAGCAACCACCTGCCCAATGCGGAACGCCGGCCGGTGGCAAGCAACGCCGAAGGCGCTCGCCTGGCCGGCGAGGACCCGACGATGGCCGCCATCGCCAGCGAGCGCGCGGCGAGCGAATACGGATTGCACGTGGTCGCACCGGCCATCCAGGACGACCCGCACAACCGGACCCGATTCGCGATCGTCACCCACCCGGAGCGCCATCCGCAACCCAAGGCTTCGGGGCACGACTGCACCAGCCTGGTGGTGTCCGTCGTCAACCGCCCCGGGGCCGTGCACGACATGCTGGTGCCCCTGAAGCAGTACGGGGTGTCGATGACGCGCTTCGAGTCGCGTCCAGCGCGTTCCGGGCAGTGGGAGTACTACTTCTACATCGACGTCCAGGGCCATCCTGACCAGCCGCATGTCGCGCAGGCGCTGAAGGAACTGCGCGACGCCTGCGCTTTCTTCAAGCTGCTGGGCACCTACCCGATCGACGTCCACTGACCACGCGCGAGACGCAGCGATGTTCAACCAACTCGGCGTGATCGGCTGTGGCCTGATGGGCGGATCCTTCGCCCTGGCGCTCAAGCGCGCGGGCCTCGTCAAGCGGGTCATCGGCTACAGCAAGTCGCCCTCCACCACCGAAAAGGCCAAGCGGCTGGGTGTCATCGACCTGGCCGCGGAGTCCGCGCTGCTGGCGGTCTCGGGCTCCGACGTGGTGCTGATCTCGGTACCGGTGGCGGCCAGCGAATCGACCTTCAAGGCGATCCGGCACCTCGTGGAGCCGGGCGTGCTCTTCATGGACGTGGGCTCGACCAAGCGCGACGTGGTCGACGCCGCCCGCCGCGTACTCAAGGATCGCGTCGCCTCCTTCGTGCCCGCGCACCCGATCGCCGGCAAGGAGGTCGCCGGGGTCGAGCACGCCGACCCGCTGCTCTACGCGGGTCGCCAGGTGATCCTGACGCCGCTGCCGCAGACCGACGCGAAGCTGGTGCAAAAGGCCACCGACGTGTGGGCCGCCATCGGCTGCCAGGTGCTCAAGATGAGCCCGGAGAACCACGATGCGGCCTTCGCCGCCGTGAGCCACCTGCCGCACCTGCTGGCCTTCGCCTACTTCAACTCGATCGCCAAGCAACCGGCGGGCAAGGATTTCCTCTCGCTCGCCGGACCGGGATTTCGCGACTTCACCCGCATCGCGGCGAGCGACCCGGCCGTCTGGCGCGACATCCTGCTCGCCAACCGAGAGGAAGTGCTCAAGCAGTCGATGCGTTTCCGGCACACGCTGGATGCTCTGGAGCACATCATCAGGAGCGGCAACGCCGAGGCACTGGAAGACTTGATCCGCAGCGCCTCCGACGCGCGCGCGAGCTGGCAGATGTCCACGCCCAAGCCGGGCACCGTGCGCTGATCCGCCCCCGACCGCATGTACGCGATTCCCTTCCTCGATCTTCCGCCGCTGCGCGCTGCGGGCGGCACCGTGCGCCTTCCCGGCTCCAAGAGCATCTCGAACCGGGTGCTGCTGCTGGCCGGCCTCAGCGAAGGAACGACCCGCATCCACGACCTGCTGGACTCCGATGACACGCGCGTGATGATTGCCGCGCTGCGGGCCCTGGGCTGCGAGATCCGGCAGGAGCGGGGCACGTGCACCGTGCACGGCCTGGGGGGGCACCTGCGGGCGCGGCAAGCCCACCTTTTCCTCGGCAACGCCGGCACCGCCATGCGACCGCTGTCCGCCGCGCTCGCGCTGCTCGCCGCGCTCGAAGGCGGCGAGTTCGAGGTGCGGGGCGTCGCGCGCATGCATGAGCGGCCGATCGGGGATCTGGTCGACGCGCTGCGCCAGGTCGGCTGCCGCATCGACTACCTGGGGCAGGAAGGCTTTCCGCCCCTGCGCCTGGCCGGGGGTGAACTGCGTCTCGAGGGCCCCATCCGGGTACGCGGCGATGTCTCCAGCCAGTTCCTGACCGCCCTGCTGCTTGCGCTGCCGCTGGCCAGCAGCGAGCGCGCGGTCGAGATCGAGGTACAGGGCGAGCTCATCTCCAAGCCCTATGTGGAGATCACGCTGAACCTGCTGGAGCGCTTCGGCATCGCGGTCGAGCGCCAAGGCTGGGAGCGCTTCGTGATTCCCCAGGGCAGCCGCTACCGCTCGCCCGGCGGGATCCACGTCGAGGGCGACGCCTCGTCGGCGTCCTACTTCGTCGCCCTGGGCGCATTGGCGGCGACGGCCGACAGGCCTGTGCGCATCGAGGGGGTGGGCGAGCACTCCATCCAGGGCGACATCCGCTTCGTCGAGGCCGCGCAGGCCATGGGCGCGCAGGTGCGCCGAGGCCCGAACTGGCTGGAGGTGTCGCGCGGCGCCTGGCCGCTCACGCCCATCGACCTCGACTGCAACCACATCCCCGACGCGGCGATGACGCTGGCGGTGATGGCGCTCTACGCCGCCGGCCCCTGCACGTTGCGCAACATCGCGAGCTGGCGCGTCAAGGAGACCGATCGCATCGCGGCCATGGCCGCCGAGTGCGCCAAGCTCGGAGCCGAGGTCGAACAAGGCGAGGACTGGCTGCGGATCGCACCGCCCGCCCGCTGGGCGCCGGCGGCCATCCACACCTACGACGACCACCGCGTCGCGATGTGCTTCTCGCTGGCTGCCTTCAACCCCTTGATGGGCCAGCGGGTGCCGGTGCGCATCCTCGACCCCAAGTGCGTCGCCAAGACCTTCCCCGACTACTTCGAGGCATTCTTCGACGTGGTGCAGGCCGAACCGGGCGACGTACCGGTCCTCACGATCGACGGTCCGACGGCGTCGGGCAAGGGCACGCTGGCCAGCCAGGTCGCGGCCTCGCTCGGCTTCCACTACCTCGATTCCGGTGCGCTCTACCGCAGCGCAGCGCTGGCCGCCTTGCGCGCCGGGATCGATCTCGGCGACGAGCCACAGGTGGCGGCCGTCGCGGCCCGCCTGCCGCTGCGCTTCGCCCCGCCGAAGATCCTGCTGGACGGCGAGGACGTCACCGACGCCATCCGCCGGGAGGAGATCGGCCTGGCGGCGTCGCGCATTTCCGCCTATTCCCAGGTGCGCCAAGCCCTGCACGGGCTGCAGCTCTCGTTCCGGCGCGCGCCGGGGCTGGTCGCGGACGGCCGCGACATGGGCACGGTGGTCTTCCCGGATGCCGCGCTCAAGGTGTTCCTCACCGCCACCGCCGCCACGCGCGCCGAGCGGCGACATAAGCAATTGATTTCTCAGGGGTTTTCGGCTAATATCGACAACCTTCGTCAGGATTTGGAGGCGCGCGACGAGCGGGATCGCAACCGCGCCACCGCACCGCTCAAGCCTGCCGAGGACGCGATGTCGCTGGACAACTCCGCGCTCAGCATCGAGGCTTCGGTGCGGCAGGTGCTGGCCTGGTGGCAGGCGCGCCGGCCGTTCTGAGGCACTTGCCCGGCGGCCGCGGCCGCTGCGATCATCGCGACGATGGGCCCGGCTTTTCGCCCTCCCGTGCCGCATGGCACTCCGAAG
>DATMBN010000104.1:0-11092 GCA_035559275.1 Burkholderiaceae bacterium
TCTCGCCGATGGCTGGGTTCTCGGTGGCTTCCTCCCATAGCGCCAAGGCCCGCTCTGTGTCCTGTATTGCGTGGGGCTTTGCATTCGTCCTGGCCTGCCACTCCGGCAGCACGTCGCTCAGCGTCTTGGTCTTGCCGCGTCGAGGACGATCCTGGTTGGGTGAGGGTGTCCGAGTTGGCGCCTCGGCGACCTGGGCTGGCGTCAGGTGGGGTAGGGCATCCCTGCGCCTACGGAAGATTTCAGCGCGACGAACGCCTGTTGGGATTGCTGCGCAGCACTCTTCCATGATCAAGTAGAGGTCCGCCCGTAGCCACTCTGCCTCTCGCAGCGCCCATACGCGATCTGTAGGGCTCAATGCGTCGAGGCTCAGTCCCAGTCGGGCCAGGACGGCATTGGCTGTCGCGTGGTTCTCCTCGCACTCCAACCGCCTATGCGGTGGCTGGCCGTATTCCGGGTCCACCTCATCAGCCAAAAGGCTGTGCAGGGCGTCCCAGCTTGCTTCCGCGTGGGCTCGCTCATCCTCTTTGCCGTCCTCGATGAGTTTGGCGACCCGGCGCGACTCCTCGCTGGCTCGGTCGTTCAAATAGGCCAGGGACGCCTCCAGGAAGAGTCCTTGATCGAGCGAAGAGGGTTGGGCGTACGCAGGCTGGCGCAACTCGCAGAACCGCTGCCATATCGGCAGTGCCGCACGCAAGGCTCGCGCTTCGGCTTCCTTGCGATCTCCGGTGCCCAGCGACTGCCGGATCAGCCGCTGCCCGTTGAAGTGCTGCCGAAGGTCGGCCGGCACCGTGATCTGGAGTTGGTAGTTCGTGGACTCCTTGCGCTTGCGGAGTCGCACCAAGTCGGATGGCATGGGTGGATGCGATGGGCTCAAGTCAACCACCTGCTATACACACCCGGACGCACACTGGCGCCGCCTAAGTTCTTGATTCTGTTGGAAGTCCTTGATGCGCAAGGAGAAGTCCTGGTCGGGGTGAGAGGATTCGAACCTCCGGCCTCTACGTCCCGAACGTAGCGCTCTACCAGGCTAAGCTACACCCCGTATGTATGGTGCGCGGACAAGAAAGGCCGAAGCCCCGTCTGCGCCCCCCGTCTCCGCCGACCGGTGGCTCACGAGGAGCGGTCAACCGATCGAACACATAATTCTAGCAGAGCTTCCCGATAAGGCGAAAGGGGGATGGCGTCGAGCGCGCGGCGGGCCCGTTCGGCCTCCGTGCGGGCAGCTTCCCGGGTGGCTTCCAGCGCGCCGGTCCTGCGCACGATCTCGATGATCTGGGGCAGGCGATCCACCGAACCCAGCTCGATGGCCTCGCGCACGTAGCGCCGTTCGGTGTCACTGCCGCGCTGCATCGCCACCAGCAGCGGCATCGTGGGCTTGCCCTCGCGCAGGTCGTCGCCCACGTTCTTGCCCAGCTCGGCGGTGTTGCCCTCGTAGTCCAGCAGGTCATCGATCAGCTGGAACGCCGTGCCGAGCGAGCGGCCGTATTCGGCGCAGCGCTCTTCCACGTCGGCCGGCGCGCCGGCGAGCACGGCGCCCAGCTGCGCGCTGGCTTCGAAGAGTTTGGCGGTCTTGTAGCGGATGACCTTGAGGTAGGCCGGGATGTCGATGTCCGGGTCGTGCATGTTCATCAACTGCAGCACCTCACCCTCGGCGATGACGTTGGTCGCGTCGGCCAGCACCTGCAGCACGCGCACGCGGTCGACCGAGACCATCATCTGGAACGCACGGGAGTACAGGAAGTCGCCGACGAGCACGCTGGCCGCGTTGCCGAACAGGGCGTTGGCGGTCTGCCGGCCGCGGCGCAGGTCGGATTCATCGACCACGTCGTCGTGCAGCAGTGTCGCGGTGTGGATGAACTCGACGACGGCGGCCAGCTCGTGGCGTTCGCGCCCCTCGAAGCCGAGCGCGCGCGAGAAGAGCAGCACCAGCATCGGGCGGATGCGCTTGCCGCCGGCGCTGATGATGTAGTGCGAGATCTGGTTGATGAGCGCCACTTCCGAGGCCAGCCGCTGGCGGATCACGGTGTCGACTTCGGCCATGTCGGGTGCGACGACGGCCAAGGCGGAAGCAGGCGAGACGGAGGGGGAGGCGGGAGACACGGAAGCCCTTCAGCGAATCGCGAAATTATAGGGATCGCCCCGGCCTACCCGGGCTCCCACCGGCCGCCCGGGCGCGGCACGCCGGGACCGCCTGCCGCGTTCCTGCTCGCCGGCCGAAGGCCTTTCGATCGGGGTGAGGTCGGCTTGCTCCCCCATGCTATACTTTCGAGCTCGGCTTTTTGACCTTGTCCGTGGACAGGTGGCAGGGGCCGAGGCGTGCCCGGTTTTTCGGCCGGGCGCGATGAGCAGGTTGCTTGCTGGCGCGCGCCGCCAGGGGGCAGATCGACCGGCTCCTTGCTGCGGCCCCTTGCGGGCGTCGGGGCAAGAGCGCGGTTCTTGTTGGATGCAGGTGGTTCACCTGCGAGGGGCTGATATGTACGCGGTCATAAAAACCGGTGGCAAGCAGTACAAGGTTGCTGCCGGCGAAAAGATCAAGGTAGAACAGATTGCTGCGGAAGTCGGCCAAGAGATCGTGATCGACCAGGTGCTCGCCGTGGGTAACGGCGCGGAACTCAAGGTCGGCACGCCCTTGGTTGCTGGCGCAAGCGTGAAGGCCACGGTGGTGGCGCATGGCAAGCACGACAAGGTGCGCATCTTCAAGATGCGCCGTCGCAAGCACTACCAGAAGCGCCAAGGTCATCGCCAGACCTACACCGAACTGCAGATCAGCGCGGTCAACGCCTGATCGCCGCAGCGCCAAGTTCAAGGAGCTAGACCATGGCACAGAAAAAAGGCGGCGGTTCCACCCGGAACGGCCGCGACTCCCAACCGAAGATGCTGGGTGTGAAGGTGTTCGGCGGCCAAGTCGTCCCGGCCGGCTCGATCATCGTGCGCCAGCGCGGCACCCGTTTCCATGCAGGCACCAACGTCGGCTGCGGCCGCGACCACACGCTCTTCGCGCTGGTCGACGGTCAGGTCACCTTCGACGTGAAGGGCCCGCAGAACCGCAAGGTCGTCAGCGTCACCCCGGTGTGATGCCCGCGACGGCGCCGCGTCCGTGATCCGGGCGCGGGGTGGTCGCTATCGACAAAGCCCCGGTCGCCGGGGCTTTGTCGTTTGCAGTGACAGCCGGCACCGCCTGCGGTGCAGTACGATGCCTGCTCCACGGGAGCAGGGCGATCGGATGCACGCTGGCTTTTTGTTGATCCTCATCGGGGCGGTGCTGCTGGCACACAACCTCGGTTGGCTCACCTGGCAATGGATTGCCACGTGGTGGCCGCTCGGCCTGATCCTGTTCGGGCTGTGGATGCTCGTCACCCAGCGCCCCTGGCGCAGCGAGGGCGGCCGCCGCCCCGCACGCGAGTTGCAGGATCCTTCGCACTCCCACCGTCCCGACAAGCAACCATGAAATTCGTAGACGAGGCTTACATCGACGTGGCCGCCGGCAATGGCGGCAACGGCTGCGTGAGCTTCCGCCGTGAAAAGTTCATCCCCTTCGGCGGGCCCAATGGCGGGGACGGCGGGCGGGGTGGCCATGTATGGGCGATTGCCGACCGCAACCTCAACACCCTGGTCGACTTCCGCTACGCGCGCCGCCACGAGGCGCGCAACGGCGAGCACGGCCGGGGTTCCGACCAGTACGGCGCGGCCGGGGACGACGTCGAGCTGCGCATGCCGGTGGGCACCATCATCAGCGATGCCGACACCGGCGAGGTCATCGCCGAGCTGCTCACTCCCGGTCAGCGCGTGATGCTGGCCAAGGGTGGCGACGGCGGCTTCGGCAACTTGCACTACAAGTCGAGCACCAACCGGGCTCCGCGCCAGAGCACCAAGGGCTGGCCCGGCGAGCAGCGGCGCCTCAAGCTCGAGCTGCGGGTGCTGGCCGACGTGGGTCTGCTGGGCATGCCCAACGCCGGCAAGTCGACCTTCATCGCGGCGGTCTCCAACGCCCGTCCCAAGATCGCCGATTACCCGTTCACGACGCTGCACCCCAACCTTGGCGTCGTGCGCGTGGGGGCCGGGCAGAGCTTCGTGATTGCCGACGTGCCGGGCCTGATCGAAGGCGCGGCCGAGGGCGCGGGGCTGGGTCACCAGTTCCTGCGTCACCTGCAGCGCACCCGCCTGCTGCTGCACCTGGTGGATCTGGCGCCCTTCGACGAGGGCGTGGATCCGGTGGCGCAGGCCAAGGCCATCGCCGCCGAGCTCAAGAAGTACGACCAGTCGCTCTACGAGAAGCCGCGCTGGCTGGTGCTCAACAAGCTGGACATGATTCCGGCCGAGGAGCGCGAGCGGCGCGTCAAGGACTTCGTCAAGCGCTTCAAGTGGAAGGGGCCCGTGTTCCAGATCTCGGCGTTGACCCGCGAAGGCTGCGAGCCCCTGGTCCAGGCGATCTACCAGCACCTGGAATCGCTGCGCGAGCCGCAGGCCCAGGAGCCCGACCCGCGCTTCGACGCGGCGCCGCAGCCGCCCGCCGCCCCGGCGCACGATCCGGACGATCCGGACGATCCCCGCTTTCGCTGACGTACTGCCCAGGCCACCTTTTTCGCCCTGCTTGCCACTTTCTGCCATGAGTGACGTGCTCAAGAATGCCCGCCGGATCGTCGTCAAGGTCGGCTCCAGCCTCGTGACCAACGAGGGCCGCGGCCTGGATGCGCAGGCCATAGCCCATTGGAGCCGGCAGCTGGCGGGGCTGGCGTCGCAGGGGCGCGAGGTGGTGATGGTTTCCAGCGGCGCGATCGCAGAGGGCATGAAGCGCCTGGGCTGGAAGACGCGGCCCAAGGAGATCCACGAACTCCAGGCCGCAGCCGCGGTGGGGCAGATGGGGCTGGCGCAGATGTACGAGACGCAGTTGCGCGAGCAGGGTCTGCGCAGCGCGCAGGTGCTGCTCACCCATGCGGACTTGGCCGACCGCGAGCGCTATCTCAACGCCCGCTCGACGCTGCTTGCGCTGCTGTCGCACCAGGTGGTGCCGGTCATCAACGAGAACGACACGGTCGTCACCGACGAGATCAAGTTTGGCGACAACGACACGCTGGGCGCGCTCGTCGCCAACCTGGTCGAGGCCGACGTGCTGGTCATCCTCACGGACCAGAAGGGTCTGTATGCTGCCGACCCGCGCAAGCATCCCGACGCGCGCTTCATCGACGAGGCGCGCGCGGGCGATCCCGAGCTCGAGCGCATGGCCGGCGGTGCCGGGTCGGCCATCGGCAAGGGCGGCATGATCACCAAGATCCTCGCGGCCAAGCGCGCGGCCAGCAGCGGCGCTTCCACCGTGATCGCCTGGGGCCGAGAGCCTGACGTGCTGCTGCGCCTGGCCGCCGGCGAATCGATCGGCACGCTGCTGGTGGCGAGCACGCCCAAGCTTGCGGCACGCAAGCAGTGGATGGCCGACCATCTGCAACTGCGCGGCGCGGTCGTGGTCGACGATGGCGCGGCGGCCAAGCTGCGCAGCGAGGGCAAGAGCCTGCTGCCCATCGGCATGGTCGAGGTGGTGGGCGAGTTCGCCCGCGGCGACGTGATCGCGGTACGCACGCAAACCGGGATAGAGATCGCGCGGGGCCTGGCCAACTACTCCAGCGCCGAGGCCCGCCTGATCGCCCGCAAGCCCTCCAGCGAATTCGAGCGCCTCCTCGGCTTCACCGGCGAACCCGAAATGATTCACCGGGACAACATGGTGCTCGTGTAACGAGCACCATGTTGCGGCGCAGGCTCACATCGCGCAGCGATGTGAAGGCGCGAAAGCGCCGGCCGAAGCCACAACGGCCCAGCTCGTGCAGCGAGCACCCTGTTGCGGCGCAGGCTCACATCGCGCTTCAGCTCGGTTCTTCTCCCGGCACGTCGGCCAGCGGTTGGGGCTGGCGAGCCTGCGCAGCCTCCTGCAAAGGTGCGGGTGTGGTGACGGGAGCGCCGTTGTGTCGAGGCAGGCGGGCGTCCTCCCGTGGATGCGGGCGCATGCCCGAGCGCAGGTAGCGGTTGTGGGGGTTGATGCGGGGCAGGTAGCGCGCGAGTTCGGTCAACGCCATCTGGTAGACGTCGCGCTTGAACTCGATCACGACGTCCAGCGGCACCCAGTAGTCGTTCCAGCGCCAGGCGTCGAACTCCGGATGGTCGGTGGCCCGCAGGTTCATGTCGCTGTCGCGGCCCACCAGCTGCAGCAGGAACCAGATCTGTTTCTGGCCGCGGTAGTGTCCGCGGGCCTCGCGCCGGATGTAGTGGTCGGGCACCTCGTAGCGCAGCCAGTCTCGGGTGCGGGCGATGATGCGCACGTGCTCCGGCCGCAGCCCGATTTCCTCGTGCAGCTCCCGGTACATCGCTTGTTCGGGCGTTTCGCCGTGCTTGATGCCGCCTTGTGGGAACTGCCAGGAGTGCGTCCGGATGCGCTTGCCCCAGAAAACCTGGTTCTTGTGGTTCAGCAGGATGATGCCGACGTTGGGCCGGAAGCCTTCCCGGTCGAGCATAATCGAACCTCAAAATCTTTGACTGAAACCATTATTGCACCGGGCGGTGCGGTTTCAACCCCTCCAAAGCCCTGCCATTCGTCGCCTGTTTCCGGTTTTTCATGGGACAGGCCCAAGCGCACATGAAAGCGTCCCAGTTCTTCATCTCGACCCTCAAAGAAGCCCCCGCCGACGCGGAGATCGTGAGCCACAAGCTGATGATGCGGGCGGGCCTGATCAAGCGGCTCGGCGCCGGCATCTACAACTACATGCCGATGGGCCTGCGGGTGATCCGCAAGGTGGAGAACATCATCCGCGAGGAGATGAACCGCGCGGGTGCCATCGAGCTGCTGATGCCGGTCGTGCAACCGGCCGAGCTGTGGCAGGAGACGGGCCGCTGGGACAAGATGGGCCCCGAGTTGCTGCGCGTGAAGGACCGCCACGAGCGCGACTTCGTGATCCAGCCGACCTCCGAGGAGGTCATCACCGACATCGCGCGCCAGGAGTTGCGCAGCTACCGCCAGCTGCCGAAGAACTTCTATCACATCCAAACCAAGTTCCGCGACGAGCGCAGGCCGCGCTTCGGCGTGATGCGCGGGCGCGAGTTCACGATGAAGGATGCCTACTCCTTCGATCGCGACGTCGAGGGCGCGAAGAAGAGCTACGAGGCGATGTATGCGGCGTATTGCCGCATCTTCGACCGCCTCGGCCTCAAGTACCGCGCGGTGGCGGCCGACACCGGGGCGATCGGCGGCGACCTGTCGCACGAGTTCCAGGTGATCGCCGAGACGGGCGAGGACGCGGTCGTCTACTGTCCCGAGTCGGACTACGCGGCCAACATCGAGCTGGCCGAGGGCGTGGCCCTCATTGCCGAGCGCGCCGCGCCCGCGCAGGCGCTGCAGAAGACGCCGACGCCGGGCAAGAGCACCTGTGCGCAGGTGGCCGAACTGCTGGGACTGTCGCTGGAGCGCACGGTCAAGTCGTTGGTGCTGGCCACCGACGAGCGGAACGAGGCCGGGGACGTCGTGGGCGTGCAGGTCTGGCTGCTGCTGGTGCGCGGCGACCACGACCTCAACGAGATCAAGGCCGGCAAGGTCGAGGGCCTGAAGAGCGGCTTCCGCTTCGCCACCGAGGCCGAGATTCTCGAACACTTCGGCTGCAAGCCCGGTTACCTCGGCCCCATCGGCACGAGAAAGCCCGTCAAGGTGGTGGCCGACCGCACGGTCGCGAACATGAGCGACTTCGTCTGCGGCGCCAACGAGGTGGACTACCACTACACCGGGGTCAACTGGGGCCGGGACCTGCCGGAGCCGGACCTCGTCGCCGACATCCGCAGTGTGGTCGAGGGCGACCCCTCGCCCGACGGCAAGGGGCGGCTGGCGATCCAGCGCGGCATCGAGGTGGGCCATGTGTTCTACCTCGGCACCAAGTACTCCAAGGCGATGAACGCCACGTACCTCGACGAAACCGGCAAGCCGCGCCTGCTGGAGATGGGCTGCTACGGCATCGGGGTCACGCGCATCCTGGGCGCAGCCATCGAGCAGAACCATGACGAGCGCGGCATCATCTGGCCCGACGCGATGGCGCCCTTCACGGTGGTCATCTGCCCGATCGGGTACGACCGGTCCGAGGAGGTGCGCGCGGCGGCCGGCCGCCTGCACGACGAACTGCTGGGGCAGGGCGTGGACGTGATGCTGGACGACCGTGGAGAACGCCCGGGCGCGATGTTCGCCGACTGGGAGCTGATCGGCGTGCCTCACCGCGTCGTGATTTCCGACCGGGGCCTCAAGGACGGAAAGGTGGAATATCAGGGCCGGCGTGATGCGCAGGCCACCACCGTGGCCGCGGACGAGGTGTTGGCGTGGCTGAAGGGGAAATTGTCGGCGTGAGGACGCAGCCGTGGGCCCGGCCGGGGGTGAGCCGGGCCGGCGACGCCTCGCGCACGCATGTCGGGGTGCCGCCCGGGCTGGGCCGCCGTGCCTGGCTGGCCGGTTGCGTCGGTCTCGCGTTCGCGCCCAGCGCGCAGGCGGGCAGGCAGATCGAGGAGCCGCTGGCCGACTCCGTGCGCTCGGCGCTGTCGGCCGCCATCGCCAACAACGCGCCGCCCAAGCCCCAGTTCCGCAACGTCGAGGACCGTCTTCAGTACCTGCGCTGGCTGGGCGCCATGAGCGAGCGCCTGCGCCGCCGCAAACCCGACGCACAGACGCGCATCGACTTCCTCGAGACGGTCTGGTACGAGAGCAAGCGCGCGGGCCTGGACACCGCCCTGGTGCTGGGCCTGATCCAGGTCGAAAGCGGCTTTCGCAAGTACGCGATCAGCCGCGTCGGGGCACGCGGCTACATGCAGGTGATGCCATTCTGGAGCCGCCTGATTGGCGACGGCGACCCGGGCAAGCTCTTCCACATGCAGACCAACCTGCGCTTCGGCTGCGTGATCCTGCGGCACTACCTGGACATCGAGCGTGGCGACCTGTTCCTGGCGCTGGGCCGCTACAACGGCAGCCGGGGCCGGGCCGAGTACCCGAACGCGGTGTTCGCGGCGCGCCGCCAGTGGGAGCACGCGGACGCCCGCGTCTGAAGGTCCGAAGCCGGGCCGCCGCCCCTCTTTCACAACCCCTGCCAGGACCTCGGCTGCGCGCCTGCGTCCAGCAGCGAGACGACGCGTTCGACCGTGTCGTCGACCAGCTCGTCGATCGTCGAAGGACGATGGTAGAAGGCCGGCAACGGCGGAAAGACGATGCCGCCCATCTCCGTGACGGCGGTCATGTTCCGCAGGTGGGCCAGGTTGAGGGGGGTCTCGCGCACCAACAGCACGAGGCGCCGGCGTTCCTTGAGCGTGACATCGGCCGCTCGGGTGAGCAGGTTGTCGCACAGGCCGTGCGCCACCGCGGCCAGCGTCTTCATCGAGCAGGGCGCGACCACCATCCCGGCCGTCGCGAAGCTGCCGCTCGCGATCGCCGCCCCGACGTCGGCGGGGTTGTAGGCGACGTCGGCCAGCGCCTCGAGTTCCCGACGGTCCAGCCCCAGTTCGTGGTGGGCATTGAGCACGCCGGCGGGCGTGACGACGAGGTGAGTCTCGGCGCCCAGCGCCTTCAGGCGGGCGAGCAGGCGCACGCCGTAGACGGCCCCGGTCGCCCCGGTCAGGCCGACGACGATGCGCGGGGCCGGCATGGGCGCGTCAGGCCTGGGCGGTGCCGAGCAGCTGCTGCAGCTCGCCGGACTGGTACATCTCCATCATGATGTCCGAGCCGCCGACGAATTCGCCGTTCACGTAGAGCTGCGGGATGGTGGGCCAGTTGGCGTATTCCTTGACGCCCTGCCGGATCTCCTCGTCCTCCAGCACGTTGACCGTCTTCAGGTCGTTCACGCCGCAAGCCTTGAGGATCTGCACCGCGCGGCCGGAAAAGCCGCACATGGGGAACTGCGCCGTGCCTTTCATGAAGAGCACCACGCGGTTGCTCTTCACCAGGTCGTCGATACGCTGCTGAACGTCGCTCATGGTCGTCGCAAGGAAAGAAGGGGGAATGGGCCAAGTGTAAGCCGCAACGCTCCAGCCCGCCGCTGCCGCCAGGGATGCCCTTGCGCAGGCGTAAAGCGTTGTGGCGGCCGCCGTCCCTACCGCACAACGCTCAGAAGGCGTAGGACACGCCCAGCTGCATGACGGGCGAGACCCGCCAGTCGCCCAGCCCGCCGGGCAGGCGCACGTCGGGATCGCGGCCCGCGGTGTCGTAGGACAGCCGGGAGCCGGCTCCGTCGGCGCCGAGCCGGACCGAGGATCGGGGCTTGAGCATCACGACCCCGAGGTCGGCGTGCCAGGACCAGGCCTTGTTCGCCCGCCCGGAGTAGCCCAGGCCCAGGTAGGGCACCGCCACTGACCGGCCGTCGAGCACGGAGGCCCGATCCGCGTCGGGGGCGAAGGCCACGTCGTGGGGGTTGCGCAGCCCCGAGGCCGGCGAGGAGGCGTCGAGGGACTCGCCGCGCAGCAGCCCGCCTGTCGCGCGCCAGCCGGCGTCGGAGCGGAAGCGATAGTCGCTGGTCACCGACCACTCGCTCAGGGCTGGACGCTGGAGTGCAGCGCTGCGGGTGTCGTAGAGGCTGAGGGCGCCCAGGCGGACGCGCACGCGCTCCACGCCGAGCTGGGTTCCCGGTTCGAGGGGCAGCGAGTAGCTCAACCGGACCCGGGGCCCGTCGACCCGCAGGGACAGCTCCCCGTCCGCACTGGCCGGCGTGCCCGTCGCCGCCAAGGCGAGGGCGGTCAGTGCCCGCCTGGTCGCCGCATGCATCGTCGCCTTCATGGTCCGCTCCTTCCCGAAACCGGCAGCCGGAACTGCGCGAAAGAAAGGGATGCCCGGACGTCCCATCGTAGGAGGGTCGCCAGGGCCCGCCAAGGGGGCGCTCGTGCCGTTCGTACGGATCGGCTTACCTTTCGTGGCGGAACTGTGACAGGGTGTTACTCTCGCGCCTGTCCGGGCCGGCTCGCCTCCCGCGAGCCGTGCGCAAGGGTGCGGGGCTTCAGCCGGGGGCGGAGCGGCGCCCGCCTGTGCAGCGAGGCCGCCCCGCCAGATCGGGGCGGGTGGCGACCTCGACGAAACCCGCCACGTGCAGCAGGGCCTGCA
>DATMBN010000105.1:0-2226 GCA_035559275.1 Burkholderiaceae bacterium
CCCCCCTGGGGGGTGGGGCGCAAGCCCCGGGGGCAAAGAAACAACGCCCGGCGCCCGGCCGCCCGAAGCCGGGCCGCAACCCCCCTGGGGGGTGGGGCGCAAGCCCCGGGGGCAAAGATACAAGAGGCCGCCGTGCGCGCAAGCTCCGGCGGTTTCCGGTTCGACCTGGGGCGGCGGCGGGGGCGGCAGCTGCCCTCAGCGGCAGGCCGCGCGGGTTGCGTCGGGCAGGGCGGAAAGGGGCCCGTAGCCCAGCTTCTGCGCATCCTCCAGCCGATCGGCCGGTATATCGAACACGGCGATCCGCCCGTCGCTCAGCCCGCACATGGCGGCCCGCATCCGGCCGTCCTGTCCGCAGGCGGTCGCGAGCACGGGCACCCCGGCCTGCCGCAGGGGTTCGGCCAGGGCGGATGGCTCCGGACCCCCGCCTTCGCATTGGCGCGAGCCCAGGCTCTTGTACACAGCCACGGTGGCAGGGGGCGGGAGAGCGGCGCAGGCGGCGAACGTGATCGCTGGCAGGCAGGCGAGAAGACGCGTCAAGGTGCGGCGGCTTTGCATGCCGAGGCATTGTGACGCGCGTGCCCCGGGGGGACAAGCCGCACCTCGGTTGTCCCCAATGGACGGTCGGCCCCGCGCGGCTAGCATGCACGGAATGTCCGTCGCCCCGTTGTTCGACCCCGCCACCGTCCCCAGCCACCTGCCCCGCGACGCCCGCAGCGTGCTGGAACTGGCGGCGCGCTCCATGTTCCAGCTCTTCGCGGAGACCGCGGAGGGCATGATGCTGGTGGACCGCAGCGGCCGCGTGGTGTGGATCAGCGAGGGCTACAAGCAGTTCCTGCCGGCACTGGGCTTCCAACACGAGTCCGACTTCATCGGTCATGCCGTGGAGGAGGTGGTGCCCAACACGCTGATGCGGGAGGTGATCCGCAGCGGGCGGCCGATCCTCGTGGATCTGCTGACCAACAAGGCAGGCACCTTCCTCGTCAGCCGCATTCCGCTGCGCGACGAGGCGGGCGAGGTCATCGGCGCCCTCGGCATGGTGCTGATGGCCCATCCCGAGAGCACGATGCAGCCGCTCATGAAGAAGTTCTCGCGGCTGCAGCAGGAACTCGACGACGCCCGCAAGGCCCTGGCCGAGCAGCGACGCCCCAAATACACCTTCGCCAGCTTCATCGGCACGAGCCCGCAGGCCCTGGAGGTCAAGCGCCAGGCTCGGCGCGTCGCGCAAACGGACAGCACCGTGCTGCTGCTGGGCGAGACCGGCACCGGCAAGGAGCTGCTCGCGCACGCGATCCACGCCGCCTCGTCTCGCGCCGGGCGCCCCTTCATCGGGGTCAACATCGCCGCCGTGCCGGAGACGCTCCTGGAGGCCGAGTTCTTCGGCGTCGCGCCGGGGGCCTACACCGGGGCGGATCGCAAGGGCCGCGACGGCAAGTTCAAGCTCGCCGATGGCGGCACGCTGTTTCTCGACGAGATAGGCGACATGCCGGCCGCCCTGCAGGCCAAGCTGCTGCGCGCGCTGCAGGAGCAGGAGATCGAGCCGCTCGGCTCCAATCACGTGATCAAGGTGGACGTGCGCGTGATCGCCGCGACCAGCCGGGACCTGCCCAGGCTCGTCGCCGAGGGCCGCTTTCGCGAGGACCTGTACTACCGCCTCAACGTGGTGCCGATCCGCCTGCCGGCATTGCGCGAGCGGCTGTCGGACCTGGAGGCGCTGGTCGAGGCGCTGGAAGACGACATCGCGCGGCGCAGCGGCATGCCGCACCGGGAGATCGCGCCCGATGCCTTCGCGGTGCTGCGGGCGCACCCGTGGCGCGGCAATATCCGCGAGCTGCGCAACGTGCTGGAGCAGGTCATCATGCTGACCGATGACCTGCGGCTGGAGGCGCGTCATTTCCGGCGCGTGCTGCGGCAGCCGGAGGGGCCAGGGCCGGGGCGACCCGAGTCCTCTGCCATCGAGCCAGAGCGCCTCGCGCCCGGCCCGGCCAGCGAGGGCCGGCCGGGCGCATGCGAGGGGGCGGCGCCGGTGCGGCCACTGCCCGAAGCGATCGCGGAACTCGAGCGCCGTTCGATCGAGGCGGCACTCAAGGCCACAGGCGGCAACAAGCTCCTGGCTGCCCGGATGCTCGGGATCTCCCGCGCGACCTTGTACGAAAAGCTCTCCCGCCACCCGGGGCTGGACTTCCAGTCCTGCCCGGGCTGCAGTCGCACGTTGACCAGCGTTTGCGG